>JAGVKG010000068.1 GCA_020050685.1 Candidatus Obscuribacterales bacterium | reverse complement strand
GCGGCACAGAAAACAAATCAAAAACAGACGAGAAGTCCAACTTCCAAGATAAGAAGGACAAGCAAGACGAGAAAAAGGATTCCACTTCTACAGATAGCACCACCGGTAGCGGCACAGAAAACAAATCAAAAACAGACGAGAAGTCCAACTTCCAAGATAAGAAGGACAAGCAAGACGAGAAAAAGGATTCCGGATCCGGTACCATCCCGACAGACAACAAAACAGGGGGCTTTTCAGACAAAAAAGACAAAATCGACTCAGGCTCGGTTGATGGCAAAAAAGATTCGGATGATAGCAAGGGCAAAAGTCGCGGTCTAGACACAGGTAGTGACACGCCAAAGGGTGGTGATACACCAAAAGGCAGCGACACGCCAAAAGGCAGCGACACGCCAAAAGGCGGCGACACGCCAAAAGGTGGCGACACACCAAAAGGTGGCGACACACCAAAAGGCGGTGATACACCAAAAGGTGGCGACACACCCAAAAATGACGGACCGAAGGCTGGTGACGGACCAAAGGGCAGCGATCGCCTTGACTCTCCTAAGTCAGACGACTCGGGAAAGAACAGAGGGCGAGACGATAATCCCAAACTTGAGACTCCACGTGAACCAAAAGACAATGCGCCGAAGGACAATGCACCAAAAGAGAAGCCTTCCGACAAACCAAGCGACTTGCAAAAGCCAGCACCGGATGCGAAGGACAAGCCTATCGATTTAACCACCAAAGAAGGTAGACAATCTTTACAAGATGCGATCAAGGCATTCGAGCAAGGAAAAGTTTCCGATCTCGATCCAAGCAAGCAAAAATTGGCAGAGCTTCTGAAAAGCATTAGCCCGGATGCACTGAAAGAAATCAAATCTTTACTCGAGCTCAACAAAGACAAAGATCGTTTGGACGGTGCATCTTTGGATAGACTGAAAGAGCTACTTGGTCTTGGGACAAAACCTTCGGACATTCCAGGCGGTGGCTTGGGCGGATTATCAAAAGCACCATTTGATACTCTGGCACTATTTCTCAATTCAAATAGAGATCAGTTGCTTTCTGGTTCAGACAAGCAGAGAGGTGCTGCATTTACTGAACTAACAAAACTACTTGGTGAATACAACAAACAAACTGGTCCGGAGAAAGCCTTGACGGCCCTTGATGTGATGCGGGCTATGCAAGACCAAGCAAAAACCGGTCCGGCAGCAGAACTTGGTAAAGCGCTTATCGCCATGAAAGAGCTTGGTACACACACAAGTACACAAGACGCAACTGCCCGAGGACTTGATGCTGCTTCCAAGTTAGATCAACAAAAACAATTAGAATCAGTTCTCGGCGGACTAAAAGATCTTGCCGGACGTGATTTGGCTGGCAAAGATTTAGCCGGCAAAGATCTAGCCGGTCGTGATTTAGCAACCAAAGTTCCGGGCAAAGACGCCACAGCTGCTGCCGTCTCAGCTGCAGCACTAGAGGGATTAGGTCTTGGCACTAAAGATCCAACAGCAAAAGGCCAAATTGCCGAAGCAGCACTTGATGCACTGAAATCCGGTCAACAACCAGGCCAACCTGGACAGCAAGGATTAGGACCAGGACAAAAAGATCCAAGCCTTGCCGGCAAAGACGACGGTAAAGGCAAGAAGGCAGAAGACAAAGATAAGGATCAAGATGGACTAACTGCACAACAAATGGGTGGACTTGGCAGTGCAATGACCGCTGCCTCTGCCGATCGCACTAAAGAGGAAGAAAAGCAAGAAGAGCAGAAAAAGCAAGACGACGAGCGTCGGGAAAAATACATTGTCCAACAAGGTGATACGCTTGAGTCAATTGCCAGCAATAGATTGCGTGATCGCAAATTAGCGCCGTTGATTTACGAAATAAACCAAAACAATATTCCTTCTTGGACACGTGATGGCAAAAAGATCCTTAACCTCAAACCGAAATTAGCGCTTTACTTACCAACAACAACCGATATTAAGGACTTCCGCGAAAGACCATTTTCCGGTGATCAAGGTGAGTTTGCTTATGCCGGTCAATTCCAAACCGCAGAAGAGGAATTGGCAGCCTGGGAAGCAAACGCACTGGGACAAGCAGACAACTTGCGCACGGAATTGTCTGGTAAATTAGGACTATCTGATACCGCAGGTGGTGCATCAATGTTCGCTGATCCGGCATCAGCTGCCGAGAGTTTTGCTGCTGCCCAAATTCGCCGCGAAAACATGGAGAAACTCTTGGGGCCATTGAAAAAAGGCAAACAAGAGGAGTCAGGACAGATCAAATATACGGTCCGGCTGGGAGACACACTACGAACAATTGCCCTCAAACATCCAGCCCTGCAAAACATCAAGCTTTGGAAATTGCTGGCAGCAGTCAATGAACTTCCAACTACAGCCGATGCCAAAGGAGTGCCAACCGTTGCACTCAAACGTGGCATGTCCTTGGTCATCCCAACTGCCGAACAAATTGAAACATTTATCAGCGAGAATCAAGATACGTTCGGTCAGAGCAGACAGACCGCCAATACTGGTGGGACAGGACAAGCAAAATCAGCTGGTGGCAGCACCCACGATTTCGACATTGTCACAAAACCATGCCCCGAGTGCTCAAGCATCACAACATTGGCCGCAACATTCTGTCCAAAATGCGGACACTCTTTTGGCGAAAAGGCTGCCAATGCAGAAACTCAGGAAATGGATACTGCAAATTTGAAGACTGAAAAACTTGGTGATAAGACCAAGAAAACGGCACGAGAGCCCATTGCCAAGGATGCAGACAAATCACAGGCGAGTAAAGTGCCTATAGTCAAAGGTATTGAAACAAATGAGGATGACAATCCGACCAGTACTATTTTGCGGGCAGCTGGATTGATGCGGCAAGAGACTGAGAGCGTTGTTAAATCCGCCAAGCAGCTAGTAAAAGAGCTGAGCGAAACGTGCAGATTGGTCACCGACAAATTGGAGTCTGGCACCGTTAGGCAATCTTCTTTAGAAATACGCGATAAGGAAGAATGGAAGCCCATACTTGCTTATGAAATTTCTGAAACACAAGCAGTGCGTCATGAATTTACCAAGCACAATAGAAAGCGCACAATCCGAATTGATCTGCCACCACAGGCAGTGCAAGAATTAGCCGAAAGCGACTTGGATTCAAACTGGCAACAATATTATCAGAATTATTTGGATGGCAAACCGCTATCCGAATGAGTATCTGGCTGACTTGAAGCTGGGGATTCCTCGGGAGTCTCTTTGCCGTTTAGGGGTTCTGCACTGGGCGCCGGAGCCGCATGTTTGGGTACCAACTTTGGTACTACTATTTCAAATAAATACTTTAGTCCAAAGATGACGAAGAAAATAAAACCAAGCGCCAATGAAAATTGCAAAAGAAACTCGCGCATTGAACGTTGTACGCCATAAGATTTTTTGGACAAACCAAACGATGCCGGCGACAATACTTCACCTAAACGTTTGGTAACACCACCCTTGCCGATAGCCTTAATACCACCAAAGCGTTTTTTATCAGCCTCCGAGATTAGTCGCCCGCAGGAGAGACAAAACTTCAATGGTGCATTCATTTCTGCTCCACAGTGCGGACAAATCAGGGTAGGCATTGCGTTCCCTATTTGGCAGCTTGTGTGGCGCCAGTGTCAGAGTAGCGATTGTAAATTTGCTCTATGGCAGCCCTGTCGTGCGACAATGTTTCTTGCTTGCCATTAAGCTCGACAATGCGCCCTTTTAGCTCTTCAATTTGCTGCTGAATTACCTTAATCTCCTCCGCCATTTCGGTTTCGGTAAGGTTAAAGGCGTCCGCAAGGGTAGAAAATGCCTTTTCAAGCTCTGTTTGTGGCATGATAAATTTTCCTAAAAAAAGTGCGGCCTATCAGCTATTCTACCCAGCTTGCCCGCCTTTAACACCCGCTTATATCCCAGCACCCCAGAGAAAAGCGTCAACGGCTTCCATAGAGTTGTCTTGACTGGTGACGGCGTCATCCAGAGGGGAGCTTTCCTGCGCCATGGCTATCTGTGAGCTTGTAGTTTGTGGTTGTGATTGAGAGATTAACAAGGCAACTTCTGATTCCAATTTTAGTATGTGATTTTTTAAGACCTTGATTGCCTCAGCTTCGATATCTGGAACTTCTTCTTTGACCTTTTGCCCTTCTTTGTAGACAATTCGTCCGGGAATTCCGGCAACCACACAATTATCTGGAACATTCTTTAAGACAATCGATCCGGAGGCAACACGACAATTGTCACCAACTTTAATATCACCAATTATTTGCGCGCCAGCACCAACTACAACGGAATCGCCGAGCGTTGGATGACGTTTGACATCGCGAGCTTTTTCACCTTCGCGCGCCTGAGCTGCAGCACCAAGTGTTACGCCGTGATAGATAACAACATCATTGCCGACAATAGCTGTTTCACCAACAACGACTCCCATGCCATGATCGATAAAAACGCGCCTGCCTAGTGTGGCGCCAGGATGAATTTCAATTCCGGTGAACAATCGCGAGCAATGCGAGATTAGGCGCGCCCAAAGGCGCAAAAACCCAACTTTACTTTGCCAGAGCTTATGCGAAAAGCGATGAATGGAAACTGCGTGCAGACCAGGATAACACAACATCACTTCCAGAGACGATCTGGCTGCCGGATCAGTTTTGAGGATGTTATCGATGTCTTCTTTTAAATACATAGCTGACTAGGATACGCCAACTAACTCGGGTGCCAAATCAGCAAACAGAGCCGTGGACAAATAACGCTCACCGGTGGAAGGCAGGACTGCCACGATCAACTTGCCTTTGTTTTCCGGACGCTTGGCTAAATCAAGTGCGGCATAAACAGCGGCACCGCTTGAGATACCGCAAAAGATTCCTTCATGCTTATGCACTTTTCTGGCATAGGCAATTGAATCTTCATTTGAAACTTGGATAACAGAATCGATGACGGACAAATCCAAAATTTGAGGAATGAATCCAGCGCCAATGCCTTGAATTTTGTGCGGTGAAGGTTTTAGTGGTTCGCCAGCCAAAGTTTGTGAAATCACTGGACTATCTTTTGGCTCAACTGCAACGCATTTGAAAGATGGCTTGCGTTCTCTCAGCACTTGCCCGACACCAGTAATGGTGCCACCGGTGCCGACCCCTGCGACAAAAATATCCACTTTGCCCTCGGTGTCGCGCCAAATTTCTTCGGCAGTAGTTTCGCGGTGCACTTTCGGATTGGCCGGATTTTGAAATTGTTGCGGCATATATGCGTTCGGCACGGTAGCAACAATTTCTTCTGCTTTGCTAATAGCCGCTTTCATACCCTGTGGACCAGATGTGAGCACAAGCTCTGCACCCAAGGCATAAAGCAATTTGCGACGCTCAAGCGACATAGTATCAGGCATGGTCAAGATCAATTTGTAGCCGCGTGCTGCAGCTACAAATGCTAAGGCAATTCCAGTATTTCCCGATGTTGGTTCAATAATGGTTGAGACGCCCGGCTTGATCAAGCCCTGGCGTTCCGCCTCATCAATCATCGAAACGCCGATACGATCCTTAACAGAACCAAGTGGATTAGCTGATTCCAGCTTAACAGCAACCGTGGCAAGGCAACCTTCTGCCAAATGATTTAGACGCACAAGCGGCGTTTTGCCAATCACCTGTGTAATGTTGTTTGCTATGGCCATTTCTAGCCTCCTGAGACTTTCGATTTCGGCTTGTATTCATTCATCTTTGGCACCGGTGGAAAATAACAATGCAGGGAAACGTGGCAAGAGTGCGTTGACGCATCTGATTCCACCTTATGAATGTCTTCTACATCCATGACCAGTACGTCGCCGGGGCCTTGGATAATCGTGTCAATTTCTTCCACGCAATCGCCAGATACTCTCTTGTACATGTGATTGACGATATTGCCTTGATAAGCTACAACGATACCCCAGGAGCCACCATGATCGTGAGGCTCTGATTCTTGCTTCTTATCCCAACAAGTGAGCACGACCTCAACGCGATCGGAGACATAAATTTGGTTTCGAGTGTAGCTTTCCTCAGAGTATTCAACAAATTGATCAATGGGAGTTTTGTTCTCGGCAAATTGCTTGAGGATTTTGGCCAGAAATTCTTTCGATTGTTTGCCGCAAGCAACTTCTTCGGCCGCATCAATTATCTGTTTAAACACTTTTTCGGCGCCAGCATCTGACATTCGAACCAATCTCCAATACTGAGGAAATTATCGGGCAAAATTCTTGCCCTAACAATTACCATTCTAAGCGACAAACTTGCTCAAGATAATCACTGTGTTGTGTCCGCCAAACCCAAGTGCTTCAACCATGGCATTGTTGATCTTCATTTCGCGAGCCACATTCGGCACATAGTCGAGGTCGCATTTTGGATCAGGATTGTCGAGATTAATGGTCGGGTGAACCTTTTGATCGCCAATCGACAAAGCTGTCGCAGCAACACCAACCGGTCCAGCCGCTCCAAGCATATGACCCATCATGGATTTGCTGGAAGAAATAGCCACTTTGTAGGCATGGTCGCCAAAGACGGTCTTAATAGCCATGGTCTCGCGCTCATCATTTAATGTTGTCGATGTGCCATGAGCGTTGATGTAGTCGATGTCGCTTGGGGACATTTCCGCATCATTAAGCGCTTCGCGCATGGCGCGAGCAGCGCCGGAACCAGTTTCGTCGGGAGCAACAATATGGGTTGCATCGCAAGTAGCGCCGCCACCACGAATTTCGGCAAAAATTGGTGCGTTGCGACGCTCAGCGTGCTCAAGTTCTTCCAAAATCAGAACGACGGAACCTTCGCCAATGACAAATCCATCCCGGTCTGCCGAGAATGGGCGGCTGGCTTTGTGCGGCTCGGAATTGCGCTTGGACAATGCCATCATATTGCCAAAACCGGCAACGGCAAAAGGATTAAGTGAGGCTTCCGTACCGCCGGAAATCATCACGTCCGCCCTGTTGTTTTTGATGTACATATAAGCATCAAAGAGCGAATCAAGCCCGGATGCGCAGGCCGTGTTATCCGATTTAGCGCGTCCTTTAGCACCATGCTCAATGGCAACTTGTCCGGACGGTGCGTTCGGCATGAGTTTGATGATTGTACGAATGCCCATCTTTCTCGGACCACCAGCAAATAATCTGATGTGATCATGAGTGGTCGTAATCAAGCCGCCGACGCCGGTACCTATAAATGTACCAACTCTTTCCGGCACCATTTTTCTAATTTCTAAATTTGCATCTTCAATGGCAAGCTTGGCTGCAGCCATAGCAAAAAGTGTGACGCGATCCATTTCTTTCAACATGGACCCGACTTTGCGCCTGTCCGTGTAGAAGTTGTTGATGTCAAACTCCTTGACTTCTGCGGCTATCTGCGTTTCCAGCTTGTATTCATCCGGATCGAATAGGCTAATGCGATCAACGCCGGAGCGCCCTTCCAACAGCGCCTTCCAGGCGTCATGCCGTCCAATTCCCAGAGGGCTAACGACGCCCATTCCAGTAATTACCACTCTGCGATTTTTCATGTATGAACCTTAGTCGACAATGGATAAACAACGAAGTACAAATTATTCAGACTAAAGTGTAGAGTGAATCAATCGAAGTTGTATTTGAAACAGATAATAATTAATCAGCTGTATATCTCATGCGGGCTTTTTCTATAGCCGATCGAGGTGCAATTGATGGAAATCGCTGCCGCAGGCTATACCGGACTGCAAATCATCAAACAGATCAACTTCATCAAAGCAAGAAAAGTCCTCACTTGCAGGCACAGGCTCAAAATCAAGGCTGGGAGCGGCATCGGCCATTTGCTCGCGAATAACATTTGGTTCAACTGCTCCTGGTGCAATTATTTTGCTCGGCATTTTCTCGGCGGCAGAACCAAGCACTCCCAGCACATGCCTTCTTCTTCCGCTGCTCTTTACATTGAGGCGAAACGAGTCCTCGAGGTCCTTTTCAATCCGCTTGTAATCCGGTTCATAAGTACCGACCAGCTGCCAAAAATTCTTGTTGTGGCTTGGCTCCTTGACATGAGCCAATTCATGAATCACAAGATATCGACGTCCGCGCTCCGGAACGTTTTCAATTGCATAGCGTGAGAAAGTAATAATCCGGCTTTTGAGATTAATTTGCGCCAAACGAGAGCGTTTTGCTTTGCCGATTCTGACACCACCGATGGTGACATTGAAAGTAGCCGCATTGATCCGAGCGACGTAGCCTTCCATGAAAGCACGACATTTTTCCAAGTTGAGTTGCTCTAGACTATCTTTGTCTAGATTGTTCTGGTTTTGCTTGGCGCTAAACATCTGCTTTTATCCTAACCAGAGACAAGACTTTTCCATGGCCCGTTTATCAATACACAGTTTAAAACAGGATCTTCTGCGATACTACTGGCAGCATCGGTTTTCTTCTTGCCCAGATGCTGAAGCAATTGCTTGCGACCCGCCTCATCAGCGGATTCCCATTCGATCTTAAAAATTGACCAGGTCAGATCAAAACTAGCCATCGCTGCCCGATCAGAAGCTGTCGGTGCTTCGTCATATTTGTAAGAAATTGCCTCAGCAAATAATGTGCGATTGTCATTTGCATCCACTGTTTTGCCAGGATTTTTTTGTTCGTATAGAAAGCAGGCCATATCTGCATATGCATTGATGGCGTCTTCGGTTAAAGGTGGCGAACCAGGTTTGGCGATTCGTTGCGGACCAAGCAAACAAGAAATTGCCTCTTCGCCTTGTTCTGCCAATCCCATTTCTTCTCCCTGATTTACTTTCGTAATCACCATCTTACCTGGACTATTTTTCGAATCGCTTTGATCTTCTTCACCACTTGCCGACGGTTTTACCTTGAGCATTTGTTTAGCACTCAACTGCAAGCGCAAAAGTGCATGAAAGAGCGCTCGGTAATTATCTTTTTGAATCGCACTTTCGGCAATTGTGCTTTTTACTTGCGGCCAAAATCGCAAAATACCAAGCAAGTTTGGCTGATTTGGTTTCTTGCCCTTTGTGATTGTCTCAGTCAAATAATTTGTCAGCGTGCTTTCTTCTTCCTCAGTCAGCTCGCGATCGGCAACCAAACTATAAAGATCAAGCCATTGGGCTGTAGCAATTTTGATATCGCTTTGCGAAACCGCTTTGGTTGCCTGCGGCGAAGCGCCAGGCTTGGCTGGCGTCCCTGTCGATCCAGTTTTGCCTTTAGCCAGTGGTGCCTTCTGAGCAGGCACTAGCAGTCTGCCGGCTTTCGGTGCCACTAACTGTGGTGGCAAAGCTTCTTCCTCCTTTGACTCAGTGGCAGGAGCTTGCTGAGGAGTTTCGTCATAGCCCCAGTCTGCAAACGCGCTTTCAGACAACGACAAAATTGCTATTGCAGCAAGCAAAAGCGCAACTGTCCAATATGTCTTACCATCTCTTACTGTGATCATCGAATTGCTAACTGTCCCTTCAACCAAACTACAATTTCATTGATTAATTCCGGATGCGGCAAAAACATATCTGTACCATGTCCTGCACGATCAAACAACCTAAGCTTCGCCTTGGCGCTTGCTTGAGAGAGAATTTTGCAAGCATCACGGGAGAATACATCGTCATTGCCTGCCACCAATAGTACAGGGCGATTAAACTCACGCAAAGTAGCATCAGCTGGACCACTAACAAAACCCATACCGGGAGAAAGCATTACAACTGCTTGCACACGTTTGTTGCGTGCTCCTACCGCCAAAGCCAAATTAGCTCCAACCGATGCACCGACAATAACGATTCTTTGACTATCAATTTGCTTTGCCTCCGCTCCCGGCAAATTTTGCATGTCCCAAATCACTTTATTGATATCATCAATGCATTGAGCCCAATCATTCTGGGTGAAGCGTCGAAAATCCATGTTTTGGCCGTCGACACGCGTCCTCGATTCGCCATGACCAGGCAGATCAATGGCAAGCACAACAAAATCTGGGGCGCGAGCAAACAGAGCTTTCACCAAGGGATCGTAAGTTGTCCTGTCATGCCCCATCATGTGAAGCAAAATTACAAGCGGATACTTTTTGACAACACCTACCTGCCGATTGCCTGGCAGATATAAATCACCAGCAATCTTAATTGAATCAACGCCAACAAAGCTCACTGATTGCGGGCGCAAATCCGCTACTTTTGCCTCTGCGGCAAGATAGGCGCAAAGTAAAAACACAATTAGAAAAATGCCTGCGATTTTTCCGCTAGTCGGCCATCTGGACAATTCAGCCCTCACCCTAAATTTCATTTAGTAAAACGAGCTCCCTGCCAGTTATTATAAGCGGGACAAGATTGCCAAGGGTATGCTAATATCGGCGCAGAAGTAGATAGAATTTCAAAATAAGCGTTAGAGTAGAAGTATAGTTAATAAGAGATTTGTAAAGAGATTATGGCCAAGTTACAGCTTAGATTTTTTCCCGACGACATTCTTAGGCAAAAAACCAAGAAGATAACCAATTTCGACGCCAGCGTGCGCAAATTGGCCAACGACATGCTGGAAACAATGTATAAGAACAATGGTGTCGGTCTGGCCGCACCGCAAGTCGGCGTGTCCAAGCGGATTATGGTCATTGACGTATCCGATCCGGAAGATGGGCGCAAGCCGATCATCTTCATTAACCCCGTGGTCGTGGAAGCAGATGGTGAAATGACTGGCGTAGAAGGCTGCTTAAGCTTCCCGGATGTCTATTTTGAAGTGAAGCGCTTTTCCCGTGTAGTGGTCCGTTACCAAAACGTCACGGGCAAAGAAATGAAGATTGAGGCAGCCAACAATTTGCTCTGCCGCGCAATTCAACATGAAATGGACCACCTGGATGGCGAACTATACATAGATAAAGCTGTCTCGAAACTGCAAGCAGACTTGGAGCTGACCAAACATGGCTTCATGGGTGTGGCCGTAGAAGTAGAAGAAAAGACACCTGAGCTTGTATCAGCTCATTCCACTGAATTGATGCTTGGATAAGCCATTTATGGATAAAACCTACACCAATGAGATTGCCGCCCTAGGCATCGGCGAACAAGCCTCGGTCAAACCGGTGAGAATCACCATAATTTCCTTTGGCTATAAAGAAGCTCCGCCGCCCCCGGCTAATATCGTATTTGATGTGCGTTTCCTGAAAAATCCTTATTGGGTCGATGAGCTTCGACCTTTAACCGGTCTGGATAAGCAAGTGCAAGACTATGTGCTCAACCAAAGTCTGGCTCAGGACTTCCTTAAGACTCTGACAGAACTATTGGGCAAAGTTATTCCTGAGCTTTCACGCCTGAGTTTGGCTGAACTAACAGTTGCTTTGGGTTGCACAGGCGGTCAGCACCGCTCCTGTGCTTTGGTTGAATCGCTAGCCCAAAAGCTTTCGCAAATTCTGCCCAGTTATCCGATTTATCGCCAGCATAGAGAATTAGAAATAAGCCTGGGTCCTTCGCAAGCAACAAACAAGAAAAATAGCGGCACAAATCGAGAAGAATTTGCGTCAGACGAGGAAGAGATTCCGCACAAGGCCAATCCAAAGGAGCGCAAATGAAGGGTCCTTTGAATTATCAAATTCAGCGCCTTATGCTTCCTGGATTGAAGCGTTGGATTGTCATTGTCATGGCCGGAATGTTTGTCGTTGTCTTTGGCTTTTTGCTTTTACTCGGCTATCACCCGATTACTGTCATGGGCAATTTTTTGCGTGACGTGCTCGAGCATGCCGCCGATGTTTTACCTTATCGAATTTCCGGCTTCTTTGCCATTGCCCTTGGGGCGTTTGCAATTTTCCTAGCCATCGCGCGGATCATCTTATATATTGTTGGTTCTTATTTGCCGGAAGATCGTGAGTCCATTCCCGATGTCCTTTTTAGAAGACATCAGTCGGAAAGCGCTCCAAGAGTTTGCGTCATTGGCGGCGGCAACGGATTGTCCAATCTTTTACGTGGCTTAAAGTTTTATACGAATAACATCACCGCTATCGTTACAGTCGGTGATGATGGCGGCTCATCCGGACGCTTGCGCAATGAACTTGGCGTTCTACCACCCGGCGACATTCGTAACTGTATTACAGCTTTAGCCGATGAAGACAAACTGGTGACAGAACTTTTCCGTTATCGTTTTCAATCCGGCGATGGTTTGGAAGGACATAGCTTTGGCAATCTCTTCTTGACCGCACTTTGGTCTATCACCAATGGCGACATGTTGGAAGCAACACGTGTTGCCAGTCGCGTTTTAAACAGTTGCGGACAAGTTTTGCCCTCGTCCTTAGCCAATATTACTTTAGTAGCAGAGCTGGAAGACGGGCGCAAAGTTGTGGGCGAATCGCAAATCCGCGGAGCCAATGGCAAGATCACAAAGATTCAATGCCTGCCTGCACATCCTCAGCCAACGCCTTCGGCAATTGAGGCCATACTGCACGCTGACCTAATTATTCTTGGACCGGGCAGCCTTTATACATCCGTCATTCCCAACTTGTTGATTGATGGCATTGTCGATGCGGTTAAACAAGCTAAGGGTCGCAAGATTTATGTCTGCAATGTGATGACCGAGCCTGGTGAAACAGACAATTTCTCCGTGTTCGACCACGTACAAGGCTTGCTGGCAGCCGCCGGACTTCAACCGCAAGACGCACGCAAGTTTATTGATGCGGTTATGGTAAACGAAACCATCCCGCCTGGCCCGAACCCACTTAACCCAGATTCTAAGCCCGTCGTATACGATCCGGATCGGATGCGCGAATTGAACGTGCGAACCGTATTACGTCCGGTACTTTCCAGCTCGACCCAATCGCAACATGATGCCAATCTGTTGGCTCAAGCCGTGATGATCTGGTTCTTGCGGCGCCGCAAACGCAAGAAGGGACAATCGACAAAAGTCAGAGCGGCGGCCGTTCCTCAATTAGCCGGTGTAGGTGCAGCAACACCAGAGCCAGCGAGAGAGCAACTTTCCATAGATAACATCTCTGCTTAAGAGGAGAAACAAATGACAGTTACCGATGTACCACAAGCAGGACAGGTAGTTAATCAAATGAACGAGTTTGACAAAGAGGCAGTTGGCAAAGCAATCGGGCGAATTGCCAGCGGCGTTTATATTGTTACTGTCGAACAAAGTGGTATCAAGGATGGAATCATGGCATCTTGGATCGGACAAGCAGCTTTTGAGCCGCCGATCATCACTGTGGCTGTGCACAAAGACAGAAATATTCTCAACTCCTTAATTATCGGCAAAAAGTTTACTGTCAACGTTTTGTCCAAACAAAACCAGCAAGCATTCAAGAATTTTGCCAAACCATTTGTCGAAGGCATGGATCGCTTTGAAGGCTTAACATTGATCCCCAACAGCAATGCCGGACCAGTGATTGCCGATAGCGTTGCTTACATGCATTGCAAGACCCGCACGCTAGTGGAAGCAGGCGATCACGTCGTCGTCCTTGGCGAAGTTTTTGAAGGGCAATTGCTCAATTGCGACGAGCCGATGGTACACCTGCGCAAAAGTGGTTTTGGGTATTAGATAGTATCTTTTTTTAGCGCTGCGTTACGCTGGGGTTTGCTGACTAAGACATAATCACTTCCTCGGCGGCTTTGTCTTGGTAAATGGTGGCAAGTTGATCAAGTGCATCTTGATAGCCTAATTTCACTAAGAAACGTGAGCGCTCCGGATCGATTTCCAACAAAGTTGTATTCACCGGCTTGCGTGGTTGTATTACGTGGATCTTGACCAAGTGCCTGCCTTCCGCTTCCCGAGCACCACTTTCAATCAAACGATTGAATAGTTGTGCTGATTCAATTTCCTTACGGGCAGAGGCATCCAAGAGAATGTCCAGACAACGCACCAATACCTGAAATAAGTTCGTAGGACAAGCGTCAATTGTTTCTGGGTGCAAAAGCACCATAAATATTTCCGTGGCACCTTCATTGAGAGCAGCTTGAAGCGGTGTATTACGCACAAGTCCCCCATCCACCCAAAGTCCTTTGCCATGCAAGTGACGCGGTGGAAAAGCAAGCGGCACAGCCGATGTGGCCATCAGTCCGTCAATCAATTCATTTGTGGACATAATCGTGTCCATTGTAATTAGCTTCGTTTCTAACGAGCACAAATCAGTCGTGACAAATCCAAGTTTGGTCTTGCTCGCTTTCAATTTTTGCAGGTCAATTTCGCGGCGCAAAAGTTCTTCCAGCGGCGTAGTATCTAAAAGACCCAAGGCTGATCCGAGAATCATGCCACCAATATGGGGCGCTGACGGCAGGCGAAAAATGTCTTTGGGACGCATGCTCGTCCACAATTCTTCTAAGCGGCGAATAGAGTCCTGGCAAAACAGCGTGGCATTGAGCGCACCGATTGAAGTGCCAAAAACCATATCAAAGTGAAGGCCGTATTCTTTAAGGGCTTTGATTACGCCTACCTGATAGGCTCCCCGTCCCCCACCGCCAGGTAATACTAATGCTCTTTTACTTTTGGTTTCCGTAGTCATAGGATGCCTTCATTTATCACCTTATATTTGCCCGTAATCGAGAGATATCAATCTCACTTTGAGCAAATATCCAGACTCAGTCTAGCGCCAGAGCGATCAACTGGCTAGTACCAAAATGAAAAATCGGGGCCGCCCGCCCCAATTATCGGTCTTTAGAACACCGCCAGCACGCCAAATCGCCCAAAAGAAAACTGCCACTTGCGTGGCAGTTTAATTACTTGCTCCCGAAAGATGAACTTTCGAGAATTATTTCGTGACTGGTTGTTTACAGCACTTTTTTACGGCATCGACAACTTCCAAGGGCGTCGTTGCCACAGATACTCCGGCATCCTTGAAGGCCTTCATCTTGGATTCGGCGGTACCCTTGCCACCGGAAATGATCGCACCGGCGTGTCCCATACGCTTGCCGGGCGGTGCAGTTTGGCCGGCAATATAAGCGACTACCGGTTTGCGGATGTTCTCTTTAATGAACGCAGCCGCTTCTTCTTCCGCAGTACCACCAATTTCACCAATCAAGACAATTACTTCCGTTGCCGGATCGTCATTGAAGGCCGTGAGTAACTCGGCATAACCAAGTCCTTTAATCGGGTCGCCACCAATGCCAACACAAGTCGATTGACCAAGGCCAGCGTCTGTTAGACCAAGGGCTACTTCATAAGTAAGCGTTCCCGAACGACTAATCATGCCAACCGGACCTGGTTTAAAAATCACACCAGGAAGAATGCCAATCAAGCATTGTCCGGGAGTGATCAAACCTGGGCAGTTTGGTCCGACTACGCGTGTGCCTTTGGCTTTTGCATGGGCAATTAACTTAGCCGTATCTTGCGGAGGAATTCCCTCGGTAATTACGACTACCAATTCGCAACCAGCATCAATGGCTTCGGCGCCGGCATCGAGACAGAGATATGGTGGCACAAAAATCACAGACACTGTTGCACCAGTGGCAGACATTGCTTCTGCGACAGTATCAAACACGGGAATGCCATGAATACTTTCGCCGCCTTTACCAGGAGTGACACCACCAACAATCTTGGTGCCGTACTCCAACATTCTTTTGGTGTGTGAAGCACCCATTTTGCCTGTCACACCTTGGACAATAATCTTTGTATTTTTATCAATTAAAATCACTTCTCAATCTCCAAATATTTTGGTTTTGTTCTTGATACTTGTTTGGGTTATTTCACACCAACCGGTGTCTTACTGTTTGCTTGGGCAACAGCGTCTTTGACAGCTGCTTCCACATCAGCAATGAGCTTAAGACCAGAGTCAGCAAGCATTTTTGCTGCCACATCCTGGTTGTTGCCACGCAAGCGCACAGACATTTTGCGATTCGGATGTTTCTTCCTAAATTCAACAAGTGCCTTTGCCACTTCATCGCAGGCAGTGATACCACCCAAGATATTGAGCAGAATTACTTCGATATCCGGATTTTCATTGACGATTTCCAGAGCAAAAAGTGTCTTTTCTGCATCGGAGCCACCACCAGCATCTAAGAAGTTTGCTGGTCTGCCACCAAATTTTTTCACCATGTCCATTGTTGCCATGGTCAAGCCGGCACCGTTACAAATGATGCCGATATTTCCATCGAGTTCTACCAGATTCAATCCAGCCAACTTGGCCCGACCTTCTCTGACACTCATATCGGTCAAGTGTTTTTCTTGCCAGCCAGTAAAACGTTTTTGTCTGCCGATTGCATCGTCATTAACAATGATTTTGCCATCGAGCGCCAAAACATCATCACCTTCGGTGATCACGAGTGGATTGATTTCCGCCAGATCAAGATCAAGCTCTTCAAACAATTTGTAGAGCTTGGTGGCGCAGTCGGCAATCTTGTTGAAGAGAGCACCGCTGAAGCCAAGCTTCTTAGCCAAATCGCGCGCAATGTACGGTTGGAATTTTCCTGGCACCGGAACAGTTATGACATTTTCCGATGATTCAATTTCAATTCCACCTTCAGCCGAGCCGATGAAAATCGGACAGCCACGTCCGCGATCCAAGGTGACTGCCAAGTAGAGTTCTCTTTTGATGCTGGCTTTTGGTTCAATTAGCAAACTTTCTGTTTTGCAGCCTTTGATTTCAAGAGCCAACAATTGAGCTGCTAATGATTCGCCTTCTTTTAAATCTTTGGCGAATTTTATACCGCCGGCTTTGCCGCGACCGCCAACCAGAACTTGGCACTTGAGCGTGAGCGGATAGCCAAAATGTATTTTGCGCAATTCCTCAGGTTTAGTAATTCTGACGCCTGGGCTAGTAGTTATGCCATATTCAGCAAAAATGCGCTTGGCTTCGTATTCGTAAAGATTCAATTTCTTGTCTCCCTCATGGGTAAAAAGTGCCAGTTCCAAAGACTCAGTTCAAAGTCGCCCTGAGAAAGCTTGGGAAAAGTCCTCAAAAAGTGTAGATCATTGCCATGCCAGTTGCAGTATATAGATGAGACCTTTAGTCATTTCTAAAGTTAGTCGCGCCTTTTATGGATATCTTTATGGGGCTTGGCTCAAATTTGAACGAGCCTCTTGAGATGGATCTCTCAAACTTATCGAATCTCCCAGTGAATTACCACGAGTTGCGAGGCAATAGATTATGCGAATTGGCATTCTGACAGGCGGCGGCGATGCTCCAGGACTAAACGCAGTGATTAGAGCGGTGGTGCGAAAGGCCACAGCCCAAGGTTCGGAGGTGATTGGTTTTCTTGAGGGCTGGCGCGGTCCTATTGAGAACAACACGATGCCTTTGACAATTGATTCGACCGTGGGTCTGGTGCAAAAAGGCGGGACAATTATTCGCACCTCGCGTACCAATCCTTTCAAAGTTGAAGGTGGGCCGGAGAAAATCATGAAGTCTATGGCAGCCAACAAGCTCGATGCTTTGATTGCTGTTGGCGGTGAAGACACTTGCGGTGTTGCTCACAAGATGAGCCTCGAACATAATTTGAATGTTGTCTGCGTTCCTAAGACGATTGACAACGATTTGGATGCAACCGATTTTACTTTTGGATTTGATACAGCAGTGAGCATAGTCACCGAAGCAATTGACCGCTTGCACACGACAGCGGAATCGCACAATCGCGTTCTTGTTTGCGAAGTAATGGGCAGACACGCCGGTTGGATCGCTTGTTACGGTGGTATCGCTGGTGGTGCTGATTATATCCTCGTTCCGGAGAAGGCAACAAAGATTGCCGATGTTGTGGCGTCAATTAAACGCAGACACACCAATGGCTGCAATTATTCCATCGTCGTTGTCGCCGAAGGCGCAAAGCTTTCTGACGAAGAAGTGCTCAAAACCGATGAGAAGGATGCCTTCGGTCACGTGATTCTGGGTGGAATCGGCGATCGCCTAGCCAAACATATTGAGAAAGAAACCAAGTTTGAAACCAGAGCCGTGGTGCTCGGACACACTCAACGCGGTGGTTCACCAACTGCATTCGATAGAGTGCTGGCAACACGCTTCGGCGTCGCCGCCTGCGATCTGGTACACGCGAAAAAATTCGGCAGAATGGTGGCACTAAACGGCGGACAAATCGTCGACGTGCCAGTCGAAGCCGGAGTGGGCAAATTAAAGACTCTCGATATGGGCCTTTATGATGTCGCCTCAGTATTTTTCGGCTAATATTAACTACGTCGTCACTAAGTCAGGCACATCTTACCGAACTCGGCGTCATCTCATGGTTAGTTAGAGGACAACATGACTCTGATAGCTTATTTAGATGAAACTGGCGATCATTCTTTGACATCAATCGATCCTGGATTTCCAGTATTTTTATTGATGTTACTGGTGACTGATTGTAGCCATTACGCCCAAATTATAGTGCCTTCAATTTATCAGTTAAAGATGGACTACTGGGGACATGAGGCTGTCATTCTTCATTCACGAGATATAAGAAAGGCACAAAGAGATTTTGCCTTTCTCGCAAAGGCGGAGGCCAGAAAACCATTCTATGAACGTTTGAATCAGATCATAGGAAACAGTAACTACTCACTTATATGTAGTGCAATTCGCAAGGAGCAACTCAGTGATCGTTATGGACACAATGCAAATAATCCCTATGACCTTGCACTAACTTTTGCATTAGAGAGGTTATTGCAATTGCTAGAGGATTGCGGACAGAAAGAAATTAAAATCGTTGCTGAAGCGCGAGGAAAATCAGAAGACAAGCAATTGCAGCTTTCTTTTCTCAACATAATTAACCAAGGCACTTCCTTTTTTGATTCTTCACGATTTCGCAAAATCAAATTTGAATTGCTTTTTCGTAGCAAGTCCATGAATGTTGTGGGAACACAATTAGCTGATTTGGTAGCTTATCCTACGGCGCGGTGGATCATTAATCCGAGTGCCGATAATGCCTCATTTCTAGTCTTCAAAGACAAATTCTATAAGCGAAAAGGTCAAGAGATCGGTTTGAAGATTTTCCCATGATACAAACCAGCAGCTCCGACATCTGTCAGAACTGCTGGTCGACCGGGAATCCCCAGTCCTTATACTCCAACAAATAACACATACTTTGGCACGCGTCAAGTCCAGCAATCATGACAAGGAACGAATAGGTGCCTGTTCATTCCCATTAATGGGAAGCATTCACCTAATCTCTGACACATCGCAGTGTTTTAACATCGTGGCACTTGGGATATTTAATCTGTCCGACGCTGGCTGGTTTTGACAGCCCTTGTCAGACAGAATAATATGATAGATGAAGAGGCTGTGGAATTCGCTTTCACATAACAAGAGCGTCTTTGAGGAAATATGAAAGAACTTAGGAAAAGCAAAATTACCAGACCATCCGATCTAGACAAACGCATTGCTAGGACTAAAACAGATGCTCGATCTCGGATCATCAACCGAGGCAAAGTTGAGTTTCGTCTCGATGAAGAAATTATGAAGGAATTGCTGGCAAGAGCAGATAAGGTGAGAGTTCCTTATGGCGTGTACGCCAGAATGCTGATGATCAAGGCATTGGAAGCAGAGACTTAAGTTTCATTTCTCAAACAGTTGACAGAGCGTGATTTGGTTGAAGGTAATCAACCAAGGCAGATCCACTGCATCGACTATCTGCATTAGGGGCACCAATATTGCTTTGGTGATCGTCAAGGTTAACGGTGCGAAAGTCAATGCTGAACCGTGTGCTTCCGGACGAATTATGATTGGTCCTATGAAGATGGGCTCCGGAAAAGATTATGATATCGCCAGCACTTGCAGAGAATTTCAGAGCCTCATTATCATTCGGCTCGTCACCAGTTATCGTCGGATATAAATTTGCCTGGCTCGGATTGGCATACGAATTGTTGAAGCCGACAACTTTGACCCATTGCGCATAATCAAAATTGTTGGAACTGTTAGCAATGGCTTTACTGAAGTAGCCTGGATAGAGACTAAAAGTCTCCTGCTCACTGACATCATGCAGGGGGATCCACCAGTTGATTTGTGCTTGTGGGTTGGCCAACCATGTGTCCCTGTGAAATATAAATGCCGGTGCTGAATTCTCAGTTTCATGAGCACCATGGGGAACAGTACGAACACGAATGGGATCAATAGCATTTTCTTCAAGCGTAAAGCCGACATTGGTAATCACTCTAGACAATTTACTCAAAAGCTCTTGATTGTTGTAAATTTGTTTTTTTGTTCTTAAGACAGCTTGTTTAAACTGATCGAACGAGAGTCGAAATTGGGCTTTGCGATACTCTTCACCAAATTCCTTTTCTACAATTTGAATAATCTCACCCACTAGATCTCTGCTTGCCTCCGTTGCTGGCAAACGAAGAATTTTTCCAGCGTAAATATTCAAACGTAAAATCGCATTATCTATTGGTGAAGTTATAATTTCAATTGTCATGGCATTGCCCTCCTCGGCACTAGTCTATGCGGCCGGCTTTTATATGTAACGGCCAGCGGAAAGTCACCACAGTGTTTGGATCTCCCCAAGCAGCTGCTAATTCTTCACGAATGAGAGCAAATGGGTCTTTCCTATTGACTCGTTGGAATTCCTGAGCTGCAGACCAACTGTTCAAATGTCCTTGAAGATCAGAAAAACTCCATCGCGTTTCCGCTTCATAGGTACCGAAAGAGATCTCATGAAACGGAAACGGCAAGTCCTTATAACCGTTATCAACCAGCTTAAGACAAGGTGACCAAAATGGTGCTAGCACCTCGTGATAATAACGGTTAACTAACCTGTCAATTTCCTCTCTACTCTTAGGTAGAGTGTAGCACCATAGCACAACTGCTCCTTTTGGTTTGAGAACTCTCCTGCACTCTACGTAAAATCGATCAAGATCGAACCAGTGTGCAGCTTGAGCTGCTGTTACCAAGTCTACACTTTGGTCCTTCAATCCCGAATTGTCAGCTGCGCAAACTCGATAATCAACGCGTTCGTGGCAGACTGCATTAGCGATTTGCCGCTCACTTATATCGGTTGCCACCACATGCCCGAAGTATTCAGCCAGACTAACTGCCGCCTGCCCGCTGCCAGTACCGCAATCCCACACCAAGTTTCTCTCATTTGTTAGCGAAGCTATTTCCTTGATCAATTCCTGAGGATAGCCAAAGCGATAGCGAGCATAATCAGATGCTTGCTTGGAAAAGTAGTCGAGTCCGGTCATAATTCATACCTCCATTAACTAACCTATTGTTCAGATCTTTGTGTTCAGATTTTTGCCCGCAGCCAATTACGCTCTGTCAGCCTTTGGTAAACATCGTGAGCCAACAATACGATGTTGACTGACTTTTCGATTGTTGCCTGAGCACTCGTGTCCAATAAAAGGAACTGGATATGTACGGGTGTATAAGGCAAAGTACCACCAGCCTGCAGAGCTTCCAGCCAGCCAGTCCAAAGTTGACCAGCATTGCCTTGAATTTCCAATTCTTGCTTGAGAGAAGTCGCAGCCTCTGGGCACACAAGTGCCACCACATCCGCTAGCTCCCAAAGTCCCAAATTCCTACAGGCATCAGATATCGCTTCAGGAACCTTTCTCTGACAAAGCATCAAAAAACTTACCAAATCATAAAGCAGACGATTGCGATCGAGGGGTGGCGTATCGGTTAAGAGTGAGACTACAGCCCTGCGATCTATTGATCCGTCTAGCGGACATATGAGATTTTCCAATTGCTTATGGCTTTTAAGTTTTGCCCTGAGGACATCAAGAGAAAGTGGGTTGTAGGGCAACACTTGCAACTTGCCAATGCGGTAGTGAGGAAAGTAAGCTGCCGCCAATGGTGACGGTCTGGAAATGTTGCTTTGGGAGGCACACCACTTATTCTTGATCTGAATATCCAAGTCATCAAACAAGCGATCAAAAGGCCGCTCCGTAAATACAGCACATTTGAAAGCCGAACCACGATATTGCTCCTGCGCGAACCACTGAGCAAAGAAATAACGAAAAACATCGGTATCCAACCTCTTAAATTGATTGGCTACTCTGGCCAGTATTTCCAGATGCGGATTGTTGGTATCATTTGTCGCAACTTCGCACTCAAGAAGTAGCCTGAGAGAATCTGGCAAATGCTTTGACGCAAGATTCAATTGCTTGCCAGCAATTACTTTCGCCATTTCCGGACTAATGGCACCATCCACAACTCCATACAAGACCTCAGCCAGACGGTTATAGAAACTGGCAATTTCTTGCAGCTTAGCTCCCGCTAATCCCTGGCCATTACCATAACGGTATATGTCTTGTAAGTTCATAGTGATACCAAGGGATTCATAGAGTCGCCGCCGGCTGTCACTATTTAGACAAAGTCCTTTCTCAAGATCAGATTCGGATAAAGATTTGCCCACGAACTGATAGAACGAGCGATTGTCGTGCATCCATGTAACACCACCAACCAGCACTTCCAAATTGGTTTGAAAGGCTAGTGCGGCTCGCGAGGCACGACCAATATCAGCCAATAGACCAAGCCAGTCCCCAACCGCACTGAGAGGATGACCAAGCAATACTTTTCTCAGGTCAGCTTTTGGATTGAAAGCAACAAAGCTGCTATCTTGCGCTATACCGGCTAAGGCTTGATATATTTCCAATTGGGCCGATGGCAAGAAACTCTCGTCTTTCACCAATTCAAGTCCTAATTGTTTGCTTTTTTTCCTCCCCGCTATAAAGGAAGCTGCCAATAAGCCAACAAGCCTTTCCGGAAGCGCCACGGCAACGCCGGCAAGATCTCCAGTAAAGTCTCTTAAACTTTTATCCTCCAGGCATTGCTTAAGCAAATCAGGAGCAAATAAAGTCTGATTATTTTGATTATGTGAATTAGCAGTTCGATAAATTGGATTGGATTTTATCCGATCTGAAATTGATACTGCAACCGGAGACGATCCGATTTGCGCTGCTTCAATAAGCGTAGCCATTATTTGCTCCTGTTCTTGTCTTTGACTGATTGCCTATGAACGAGACGAGCTCTTCAGCAAAGCCTCTTTCAGCTGATTGGCATAGTTGAGTTCTTCCCAAGGAAGCTCGAGATCCGGCCGACCAAAGTGTCCATAGGCAGCTACATCCCTATAGAACCGACCACCACGCAGTTTTGGCAAATAGCGCAGTTGGAATCGATCAATGATCGCGGCTGGCCGCAAATCAAAGGTCTTCTCAACTAACTCGGTAATTTCCTCGTCACTCAACTTGCCTGTACCAAATGTTGTGACGTTGATGGAAATAGGTCGAGCAACTCCAATTGCATAGGCAATCTGAATTTCACAACGTTCAGCAATACCTGCAGCAACAATATTTTTGGCTGCATGCCTAGCAGCGTAGGCTGCACTACGATCGACTTTTGTCGGATCCTTACCAGAAAAGGCGCCACCACCATGCCGTGCATAACCACCGTAAGTATCAACAATAATTTTTCTGCCTGTCAAACCTGAATCACTTTGTGGGCCACCACTAACAAATCGCCCAGAGGGATTTATGTAGAACTTGGTATCATCGTCCGGTTTAACAGCCAATTCAGTAAATACAGGTTCGATGACCTGAACTCTTAAATCTCGTGCTATACGTTCTTGCAATCCAACGTTGTCTGAAATTTCCGCGATTTGAGGATCATGCTGCGCCGAAATAACAATCGAGTGAACTCGTACCGGCTGGTTGTCCTTATACTCAATCGTTACTTGCGTTTTACCATCCGGACGCAAATAGGGAAGGATCCCGGCTTTGCGGACATAGGCAAGACGCTTAGCAATGCGATTGGCAGCAACAATAGCCAATGGCAAGTAGTCAGATGTTTCATTTGAGGCATAGCCAAATATAATTCCCTGATCGCCAGCACCAATAGCATCGAACGCTGGATCAGACAGTGAATTGCGATGCTCCAATGCAACGCTTACTCCCGTAGCAATTTCAGGCGACTGTTCATCTATGGCTGTAAATACTGCACAAGTAGAGGCATCGAAGCCGCCTGCCTGATGCCCACTGTAGCCTATATCAGACACGACTCTTCTAACCAATGCCGGAATGTCAACATAAGTTTTTGTGCTTATTTCGCCGGTCACCAGAACCACACCGGTGGTGGCTACAGTCTCGGCAGCTACACGTGCCTCCGGATCTTCGGCCAAAATGGCGTCGACTATCGCATCGGAGATTTGGTCGCAGATTTTATCGGGGTGTCCTTCCGTTACTGATTCTGATGTAAATAAAGTTGTCTTTGACATAAATTCCTCTCTTTAATAAATAGATAAAAGAAAAAGCCCCCGATTAATCGGGGGCCTGCAGATCCTGTTGATGTTTGTCGCTATTACTTACTATCTAGATACAAATACAAAGGACGTGACCCCCTGACAAAGCAGGACATCAACATCATCGCGTTCATAGTAAGCAGTTGCTTATTCATAGCCACCAGCTTAGGTTGGTCAGCCTACGTCTGTCAAGAAATTTTTTTTAAGACTCCGCCACGATGATGACAACAAGGTGGGAACCTTTTCCGGGCTTTTCTACGTCATGCACCCCAGGTGTTTTTGAGAAACGCATTCAAAATCTGAGAAGCAACTGAAACGGACTCAGTAAATGATGCATACAGATCAGAAAAGTAGATACGCAGGTCTAATTGCCTGCGCCGGGTGTGTATTGCTGTTTTTTACAGCGCTCCCACCGGCAGATAGTCAATTTAGCACCACTGCCTCATGGCGCTTACAAGGAACTCTTGGAGACGTACTCTAGATCACTCCAATTAATCTGCTGGAATTTACAGCTAGCTTTTGCTCAATTCATATCTGTACTGGCAAATTGTTTTAGATTGGCCTCGAGCATACCCAAATATGTGTCGTAAGGAGCCTTAGAAAGAGAATCTTCCACTGTTGGAATTACTCGGGAAATTCTCGCCTCTTCTTTGATCACGTTCAAGATTTTGGAACCGTGTTCTGCTTCTGCCACAATTGCAAAGGCACCAGCCTTTCTAGCATCTCTAATTAGATGTGCCAGATGACGCGCAGATGGTTCGCCTTCGCCAGACTCCTCTACAACTCCCACGACAGTGAAACCATATCTTGCAGCAAGATAAGTCCACGAATTGTGATAGAGAACCAAACCCTTACGAGACTGCGGCAACTTCTGACATAAAGATCGATAGCGCAAATCCAAATCATCGAGCTTCTGGCAAAATTTATTAGCGTTAGCATCAAATTCTTTTGCGTCTTCCGGATCAATTTCTTTCAGTGCTTGAGCAATCGCTTTGACATAAAGTTTGGCCATTTTTGGATCAAGGAAATAATGAGGATCGGTTGCGTTTTTTTCTTGCTGTGGAATTGAATTGGACAAACTAATAACTCGACAAGCACTTGCTTTTACATTATTGACACAATCCTCAGCCAGATGATCCAAACCATCACCATTGAGAAAAATCAGATGGGCTTGCGAAACATCTTCAAGCGCAGAGAATGTCGGCTCAAAGCTATGCGGATCGGCATCGGGCGGCACGAAATATTTGACTTGAACTTTTGCACCACCGATGGATGAAACAATATTTGCCAACGGCGAAATCGAACAAACAACTTTGATAGGCCGCGGGCAGGCATTGGCTTGCTGATTCAGACCGAAAAGGAGACCAAGCAAAAGGCAAACAAATGCCAGTGCCATGGCAGTTGCCGAAAATCTGCCGGAACGTGAATAATTATCGGTGGAACATTGCATAGTCAAGCATTGTACAATTCAAGACGTGAGCAAGCAAATATCCAATTCCCAAATAGACCAGATGCGCCTGCACGAAGAGCGCATGCGCAACTGCCTTCAGCTGGCAAGCAAGGCTGCCGGGCGCGTTTCGCCCAATCCTTTGGTTGGTTCAATTATAGTTAACAAAAAAGGCGAGGTTGTCGGCGAGGGCTATCACCAAGCGTTTGGTCAAGCCCATGCAGAAGTGAACGCTCTCAACCAGGCTGGCAAGGCTGCCGCCGGTGGTACGCTTTACGTCAACCTTGAACCGTGTTGCCATTTTGGCAAGACACCGCCTTGCGTGAACGCAATCATTAGCTCTGGCGTCGCCAAAGTAGTGCTGGGGATGATCGATCCTAATCCACTAGTCTCAGGTGATGGCATCAAGCAATTAGAGAAAGCCGGCATTGAGATAATTTCAAATGTACTAGAGGCGGATTGCCGCTGGTTGAATCGCGGATTCATCAAACGCATGATAACGGGATTGCCCTGGGTGACTCTCAAACTTGCCACCACTCTTGATGGCAGACTGGCTGACCGCCAGGGTACAAGTCGCTGGATTTCTGGTGCAGAAGCGCGTACATATGTTCATCAATTGCGCAACGTTTCTGATTGCATTCTGGTGGGTGGTGCCACTGCCTTAAGAGATGATCCGGAACTTTCCGTGCGAGATCTCCCAGCGGAGACAAACATCAATCAACCAAAACGCGTGGTTTTGGATACAGAATTGACGCTTAATCCCAATTCGCGAATCTGCAAAAAAGACAGCGGCGGTCAAACAATTGTCTTCTGTTCCAAAAATGCCATGTCTAAAAAAGCAAAACAGTTTCCTGATTCCGTCAAAGTAATTGGCTTTGAAACACCCGGTCCAAAACTTGATCTAAAGGCAGTCTTGTCAGCTCTCGCGGAAGAAGGCGCGTTGTATGTGCTTTGCGAAGGCGGCAGCCGCTTAGCCGGTGCTCTGATGCAAGAGCATTTGATTGACGAAGTTAGCTGGTTCGTTTGTCCCAAAATCATTGGCGACGCTCAAGCGATTCCCGCCCTAACCAGTTTCGCGGAAGTGCTATTACCGGATGTGCTTAAGCTTGACCGGTTGTCAACAACACAATTAGGCAATGACGTTCTGTTTTCCGGCACCATTCCAACGTCCTACAACGATTGGCTCTAATTGCCACGCGGACATAAACAAATATTTATTGCGCAAGATGTCTACTAGCCACTTTTAAACCGGCTTTGCTCGGCTGGAATCAGTAAAATATTGAGCCTATGTCTCAGACTTTCACCGACGACAAATCAACCGCCGAGCTGACCATTCCCGTGGCATCAGCCGATGCTTGTTGCGCAGAAGAGACAAGTTGCACAGAGCCAAGCGTTGTACTTAGTACGAAACCAGTACCAAGTAATTTAGACAAACATGTTTATATCGAGACATTCGGCTGTCAGATGAACAAGTCTGATTCAGAACACATGTTTGGGCTTCTGGAAGAAATTGGTTATGCAGCAACTGATGATTTAAAAATAGCCGATCTAATGATTCTCAATACTTGTGCCATCAGAGGCGGTGCTGAGGATAAAGTTTATAGTTACCTCGGTCATTGGCGCAAAATCACAAGAGATAGACCAGACACGCTGATTGCAGTCGGTGGATGCGTCGCTCAAGATGAAGGAGAGAATCTATTCGAGCGTTCTCCCGCAGTAGATATTGTTTTTGGTACGCACAATTTGCACCGTCTTCCCGATCTCGTATTGCAAGCTCGCAACACTGGCAAGCGCGTAGTCGAAATCATTCAAGAATTGCCAGAAGATCTACCTGAGACTCCAGTAATTCGCATGAATGACACTACCGCCTGGGTTTCAATTATTTACGGCTGTGATTACAACTGCACATATTGCATTGTTCCTTACGTTCGCGGGCGAGAAAAATCGCGCTCACCAGAATCAATCGCTAGAGAAATGGAAGAACTCGCCGCTAGCGGCTACAAGGAAGTAACGCTGCTTGGACAAAACGTCACAGCTTATGGTCATGATCTCGATCCCCAGATTCATCTCGGAGATCTAATAAGGCAAGTTGGTGGCATAAGTGGTATCAAACGGATTAGATTTCTCACGGGTCACCCGCGCGATCTCAATCCGGAAATTATTGACGCTGTTGCCGAAGTCGATTCCGCTTGCGAATACTTCCATCTACCAATTCAAGCCGGCGATGATCGCACATTGCGACGCATGGCACGCGGCTACAAAGTTGATTTTTACAAACGCATAGTCGATCAAATTCGCACAAGAATTCCCGATGCGGCCATCACATCCGATATTATCGCTGGCTTCCCCGGCGAAACCGAAGAGGAATTCCTCAACAGCGTCAGACTTGTCGAAGAAATTGGTTTCGATGCCTGCAATACTGCTGCCTATTCACCACGCAATCACACACCTTCTGCAAATTGGCCAGATCAAATTCCGCACGAAGTAAAACAAGAGCGACTACGTTTCCTCAATATGGCCGTTTCCGAATCCTCACACAAATGCAATCAAAAACTTCTCAACACCGTACAAGAATTATTGGTAGAAGGACGCTCAACCCGCAATCCAGAACGTCTAACCGGCCGCACGCGCACTAATAAACTAGTAAACTTCGCCGGCGATGAAAAACTGATCGGCCAATTAGTCAACGTAAAAATCCAATCCGCCAACCCCTGGGCCCTCCGCGGCGAGTTAGCTTAGCTGGAAAGCCTTCAAACTGATCGGATGGCGATTGGCATCCAACCAGACAACTCCTGACGGAGTCATTTTTGCTTTTACTATACCAATATGGTATAATTAATATACCGAAATTGGATTACTGATGGAATTCGAATTTGACACTGACAAAAGTTTGTCCGATAAAGAAAAACATGGAATTGATTTCGCCGAAGCCCAAGAATTATGGGATGACTCAAACAGGTTGGTAATACCGGCTCGAACCGAAGACGAATCAAGATACGTTCTAATCGCCAAACTTGCAGACATATGTTGGTCAGCAATCTTCACCGAAAGAAATGGAAAGACGAGAATAATTTCAGTGAGACGATCCAGGGCAGAAGAGGTCAAATTATATGAAGGCTAAAGAGTTCGACAAAAAGTTTGATAGCAATCAGGACGTAACTGCCCATTTGAATGTCTCAAAAGCGCGTCGTCCAGGGCACGAACAAAAAAGAGTAAATGTCGATTTTCCATCATGGGTAATCGAGCAACTTGATTTTCAAGCTAAACGACTAGGCGTGACTCGGCAATCCGTGATCAAGATGTGGATCGCGGAACGGCTGGATCAGCTATCTAGTTCTTAACAGCTATTCAATGAAGCTTGAGATAATTGTGGACTATATTGAAACCTCTTCAGAGGACACGATGATTGTTTTTCATATAGACAAGTGTTCCAAGGAGAACAGAAAGAAATTTCATGAACAAAGATAAGCTTAAAGAACTCGTGAGGGAATCGCGTAAAGATGCCACTCATAATGTAGTCTCAAGAGGATCGGTTCACTTCCGCCTTGATCCAGAGATGATGAATATGTTGATGAGTGAGGCAAACAAAGTTCGAGTGCCGTTTGGAGTATTCGCGAGAATGCTAATGATCGAAGCACTAACATCACGTATCGAATTGAATGCAATTAAAGCCACCAAGTCTGAAAATAAATCCGATAAACGCACAGCAAAAGGAGCGCGGCGGTCTGCGTAAATCTCGGTGCTGACGGTGGAGTACTATCCAATCTGGTTATACGTGGGCTCGGTGCATCTCAAGTTTGACGGGGCAGTTTCCTTGAGGGGCTTTTCCTTCCACGAGTAGGCTAGCTAATGCTTCCATGGCGAGATCGGATGGATCGAAAGTGCACAGGCAATTTTCCCACTCCGGCAACAAGATAGTATCGTGGGGTACATCGCAGGCGACATGAATATGTTTGTTACCGGTACGATGTAGCATTTCGCCAAGTTGGCGCTGTCCTTTGTTTATAAGAGTACGGAAAGTCAAATAGATAATGTTGGTATCACGGCCGAGCTCGTTACAAGATTTCCGAATCGACTTACATTCACTAGCCGTAGGATTGAGTGGATAGCGAATCTCATTAACAACTAGATCTTTCGGCGCACATGCAGAGCCACAGCCGCCTCTGAGCATCTGCGCCAAATCTAGTTTGTAGCGCGGATGATCTGGTGCCACCACAACCCATTTGCCAGAAAAATCTTCCGTTATGCCACCGCGCAAAGATGCGATAGCAGCAAGAGATGCTTGCAAGCTTGTTCTGCGTCCATTGTTAGTTGAGTCTGCCAATTGACGAACGACTGAGGCTATTTCATTTTCTTTAGTTGCATACAAAGCCGGTTTTCTTTTAGCGAAGGCAACATCAATGCGCGCAAGCGCTGATTCCAATCGCGACTCTGAAATGCGTCCCGACTTAACAGCCTCCAGCAAAGCCTTATGCACTGAAATCATTTCTTCCACCGTGCCACAGGGCAACACTTGATCGGCACCGGCTTCCACAGAAAGAACTGCCGCTTCGGCCAAACCATATTGATCGGTTATTGCTTTCATCAGCAAATCATCACAGACGATTAAGCGATCGAACTTCAAATATTGGCGAAGAATACCAGTGATCACTTTAGGAGAAAGACTGGCAGGAATTTGTTCACTGTCGACTGCCTTGATCCACATATGACCGACTAGAATGGCCGGCAAAAGATCCAGACACTGTTTAAATGGGGCAATATTTTTGGCCCAAAGCGACTCAGCACTGGAATGATCAGTAGCAAATCCGACGTGAGAATCTTCCTTGGTCGCACCATGTCCGGGAAAGTGCTTGCCCATCGCCAGCAAGCCACTCTCGGTAATTGTCTTAAGAACAAGCGCACCCAGTTCAGCTACTTGCTCGGGATCATCACCAAAGGATCTGGTTGCCACCACCGGGTTGATCGGAGTTTGAAATACATCCAGATTTGGTGACAAGACACAACTCAAGCCAGCAAGTTTCAATTGCTCCACACTTACTTTTGTGGTGGCAATTACATGCTCGGGATCTCCTGTCGCCGCAAGCGCCATTAATGAAGGCAGCGGCGAAATAACATGATCAAATCGTTGTACTGGCCCACCTTCTTGATCTGCGGAAATATGAGGCTCCGTCTCACTGGCACCAATGGCTTGGCGAATGTCAAAAATCAAACGCACCAGACCTTCTAAATCTGAAACGTTGTTCTTAAATAAACAGACGCCGCCGACGACACCAGATTGCAAAAGTTTGCCCGTATCATTATCCAGAGCCGTGCCAGCCACTCGTCCGACAATCAGCCGCCCAACTGCTCTTTCTAAATCGACCGCTCTGCCCACCCTAAGACCTCAAATAATCCTTCAGCCGATACACGGTGACAGGACGTTGGCGATTTCTGATTGTAAAGTCACCAAGGTTTTCACAAGCAAAGGACTGCCGCACAAATTCATAAGTGGTGCCATCGACCACGATGTCACCGGGATGCTCGTCATCAATCAATTGCTCAATGCGAAATGCGACATTAGCGGTGTCACCAAGCAACGCCGAATTGCCTTCATCATAAATCAAAGTGCCTGCCGCTACAGGCCCTGTTGCTAAAGCTATATCGAAAAACAAGGGATGCTTCTCAAACGGCCAGTAATCTTTATTGCGCGCTAGCGTGCGTACCATGGAGCGTAATTGCAAGGCAGTCTGACAAGCCTTATAAGCATTCTCCGCCACTTTGCTGTGATCACTAGTCCAATATGCCAATATCGCATCGCCAGATATTTTTTCAATTTGTCCGGCATTGGAACGAATCTCACCACGCAAGAATTGAAACACTTGCTGAGCAGCTTGCATCACCACCTGCGGCTCTTCGGCATATTCTTCCATCAAGCTTGTAAAGCCCCGCAGATCGCCGACCAAAATTGTTGCCTGAATAATTTGAATGCGCAGGCGAGTCGTCTCTGCCAAATGATGACCCGAGCTCGCTTGAGCTTCTGTATCCGGCAACTCAATTGCCAAAGGAATCTGCGCGATGGCAACCTGATCACCACTTTGCAGGATATACTCTCGTCCAGCGGTCAGCCTTTCTCCATTCAAAAATGTTCCATTGGTCGAACCGGTATCACGAATGATCCAACCGCGCGGAGAAAATTGGATTTCCGCATGCTGACTGGAAACTTCCGGCACAGGAATAACCAGTTTCGTTTCACCCACATCTGCGGGTTTGCGTCCGATGCGCACGACCGAACCTGCTTCAAACTGAAAGGAGAAGGCTTGATCGGAATTTGGATAAACGGTTATCTGCCCAGTTTTCATACGGCTCATATTATAGCCGTTTCAATCAGAAACGCTTCGGCCCAATAGACTATTCACAGAGTCGCTTTGTGATTCGTCCACGCACCACTTCGCAACCCCTTCGGGATGGTTGCACTTAGCTTCTGGCAAAGTCTTTCTGGCTAAACCGAAAGGCTATTTAGCGTGAGCAACTTTTGAAAGTGATTGCTTCAGCTCATCAACGCGGTCCAGCTTTTCCCATGGCAAATCGAGATCGTTGCGACCGAAATGTCCATAAGCGGCGACTTCCTGATAGAACTTGCCCTTTCTGGCTTTTGGCAAATTGCAAAGATCAAAGTTCTTGATGATTGCTGCTGGACGCAAGTCAAATATCTTCTTGGCGATCTCAGTTATTTCGTCATCGGTAAGTTTGCCAGTGCCGAATGTCGTCACATGCACAGATACTGGGCGAGCCACACCAATTGCATAGGCAATTTGTACTTCGCAACGCTCAGCCAAACCAGCGGCAACAATATTTTTTGCCATGTGGCGAGCCGCGTATGCAGCAGAACGATCAACCTTGGTTGGATCCTTACCAGAAAATGCTCCGCCACCATGACGGGCATAACCACCATAGGTGTCGACAATGATCTTGCGTCCGGTCAAACCACAATCGCCTTGCGGTCCACCGACGACGAAGCGTCCAGATGGATTGATCAAATAGCGAGTCGTGTCATCCGGCTTAACGGCAATATCTTGGAAGACCGGCATAATTACATAGGCTTTCAAATCTTCAGCAATTTTTGCTTGCAGCTTATCGTTATCGGTGATGCCAGCAATTTCCGGATCGTGTTGAGTAGAAATAACAATTGAATCAACGCGAACCGGCTTTTCCTCTTCGTATTCAATTGTCACTTGCGACTTGCCGTCTGGACGCAAATATTTGAGCGCTCCGGACTTACGCACTTCAGCCAATCTTCTGGCAATGCGGTGCGCAATGGAAATCGGCATCGGCATAAGTTCTGGTGTTTCATTACAGGCATAACCAAACATCATGCCTTGATCGCCTGCACCAATTTCATCAATTTCGTCTTTGGATTGGCCTCTTGCTTCCAAGGCCTTGCTTACACCAGAGGCAATGTCTGGCGATTGCTTGTTGATTGCCGTCAACACGGCACAACTGTGAGCATCGAAGCCGCCACTGCGCTCACCTTCGTAACCGATGTCGGCTATCTTTTGGCGAACAATTTCCGGCACATCGACATAAATATTGGTGGTGATTTCACCGGATACGAGAACGAGCCCTGTGCTCACACTGCATTCGCAAGCAACACGCGCCTTCGGATCGCCAGTTAATATCGCATCAAGAATGGCGTCAGAAATCTGGTCGCACACCTTGTCAGGATGACCTTCGGTTACCGATTCAGAGGTAAATAAGTATCGCTTAGACAATTTCTATTCTCCTTGAGCAGCGAACTGCTGCTATCGCGCAGTGGGCGCTTAACTAGCAAAAGCGCCTAAAAATCAGGACTTCTCAAGGTTATGCTATCACCTTTTATCAGGCTTGAATTTAACTCGAATTAAATAGGTTCAATGAACAAAAATCTTTTGAGCGTCGGCTAGTTTGCGGCTAAGCTCAATGGTGTATTGGGGCGGCTTTGAGTCGACTTGATCATTTTGGATAATCTGAAAATAATCAGAGCCAAGCGCCCTCTTTGCAGAGGCACAATAGGCGCGAATCTGATCAAGCCCGGGCAATTCCCCGACAAGCTTGCCGCCCTCCATGATCTTTTGTAAGAGTGCCTGACCGGCCATCTCTTCATTATCCACAGCGACAATATCCTTACTGTAACTACCGTCAGAAGCAATTTGTCTATAAATTTGTTTGGCGCAGGCAAGAGTCTGCTTACCTTCAGATGCCTTGGCCACGCCCATCCAGCCATCTGCCCCATCTTTTACGGCAACAAGCTTGTAAACCAGACTGAGCGAAGGCGCATCACGTGAAACAACAAGTTCCGTGCCCAGGGCATAAATATCAATTGGGGCAGAATCCCGCTCGAGCCCAGCAATAATTTCCTCATTCAGATCGCCAGATACTTGAATGGTTGTTTTGCCCTGATCATTTGCGTCCAAAATCGCTCGCACAGATTTTGATTGCGCTAAAAGATCACCAGAATCTATGCGCACCGAGCTCAAGTGCGGGCCGGTTTGGCAAGCAAGCTTGGCACCACCTGTGGTGTCATATGTATCAATCAGCAAAGCCGCTTGCGGATAAATTTGACGAAAGCGCTTCAAGGCGACTTCCTCGGAGGTAAAAGACATCACCCATGAATGGGCCATCGTGCCCACGACCGGAATTTGCAAAAGCTCACTAGCAACTACATTAGATGTGCCAGCAAATCCGGCAATGTAAGCAGCACGCGCAGCAGCAATTGCCGCTTGCGGACCATGCGCTCGCCGCAAACCAAATTCAAAAACCGGCTTGCCACAGGCAGCCTGAACAACTTTCGCCGCCTTGCTGGCCACAATTGTTTGAGCATTGATAACGGACAATAAATAAGACTCGATCAATTGAGTTTCTGTAATGGAACCACGGACACGCAAAATTGGCTGATTGGCAAAAATTGGCGTTCCTTCCGGGATAGCCCACAGCTCACCCATAAAAGTAAACGATTGCAGATACTGCCAAAATTCTTCCTTTGCTTGAGCAAATGTTGGCAGGCCACGCAAAAAATCAATCTGCTCCGCTTCAAAATGCAAATTCTGCAAATAATGAACCACTTGCTCAAGCCCGCAGGCAATTAAGCAAGCACGCCCGGGCGGCAGGCGCCGGACAAATAATTCAAAAGTGGCTTGGCGTTCCGGGCAGACTTGGCGATAACCCGCCATCATTGTCAACTGATAGAGGTCGGCTGCCAGCGCCAAATTCGATTCGGAAAGCCAGAGGGGTTTAGCCTGGTTCATAATTCAACACCTAATTCAACAAAAGCCGAGTTCAATCTGGCAACCTGTTGTCCTTGAATTCTACAATGTTGGATAATGATTCCAGGAAACATCACATGGCTACACAACACAATCAAAAGAGCGACCGGGATTTAATACTTGCCTGCCAAAGGCGAGAGCCGTTGGCCTTTGAGGAATTGGTCAAGCGTCACCAGCGCACTGTTTATACCTTGCTTTATCAGCTAGCGCCGGATTGGACCGATACATCGGACCTGGCTCAAGAGGTGTTTATTCGGGTTTGGCGCTCGGTCGGCAACCTGCGTAATCCATCGTCTTTCCGCTCCTGGCTGGCCCAGATTGTCACCAATCTTTTTTACGACGAATTGCGCAAACGCCCACGCCGCTTGCCGACAATTTCCATGGATGAGGCACTTTCCAGCGACGAAGGGGACGAAGGTCCAACTCGCGATATTGCCGATTCTGCCCCTTCTCCGGATGAAACCATTCTTAGAAGAGAGGTTTCGGATGCCATTCGACAAGCAATGGTAAAACTCCCGGAACAGTTTCGCACGGACATCGTCTTACGAGAGGTGGAAGGCCTAAGCTACGAGGAGATTGCTATCCTCACCAAGACAGAAATGGGAACCGTAAAGTCCAGAATTGCCCGTGCTCGGTCAAAATTGCAAGAACTGCTTAAGCCTTATCTGGGAACTGCTAGCTCAATGAGCGAGGTTTGAAGCCAATGTCTCTGCCATGCGAAAATTATCGGCAAGAACTATCGTCATATATTGACGGTGAGCTTCAGCCTGACGTGGCTGAGCAAGTCGCCGCCCACTTGAAATCCTGTCGTGACTGCCAGGCTGAACATGAGAGCCTCATGGATGTCAGCAGAATGTTTGCCAAATCGGTGGAAGCCGATGACATACCGGACATCTGGCAAGCCATTTCCGACAAATTGCCCTCAACTTGTGAAGTAATCTCAGAAGATTTATCCGCTTATATCGACGATGAATTAGCTGAGCCAGCCAAGGAAGGCATCGACACGCACCTTGCTAATTGCAGTGCCTGCGCGCAAAAATTCTCGCTGCTTTCCAAAACACATTTACTTTTAGCCAACGGACTCAAGCTTCCCGAAAAAACGAAGGTTGATCTTTGGCCCGCAATTAAATCACGCCTCAATGAAGATTGCGCTCTAATTCAGGGCGAACTATCGGCCTTTTTGGATCAAGAAGTGGCAGTCTTGAGACATCGGGCGATTGTGGAACATTTGCTTGATTGTGCAGGTTGCAGGCAAACGTTCGAGTCGTTATTCTCACTTGGGGATTTAATCCGCAGTTCATACACACCAGATATTGCTGATGACTTTGATCTTTGGCCGGAAATTAAGCTTAAGCTGCAAGTTGTCCCATTTGCAAGCAAAGCCAAGCCAGCGAAAACAAACGTGGCAGCCAAAGTTATTCAGCTCCATCCAAGAATCCTTGCCGCAGTGGCGTCCTTTGCGGTAGTAGTCTTGCTTGGATCGATGCTTTTTGGTCCACACAGACCAGAAGTACGGCCAATATCGGCAGAAGCTTATTTACTCGAACAAGCGTTAGTGCAACCAGCGGATCAGGCGGAATTAATGGTATATGAAGGGAATTAGAGTCACTCTTGCGCAATTTGTATTTGCCGTTGCTTTTACCATAGCAACTGCTCATCCTGGCTTTGCGCAGGGTGGTGCACGCTGTTCAATTGATTGGGGAAAGCTGAATTTGAATGCCGATCAGCAAGGTCAAATTCACAATCTTGAATCGCAGTGGAATAAAGATTACATGCAGTTGCAGCCAATCATTGTTGATGAACAACGCAAATTGCAACAAGAGCTTAGCGAATCCAGACCTGATCCTTTGGAAGTGATGGCACTACAACAATCAATTGCTCGCAAGCAAGAGCAATTGCGTGCGCAGGCTTGTGCTAATTATTTACGCAAGCGACAAATACTGAATGAAACGCAACAACGACAGTTGGAGAATATGATTCACCAAGTATTGGCTGAGCGCAAGCGCATGAACAATTATGGTGGCGGTCAAGATGATGCTGGTGATGGAATTCAACATCTCTGGCGGCGCGTGCAAACTATTTGGACCAATATGAGCAACGACGTTCCGAGTCAGCGGTAATAAACAATTCAGAAAGGGGAGACGATAATGGCGGATAAGTTTCTTTCCGGTAAAAGTGTATTGATGATTATAGCTCCGACGCAATTTCGCGATGAAGAGCTTTTGGTACCCAAGAAAGAATTTGAATCAGCAGGAGCCAACGTCACAGTTGCCAGCACACGACCAGGTGAGGCCCAAGGAATGTTGGGTGCGAAGGTAAATGTCAATGCCACCATATATAGTGTCAACCCGGATAACTTCGCAGGCATTGTAATCGTCGGCGGCATGGGCTCACCAGAACATTTATGGGGCGCTGTTCAACTGCACGATTTGATTAGACATTTCCATTCCCGCAAACAACTCGTCGCGGCAATTTGCCTTTCCGGTGCAGTGCTAGCGAAATCTGGCGTACTAAATGGAAAGTCCGCAACCGTGTGGCCAGATGATAAAGCCATACAAGAATTAAAGACTGGCAAAGCCAGCTATGTGAAAGAGCCAGTTGTGCAAGACGGTCACATCGTCACTGCCGACGGACCGGAAGCAGCAGAGACTTTTGCAAGGCACTGCTTAGAAGAACTGTCTAAAGTTCGCGTATAAAACATTGCCGAAAATGATGTCCGGGGAATTTCGACTGACAATGCTTAAACTCCGATAGCTTTGTGCCGCCAATTATGAACAATGCCGAAATGAGTCCATTTCGGCATTGTTCTAGAATTCCTTGCGGGGTTAAGGCGACATGTAAATTCTGTCTTTCATTGCTTCAATTTGCCAAAAACTGATGTCATACTTTCCGGGCGAATGTGCAAAAACATATACAGCTCAGCATTCTTTCTTTTCTCAAGCCGCCTGAACGTTTCCTCTCGCTCAAACTCTCGATTTAGTTCGGCCCAATCGGAAAGCGACTGTCCTGGCCTCGCTGAAGATTCAGTGGATTGAGGAGCAATTTCGTTCATCCTTTCAAATAGAGTGCGGTCTCTATTAAACTGGCTATGCAGCTTTTCTATATCCACCGGCTTATGGACATTTTCACGCACATACATCCAATTGACCAAGCCCGGACGCTCGTTGTGAGGTGATGCAAAGGTTGCTGGCACACTTCCGGCAATCTTATTGAATGCTTTCGGGTCTGAACAAAGATAATTCACCTCATCTAATACACCAACCAAATATTTATTGCTATAGGTGTGAGCGTAGCGACGACAGATATCATCATTACCATCGTCTGCGCTGCGGTCGCGAGGTACATCATGTACACCTATCAGTTGTACCAGCAGCTTTTCCTTAGCCTGGCACAGCGCTGATTCCACAATCTTACCTTCGTGCTCCAACTCTTTTGCACGCTCTTTGAGGTTACTAAGCGGCCTGGCTCCATCATGATCCATCTCAATCGCTGCTGCCACAACTTCCGGCGCGCCATAGATCAGATCCTCAACTAGGCGATTTTTAAACTTTGCCACTTTATCCTGGCTGATATGCTGCAATTCAATTTCATGCCTGACTTCATCTTCAAGACGATGTATCGTTGGTGCAAGATTAAAATCCTGGCCATGGAGGAGGCAATCATCGGTTGCATAGGCAGCTTGACACAATGCTCGTGCCACAGACTCATCGTTAAGTGAGGATTGCTCGGACGGCGCAGCTTTAGGTTCCAGAGCCTTCAACCCCGGCGAGCACGCTCTTGAATTAGGTTCGCTGGCTTCAACACTCCCTTTCAACATTACATCACTCATGTGCGCAACTTCCTTTTATGCATGTCCAGGTAAAGCCTAACAACAAGACAATGCGGAATCATTGGTAAAATTACGTAGCTGGGGAAATAAATCACCCCTACGTGCGACCACCGTAGACTGCAAGATTGGTCCATCTTACAGATAACAATGCCTAAAACGTACATTTTCGGCACTGTTGTCCAAGAAATGACAATCGGTTAGGATTCTGTCGTGGCCTCTTGCTTACTATCCCACCGAGTGGTATAGTAAAGAATAGAATCAAACCAATCGATGCGGATATTTCAATATAATTCTTTTAGACGCTGGGCAAAGGACGAAGGGCTAACCGACGCTGACTTGCGCACGGTAATTAAAGAAATGGAAGAAGGATTGATCGGCGACAACTTAGGCGGCAACGTCTATAAAAAGCGTGTCAAATTAGAGGGGCGTGGTAAACGTGGAGGTGCACGAACAATAATTGCCTATAAAACCGAGGAGAAGGCCTTCTTTATCGTCGGATTCGCTAAAAACGAAAAGGATAACATTGATACTAATGAGAAAATAGCATTGAAACGATTTGCCAAGGAATTATTGGGATATTCGGATCAGCAACTTCTGAAAGCCGTAACGGCAGGAGAGCTATACGAGATAACGGAAGAGGTAAGCAGCAATGAAAAGTAAGGTACTAAAGACAATACATGAGGCAGCCAAAGGGCTGACTGCTGCTGGCGTTATGGATAAGCAAACAATGCGCGAGTTCGATGCACTCTGCCTTCCTCCGATTAAGCAGTTCACGAAGGAAGAGATTAAGAAGATTCGTGAACGAGAGAAAGCTAGTCAGGCTGTGTTTGCATCTTATTTAAACATCACACCATCGACAATTCAAAGCTGGGAACAAGGAGAGAAGAAACCTAGCGGCCCGGCGCTGAAGCTTTTAAGCATGGTAGAGAAAAAGGGGTTAGCTTTCTTAGTGATGGATTAGGCCGATACCGATGCCTGGAGCGAACAGATTCAATTCACGTCTATTAGGAAATCGTAGCTTGAGAGCAGAGCGTCATGCACTTAAAAGCGCTACTCCTAATTTCTTAGCAGCTTTGGCCAAGTCATTATCAAGCGTGGCCAGAGGCAATTTCTGTCTGTGAGCAAGTTCCAAATAGCAGGCATCATATCCGGATAAGTTGCAAGTGCGTGCAATGTTGATGACGTTTAGAGACAACTGCAAGTTTGAATCCCCCATTATCACAAATGGCAAGACATCAAGTTGCCGTAGAAACCGGTTGGAGTCTTCTCTCGAAATTCGACGACGGCGTTCGGCGACAAGCAGTGCATTGACGACCTCCCAAGACCAGATGCTTGGAACTATAGCCTGTCCTTCAACAAGTGAGGATTGTGCGTGCTCTCCCAGTTTATTTTTTTCGTCCTCAAATAGCCAGGACATTGTGATTGAGCAGTCAATAACAATAATGGCGCTCAATATTTCCGGCCCTCTTCAACTAATTGCCGGATCGATATCTCACCTAACTTATGTTTTTTGCGCTCGCGTTTCATTTCTTCAATTACGGCTTTAATTTTATCGGGATCGGTCTTTTTATAAGGAACCAGCATGGCTATGGGTGAGCCATGTTTTGTAATGGTAATGCTTTGCCCATCCTGAACTTTCTTCAACAGCCTGGGCAAGTGCGTCTTTGCTTCATAAGATCCAATCGATTCCATAGCCTCAGACCTCCAACTAGTCTAATACTAGTCTAACATGAACCTAGCGGCCCGGCGCTGAAGCTTTTAAGCATGGTAGAAAAAGGGATTAGCGTTCTTAGCGTTGGATTAGGCTGATACCACTGAGGAATTTAGCAGCTCAAGCATTTCTTGTGCTTGCTTATTGTCAATTGATCCCTGACGCAAAGCTAGTTTAATGGTCTGGCGGCCAATAGATCTGTAAAGAGAATCTACACTTACATTGCCACCACTTTGTGAAAGTTGTACTAGGTGATGCTTTACCGTATCAAAGTCTGCTCTAGCAATAGGACCGGTTAAAGCTTTTTCCGGGCCTAGGGCAAAAGTATTATTCAATGCCGATTTACTCAAACGCTCAAGTGCCGGAAGTGCGTGCTCGCGATCAATACCGGCTTCTTCCATAATTTCTAAAGCTGCATCTAAAAGTGCTGTCAAATAATTACTGGCTAGCACTGATGCTGCATGATAGAGTGGCTTTTTGTCCGTGGGCAAAGAGTTGGCCTTGCCACCAATTACCACAATCAATTTACTTAACTGATCGACTGCTTCGGAATCTCCCTCGAGAAACCAGTGAGCACCAGCAAGAGTTTCTAAGGCAGTTTCCGGAGAAGCAAAAGTTTGCAGTGGATGAGCAGAGGCAATTTTGCAGTGCGCTGTTTCTTTGGCCGATTGCAAGATTTCGCTGGAAAGAGCACCACTTACATGTACAAGTATGGTGCCAGGTGAGAGCGCGCCTTCGCGGACAAGCTGATCACAAACCGGGGCAATTGCCGAATCGCTGACGGTCAAGAAAACTATTTTTGCTATGCTCGCTGCCACAGATGGAGTACAAGCCTCGAGCGATGGTGCGGCACTTTTGCTCTTCGCTTGATCGCGTCCGCCAATTGCTACCAATGGCAATCCCGCATTCACCATTGCCATAGCCAGAGTGCTACCGACTCGACCGGGGCCGATGATGGCAATATTTGGAATACTGGAAATGGATGAGGAGGACATTAGCAAGTCCGTTTTTGTTGAATCAATTATTGCGCAAAATAATATTGTCGATTAAACGCACAGTGCCCAGCTTACAAGCAACAAGAATTACCATCGGCAATTTGGCTGTAGTTAAGGTCTCAAGCGTGTCAGCATGGCAAACTTCTAAATACTGCAAATCCGATTCCGGAATTTCAGCGATACGTTTTTTTCCACGAGCTAGTGCAGATTCAATGGACATATTTTGCTTGAGAATATCATCACCGATCTGGCTAAGAACCTGATGCAAAATTGGCGCCAATTTTCGTTGGTCGGAATTGAGATAAATGTTTCGCGAACTGAGCGCCAGACCGTCATTGTCCCGCGCTGTCGGCACGCCAACAATTTTTATTGACACATTTAGATCTGCCACCATCCGACGTACCACCATCAATTGCTGATAGTCCTTCTCACCAAAATAAGCGATATCTGCTTGCACCATATTGAAAAGTTTCAGAACAACGGTTGCCACTCCGACAAAATGTCCTGGTCTGAATGCACCACAAAGCGTAGAAATTAGCGATTGCGGCGGAACAACTGTAGTTTGATTTTCGCCAGCAGACATTGATTCATCCGCATACATTTCCGCAACTGAAGGATGAAAGATAAGATCCACTCCGGCATTGCGGCAGAATTCCAAATCCTTTTCAAAAGGACGAGGATACTTGCTCAAATCCTCATTCACACCAAATTGCAGCGGGTTGACAAAAATTGAAACCACAACAAAATCACACTCTTGTCTTGCTTGGTGTACGAGCGACATATGCCCTTCGTGCAAAGCACCCATAGTTGGCACAAAGCCGATTAGGCAATCTCGCCCTTTGGCCTTTCTCCAAGCCGACAATTCTTTCTTGGTTTCAATTACCTGAGTGGCAGTATCTTGTACGCTCATTTTGCTTCAACCAAAGTGCGCATCAACTCTGTTTCTTCTTCTTTATCCAAAGCAAATGATTCCTGCGCATTGGGGAATTCACTGGCCATTACCGCTTGAGCATACTCTTCAATTGCTTCCTGGCAAATGGTGGCAAGATCAGCAAAGCGCCGCACAAAGCGCGGTTGAAAATCCGTATATTTCCCTAGCAAATCATCAGTAACCAAAATCTGTCCATCACAATTATTGCCAGCACCAATGCCAATTGTCGGCACATGCAAACGCTCAGAAATAATTTTGGAAACAACCGATGGCACCATTTCCAAAACCACACTAAACACTCCAGCCTTTTGCAATTTCTCGGCATCAGCAATTAGCTTGCGAGCTTCATCAGCATTTCTACCTTGCACTCTCGTTCCACCCAAGCCAAAAATGGATTGTGGCGTAAAACCTAAGTGACCCATGACCGGGATTCCCATGCCGGACAATCGCTCAATGATTTCCAAATTGAGCGGCGTTGCCCCTTCCAATTTCACTGCATGAGCTTGAGCTTCTTTAATAAAACGACCAGCATTGATAATCGCCTGAGTGACATCAACCTGATAACTCATGAACGGCAAATCAGCTACTACCAAAGCGCGTGTCGCTCCTCGCGTCACGGCCTTTGTGTGATGCAGCATTTCGTCAACGGTAACAGCATGCGTAGTCTTGTGACCAAGTGCTACCATTGCCAGACTATCGCCGACCAAGATAATATCCACACCGGCTTGATCTAGCGTCTTGGCCGTTGAATAATCATAAGCGGTAAGGGCGACAATCTTACGACCCTCATGCTTATACTTCTGCAGAGTAAGAATAGAGACGGATTTGCTCATAATCATGCAAATGATAGCGCATCAAAAGAGAGTTAGGCCGTGATCAAAGAAAAACTACGGTCCAAAATCATCACGGCATTAAACGATGCCCTGGCTCAGGGCAAGCTGGGCCAGCTCTTGAGCGTGTCGCAAGAAGTAACAATAGATGAACCGCACAAGGCTTCTCATGGGGATTATTGCAGTCAAATCGCGCTCAGGCTCGCCGCAGACGCTGGATTATCTGCCATGCAAATTGCCCAGGTAATTTGCACAAATATTGCCGACAAATCCAAATCCACTTTCCAAATTACTCCAGCAGAGCCTGGTTTTCTTAATATTGAACTTGGTCAAGACTGGCTTTCCCAGTCACTTTGTGACCTGTTTCAAAAGCTCGATCCGCTAAAAACAACAGACATTCTGAGCTTTGACGAGGAGACCAGAACCGCAATGGCACCAGATTTTGTCCGCATCCAGAATGCGGAGGCAACGGCACGCGCCATTCTCAAAAACGCCTTGGAAAGTCGGGTGAATTTGTTAGCCGAAAGAATCGAGCCGCCTTATATATCCACGGAAGAATGGGAAAGCCTAAATGTGTCCTATAAATCTTCTCCCGGCGCATTTATGCCGCTGTTTGATAATCAATCACAAATTGTTGCCTATCAAAAATTATTAATTTTGCATATGGACGAATTTCTGGCAGCCAGCGCACAACCACGCTCCAATCTATATTTAATAGAGAAATTGAGCAGAATTGCTGACGATTTTAGCCAGTTTTGTAAGCTTGCAACATTTAGCCAGCGCGATCGAAACACTACAAGCGCAATGCTGGGGCTCGCACTTGCTTGCCAAAAATTATTAGCTAGCGCCCGCCAGTTGCCCCAATATTAGAGCCCTAGAGCGCCTCAACAGATTAATGCCCCCAGCCAGAATGCCGGCACGCCATGTTTTATAAGCAGGTGGCTGGATCTGTCCATTTATCGCTATCTTTCCACTTTTTCCCACTAGGTGTATGCTGAATAGAGGTAGTCAAGCAGGCACACATCGGGAACTAATCATTCTTTTGGCGGGTGGGACCCATATAGGAGAGACGCAGAATGCAAATGGGACAAAGATTTTCTTTGGACATTACACCTGAGGAAGCAATTCTCTTACTGACTGGCGCGAGGCTCTTAGACAAGCTTGTTGCAGGCATTTCCATTCAAGCAAAAGATCGCGACGAACTAATTAGAAATATAATTCACAAAATTTCCAAACAAATCTCGCCCGAGCTGGCTGGATTGTCCGATGAGATAGCCGAGGTAATTTTGGAATCTTTATTTGCTGCCGGCGATTTGGAAGATGATGAGTTAGCCAGAGCAGCAGCGTGCTTGGACATGGACGAGATGGAAGCGGAACAATCACCATGCAACTATCCTATGTATCCAGTAGAAAAAACCTTGCCAGCGCTCGAACATGCGCTGACAAATCATTGCACTGTTAAGGTCAGCTATTACAGCTTTGCGCGTGAAGCCATAGACCTGATTAATCTCAATCCTCTGGCAATCTTCAAAGAAACCGGACTCTGGAAAATGGTTGCTTATTGCCACGAAAGAGACGAGAACATGATCTTTCGTGTCGACCGCATTAAGGAGCTAATTGAGACTTCGCGCCACTTCAATGTGCCGCAGAATTTTAGCCCATCGACACATCTACCATTTGCTAGCTAGTACATAATTCAGCTTGATCGAAGATTCATTGCCTGCGCATTTCATCGCGCAAGTGATACTTCCTTTTCTGCATTTTCCGTCTTGCAGACTGGCTGCCAAACAGCAAAGGTCGAACGGACAACAACACCATCAACATGGTAGGCAGGTCCAATCAAAGTGTTATCAGGAAAACTGGAAAGCCAATCGCGTTCTGGCTCTTCCAATATGTCTAGAAATCCTTCAAAAGCGAAAGCCTCTTTGAGTGCCAAACAATGGTGCTGATTGCCAAGTTTCTGCAACATCAAAGCGATGCAACCGGCGCGTTTGGCTTCCATTTCTGTTCCGACCAGATGATATTCCATATATGTGGAATTTCCTATCAGGTTATATTCTTCACCTGGCCATAATCTCAACTTCCTGTAGATGGAAATATCTTGCTTCACCTCGGGATGTGAGGAGGCTTGCTTATCGACGACCGCGTCAAATTTGTACAGGATATACTTAACGTCATCTTCCATAGACATTGGTTAAATCCTCCGTCAAAATTGAAAGCGTAAACCTGGAGTGAAATACAAGTTTCATTTCTAAAGAAATATTTTCCACAAAAGTGTGAGCCGTAAACTTTCGAAAGACAATTATTAAGTAATGAGTAGAATATTAGTAGCACCGACGGCTTACAAAGGCACACTTTCGCCATCCCAGGTATGCGAAGCAATCGCCAGCGTGGCGCGCTCATACAATCACGATGTCGTGGAGCTACCGCTTGCTGATGGCGGCGACGGCACAATTGAGAGCTTGCATCTTGCTTGCGGTGGAGACCTGCACGACCTGGCAGTACCCGGCCCGATTGGTGACGTTGTCGAAGCGCTATGGCTCAGCCTTGATGATTTGGCAGTCGTAGAATTAGCTTCCTCATCCGGTATACATTATTTGACAAACGATAACTTGTCCCCGCTTGCGGCCAACACTGAAGGTCTGGGACTGGTGTTGAAACATTGCATTGAGCTGGGTTTCAAAAACATTGTCGTGGCAATCGGCGGAAGCGCCTCCACTGATGGTGGCAGTGGCGCGCTGCGGAGCCTTGGTGCCAAGCTGCTTGATGCATCCGGAAAAGAAGTTGCATCTGGCGGCGGTGCGCTAATTGATCTGGCCCGAATAGATCTCTCGGCATTGGAGAAATACAGAGGGAAGGTTCGCATTCGTATTGCCTGTGATGTCGCCAATCCACTATTGGGTGCACATGGTGCTGCATTCGTATTTGCCAAACAAAAAGGAGCGGACGACGATCAGGTTGGCCATCTGGAATCAGCACTGAAAAAATTTGCTGATGTTCTGGAAAATGAAAGCGGCAGAAAATTGCGTGACGCACATGGTGCAGGCGCTGCTGGCGGCACAGCTTTTGGCCTGGCATGTGCATTAGATGCAGAAATTATTTCCGGATTCGATTTCGTTGCCGAGCTAACTGATTTGCATAATAAAATCAAAGAGTGCGATCTGGTTATCTCTGGCGAAGGAAAGTTAGATCAACAGTCGCTGCCAGATTTGTCGACGAAATCATCCACGACATCAAAAGGAACAGGCAAGGTGATCGGTAAATTAATTGACCTGTGCAGAATATATGACAAGCGACTGTGGCTAATCTGCGCACAAGTTGACGCTGACTTCGGCATAAATTACAATTGGCAATCCGTGGGGATCGAAAAACTACAAGTAGCGGCGCCGCCTGATCGCAAAGCCGCTGTTAGCGATGTACAAAAAATGACCCACAAACTATTTGCCACTTGAGAGACAAGCAAATCGCTGTTACTTACGATTCAGGAAGGAAAGATCCGGGCGCAAGGAACGCATCGAAGATGTCGTGGCGATTGTTTGTGCGCCGGCAGCTCCAGGTCCTGCGGCCATGGCTTGCGTGGCTGGTTGCGCCGCGTTGACGCCGGAGGAAGACATTGCTTGTTCCATGCCGAATGCTGGTCCACCAGGTTGAGCTTGTTGCGTTGGTGCCGATGATACCAAATCAGCGGATCCAGATGCCGTTGGTGCAGAAGATGATACGGCTGATTGGGCAGCAGATGATGCGGCAGCACCAGATGATTGAGCAGTTGCACCTAGTGCGGATCCAGCATCAGGAACTGAGGCAACTTGTGAAACCGAAGAAAGATTGATTTCTTGTCCTGGCAATATCATGCGTGGGTTCGCGCCAATCACGGAAGCATTTGCTTGATACAGTTCGCCCCAGCGAGAGCCTGAGCCCAACTGCTTTTCTGCAATGTTCCAGAGATTATCTCCTGGTTGCACTACATATTTATCTACTTGAGTTGCCGCTTGAGCAATATCGTGCGATTGTCCCGGCAATTCAATCTTGACGCCAGTGTGAATCATCGATGGATCACTGCCTAACGATTGAGTATTTAAATTGTAGATTTCTTTCCAGCGCGAGCCATCACCTAATTGATTTTTGGCGATATTCCAAAGACTATCTCCAGACTTCACCGTGTATGAGCCAATATTTGCACCACTGGTTAAATCACCGGTTGGCTTGATTGTTGAAAGTGGATTGGCTTGAGCGATACCATCAACTCTTGAAGCATACGAAGGAACTATCGATTTGGGAGCAATTGTCGAGGCGGCAGAAGAAGTATTTGGAGTGGACTTTGGCAGATCAATTGTGCTTTCGGAAACCGTACTATTTGTACCAACGTGATCGCCAACTTTATTCGTGATTTTGTGGTGAGAAATTTGATCGACAGCCTTGCCACCAACATGACCACGGCTCTGATGAGCAATTTGATCAATGCCGGATTTGTGCCCAACGTGCGCTGAGCCATCCGCTTGTCCAACGTGTCCACGAGTTTGGTGGGCAATGTGATCGATTCCTGGATGTTGTGTGGCTGCTGCGTGCGAGACATCGGCTTGACCTACGTGACCGCGTGTTTGATGAGCCACATGATCGATGCCAGGATTTTGAGCGTGCGCTTGTGGAGCATCGACAGTAGAATGATGACCACGCACTTGATGTGCCACTTGATCCATTACCGGTTTGGCAGCAGCCCCATCTACTTTGGATACAGCAGACTTGACGGAAGCAACATGTCCTTTGGCTTGATGTCCAACATGATCAACTGCAGACTTAGCATTTAGTTTTCCGAAGCTCAACTGCTTTGCTTTGAGTGCAGTCATGCCTGCGCCAGAAGCGTTACCAATATTGTTTGTTGATGTGCCACCAGCCCAATCGGTCTGAGGTGGATTGCTCGCCAATACATTAGATGAAGATGATGGGGTCGCGGCAAGTGTCTGTTGCGTTTGGCTGACGTCACCGCCAGAAAGCGCCTTGCCACCAAGCTCACTTGAAACTGCGCCAGACGGACCCAAGTTGCCATCTATTGTAGTGGGAGCATTCGAACCTAAATGATAGCCAACGTTATTCTCCGAAAGACTCGGTCCGCTGACTTGTAAATCCGGCATTTCGTTATGCACGGAAATTTCCGGCATCGCCTGACCGGTTGCCTGGCTAAGCGGTGAAGCACCAACATTCAAATTATTCGGTAGCGCAGCAGCGCTGCCAGCCGTGGAAGTTTGTGAAGCCATTGCATTGTTCGAGATGCTATCAATTTTATCGACAAACAATCTGTGGTTTTCGCCGAGCGCAGCATTCGGGCTTGAAGAAGACAATTCCGGTCCAGAAATTGCTGGTTCACCTGCTGCACCATCTGCCTGTTTACCAAGTTCTTGTTCAAACTGTGGTTTCTTTAAATCAAGCGTGCCTGAAACATTTAGTTGTCTGGTTAGAGCTGTCTTGGACACAGCCGCGGATGCCGATGACAAACTTCCGTGCCCCGACAATTTTTCTAGACCACCGGACATGCCAGTGTGCATGCCACCATCCATGTGAGCCAATTGCGCAAGAGTCGGTGCGCCATCTGGGAAGAGTGAAAGATCGATGTGACCATGCTCAGCTAGTGAAGAAGAAGCATGTTTGGCTGCTTCCTGAGCATGACCCGCCAATGTGCTGAGATCAAAGCCAGAGAAAAGTTCATGACTGGGTGAGAAGAACGCACCGATAGCTTCAAAAAAATTACCGAGAACACCGATATGCCCCGGCATTTTCATAATCAGCTGAATCAAAGGAGAGACTTGCTGGCAAGCCGCTTGTGCTGCTGCATGCGTGCCGGCATCAGCCGGGAGGGGCATCGCATGAGCCATGCTTGCCTCAGCGCCCGTAAATGCCTGAGCCGTGCCAATGCCTGCCTTGCCAGCCAACTGGGCTTGCGAGTGAGCTGAGACATCAGCGGAGAGGCGAGCAGAAACATCGGCGGCTGGATTGAGACCTTTGGTTAGGTCTCCTTGGGCCATATTGCTTTCTGGTCGGAAATTGATCGGCATCGGGCTTTCCTGACTCCACTTGATAAGTAATGCATAATCTACAGTGGTTTTATGCAATAGTAAAGACAGTTGGGGGGAGGATTCCCACGCTCAGGCGCTCAATTTGCGTAATCCCCGCTAAAACAAGGGCAAATCCCTTACAAAGATTTCAGAGACCAATTGGCAACCGTTGCCCAGCGAGGGTTAAAATAGAGTGGCTAGATTTTTCGATTTATACTTCTTTCGAGGCTGCTATGACTAATTGCAAACGTTTTGGTCTTTCCGGAAAATGGACTCAGCCTGCTGTGCTGCCTTTTGCGCTGGCACTTGGTCTGAATTCGGTTCTAGCTTTGCCAATGCTGGCAAAGCCGCAAGCAGATACATCGAAGACAGCGGTGCAGATTGCGGCTGCCATTGAGGAGCACAAGACATCTCAAGCTCTCATTGATGCAGCCGCTGCCTACAAAGCGCAGCCTAACGACACCACTTGGTCGGAAGTTTTCAATCAAGTCAAAAGCGTCATCTCCCTTCCGACTGCGAAACAAATGCTGATTGGCAGCACAAGCCCGGTTGCCGAACTGCGCATCAAGCTAATTGAGTATGGTTCAGCACGAGTTTATAGTTTCCCGGAAATTTCCCAGGCACACCAAGTTTTAGTTGAGTGGAGAGAATCAAAAACTCAGCCGGTTGTGATTCGCAAAGGCAAGAAAAAGAAAGTCGTGCAATCGCAAGTCGTGACAAGCAAAATACAAGCAATTTCAATACCGGCGTCTACTCTTGTTTCTGATGCCAGAATTCTCGATCTGTTGTTCAAGGACAAAACTGCTGCCACTACCAGTGGTGGCAAGTTCTTGATTCTTGCTGGTTCAAATCGTTCCACCCAGGGCATTTGGGTTGATACCTTCAGACTGACTGGTGGAACCTGGACTCAAGACGCTGAGCCGCTGGCACAAATTCCAACTATGCTTTTGCACAGCCTCACCGGTCAAGCTTATTTTTCCGGATCGGATTTGGTTTTTGCCGTTAAGGCCAATGGTGCAACAGTCACTACCACCGAGCAAACAACAGCCGATAAGCCAAAGACAAAAGGTGATGCTTACACTTACAAGTTGGCATTGCGTTTTGTCGAAGGAAAATATGAATTAGAAGGCAAACCATTAGAAGATACGCCGCTTGGTACCGTCACTCAGTTCCTCAACGCTGTACGTCAAGGACACATGGATATGGCCAAGGCTTGGCTTTCCGATCCGAAGCTGGTGAGCATACCGCGCTATATGGGTTTGACGACAAAAGGATCAACTTATCGTTTGATGGGTATGTCGAGTACTCAGTCCGGCAATTACCGTTATCGCTTGGTTACATTCGACAAGAATGATTTGATTTTCGATGTCGCCAAAATCAAAAACCAATGGACAATCAAAGCCATCTTTATTGCTCCAGCCAATGCAGTTCTACAAAAAATTGCTAAAGTGTTGCCACCAATGTCTGAGTCAGTAGAGACAATGAAGCCGGCGCTTTTGCCGGATGCAGGCAACGCTGCAAGCAACAAATCTGTGGCCGGCAGCGATGGTCAGGCTCTCCAATAAAACAATTACAATAGACCACAAAAGAAAGGACCGTTTTCGGACATGGAATTCCTCTTAGATAAAAGCGCACTGTCATCTCTCAAAGCAGACGTGATGATTATTGGTGTATTTGCAGGCAAGCCAATTGCCAAACAAATTTTGGAGAAGGACAAAGATTTCCCGAAGGAACTTCTAGATCATATCGAGGAAGCCTGCACAGACGAAAGCTTCAAAGGCAAGCCCGATCAAGCAATCAACTTGCGTACATTCGGTCTGGTTTCCGCGAAGAAGGTCATTGTCAGAGGACTGGGACAAGAATCCAACTATGAGCCTTCACAGGCTCGTAAATTAGCAGCGAATATTTCCCGCCAAGTGTCGAACAAAGAAAACATCAACAAAATCGGCATTGCTCTTCCTGGTTCAGCTGAAGCACCGTTTATTCAAGCTTTAGCAGAAGGATGGCAACTCGGTTCATATAGCTTTACCAAATACAAAACCAATAAAGAAGAGAATCAGAAACCGGCAAAAAAATCGCTGCACCTCGTTGGTGTAAACCTGAGCAAGAGTGATTTTGATCAAGCAATTACAAGAGGAAAGACCATTGGTGATGCCACCAATTTTGCCAGGCAATTAATTGCTGAGCCAGCTGGTTATCTCACACCGACGCGCTTATCAGAAGAGGCAAAGGATCTTGCAGACAGACACAACCTGCATGCCACAATTATCGACAAGGCGCAAATTGAAAAATTGCAGATGGGTTCATTTCTCGGCGTCACACGCGGAGCAAAAGAGCCACCAAAATTTATTGTCTTGAAATACAATCACCCCAAGGCAAAGAAGACAGTTGCTCTTGTCGGTAAAGGTATTACCTTTGATTCCGGCGGACTTTCACTCAAGCCCGCACAGAGCATGGAGACAATGAAGTACGACATGGCAGGAGCTGCCTGCGTGATTGCCACCATTTCGGCAATCAGCCAGCTCAAGCTACCGGTAAATGTAGTGACAGTCGTTGCGGCTTGCGAAAATATGCCTGGTGGACAAGCCATGCATCCAGGCGATGTCTTAAAGGCCATGAACGGCAAGACAATAGAAGTAAACAATACCGATGCAGAAGGCCGATTAATCTTGGCAGATGCTCTTACTTATGTCTGTAATGAAACCAATGGCAAAGGTAGCACAGACAAGGGCAAGGTCGACATGATCATCGACGTAGCAACGCTAACCGGCGCATGCGTCACTGCTCTCGGAAGAGTTGCAGCAGGCATCATGGGTAATGATGACGCACTGATCGAAAGAATTATCAAGGCCGGTTCTTCTGCGGGAGAAAGGCTTTGGCAATTGCCACTATTTGAAGAATACAAAGAGTCCCTTAAAAGCGACATTGCCGATTTAAAAAATGCCGGCTCTCGCGGTGAGGCTGGTTCATCTTGTGCCGGCATGTTCTTAAAAGAATTTGTTGACGAACGTCCGTGGGCGCACTTAGATATTGCTGGTCCAGGCTGGCTCGATAAAGAACGCGATGAATGCAACAAAGGCGGCACCGGATTCGGCGTCCGCACGCTATGCCACTTCATCATCTCAGAGATTTGATATAAGCGCTACGTCGCCTTTCGACTCCTCCGCGCGTTGAGACGCTTCAGCGTAACGCAGCACCGACGACGAACAGCGAAACGCAGCGCCGCGAGGAGCGGTGCGAAGTGTAGATGGTATGTATGCGCAGCGCTTGATGGGCGGCAGCGAAAGAAGGGCAGTGCATAGCGCAGGTTAAGAGACACTGTGCGTGAGCAAACAGCTACAGCTATTAACTCACGCACAGTTTGAGAAAGAGGTTTCTGTTCGATTATTGGAAATCCAAACTGGGCACATCGGTAATTGCAAACACCCAATACGCCCAGAAAGGAGGATTTTCCTATGAGAAAATCTACCCAGATT
>JAGVKG010000004.1 GCA_020050685.1 Candidatus Obscuribacterales bacterium | reverse complement strand
AGGTTCACTCCTTTTGCTGCCTGACTGCACAATGGTTTAACGTGCTACGGTCATTTGGCTGGGCTTGACAAATCGGGCGCTTTCATGGAAGCGCTTATATGCATTTCGCTTTAATAAGGAAACAAAATGTCGTAGCGCTTGACGTTATCGGAATTATCTACACCAGTTTCAATAATCAAGTCAGCAAGTTTAGATGCTTTCTTAAAGTATGTATCTGATGCACGCTTGCCGGTAAGTTTTCGCTCCAAGTCGTCGCAAAGAATATCAGCAGCTGCGATTGTCATCTCATCGCCTTTTTGATTGGCATAAAGACTGGCCACAATCATGGTGACTGTGTCTTGCACGCGTTGCGAAAGATCCGCAATGCGGCATTGACGATCAGCAAGCTTGAGTTGGTGTTTGACCATATTGCCTGATAGCTCAATCGGCATCTTGGTCATCATATCCAAAGCAAATTCAAGGTGACCCTTGAGCCTGAGATCCATGCCTGGCACATCTTTATAGTTAGGCACTGCAAAAGTTTTACCCGCACGCCAGAAAGCATATGGAAAAAGTTCGTTACGCAGCTTGAAAACATGTGCAGGATTTGCCGGGTTGAGCGTACGCAAACCTTCTCTTTGCAAGGCCATGCCAACTGGTTCAAAGAATGTTTGACCATGATTCTTGGCAAGCGCCTTGAAAAAGGCCATGCCCAACATTTCTCCTTCACCTTCGTAAATGCAAGGAGCGAGGAAGTCATGCACATTGTCACCAAACAAATGACCTTGCAAGAAGGAACGCCCGCCATGAGTTTTCATGAAGTACTCGATAGCCACTTCCTTCTGTGCTTCCGAACCAAAGATCTTGGCAATGATGCACTCAAGCTCACCGCGATAACCTTGGTCCAAAAGCCATGAGCCCCAGTTGTAGAGTGCATCGGCACCGACAATCAAAGCCGCTGTTCTAGCAATTCTGCGCTTGACCAGTTCTCTGGTATCAATCGCTTGTCCGTATGTCTTACGGAAATGCGCCCATGGCAATATATTTGCCAACATCAAACGCATAGAGCCTGAGGCACCGGCACAAAGTGCCAAGCGACCAAGGTTCAAGCCATGATAAGCAATTGTCAAACCATCGCCCACGCCTGGGTACAAACGATTTTCCTTCGGGATACGGAAATTCTTGAAGACCAAGCCATTGTTATGAGCATGCTTAAGCGCATAGATGCCATACGGAATAACTTTGAAATTTTCGCTTTCCGTTTTTGGCAACTCAGCCACTAAGGCTGAAGGTTTACCATCGATCATGCAGACCAAGCCAACTGTATGACCAGGTATTGCATTTGTAATAAAGAGCTTTTCGCCGTTCACAACATAGTCATTGCCATCAAGAACGGCAGTAGTCTTCAAAGCCGTCAAGTCAGAACCGGCCCCTGGCTCGGTCAAAGCAAAACCAGAGAGTGACTCGCCTGAGGCAAGTTTGGGCAAGAATTTTTTCTTCTGCTCTGCGTTACCAAACGTGCGCACCGGATCAACTGCACCAATACAACCATGCACAGAGGCAAGTCCGGCTGTAGTCGGATCAACAGTGGCAACGCGCGACAAGAAATGCATGAATTGCTGAACGGAGGCACCTTGTCCGCCGTACTCGGGCTCAATCAACATGCCCCAGTAACCGGCTCCGGACAAATCTTCAATCACACCACGGGAAACTTTGCCGTTCGCATCCCATATCGAGCCAGCGTCTCTGTGTCTGCGCAGAACATCAATGCACTTATCCATTGCCTTGGCGCAATTCACATCTTTTTCAAAAGGCTTGGAAACAAACAAATCTAAATTGACTTCGTTATCCCAAACCGCTTTGTGAATCGGGCTGTTTACGGTTTTGAATTTCTCAGAAAACATGGATTCGACCTGCTCATCGGCACGATCGACTGCCCCAGTTTTTCTGGCTTCTTCTTCAGACTTGCCGCCTAGGCGTAATGCTGTTTCGGCAAAAGTTACTTCGTTGTTGGTCTCTAATTCTTGGCTACGATCTTGATCTTGCGTAGTCTGATCTTGAGTTGTTGTCATAAGCATCCTGCTTGTAGTGGATATAGGGACTAAGTGATCATAATCCACTTAATCTACTGACTAGTGCCTTTTCCGGGCTCTGAGACTGAAAATAATCTCAAAAGACGGTTGGTATTTAGTATGCTTAAGTTATGGCTTCAGTTAATATCGCTAGCTTTTATCTTGTTGTCATCAGCAAATTAGCTGCTCGACGAATCACGATCAGCCTTGTCGCTCTCAGTTTGACAGCACTGGCAAGCGCATGCCCGTCACAGACGCTTTCAGCCCAGAACGTAAATACAAGTCAATCCGCTTTGCGAGAGCATATAAATTCTGGCAATCGTTATTTGAGCCAATTGGCCTTTGATTTGGCTATAAAAGAATACGAAGAGGCACTAAAAATAGATCCAGAAAATCGCACAGCCAAAGGCAATGTTTTGGTGGCACACAATAATTGGGGAATTCATTTTGCCCACAAGAAGAAATATTCCGAAGCACTTGAGCAATTTGAGAAGGTCTTGCAGCTAGATCCGAATTTTGGCGACGCAAGACGCAATATCGCTTTGGTGAAGCGCAACATGGAACGCGAAGCGCCACCGTCTGATCCCAACAACGCAATCTGGGATCCAAGCAAAGATGAACCAAAAGCAAAAACGACTAAGAAAGAAAACAAATCTGGTGCACCTAAGCAGGAAGAAGAACCACAAAGTGCCGTAATTTTGACGCCCGGTATTAAGTCGAGCAAAAACAAAGAAGAACCAGTGATACCAAATGTAGAAGGAAGTGCATATGGTTCTAACTTGTTCAACACAAAAACCGAAACCAAGACATCGACTGAAAAGGCGGCAGAAAGCCATTCCAGCTCACAGACCGCAGTAAGCACGCCACCTCAAGGCGGCACGCTTGAAGATCAAATAACTGCCGTCGAAGTAAAAGTATATGGGCACAAACAAACAGACATGCCTGTTTTCAAACGTCTAGAAAAATTGGAAGTTGACACAGCTGGTGCACCACGGCAAGGTACGATCAAAGATCGCATCGAACATCTCAAACAGAATTTCGGCTTGTAGCCGTGATACCACAGATGGTGGCGTGGAGTTTTAAGCTAAAGCGGCAGCTAACGGTGCCGGTGGAGCGATGCGCACGCGTTCGGCTTCGGCCACTGCTTCAGAGTCAATTGCCCAGACATAGAGGCATGTATAGAATGCCGCACGTATGTAAATCGACAAGGCTGTTACTACCACGACAGAGCAGGCCCAAAGTGCAGCACCCAAAATAACTTGTGGCGAAGTCCAGCCGGCGTGCATGTACCAAGAGTAACCAAAACCAGCTAAGCCACCCATGTAAACAAGCCAGGTGGTGAGGCGACAAATTAAATCGACTCCCACTTCACCAATGCCGATGGTCAGCAAATTACCTTGAGCAATGCGGTCGGCTCTCTTTAATGCTCCCCAAAACGAAGTGCCCTCAATAACAATTGCAGGCAGAATTAAATGTCCAGCCAGAGTCCAGAAGATCTCCACCACACCGGCTAAGAAATTCATACCAAAACCAAACACACCGGCACCACGTCTGGTTCGCATCCAACCAGCCAAGCGCCGAGCAATGAAGGTGACAAGACCCAAACAAATAATTGCCGGCAGCGAAGCAAACACCGCACTAACAGCCTCGGAAACCTTGCCTTCGTGTGGTCCTTCCGTCAAATGCGTATAAACGAGGGCGGTAGTAACGCCTTCCAAAAAGCGATTGGTGAGCCACCACATAAAGGATAGTCCAACCAGTAAGAGTACGGCATTAGTGTCGACGTTGTTCATTACTTGAGAGGTGAGTCCGCCGCCGATACCGGCTGGATCCAAAGGCCCATTGAGGTTGGTCATTTTGCCCATATCAAGGAAATTATGATGAGCCCCGGAAGCAAGTGCCCCCTGCACACCAGCCTTTCCCTTAATCAGTTTGGCATAAGCCTCAAATGTAATCAGAGCGCCAAAAAAGATGTTAGTAAGAACGGTCAAAATAGACGGCAGCATGAGGCGCTTATCCTGCCAGCCCATTTGGATGGAGGCCCAGATCATCTTAAATCCACGGGCAAACGAGTCAAACATTTAAATCAAAAAGTCCTCAGACATGGGAAATGCGTAGTTGCTTAGTAAATAGGGTTCCGTAGCCTGAAAACTCCTCCCCTGGCGATATTGTACGAAGTTGCCAAGCATTTGTAAAGCAGATTTTAACTTATCAGTGAGTACTTCTAAATTAGGAGGCCGAAGCCGGCCGATTTGAGGGGTTTATTAAGCGGTACCAGGGCATGTCCAATTCGGTTGATAACCTAAAGGTTATCAAATACGGCGTATAGGTTATCAATGACGGCGTATACGTTATATTTGACGGCGTATAGGTTATCACGCTCCGAAGTGACCCCCAAGGCGGTGGCACCTTAACGTCCCGCGACAGCTGCAAATCCCTTTGGGAAACCACAAGCAGGAGCACATTTCACAGGCTAAAGAACTGCCGAGCGAAAACCGTTATTTACTCTGGAGATTCAGATCTTCCGCCTCATAGAGGCTATCGAGGAGCTGGCGGTACTTTTCGGTAATCACCTTGCGCTTAACCTTAAGAGTCGGGGTTAGCTCATTTGCTTCAATGGAAAAGTCCTTGTCCAAGACCAAGAATTTCTTGATTTGTTCAAACTGTGCCAAACGCTGATTCTTGCGCACGACAACAGCTTCTACTTCCTTGAGCACTTGCGGATGATGCACCAATTCCTCTTCCGAAGAATAGGTAATTCCGTGGGCTTTGGCATAGTTCACCAATCCCTCTGGGGACAAAGTAATCAATGCAGTGATGTATTTGCGACGATCACCATAAACCAAAATGTGGCTGATCAAACCTTCGCCAACAAAGAGATTCTCCAAATACTGAGGAGCAATATGCTTGCCGCCAGAGGTAATGATCAAATCTTTCTTGCGATCCTTGATTCTGATGCAACCATCTTTAGTCATTTCACCAATGTCGCCAGTCAGGAACCAGCCATTTTGGAAAACTTCTTTGGTGGCTTCTTCATTCTTGTAATAACCAGCAAAGACCATTGGGCCGCGCACCATAATTTCGCCATCGGCAGCTAGTTTTACCTGAGCTCCAGGCAATGGTCGACCGACAGTACCACGACGATTTCCTGATGGCGTATTGCCAATGATTGGTGCTGCCGTTTCGGTTAGACCGTAGCCTTCAACGACTGGAATACCGATGGTGTCAAAAAAGAGTTGTACTTCGTGCGAAAGTGGTGCGGCACCAGAACACATAAAGCGCAAGCGTCCACCAAAACGTCTGCGTATACGAGAAAATACTAGGCGGTCCACTACGCGCAGCTCGCCACGATAGACCTTGCGCACCACTTCATCAGAAGGATTCTCCGGTCGCTCTTGCAATTGCTCGCGATAGACTGCGGCACGTTTTCCCAATGCCAATGCCCAGCGGATCAAATATTGCTGAGCTTGAGGCATATTGCGGATTTCAGCTTGGATACGGTTATAAACCTTTTCAAAAAAGCGTGGCACACCATTCATGACAGTTGGCCGCACTTCAACCATGTTCTGCGCAACTTTGTCCATTGACTCGGCATAAGCAAGAATAAGTCCTTCATAAATACCAAGGAATTGTCCGCACATGCGTTCATAAACGTGAGCCAGTGGCAAGAATGACAAAGCCACATCATCCGGATGGAAGCCGACATAAAGACTCATTGATTGACAGACAGAATAAATATTGCGATGCAAAAGCATTGCACCCTTAGGCACTCCAGTGGTACCAGATGTATAAACAATGGTGGCAAGATCCGCTGGCTTCACACCAAGAAGTCTCTCCGGCAGTGCCGTTGGATTGATCGGCAAATAAACCTCACCATCTTTGAGCAAATCTTCCCAGCTAATGATCTTCAAATTCGGATGAGAAGGTGATGGCTCGCCTTGCATCACGACAATGAAACGTAGCGATTCCGGCAATTCTTCAATCGACATAATTTTTGCCAATTGCACATTGTTCTCAACAAAGATGCCAACAGACTCAGAGTGTTTGAGCAAATATTCGGTATCGTGCGCAGAAAGCGTTGGATAAATTGGAATAGTGACGGCACCACAAGAAAGTGCTGCGATATCAGCCCATGTCCAATGCGGACGACTGTTAGAAAGAATGGCAAGCTTGTCACCCTTCTTGATGCCCAGTTTCAAAAGACCACCTGCCACCAGTTCGACAACTCGACCATGTTCACGCCAAATCACCGGCCTAAAGTTGCCACCCACTTTGTGCAAAATCGCAGGTCTTTCAGGCATTGTTTTTACACGTTCCCAAAAAACGTGAACCAGTGTCTCTTGCGTCAAGTTGTCCTCCCCATGTGCTGTGTGAATCTTTATTGTCAAGACTTTTTACTTACTTCCTTGCTCACCCAATCGAGATACGGTTTATATCCACAAGCAATGTCAAAAGCAATTATCTCAGGTACCACATAAGAGTGTAACTCCCTTATCCTTGCTTCTAGCTTACTCCAAATCGCACGATTGCTCTTTATAACAAGTAGCTCTTCTGATTCCTGGTTGAGTTTTTCATCCCAAAAGAAAACCGAAGTAACACCACCTACAATATTAACGCAAGCTGCCAGTCCTTCGGTAACCAAGCAACTAGCCAAACTAGCAGAATCAGCAGGGGGGCAAGTAACCAAGACGATGATTTCGCCTGTCATCTAGCGCTCACCTCTAAGCAGCTCACAGCCTGCCTTTTGGATGAGTTCGCCAAGCAAATCAGCAATCTTGACAAACGGTTCTGGTTGCAATTTTGGCATGCGATAACGCCTATGTAATTTTAGTGTAATGGTGGGAATTCCCAGTTCGTCGGCGCAAAAACTAGCCAATGGCAAGGGCTTGCCAACCTCATCAGCAACCGGTTCCAGGCAAGCCAGCGATAGTCTAGCCAAACTGGCAAACTCTTCTGAGATGGAACTCTCCGGACCATTGTCAAAAACTTTTATACCAGGTGTTTCATTTCCGGATGAACCTAAAAGCATGAGAATCAAACCAATTTCACCAGCGCGGATAATATCAACCAGCGCGCGCTTCATTGGTGTTTGCAAATAGACACAAGGATCGGCTGCTAAACAATAAAGACTAATCATGCTATGGCAAGAAGTGGTTCGATTAAGCAATGAGGCCATTGCACCAGTAAACATATCCGGCTCTTGAAACTCACCTTCGCGGAAATAACCAGTGGCATGCGGAGCAATTACTAATACGGGAATATCACCACCAAGAAAATGATAATCCGGCTCACCATCCAAGGGAAATTCTTCGTAGTGCTGAGCCAATTGCGATTCATATTGAAGCGACCAGCGCAAAGGCTCAAATTGCAAGGACTCACCAATCAAATATTCCAGTGCCTGTTCCAAATCAACAAAACGAGCCTGCGAATGGGAAACAACCCAAGGGCTAAATGGCGACCGCCCAACCACGGTAACTACCTTGCCCCGGCGATGCCCATAAAAAATCTCCATTGCCGTGCCCCAAGAGGGCGTTTGCAAATTGGCCAAAAGTGCATCCGATTGATCAATCAATTCCAAGGCACGCCGAATACGACGCTCATGGGCGTCCTCCAAGCTATGAACCGACCAGGTTAATTCCAAGGGGTTTACTACCTGGAGCCCGTGCTGCTGCAGCTTCGTGCAAGCCAGAGCCCGCCAATCCAATTCTAGTTCCGGCATCTGTGCTGCCAAAACATTGGGGTCAACGTGGCTACCTGTAAGATAAATTGATGACATAATCAAGAAAACTATATTGACTTAAGTTAACTAATGCAAGATGGGCCGTCAGTCTCTATATACCCCATATATACTGCAGAAATGTCTTTTGGAGGTCGGTAAAACATTGTTTCTCATCAAGATCAAAGGAAATGACTGGTTAAGACCCCAAATTGTTTCGCCTCAAATGGCTTTTCCCCGGCAGCTTTTGCCCAGACTACTTTGCTTAACACTCGTTTCCATCTTTCAACTTTGGGCGACAGGCTGTTCCAGCCAAAATTCCGGCACGCAATCGCTTGCTCAAGCCAATCAAAGTGAAATATTAGAGGCTCAAAGTCTTCATTTGCGCAAGCGGGAAATAACAGTGGAAGCACCGGTTGTCCGATTGCTTCCGGATGACACGCAAGGAATTCCCCACGAAAGATTTTTGATCCGGCTGGCCAACGGCTCAAGCGTGCTGGTTGCGCATGATACTAATAGGGCTCCGCGCGTGCCGGTAGCAGTCGGCGATGTGGTAAAAATTCACGGCGAATACATATGGAATGAAAAAGGCGGCGTCTTGCATTGGACGCATCACAGCGACTCGCCCCGTCACCCTGGTGGCTGGATTGAATTGAATGGACAGCGCTACGAATAAAGATCAACTATCTATCAATTAAACAGGCAATCTTTGGTGTGACAAACCACTTCAAAACACCAGGCGAATTTGGTGGCATGCTTGTTACGTCAATGCGACAGACGCCAGCCTTTTTGAAAGGAATATCGCAATCCGGTCCTGCCCAAATCAAAGAAGCGGCAAGTTGCCCCATGTCTGGTTCGTGACCAAACAAGATAATTTCGTTTGCCTTATTGAATTTACGCAAAAAACTGAAAGTTTCGCTTGCCGAACCGCCTGGTGCCAAGGCTGAGCAAATCTCCATGTCATCTCTCCCCACCAAGACATCAGCCATGATTTTGGCAGTTTGGCGTGCCCTGACAAGTGGACTAGAAACAAAAAGATCCGGCTTTAGACCAAGCCTGAGCAAACCCTGGGCAACTTGTTTGGTCTCAGCCCGCCCTTCATTAGTCAAGGGTCGTTCGGCGTCAGAGCGAATCCCTTCCGGAAGTCCTGGCGTTGCTATACCGTGTCGCACCAAATAAAGTTTCATAGAAAGAAATTGTATCTGCTTGTGAATTGAGCAAGCAATGATTTGTAAAAATGTTAGCAAGGGAACAAGCGTATAATAGCCGCATGAACAGGGCACGCATTCCTCGCATACTTGGATTGGACGTTGGTGACGCCCGCATTGGCGTAGCCATTTCCGATCCGCTTGGCATTACAGCCGCTGGCTTGCACACCGTTGAACGAAAAAATATGCGCACCGATATTTCGACAATTTCAGAACTTTGCCAAAGACATGGCGCAGTAGAAATTGTTGTCGGTCTGCCCAAAAATATGGATGGCACTTTGGGAGAGCAAGCCCAAAAGGTGCAGTCGTTTGCTAGAAAGTTAGCCCGTGCAACGGGACTGCCGGTAATTTACGAAGACGAGCGATTGACGACGATATCGGCTATTCGTACTTTGACAATTCAGGGTGTAAAGACTGGCAAGAACAAAGCCCTTGTCGATCAACAAGCAGCCGCAATTATTTTGCAAAAGCATTTGGATCGCAGAGGCCCTGCGCCATCGGCATAGTTTAGTTCAAACTTGCCTAGGCTTCCGGCTTCGTTTCAATTAGACCATGCTGAATCATTAGCGCCGCCGCTCGCCACATCAGATGCGTCGGCATTGCCTCAAGTTGTTTGAATATTACTTCCAACGTGGTTTTGCCGTCGGCACGTTTGACGATTTCCGTCATGGCTGCAAATTCATCTTCTGTTGGCGGTTCTTCCAATTGGCCAAGAGCCGTCCAACGTTCGTTAAATTGTTCTTGTGCAATTGGTCGAATACGTATTTTTGGTGTAGAGATTATTGTACGTGCCGCGTCATAATGATCTTTGGCCAAAGCAGCATTCATCAAGCAACCTTCCAACGATTTGGTTAAATTGAAAGTTTCTTCCAGCTTCGGCAACTTAGCCGAAGTGGCACTCTGCAACATTTCTTGGAAGTTGAATGTGCCCTCTTCGTAGGTAACGACAAACTCAACTATTGCCGTATTACCCACGTGTTTGCCCATTCTGGCTTGCACTGGCTTGCCCGCTTGGAATAACAACCAGAGCTGTCGGCCATCTTGCGATTGTACAGTCAGAACACCTGTCTTTTGACTTGTACCAATTGACTGCAAAAGACCGGCAGGATCGAAAACGCCAAGCTCACCGGCAATGGCAGCCGCTGTCTTTTTTGCTTTGAAAGTACGCGGCACTTGTTCGGCATGACAAACTTTGTTCCGACCCAGCTCTTCTTTCACATAATAAAGAGCCACGTCTGCCTTTTCCATAATTTCTTCTGGCTTCTTGCCGTCCATTGGATAGGTAGCAACACCAATGGAGATTGTCCATTTTGTGATACCGCCTGGCCAGTCGGATTTAGCCTCGACAGCTTGACGAATACGTTCAGCAACAGGCATGGCTCGTTGTGCATCGGTTTTTTCCATGACGACTACAAATTCTTCGCCACCAAAACGGATCAAGTAATCACCAGGACCTGTGCCGCGCTCCAGCGAATCGGCTGTACGAATACACTGCCTAATCGTAGCGGCCAGTTCCTTCAGCATTTTGTCACCGACTTGGTGACCATAGTTGTCGTTGACGGCTTTGAAGTGATCGCCGTCGATCATAATAATGGAAACCGGGTTTTCCTCGGGCTTGATCGAAGCCGCTTGGAAAATCTGCGGCACGATTTCGTAGAAGAATTTCTTGTTGCGCAGACCAGTGAGCGGATCGGTTCTGGCTGCTTCTGTTTCTTCTTCGTAAAGAATCACGCGGTGCAAACTGCGCGATGTCAAATCGGCAGCGTTTCTCAAAACGCGCATGCGTTCTTGAACGGTTTGTCCTTCTTGAACAAAGTAGATTGCCAATGAGCCCAGGTCTCGATTTTGGAACTTGAGCGGGAAGTAAATAATATTGCGCAACGAATTAGCTTGCGACAAAGCTTGGAATCCCTGGTCTCGCAAAGCCTGAGGTCCTATGGACAAAGCTTGTCCAGTTTGCAAGGCCTGGCGAGTCAACGCCAAATTGTCTACGGCTTTCAATTGCAGCTGCGATGCATCATCAAAACCGATGCAAGATTCCATAACTGCTTCGTTGCCCTTGAGTTTGAAAAAGGCACCAAATATGATACTGGAAGGGAACTTATCATTGAGCTTTTCCAACACCCTTTGCGCCACCATCCGGCTTGATTTCATCGAATCAATTTCACGGCCAAGAGCGCTGATAAATTCGTCTTCGACACCTTTGGTGGTCATTTCTGTCAGCCTGATTTGGGTTTGGCTGAGTTCCTGTTGGTGCTGGCTTTCCAGCATAGCCTTTTCTTCTTTAGCTTCCGTACGCGTCTTACGAATCTCTTCTTCTTTCTGGGCCTTAGCGGCAATTGCTTCGTCATACTGCCTACGTATATCTTTCAGTCCTCGGCTGACGTTTTGCACTTCACTTACAGCACCCGGAACATTGATGCCACCACCTGTGATGTGCGAATAGGCATCACGAGCCAAGAGCAAAGAATAACAAGCTCGCGAGAGCATATCCAATGGCTTGCTGACAGAAAGCTGCAGGAAAAGTATGGTCAAAACCAAGAGCATGAGAATGACAATGCCCATGTAACCGGCCGAAAGTGCGGCAACAAAAATTAGCGACCCCGAGCTAAGAGTGGGCAACAATCTTTGACCGGCAAAAACTCCAATGTGCAAAATTTGCCCGTTACCCAAACGTGAAACAGCTTCGTAGTAAAGTTTGCCTTTCCAAGTTAGTTGTCTGGGCGTAATATCGTACTTCGCCAAATCTGGTGCGAAGGCTTTCGTCTGAGGCAGAACTTTGTTGTCGGCACCAGTAATGTAATACCAAGACAAATCGTATTGGTTGAGCATCTCAAGGATTTGCGAACCAGCCGGCATTTTCTTATCCGCATCTTCACCAAGCTTAACCACTAACTGATTGGCAAAACCGGTGCTAACATGCGGGTAAACCACATCGGCGGCTAAAGCCGAGAGCATTGCACCGGCAACAAATATCACAACCAAGCGCAATCCCAAGGAGTTGAAAAATCCGCCTATGGAATCTCCCATCCTTTGAATGGCTGATGGTTCCTTTTCTTGTACATCTGTGAGTACCTGGCTCATTGCTGGTGCAGTGCCTCCACTTTACTAAGTTCGATTTTGAAAGGCAAATGCTTGCCTTTATACCAATCCGGCAAGGGAGCAAACTTAGTTTCTTCAATTGCCGCCAACGCTGCCTTATCAGATTTCTTGTTGCCGGATGATTGAAATATCTCGGCAGAAATAAGACTGCCGTCCGTTGCCAGATCGATCAAAACAATAATATTTTCGTTGGGGTTTTTGGGTTTCCAATTTTGGGCCAGCCGCATCAATAAATCTTTGCGATAAGGAGCAATATTGCCCATTGCCCTGTTTGTTCCTAAGGACATGGCAATTTGCGGCGCGCCACCACCACCGGTGCCAGCACCTAGACCTCCTTGTCCGGTTCCAGTGCCACCACCACCAGCACCACCTGTGCCTGCGCCACCATCAACACCACCTGGAGCACCGGCTGCGTTTGGTGCTCCTGAAGGATTGGCAGCAACAGGAGTTCCTGTTTGCGGATTCTGTTGTGTCGGCGCCTTCGTAGGCTTCGGCACAACAATTGGGGCCTTAATTACATTGGTTGGCGTGACAGCAATTGGTGCTGCCACTGTTGTCTTACGCGAGGGAATTGGTTTGACCGGCACGGGAGTCGGCTTGGTTATAGTTGGTGCTTGCGGCGTTGGCATAGCCACCTTGGCAGTTTCGGCTGGCGCTGGTGCCGGAGCAGAACCCGGCAATCCACCGGCTGATAATCCTGGACCTCTGCCCATTTCTTGGGCCATCGGCGGTGGTTCAGGTGGTGGCGGCGTAAATTCGAAAGTGACATCGACATCATGAATGATGCGCGGATGAGCCACTTCCCACTCTTTCATCTTATAAAACGCAATGCCCGCAATCACGTAACAAATTAGAACAATTAGAATGCATTGCTGTAGCTTACTTTGGCGCTCAATAGTATCCGGATCGCGTGGGTCGTAGAAGCGATCGGTAAGCCTTATTACGCTTTCCATCATTGACATTATCTACCCGCCGGGCTCGCCTAGCCCTCAAGCCGCAGAACGCGACTCATTTCGTACGCCATCAATTAACCAATTGCCTTCCTTCTTGCATGGTATCGAAAAAGGTTCCCAAAGCGCCACTCCGTGAACATTCCTCGACCCATAAACTTTGTACCCGGCAATTAACAAAATATTTCAACACTTAGTTAATTGAAAATTTTACGGCTGGAATTATCCCTCACCGTCAAACAGTCGTTCAATCTCAGCTTGCCCCATCCGATTAAAATCCTCCGGGATTTCAATTCTTTGACCAATTTGTGAAATTCCTCGCATTCGATCGATAATTATTCTCGCGCGTCCTTGGCTATCAGCATCTGGGAAAAGGTGCATACCAACGGCATCCAGAAATTTCCGGTCCTTGAGTAACATTGCAAACCTTGCGCTAATATAGGCACTAATGGCTGTATCTGCTGCCTTGATCTCACCAAGTAATTCGGTGCGTCCATTAATGACGGCGATTATATCTTCCACGTCATGACTTACAACATAGTCTCCTTCACCGCGATCATCAAAGGCTTCAAGTTTCGTAGCGATAAATGCTGGGGCGGATATTAGGCGAATCGAAGTACCATCTGGTAGCAAATAATCGTTTGCCGAACTGATAGCATACTCATACCAACGATTGGTGATGCCAAGCGCCTTACCGTCGCTCGGCATCACATCAACTTTCAAGCCGTTGAGATTGAATCTGCAGTTTGGACCGTCCATATCATGTTTAAAACCAAGCTTGCGAAGCTCCTCTTGCAGAAGCGCATAGTCTGAGTATCGAGCAATGCCAACGATCACATCAACGTCATCTGTCGGTCTAACATCTGGTGCAGCACTATCTGTCAGTAAGAGACCGACAATCGCTCCGCCCGTGAAAACGACTTCAGTCTCGAGCTTTGCCAGCTGTTGAGCTACCAGGGAAATTCCTTCTACGTGTACACTATGCCGACGCATAACTTTCCCTCAAGCGGTCTCGTAAATGTTCAACGGCAAGATTGCGTTCGCGAGCACGTCCATCTCGAATTGCATCAACAAGTGCGAGCAACTCATATAAAGCCTTGTCCTTTTTTACTGCCTTTGGCACGGAGCTAAACAGAGGTTCTAATTTATAACCTCTGGCAGATCCATCTGGATCGGGCCAAACTGGCATATTCACATCATCCGGTGATGAAATAATCTGATTTAGCGGTGAAGCGGCAAAAGCAGTCGGGGTACCTCTGGTAATAGAACCCCTCTCAGCAGGAAATGCATATTTAAGACCATGAATAAGAAACTCTTCCAGAGCTTGTATTCTCGGGCGATTCTCGCTGGTATCAAATAACTGTGCCCGGGCAGCGCGATTTAAAGCATTATGGACCTCGCCGATGCTCATAAACAGCTCCTGCGCCAGTTGACGATATGACCAGCCGCCTTTAAGACCGACCAATTTCAGAAGCACAACGATATCTTGTGGTTTCAACTGCATAGTCCACCCTTTTCATATTTCATGAACAATGAACATTATATCAAAAGCAATCAATTCCAGCATTAAAAGCCCAAACCAGCTATGCGTGTTCACTGTTCATGAACATCATACATCTAGTAAGCAATTCAAGCAACCAAATAAGATTATTTCATTCTTCACCAGGTGAGAAAACCAGATAAACCCTGATCTTGAGGCAAATCAGTTATAATTTTTCTTTGCATTTTCTGAGAGGAATAAGCATGCACGTAGCTTATATGGTTTTGCTTGGCGCCGAAGTTGTTCTCGGGCTCATGCTGGTAATTTTGATTCTCCTCCACGCTCCTAAGGGAGAGGGTATGGGTGGAATAGGCGGACAAGCGGTTTTGTTTCAAGGCAAAAGTGGTGCTGAAGCTGGACTCGATCGCGTCACAGGAACAGTGGCGTTGCTCTTTGTGGTCGTTTGCGCTTTGCTCGGTTTTGGAATCATTAGACCCTGATGTCTTTTCGACTGCCAAACGCAGAAGAGAAATTTTCATACGTCCACGATCAGTTTGAACGCATTGCTAAACGTTACGATCTGACAAACGACGTAATTAGTCTTTACATGCACCGCTCGTGGAAAAAGCGCGCGGTAAAAGAACTTGTCCAATCTCCCACCGGCAATTATTTGGATGTTTGTTGTGGCACCGGGGATCTTGCCCTTACCGTTGCAAAATATCTGAGCGCACAAGGCAGTGTGACTGGTTTGGATTTTTCGGCCAACATGCTTGATGTGGCTCGCAGCCGAGCCAAGAATTTGCAAAGCTCACAATCACAAAATGGCAATTCGGCCAAAATTGAATTTCAACAAGGCGACGCACAAAAGTTACCATTTGCCGCTGAAAGTTTTGATGGTGCAATCATCAGTTTTGGTTTGCGCAATCTTACCGATCTGCAAGCCGGATTGAACGAGATGGCACGAGTAGTGAAACCAGGCGGCAGAGTCGTAAATCTTGATCTTGGTCATCCAACCAATCCAATTTTTGCGCCGATGTTTGGTTTGTTTTTCGGTCACGTAGTACCAATAATTGGCGAAGTTTTGCAAAACGATCGCCAGGCTTATACTTATTTGCCAGAGTCACGAAACACTTATCCCAAGCCGAACGCAATTACGAAAATGTTTGAACAGGCTGGATTGACGAATGTCCAGCACATTCCTTTGGCTTTCGATTCGGTTGCCCTGCACGTGGGGACTCGCAGGTGAGTGGCGAGCGGAACTTGTTTGTCTTTGTTGGCGATTTGTCCGCCGACAAACATGTGTCGAAGGTACTCAGCAAACTAAAAGAAGACGCACCAGATCTTTCTGTTTGGGGCGTGGGCGGCTCGGAAATGGAAGCAGCCGGCGCAGAAATTCTCTACAACCTACAAACATTTTCCACATTTGGGATTGTCGAAGTAATTCGAGTTCTGCCACTTTTGCAAAAAATCAAAAAGCACATTTTGGCAGAAATCGCCAAACGCCGCCCGCAAGCCATTTTGCTTGTGGACTTTGGCGGCTTCAACATTCACTTAGCGCAAACAATTCGCAAACATTACAGCAAAGAGCAATTGCCAATCATCTATTTTATTTCGCCGCAAGTTTGGGCCTCTCGCCCATGGCGCATTAATGCCTTGAAAGCCACTATCAACAAAATGCTAGTAATTTTTCCGTTTGAGGAAAAGATTTATCGCGATCAAGGTATTGAATCATATTTCGTCGGCAACCCCTATACAACCAACTTGCCAAAAGCAACTGATTTGGAAACGCGCGAGGCCTTTGCCGCCAAACACGGGCTTGATCCTAATCGTCCAATTATTGGCATTTTTCCTGGCAGCCGCAAACAAGAAATTCGCGACCATATTCCTGTGGTACTACAGGCGGTGGCTTGGGTTTTACAGGAAAGACCAGAAGTGCAATGCGTCATATCAAAAGCAAATGCCACGCTGGATGATCTAATTGAGAAATTGGTGGACAAGCTTGGTTATCGTCATCTGGTCGGTGACCGGCTGAAATTGATCAGTCCCGGCGAAAATTACAATTTGATGACAAATTGCGATCTCGCTTGGGCTAAATCCGGCTCCACAACATTGGAAGCAGCCATGCTCGGCACACCGATGCTGATCTTTTACCGAAGCAACTGGATTTCCGCCATCTTAATTTTCTTTTTTAAACAAATCAAACGCGTAGGCTGGCCCAACATCTTGGCAGGCGAAGGTGTGGTTCCTGAGTTATTTCAACTAGATTGCCGTGCCGAGCAGTTTGTAAGATATACCTGCGATTGGTTGGATGTGCCTGCATTTCGTGAGCAAACCACAAAACGTTTGCAATCCGTAAAGGCGCAATTGGGCAGAGGCGAGTTTGTCTCCAATGTGAGCAAGCAAATATTGGCAACCTTGGGAATTACTGCCAAAGGAAATGAGAAAGTTTCGCAGAAGTTAGATTATTCCCCTGTAACCAAGGCATCCACGTAGAGGAAGTTATGCGCGTAAGGCAGCTACAAAATACGTTCACAGAACAATTTCTCCTCTACATGAGGGTGCTGAAATATATTCGTCCTTACTGGGTGCGATTTGTAATCGGACTTGCTGCAGCCATTCCGGCTGGTGGCATGGACGGTGTTATCGCTTGGTTGGCCGGGCAAGGATTGCAGCGGATTTTTGTTCAGGGACACCAAGAACTAATTTATATAGCACCACTTCTGGTTTTGCTCGCTATGGCGATCCAAGGCTCGGCTCGTTTCGTTGAAGCAATTTGTATTCGCTATGTTGGTGCTGCGGCGATTCGCGATCTACGCAATGAAATATTTCAACATTTGCAGAAGCAACCATTGCTTTATTTCCAAGGTAATTCTTCCGGCATCTTAATCGGTCGGATGATCAACGATGTAAACGTGATTGAAAATGCCATCGCCCAAACATTCCAAACAATGCTTTCGCGCATTGTCACTTTGGTATCACTGATTATTGTTGTCCTAATGCAAAGCTGGCAGCTGAGCATAATTGCTCTTTCCATCATGTCCTTTATCGTCATTCCAGTGACAATTCTTTCCAAGAAAATTCGCAAGGCAAGCCGTGGCGGACAGGAAGCAGTCGGCGATCTTACTTCCGTGCTCTCCGAATCAATTCAAGGTGCCAAGGTGATTCAGTCCTTTAATTTGGAAACATTTCAGACTAACCGCTTTTTTGCCACCAATCAAAGTGTGTTTGCCAATGTGATGAAGGCCGTGCGGTCAGAGGCTATGATGTCGCCCATTTTGGGCATGATTGGTGCCCTTGGTATCGCCTGCGTCATGTGGGTTGCTGGCTATCAGGTTGTGCATCATCAAATGAATCTTGGATCACTTACATCGTTTTTGCTTGCTCTGATACTTTTATACTCACCACTCAAAAATCTCGGTCGCATTCAAGGAATTATTCAACCAGCCCTTGCTGCTTCCACCAGAGTGTTTGAAGTGCTCGATATTGATCCAGATTTAAAAGACTCCATCGATGCAGAACCATTGCCACAAGGTTCGCACAATGTTGAATTCAAACACGTTTATTTCCAATATCCATCAACACCGGATATGGTCTTGCGTGATATCAATCTCGAGATACCAGCCGGACGCATGGTGGCATTAGTTGGTTTATCCGGATCCGGCAAATCGACTCTTGCTAATTTAGTGCCGCGCTTTTTTGATACCACAGCGGGAACAATCTTTATTGATGGCAAGCCACTATCGAATTACACGATGAGTTCCCTGCGCTCGCAAATTGCCGTCGTCAGCCAAGACAACTTTTTGTTCAACGCCACTGTGGAAGAAAACATTCGCTTGGGCCGTCTTGATGCCACTCACGAAGAAATTGAACAAGCAGCTAAGGCAGCCTACTGTCACGACTTTATCGAAGAATTGCCAGGCGGGTACGGCTCAGAAATTGGTGAACGCGGCGTGAGACTATCCGGTGGACAGCAGCAACGCTTGTCCATCGCCCGCGCCTTCCTCAAAGACGCACCGATATTGATCTTGGATGAAGCAACCAGCTCACTCGATAACGAATCGGAAGCAATGGTGCAGAAGGCTCTCAATCGCTTGATGGAAGGGCGTACGGTTATCGTCATTGCTCACAGGCTTTCCACAGTGCGCCACGCAGATCAAATTCTTGTTTTGGAACACGGCTCAATTGTCGAATCCGGTACGCATGATGCGCTCATCGAAAAAGACGCTACTTACGCACGCCTAATCCGTGCACAATTTGAACGACCGGTAGCTTCGGTTTAGAAAAGGTTTCCTCGGGGTGGATTGAGCGAAACATAGAACCAATTTATAAGCCCCGGTGTGATCAGACCAATAAATGCTATGGCTAATGCCAACGATACCCGCTGCAACACACGAAGCGCACCGAATTTGAAATGTTTGCCCAGCGTTACCAGAATTACAATTGCCCAAATCAGACAACCAATTTCTACACCGTTGGCAAATACATTTAGGAAGCCTTCCAAGAAATTATCCATTCAAAAGTCTCCTTACATCGGCATCTCTCATCTTCCAGATTACCCGATCTATTAGCACATGATGGAAATTGACGGTAGTAAATATTGCCGCAAAGGCGACTTGATAGTTGAATCCGAACTGTTCCAGGATGCGTGGCAGACCGATATAGACAAAAGTACCGGCCAAAATAAGAAATCCAAGATAGCGCAATGCACGTTTTTGTCCAAGCAATGAGGCAATCTTGCTAGTAGGAACATTTTCCGGCAAGCCTTGTTCCTTTAAATAGTACGATGTCGATACAACAATATATTGGCTGCCATGAAAGAAGGCGGGCACATAAAGCCATAGAATACCTGTCGCTTGTTTGCCAAAGACAAAAATCAGGACACCACTAAGAAGCAACATTGCGGACGGCAAGGGCAAGTATTGCTTTTCAGCGATTGCCTTAACCAAAACCATGAAGGCAACGGCTACACCGGCAGCGACGAGGACAGCTTGGGCAAGCAGAAATATCCATTCTGGAAGTGGTCCCCAGAATGGAAGAGTTTGACCAAGAAAGATGTCACCACTCCATTCTCTATAGGTGCATTGTCTGAGCACAGCAAACCACATTGTTGCTTGCATCAAGAGCGACATGAGGCGCTTTTCCCAAATACTCAACGGATATTGGCGCTTGTAGCAATAGAGTAGAACCAAGCCGTACGTTTGAGCGGTGAAATGTTGCGACACAATCAGCAAATAGATTTTGGCAAAAATTGGCAGCAAGGGTTTGCAAAACAATCCAGCAAGCGTCAATGACGCGCAAATAATTGCCGCCCAATGAGTATAGAGGGAGAATTTTTCTCTGATGCTATCCTTGTCATAGGCACGCACCAATGTTGCAACCGTATGTGTTTCGCTAAACAATAGCGTACCCAATGCGGCAATCACAACGAAAGTTTGCACCGTAGAACTACCGCTGTTTGGACCTAGCACAAAATAATGCAGCGCAAACAATAGCCAAGCAATGCCGCCGCAAACGAAGAAAAGATCAATTGCTGGGTGCAGAATCCATGCATAAGGCTTGCCTGAAGCGTGCTCAACGGATGGTTGCATTCCGGCAGAATCATGTTGAGCAATTGAATTGATAGTAAGTGTTTGAATAGTCATAGCAATCACCACTAACTAAACAAATTCGCATCGCGCGCACTGGCGACAAGCCAATTGAACATCGCCGGCGTACTCAATGCAATTGCAAGTACTACTAAACCAATTACTAATCGAACTTTCGCCTTTCGCGAACTATTCTTCATGCACCGCCTCACGGTAACCAGAATAACGGAGGCCCAAATGATGCCGACCACCTGTGTGCCATTAGCAATAATATTGATCAATGCTTCCAGACAGCCAAGATTATTTACGCGTATTGTTCCTGCGGTGTTGACACCTTGAATTACAGTCATATCAACTCCTTGGGTTCCTGTGTATTGAGCAAGTGCGGGAACACCCAATGAAATAATTGCACATAGCGCACAAACACCAGCCAAAGAAAATCTCTTTCGTTGAATAATCATTGAATACTCCCCCTAAGAAAACAGATTCGCATCGCGAGCGGAGGCCAGAAGCCAGTTGACCAATCCTGGAATTGCCAGCGCCAACGCAAAAATTGAAATACCAAACGCAAGTCTTTTCTTATCCTGACGTGCATTCTTCGTCATGCAACGGTAGACCGAAACCAACAAAATACTTGCCCAAATGATTCCAATTACCTCAGCACCGTTTGCAGTAATGTTTACCAACGACTCAAAGTTAGCCAACATGTTTACACGCACAGTACCGGCGGTGTTAATACCTTCGATTACATTTGTATCCAAACCCTGCGGACCAATTGGTCCAGCCGGATTTTGCGCAAATGCAGGCAAACAAAATGCTGAATTAATAGCGCCAAGGCCAACGAAAAATAACTTCTGCCAATTAGAAGCCATAGTATCTCCTACTTGAACCAAACGGATCGGTCCAAAATGTTTTGAATGGCAAGCCACCGAAAAAACATGTGCCAAAGCACGCGTTTTCACACTAATTTGCCGGTTGATTTGTCGGACGTAGTAAATCGGACGAGTACACGGTCAAAAGGACCGTAGCCCAAATTATTATGCAACTTTTGCTGGTTGTCAAGTTAAGCTTGAGGCGATAGGCACGCGAATTGACAAGCCAATTTCACTCAGACAGAATAGCCGAATCCTTTATATAGGAATCTTGTCCATAGAAATCTTGCGACCACACCTTACTAGCGAATCCACTCTGATGAATTGCCACACGTGAACAACTTCGGACCCTACCAACTTAGTTCAAATCCCAAAGCGTTAGTGAAGCTTGCGCTCGGCAGTTCTTGCACAATTGCCACGCTCATGTGCATTCCAGACGCCTTTTCACTTTTCCCGATTGCTCCCAGTTTAGGCATTTGGGCCATGCGTCTTGTCGGTCTATGGCTCACAGCATTGGTACTCTGGTTTTGCGGATTCCTTGGTCTTATTCACATCATTCGAATTCTCACTGGCCCAATTATTATTGATGGCAATGGAATAAAACTCTGGCGCTTCGGCAAAGTCATAGCGTGGCAATCAATTTCCGCGATGGGCACTGAGCAACAAAAAATATTTGCACGCGCATTTTTTCTCAAAGCACCGGTATTACGCTTCACTCTTTATGTCAAAAGAGCTGGTGAGAAACTAGAGCCTGTGCATTTGCCATCATATTTATTTCTATTGCCGGAGTTTCGTTCCTTAATATGGCATGTATCCAGCAGAGTTTTTGGTTTCGTTCCCAACGGTCTGCAATTTCTCGTGCTGCCATTATCTGAAACTGGAGCAGTGAAGAAGCTCTACCTGCGTATTGCAAAAATGAGACTCCTGCTCTCGGCAATTATCGTAATCAGCTTGGTTTCGTTTTTAGCGCGCAAGACTTTTGTAAATTCTGAATACAATCTTGGACGCAAATCATTTGCAAGTTCTGATTATCTCAGCGCCAAGAAACACTTCCGAGCATCAGCCGCGACCGATCCAACTTTTGCCATGGCGTGGGATCAGCTGGCGCGTTGCGAATACAATTTGGGGAATATCGATCAAGCAGAACGAGATTGGCTAAAAGCGCTATTAGTCAAACCTGATCTTGTTGAAGCAAAACTTGGACTATCTTGCGTCTACATCGCCAAGCACCAAAACCCTGAGGCAATCAGACTGCTGACACAATGCACAAGACTTGCGCCACATAATCCCCAATCATACATTTATCTTACTCAGCTATTTTTGCAAGACGGCAAAAAACAAGAAGCAATTGATACCCTTTCTACTGCCACACATTTAAGCAACCAAGACGCAAATTCCTTGAGCGCCTGCGCGCAATTGTCTCATCAGCTTGGACTTGATGAACAAGCAAGAAGTTTGGCGCAAAAGGTATTGAGCATGGATCCAAAAAACAATCTAGCAAAAATTGTACTTACACAGATACACATAAAGCAGGAGAGTGACTCTGTGGAGGAAAAGAAATGAGAAACTATCTTATTGAACCAATAATTGCAATTGCACGTGTTCTTCTGATTACCACAGGCTTTGTGATCATCATGGCTTTGCTTTGGGATGTTTTGGATTGGATGAGAAATTTTGGTAGTGGTCTGCCAGTCATTCCTCAACTGTCAAATCAGATAAGCGCAACGACGGACAATCATGCCTCAATTATTGATGCTGTGATCAGCTGGCACAACTTCACCTTTCTTGGCGCCGCCCGATTCGGCTCGGCATTGGGAACATTTCTTGGTGTTTTCTATGCACTTTCAACGCTTGAGAAATTTAGTCCGCAAGCTAAGTTTGCATCAGCGCTGATTGCCGGACTATTGATTGGTGGTAGGCTCGCGCTTTTGCTCTCCAGCCAAGCTCACATCTTTTTATTCGGCTCGATTACAGGAGCGATTATGGCTCTGGTTATTTCAGCGATACTGGCGTCCAAAAAGCCCATTGAGCCATTGCCACCAATTGATCCAAACAAAGCCTGTGGCTATCTTGAATCATGAACGTTTACATTTTACTTGACAAGCTCAAGTGATCCGAGCAGAATGGGCTTACGCACTTTTTCCGCACATATTACTAAAGAGATCAAAACTAATTTGTTTGGTACTTGCCGCACTATGCGCCAACAGCATGCCTGGTTAGCCTCAACATTCATATTATTGAGCTTGCTTAGCACGCAGGCTCCCGGACGAGCGCAAGCCGAGGGCGAGCAGCCTGGGCTTCCAGCATACGGCTTTCATCCCAATAAGCCAGAGGAAGCCAAATCAAATAGCAAGCCGGCAAAAGCGGAAGTCGACTTTGGTCCTTATATGGCTGATATCCAGAAGCGCATTAAAAAGGTCTGGAATGCACCCAAGGATGAACTGTCACGCAACATTCAGGTACTGTTTGATATACATGCGGACGGTCACATCTCACAACTGCGTTTGGCGCCTTCGGCGGATACTGTCCTCCCAAATCCCGCAGCAGGACAAGCCGCACTGAGAGCAGTGCGACAATCAGCACCATTTCGCCCTCTGCCAAACGGCGCACCAGAGTCCGTTGCTATCCAGTTCAATTTTGCCTACAACGTTATTGAAAATGGCAAGAGAGTTACTGGCACACTTGCTGAGCTAAGAGAAATTGGCATGCGTTACTACGGCAAGCGCAAATACCCGCTTGCTACAAAAATCTTTTCCAAGCTTACAACAATGGATGGCGGAAATTTATTTGAAGAGAAAAGTAACAGAGCCACCGATTTTAATTGGCTCGGTGATTGTTATTACATGCAGCATAGATATTTGCAAGCAGCGGACTGTTTTGAAAAAGCAATTTTCGTCAGGATAAATACACCCGGCTCCAAATCGGCATGGTTACCACCAGAACTTCCAAATCTTGATTTCTTTATGGCTGAATTGACTTCCGATTTAGCAACTACTGCCAAAATTTATGCCAACCATGGAGCTCGTGATCGTGCAAACAACTTATACAAGAATGCAATTTCCGCCGCAAGAAATGCGTACGGGCCCAATAACGAACTGGTTGGCCATCTTTTACAATCGTACCTTTCATTTGCCATGGCGCAAAATAGTTTTTCAACTGCTGAGACTGCTAATCGAGAACTTCTCTCATTACAAATACAAACCATCGGGGCCTTAAATCCCAAAACGCTAGAAACCTTACATGATCTGGAAGCTGTCCTAGTTAAGCAAGGAAAACTCAAAGAAGCGGAAGACACCTACAAGAAATTGATGGCAAGATATGAAAACGGAAAGGAAATAGATGACCCTGACATGGCTAACTGCTTGAGTCATGTCGCTTCATTTTATGTAAGGCACAAAGAATATTCGCAGGCAGAAGATTTGCTTAAGCGGGCGCTTGCCATAAGGGTCAAATTACACGATCCTATTGCACGCACAGTAAGACAAAATCTCACAGATGTGTACTCACTGGAAAATAGGCCGAACGAAGCAGAAGTAATGCTAGCAGAAGCAGTTGAACGAGACTTCAAAGGCGATGACAGACTATTGTTTGCCAATGATCTGGAAGATCTTGCATCGCATTACCTTTCACAGAAAAACTACACTAAGGCCATAGAGTTATTGAATTTGCGCCTTGTGCGGTTGAATACTATTAAAGCAAGCGACAAAGAAGTGCAGAAGACACTTCGCTTGTTAGGCGCATCATACGAAGATCAAAATCAACTTTCACAAGCAGAATCTTATTACTCAATGCTTGTGCTGAAGTATTTCCCAAAGCTATCGGATTCATCCACTCCAAGTGTGGTCGACAAATCAACTGATCAAATTGCTTTTGATGTTCTAGACACATCAAAGAAAACTGATCCCTTCGGATTTAGCCCTCCCGATACTTCCTTGATAGAGAAACAACCGACCAAGGTTAAGTCTTTTGCCTCGACTACTTCTGAATTTTACGAAGCCGCAAATGATATAGATAGACTCGCAGATCTCGAGATCAAATTAGGACATCCCGAGCGCGCAATCGATCTCTATAATGAATTTTGGAACAACTGTCACACTGAATGGCAAGAAAGGATGGTCTCAAGAAAGCTCACACAATTGTATCTAACAGCCAAGCGATACAAAGAAGCAGAAGCGATTCTAAAGCCTACAGTGCCAGACAAATTTAGACAATCGTATTGGTTAGGTCAAGATACATTCGCTGACCTTTACGAGTTGGCTTCTATCTATGCCAATACTGGAAGGCAAGATAAAGCTGAACAGACAACCAAAGACCTAATTGCTTCTGTTTCAAGGCCAGACGCGATTTCGTATGATAACAATTCGAGTGGTATTTATGAACGAGCCTATGTTCAAGTACCGGAGGATGACACCCTGATACTAATGCAATCAACCAACGGGACAATTGGACCTCAGGGTGGTGACACCACAATTATTCAAGGAGTAAATACGGCCGGAACAGTGACTTCTCGACTGATCGGGGCAAGAGATCCTATACCATACAAAGCAACCGACGGTTCAGAGAGAGTCGAACCCACAGTATGCGCTCCTGTTTTTCCATCCTTCGAGGAGCCGTGCCTTGTCGGAACATGCTGGCCGCTACCTCGCACTTCTACACTAAGCAAAGAACGAATCTACGCATCAAGGCAACTTGCACTAGCAAAACTTTCCGCCGACGTTGCAGAATTATGCCTCCGCAGAAACAATGGCGCACTTGCCCAAACGTGGTTTAAGCAATCATTTGCCCACCTGAGCAACGAGCGGAAGGTTGCATCACATACCGTAGAAATTGAACACTACAATTTGATCCGCAAGTCCATTCTCGAACAATATTCTAAGTTGCCTGGCAAATACAGAGTTCTCAGTCTTCCAGCCAAGAAAAACATCTCGGGCACACATAACGGCAGCCTTTCCACTGTACACTGAATTTGGCCTGCAACCACACCAATCACATCCAAAACGTGTCACCTTGACATAATCGTGTCAATATGACACAATTATGATTGTCGAGGAAAGATGGTCAAATGGACATTAACAACCTGAAAGCAGTTAGGCATTTCCAGGCTAAATATCCTGATTGTCGGGCTCCACTGAATCGATGGATTGAGATTACACGAGCTGCCGCATGGACAAAGGTAATAGATGTTCAGAATTCATTTCCATCGGCGGAAGACATCAAAGGCTGGGTCGTGTTTAACATCAAAGGAAACAGTTACAGGCTGATCACAACCATTGCTTATCCAAATCAAGAACTAAACATTCACGAGATCATGACACACGAACAATACGATAGGTGGAAACCATGAGCGCAGTAATCGACACACCAAAAGAATATTTGCGCCTAATTAAGCGTTTTCCTTTGCTGCCTATCAACTCTGAAAGTAAGCTTGATGCCGCAATAGAAATCATGAAAGAGCTAACTCATCCACGAAAAAAACTTTCCATTTCGGAAGCCGGATATCTCAAGATATTAACCATTCTGATTCGTGAATATGAATCAAAATATTATGCACCAGCTAAGTGCACCCCACAGGAATTAGTTGAAGCCTTAATGAAGGAGCACAAATTGAATCAAACAGCTCTGGCGGCTGAGCTCGGAATGGACAGAGCGAATTTGTCGGCATTTCTGTCACACAACCGACATCTCAGCAAGACAAATGCTCTCAAGTTATCTGAACATTTTAAAGTTGATGTTCGTTGTCTGCTTGCCTAACAACTGAGCAAGCAGCTTGTTCAGTTGTTAGAAACCATAAGAAGACACCAATTTCCTTCTCGCTTCAATACCTGAACACTAAATCCGACACGAGTGAGCAGGGGAATTCTGTCTGCCTTAGCAATGAATGCACATTGCTTATGATCAATTACATATTGAACAGCCTTCTCGTAGTAATGAATCATGGGAATTGGCTTGTGGTAATAGAACAAATAGCCAGGCGAGTAGCGACCAAATACTGCTAAATCCAAATTGGCTTGTTTGGCGTAATCTACAAGTCTGTATTGTCCTTTTTGATAAACTCGACTGTAGGTCTTCAGACTAAAGGGCACGAGAACTGCACAGCCGATTACAGAAACAATTGTAAGGCTGGCAATGCCTCGGGAAAGCAGATTACACTTAGCAAAAATTGTCGCGGGAAGAAAGGCTAAGAACATTACGGCTGCGCCGCAGACAATCGGTACAAATGCAGGAGAAACTTTGTTCGCGAAATAGAGCAAAAACCCTAGGGCTCCAAGGGCGCCAATTTGCACAATAATCGTCGAAACTAAAAGTGGTCTTTTAACTTTCAATTTCTGCATAAGGTCCAGAACGCCGGCCGCAGAGATTGCCAAAAATGGCCACGCAGGCAATATATAGGTAGGCAGCTTGCTGGGAATTCCAGCAAATGTGCAGATGATAATTCCTGACGCCATCAGACAAAATGTGATCAACTGTGTTCGCGGCGATAGGCTGAAACGACGCAGGAATAATTTCTTCACCAATGCGAAATTACTTAATAGGCAGATGGACCAGGGGAAGAATCCGCCAAGAAAAATTGGCAGGTAAAACCAAGCCGGCATTACATGATCCAAATGCCCGGTGACGCGATCCAAATTTTGGCGAACGAAAAACTCACGGAAGAATGCCCCTTGCGTAGCGATGTTTTCCACTACGAACCAGGGAGCAGCAACTAGCAAGGTGATTCCCAAGCCAATCACCGGGTTGAGCCTTTTCACCGCATTCCAAATGTCAACTTTCGTTTGATTCGTCCACAATATGTATGCCACGACAATTATCGATGGCAGAGCAAAACCGATTGGACCTTTTGTAAGCACCGCAAGACCGCATGCAACGTAAAAACCAATCCAAGAAAAATTGTCTTTGGTTTGCCCACTCCTCAGCGCGTCAAAGGCAAAGCTCAAGGCAGCAAAGACAAACAGTGTTAACGGCATGTCCGTTTGAGACATGTGCCCGACCACACAAAACAATGGACTAGATAAAAGTATCATTGCCGCAAATATTGCTACACGCTGCTGAATATATTTTCTCGCGAAATTAAAAACAAGGGCAATGAGCGCAATTGCCGAAAGTGCTGACGGCAGCCTGGCAGCAAATTCGTTTACTCCTAAAAGTTTGTAGGAAGCGCACGTAAGCCAGAAAATCATGATTGGCTTTTCCAACCAAGGCTCGTAGTTGAGATGCGGCGTCAAATAATTTCCCAGCGCCACCATTTCACGCGCGCCTTCGGCATACCAAGCATCGCTTGGATCGATAAGGCGCCATCCGCCAAGAAATGGCAGGAAGGAAAGCATGCCAGCACAAATCAGTAAAGCAGCTACCAATCGTGGGTCAGCATTTGCCCAAGAATTCCAAAAGGAATTCAAAATGGAACTCAGACTTGTACCCTTTGAATTATTCACCAGGCTAAACTGGCAGTACAGCCTGCTTCTTCTTGAAGCCGGTGACTTCCTTAGTTGCGTAAGTGTTGAATCGACTGATCAATTCTTGACGCAAGTTTGCACCAGTCACCATGCCATCAATAATCAGCTCGGAGGCCAGACGTGAAATATCGACATCCTTGCGATATTCTTCGCGCTTCTGTTCAACAAACGCTGGACGCTCGGCTTCCGGCAGTTCCATTATTTTGTTGTAGTAGACAGCGTTGACTGCAGCTTCCGGTCCCATTACGGCAATACATGCGGTTGGCAATGCCAAGCAAGCGTCCGGCTCGAAGGCTGGTCCGCACATGGCGTAAAGTCCTGCACCATATGCTTTGCGCACAATCACGGAAATCTTCGGCACTGTCGCCGATGCCATCGCCGAGATCATCTTAGCGCCCGAACGAATAATTCCAGCGCGTTCAACTTTGGTACCGATCATAAAGCCAGGAACATCTGCCAAGAACAGAAGCGGAATGTTGAAGGCTTGGCACAACCACATAAAGCGCGCACCCTTGTCTGCTGAATCAACAAACAAAACGCCACCTTTTACTTTTGGCTGATTAGCGAGAATGCCGACTGGGCGACCGCCAATTCTGGCAAATCCCGTGATCAATTCTCCTGCGAAGAGTTTCTTCATTTCAAAGAACGTTCCGTGATCAACCAACCGGTCAATCAGGTGATGCATATCAAACGGTACATTTTCTTTTTCCGGGATTATCTCATCAATGCCTTTGTCGTAATGCGTTGGCTCAACAGCGGCAAGAATCGGTGCCGGCTCATCGCAGTTTGGCGGCATGTAACGCAAATAGTCTTTGCAAAGTGTGATTGCCTCTTCTTCCGAATTAACGAGCACATCACCACAACCGGACACTGAGCAGTGCATGCGCGCGCCACCCATTTCTTCCAACGTGACCTTCTCACCAATCACCATCTCTGCCATGCGTGGCGAACCCAAGTACATGGAAGCGCGACCTTCGTTCATAATCACGATGTCACAAAATGCTGGAATGTATGCACCGCCAGCTGCTGATGGTCCAAAGAGCAAACAGATTTGCGGAATGTATCCGGACAGTTGCACTTGGTTGTGAAAAATCCTTCCGGCGCCGCGACGACCAGGGAACATTTCAATTTGATCTGTGATGCGAGCACCAGCCGAGTCAACTAAATAAATCAACGGCACGCGTAATTTGGCGGCTGTTTCTTGAATGCGAATAATTTTTTCGACTGTGCGCCAGCCCCACGAACCAGCTTTAACAGTTGAGTCGTTCGCCATATAGCAAACAGTGCGACCTTCGATTTGACCGACGCCGCAAACAACACCATCGGCCGGAAGATCCGCTTCGAGATTGTTAGCAAACAATCCATCTTCAACTTCAAATCCAGGGTCCAGCAACAAACGCAAACGTTCGCGTGCGAAAAGTTTTTTCTCTTCCTGCAATTTTTGATGGTACTTCGGCGCGCCACCTTTTTTGATTTGGTCTGCGCGTCCTTGCAAATGTTCTGCTTTGTTATTATGCGTCTTCAACTCAACTACCATCCTGTTCCCGTCCTGGCGTAGCCAATAATTGCGATGTCTTGCTGACATCTTGAAAAGTCAACTGCTATTCTACAGTTAGCATCAAGCAAGTGGATTGTATGGCGCTAATGAAAATGGAATCCAAGAGCCCGATATCTACGAGGCAGACTTGATATCATTTTCAAGAAATGCTATCATTGATAGCATAAGTACAGGAGTGAAGTCACATGGCTGTCGTCACCATTCGCAATCTGCCTGATGCAACCCACCGCGCCCTCAAGGTGCGTGCCGCCAAGCATGGGCGCAGCACAGAAGCCGAGATCCGCGCGATTCTCCAAGAAGCAGTGCAACCCAGTCAGCGCCTAAAAATTGGCTCGGAGCTAGCCGCACTTCAGCACCGGTTTGCAGAGCTCGTTAACAAAATCAGCCGCGACCAGTCACCCACCGAACCAGCATCATTTGAATGATTATTCTCGATACGAACGTCGTCGCTGAGCCCATGAGAGCCAATGGCAGTGCCGCGGTTAAAACATGGCTGGATGAGCAAGCTGCCGAAACATTGTATTTGACGGCAACCAGCCTTTCAGAACTTTTGGTTGGCGTGGAGTTCCTGCCGGTTGGCAAACGCAAGGAAGGACTGCGTGCTACATTGAACGAAGTAATGATCAAACTGTTTGGTTCAAGAATCTTGCCGTTCGATGAGAAAGCCGCGACAGTCTATGCGCGGCTGGTCGGCAGTGCACGGGCGAGTGGTCGTGCTGTTTCCGTTGCAGACGGACAGATTGCCGCGATTGCGCTTGTTCATGGCTTCTCCGTTGCAACCCGAGATGTCGCTCCATTTATTGCTGCGGGCGTACCTGTGATTAACCCATGGGAGTGGCGTAAATAATTATGTACAAAAGCAGACGCGAATTCTTGCAATCGTTGACTTGGCTGCTTGCCTTTGGCGGCACATCGCTTTATAGCGCGGAAGCTCAAGCAAAAATCAAGCGAGCGCTTGAGTCCGTCTACCACCATAAGTTGTCCCCCTGGTTGGGCGACAATTTTGAGCGTGGGCACAAATTGCGCGACGGAGAGCTGCCGACCTTTCCCAAAAACGCTGAGGCAACAGTCGACTTTGTCATCGTCGGCGGTGGAGTTGCCGGGCTGACTTCTGCCTACTATTTAAAAGACCACAATTTTTTGTTGTTAGAACAATACGATGAATTTGGCGGCAACTCGATTGGACGCAGTTATCGCGGCATGGATTATTCGCTGGGCGCAGCCTACCTTGGCACTAATGATGGCATCGTTGGTCAATTAATTGACGAGCTGGGTATCAAGCCTGCCGTGCTCGGTCCGGAGAGAAACAGCTGGTTAGGTAACTCAGGGAAATGGGATCAGGGAACAGACTCTAATTGCAGACCAGATCTGGCAAAGCAATTTGCTCGCCTGCAAAACGAATTCAAGCCACTGCTGAAGCTCGTCCGGGAATGGCAATTCCCAGCGCTCAATCCACAACTTGCTAAATTAGATGGGCAGACTTTTGCTTCGCTATTAAAAGGATACGATCCAAAATTCTTAGCGATTCTAGACAATTTTTGCTTATCGTCTTTGTGTGGTGGCATTCAACAAGTATCGGCGCTGGCAATGATTGATTTGGTTGCAGACTTGTTCAACGAAAGTTACGTCTTCCAAGGCGGCAACCCAGCAATTGCTCGCGCCCTCAAATCGAAAGTAGAAAAATCGGGACATGGGCGCTGCCAAACCGGATGCTTTGTTTGGCAAATAGATCTAAAAGACAATGGTGCTTCAGTTGTTTACCAGGATAAGAACGGTGAATTACATCGCGTTGATTGCAAACAAGTAATTGTCGCGGCACCACCCCTGGTGGCATCGCGAATCATCCCCAACATGAATGACAGCATCAAAGGTCAATTGCTCGCATTTAAATATGGCGCTTATTTGGTCGGCAATTTCTGCTTCAACAAACCGGCATTTAAAGGCAACTATGATAATTGGTTCCCTACACCGCACGGAATTTCCGACTTCATTGCTGCCGAAACACCATACATCGCCCAAAATGCCTACAAGCCCAGCATGGGCTCTGTCCTCACCGCCTATCGCCCCTATGCTTATGGCACCGGCGGCCGATCCTTATTATATGAAGGCAATCGCCAAGAAATTTCCGCATCACTGATAAAAGAAATGTCCAAGGCCGTCGCATCTATGTCCAGCCATCTGGAGCAAATCGTCCTTTCCCGTTGGGGACACGCCATGGTCGTCTTCCGACCAGGCACCTATGGACGGCTGGAAAAAATTCACCAATCGCAAAACGATTCTTATACTTTGGCGCACAACAGTATGTATGGCATTCCTTGCGCGGAATCAGCCATCTTTGCCGCCAGGCGGGCAGCCGACAAGGCTCTCAAAATTTCGCCGGGAAAGATTTCTTGAGCGCTTCGTAATTTTCCCATCGACTAATCCGGCGCCACACCGGACAATGTCCCCTTAGTAAAAAAACAACATTCACCCAGCCGGTGGAGCAAAGGCAAGCGCCTGGCTCGCGAAACAAAAGACGACGGTCGTCGTCTACGAATCTGATGAGCGAACGGAGAAGGCGAGAAGTCCGTGGTTAGAACGAGTGCCCATCGAGCGAACGAACGATTGCGGTGAGCAATCGGAAGTAAGCGTCTCCCGAGCGGAGGAGGCGAGGAACGAACCGACGGAGCGATTATAAGAAGGAAGACAACAATGGCCGTAATGAAGACCACGTCAAAATATATCGGTGATGGGAACAGCCAAGAACCAGCCAAGAACCTGCATGCCCAAAACAACTCGCATTATGGAATTAGCCTCTCTCCCACTTGGACAAACAGACTTGTAATTTTGGAGAACTTTTCTGAAGCTTGGTGGGAACGACGCACAAATGTTGCCACCTCTATCGCCACAATGCCAAAACAAGACAAGGCATCCACATAGGACGCCTTGCCAGATCGTTTTAACGCGCTTGATTCGAGAGACTCAATTGGGCGCGATTAGTTTACCGACTTGCTTAACCCACAGGGAAAGCAAGTTTTACTTTTGGAAAGTCCACTTCCGTTTGGGCAACGTGATTGAAGTAATTTGTGAATATATTCAATGCAACGTTAGCAACAATTTCCGCAATCTCGCCATCATTTAGACCTGCTGCCTTCAGATTGGCAATGTCTTCATCACTCACATCTTCAGCCTTGCGCAAAATCAACCAACGCGCAAATTTAATTGCTGCATCTGCCTTAGGATCTTTCGATGTAACTTGCTGAGCAAGCTTGAGCTCCTCATCAGTCATGCCAATCGACTTGCCGATTGCCGTGTGGGCAGAAAGGCAATACTCGCATTCATTGGTCTGAGCACATACAATCGCAATACTTTCACGAATTTTTGCATCGAGCAGTCCATCGGCAAGTGCGCCACTAAAGTTTAGATAGCCTTGCACAGCGGCTGGCGAATTTGCCATTAAAGAAAAAATGTTGGGCACGCGTCCCATTTTCTTTTGCACGGAATCGAGCACATCTTTTGCCCGACCGGTCGCGGTCTCCTGAGTAATTGTCTGTAGTCGCGCCATAATCTCTTCCTCCAAGCAGCGTAAGCCTGCTATTTTAACTCAGAGTCGATATAGAATTGTCTTGGTAATAATTAGTTCGGTGACTGTCAGGAGGAAACTAAATGCTTTCAACCACTTGGAGACCAGGAAGTCAAAGGCAAATATTGTTTGCCTCCTGCCTGACATTGGCTGCACTGATTTGTTTGAATAACACGGCGTCAGCCAATCAAAACCGGTTGCTAGCAGAATCGACAAGCAAGGCGGTTTCAGCCAGCAACTCGACACAGAGCACGTTCAGTCAACTGAAAGAACTTTTGCAAAGTACAAAATATTTGCGCCGCTCAGCTCTCGATATGGTCAACGAAGTCGAGCAGAACAAATGGGTGGTATCTACGTTCCCAGAAGATCTGTCCATTGCCACGCCATCAGTTGATGTAAAAAAGGGCAAGAGTCCAAACGAAGATTTGATACCAGCCAGCAAAAAGTGGACGGCCTACATCATCAACCAAATGACACCACTTATCGGCACGCTCAAAAAAGACATCGATGCCATCTCAGTTCCAGAAAATAAGCAAGGCACAACCAAAGATGATTTGGACAAACTAGATGCTTACATGCAAAAGCTTGAAACTAATTTTGAGACTATGAAGAATCTTTGTGCAACGGACAAACTGGATAACATGGCCATCGGCAAGCAAGCCGTGGGCATTTACGATCTCTGCGGCAAGATAGAAGATCTCGTGCCGACAATCTCACACGATCTTAGAGATAGCAATTAGTCCGCAAAAAGTGTATTTGTTTAGGCGAACCCGGCTCGGAGCATGTCCTTAATGTCGACAATGCCGACTGGGCGACCATGTTGATCAACAATCAAAATATCGGAGATGGAGTGCTTTTCCATCATCTTCCAGCCTTCAACTGCCAGTGATTCTTCCGACAAAGTTTTCGGGTTTGCGCTCATGATTTCGGATGCTTCTTTCTTGAAAGCATCAATGCCCCACTTAACTTGAGCACGGCGCAAATCACCATCTGTAATCATGCCAATCAAGCGCTTCTCCGAATTTACAACCGCGGTAAAGCCCAGACGCTTGCGATCAATTTCTGCCAGCACAGAATTGTAGCTATCACCAAGTGCCACTGTCGGCACCAAGATGCCGGAGCGCATGATGTCTTTCACCAAAACTGTACGTTGACCAAGCGCACCACCCGGATGCAACTTAGCGTAATCTTCAATTTGGAAATTGCGTTTTTCCATGAGAGCAATTGCCACCGCATCGCCCATCGCCAGTGCTGCGGTGGTGGAAGAAGTTGGCGCCAAATTAAGCGGACAAACTTCTCTTTCTACACCAACATCCAAAACCACATCAGAGAATCCCGCAAGAGTGGAATTAACGTTGCCGGTGAAAGCAATCATCTTCACACCCAAACGTTTGAGCGGCTCCAAAATCAATTTAATTTCTTGCGTTTCGCCAGACCCGGATAAGGCAATCACGATATCGCGCGCATCAACCATGCCGAAATCACCGTGACGAAGCTCAGCCGGATGAACAAAAAATGCCGGCGTGCCAGTCGAGGCTAAGGTGGCAGCAATCTTGCGAGCAATATGACCAGACTTGCCCATGCCCGTGACCACAACCTTACCCTGACAACCCTCGATTAAATTCAAAGCCTGATCGAATGTGGGCGAAAGCCTGTCGCGCATCGACAATATCGCTTCGGCTTCAAGCTGGAGGACTTCTTTGGCTTTCTCAAAAGCTGTCGACGTTCCTGTGTTATCCACACAATTGGGATCGGCCGAGAATGTGCCCGTGGGCAACACTTGAGTTGCATGTTCAAACTCTGACATCTTTGCTTCCTGCGATGTTGTGCTGTTACTCTGTCATTCTACTTGCAAGCCAGATTACAAGTGTGAAAGAATTTCAAGGGTAAAACTAGTTTAGAAAATCTTGTCAAGCAGGATAGAGACAAAAGCGGCGATACTTACGTAACCGTTTATGTTGAAGAAGGCTGCATCAACTTTGGATAAATCGTTTGGCTTAACCAAGCTGTGTTCGTAGAAAAGCATAACAGCAACAAGCAATGCTCCTGTCCAATATATTGGACCAAGTGATAGAACCGCGCCAAGCACGATTAGGCAAGCAATTGTTACTAGGTGCAAGGCGCTAGAAATTGATAAGGCGCGTGCCAAACCAAAGTGCGCGGGGATGGAATGAAGTTTTTCCTTCTGATCAATTGCGATGTCCTGGCTGGCATAAATAATATCGAAGCCGGAAACCCATGTTGCAACAGCCAATGCTAAAAGCCAGGGAGCAGAGCCGGTTACCGCGCCAGAGGCAGCAACCCAGCCGCCTAAAGCTGCGCCACCAAGGGCGATACCAAGGGCAATGTGACAAAGCCAAGTAAAACGTTTTGTATAGGAATAGAAACTGAGCCAGATAACGGCAATGGGCGAGAGCGTAAGACAAAGTGGTGGCAAATGCGAAGCAGCCCAAAGCATTAGAGCAAATGAGCCGATTGCAAATAATGCGGCTTGGGCATTTTTGATCTTGCCTGCGGGAATTGCCCGCATACTGGTTCGTGGATTGCGCGCATCTATATTTGCGTCAATCAGGCGATTCAATGTCATTGCCGCAGAGCGTGCACCGAGAAAGGCAAGCATCGTCCAAAGCCAGACGGAAAGTGGTGGAATTGTCGGAGAGGCCAAAATCATGCCGGAAAGTGCAAACGGCAAGGCAAAAACTGTGTGCTCAATTTTAATCATCTCCGCCCATTGGCGAAGTACATCAATAAATACATGCGGATAATCAGATGTTTTTGCGCTGTTTGTCATCGTCTTGCTCATGTCTGAAGATAAAATCTTAGTCGCTTGACTTCCCCTTTCCGCCTGATTCGGCAAATTATAGATATCAAATCTGGTGACAGCTTCAACAAGTTGTCAATATTATTCACGTTCATCTTGGCACGAGCGAAAGTAGAAGATGAATACGTCGCCACCCTCCCCGCTTTATTGGATATGCGCTAATCTAGATGATGTGAGCTTAATCACACAAGCTTGTCAAGGGAACTTATTCGCGTCGCTATAAATTTCGCGAAATCAAATAGAGTAGGTGCACTATGCTGTCACAATCAAACAACTTCGCTGGTCAAAAGGCCAACCTTGGAAAGACAATCGATTTGCAAGGAGTAGCAGCATTTGTTGGGCTCGTCGAATTGTTAGCCAATGAGCTTGGTGTACCAGCCGGTCGCATTCAAGGTCTTCTGCCACAAGGTCCGGAAAGCTTCGACGAATTAGTTGGCGAACTGACAATCAACACTCATGGATTTCGCAGAACGCTTTGGCTTTTAGCCAAGCCGGGTTCTCCCTTGAAATTGCGTTTTCAATGCGTATGGCAAGATGGACACAATCCGGATCCGCAAGCGCAACCAATTGGCGGCGTAGAGTCGCATGTATTCTTGGATGGCACTGTCGAGCAAATCGCACCGCAAGGTCGGGCGCTTGCACGTCACGTTGAAGAGACGTTCACCGTATTGGACAAGATGGTCACGCTCGGCAAATCAAGCAAGCTTTCCGCTATGGCACCATCGACTCAGCAGATCGACGCCTTCGAAAACAGCCACGATGAAAGCAATCTTGTCAAAGTCGTTTGGCCAAAGAAAGCCGCTACCTTCGAACCCTAAGTGGATCGATTGGCAGGAAATACTTTGAGTTTCGAAGATTGGGTGCTCTATTTAATAGAGGATCCGTACGAAGTCGACTGGGAAATTGATCCGACCAATACAGTCGAACAGATGGGACAGTTATTCAGATCATCCGGCAAGTTGATTCAAACATACACCGCAGACGCACTTAACACGATGTTCTGGTGCTTGCTCGGAGAATTGGGTCCGCCGAATCTTTTATTCCGTGAAGATATCCCACTTCAAGCTCGAATAAATTGCATCACGGCAATTGAACACGTGTTCACAGATTTATTCGCCAAGAATTGTACGGAGAAACTCTCGTATCTGTTGAAAGATCCAGATCCCGAGATGAGCCCCTTGAACAGTATATGCTACATGTGGTGGGACCTCTTTCCTTCCTGGGGCGCACCAGATCAGCCTCATTTACAAAAGATTGACGAGGCAATATTAGAAGTGATGGCCAAGACCCTACAAATTCCCCACATCGCCTGCCAGGAAAGCGCAATACATGGTCTGGGTCACTGGCATTTAAATTGCGCATCCAAAACAGAACCAATCATCGATCAATTTCTCGCCACAGCCACCAATTCACCCACAGATCTATTGAACTACGCCAAATACGCCCGGCAAGGCTGCGTCAACTGAATTTGAGCGAAGCTTAGAATATCCCTTTAATTGCAACTTTTGAGTAATAGCTCCGTCTCGGCTATTGGAAGATAGGAGTTTATGTATGAAGTTTGGAACTTTGTGGGCGGCTTTCACTATGTCAGTCTTAGCGTATGTGGCATTCAATTATATCTTGCCGATGCTGTGCATTCCGGCTTCGTCCGGCCAAGGCAGAAAGAAAAATTCAAGTTCCGGCACAGAAGAAACTTCGCGTAAACGCGCGTCCCGAGACATGAGTAAAGAAAAAATCGCAGACCAGAAAACTCGCATCGTACCAATTAAGCGCAAACGTCGCCGCGCCTCGTAACCTTAGAATATTCGCGCATCTTGCAACTTTTAAGCAAGTCGCCCGTCTGCAATGAAAACGACAGCAAGTGCAACGCGCACCGTTACAACGCGTGCCGGCACCAAAAGTACGCACCTACAAGTGGTAATTGCACATGGTAGTTTTATCAATAGTCATTGGTCGTTGGGAAATTAAGCCCCTAGAATTGGTGCTCATTCCCACTCTCTTCTGAACATCTCACAAAACGCAATTTGCATGCGGCATGTTCTTGAGCATGAAATAGTGGTAACGAGCAACTGCTATAACTAGGGGGATTTCAGCTTTTCATGCAGAATGACGCTTAGGCTTGCACTTATAACTGCTCAACGTCTCTGCCACCTTGCTGATTGTAGCTAAAGAAGCACCAGAATAATTTGTTTCCTCATATTTTTGAATTTGCTGCTCATAAAGCCCCAACAACTCAGCAAGTTCTTTTTGCGTCAACTTTCGATAAATGCGCCATTTAATAAGCAATAGTGGTAAGTCATTGACCAGTCCTAAATCGGGTAACTTTTGTTTTCCAGATTTCAAATCCTCATATTCCTTCAACTGGCTTTTGAGCTGCTTAATCTCATGCTTGGCTGTTTCCACCTGTGCCTTATATATCCAATCAGGCGTTTTCGACATCTTGCTGGAAACTAGCAAGGAAAGATTTGCTTCCCAATCTGCCAACAACTTACTTGTAATTTTGTACTGCTTTTCGTTCTTAATCATGTCATTTTTCCAAGCTCTATTCGAATTATGCCCTTTGCATTTCCGTTCCTGTCCTTCTGCCATTCAATAACATGGTCAAAGTAAAACGGTGGTACAGGGAAACGAACAAAAATGTCTCCTAAGTATTTCATTTTTGCAGCTTCCAGATCCTCCAAAATCACCTTAAGTTCCGCAGTTGGTGAAATGCCGGTTGGCTCCCAACAGATATCATAATCATTTGGCTCGTCTGCAATCGTTATAAAACTCCCGTTTAGGTAAATCTCCTGACAGTTGCACTTTTCAAAAATCTTCACAACTTTTTTAAGCGCATTAAATAGTCTCTTCCGCCCCAAATTGGTTACAAATCGTCCTTCAATTTCTGCTAGCGTGGCAATATGAACCCCTGGAGGCAAATTACCTTTGTCATCAAACGGCGGTATCATAACACAATTATAAGTATGTGTTGACATCTTGTCAAGCCGCACTTCGGCACGACAAAGCTAGCTCTGCTCAATCTGCCCAAACAAATAATTGAAATCTCTATCGCCAGACGTCTTGTCTTGGTGGGGGATTGAGATAGCGGATAGATTGTAATAATCCGATTGCCATAAGATCTACGACAAGTGCTGTGCCACCATAACTGAGAAATGGCAGCGGCACACCGGCAACTGGCATAACACCCATGGTCATGCCGATGTTGAGGAAGACGTGGAATAAGAACATGGACATGACACCAATAGCTATCAAACTTCCGGCTGGTTCTTCTCTGGCTTGATAGGCGATGATCAAGGCTCGTATGCAAACAACCAGATAAGCGAGAATCACAAGTGATGAAATGCGGAAACCCAATTCTTCTCCAACTACGGCGAAAATAAAATCTGTGTGGCGCTCAGGAATGAATGCACCTTGGCTTTGATTGCCATGACCAAGACCGGCTCCAGAGAAGCCTCCTGAGCCAATTGCAATTAGACTTTGCAAAATGTGATAGCCAGCACCACGTGGATCGTCATAGGGATTGAGGAAGCTAACCAAACGTTTTTGTTGGTACTCTTTCAACATGCCCCACATGTGTGGACGCAGTTCTCCGCAGGCAAAATTTGCACCGAGGACTGCAACAATCAAAAGTATGCGTACCCACCAACTCCAATCAAGCTTGCGCCACCAAATTAGAAGCGTAGCTGCAAGCGAGATCAAATAAGCTTGCCACCAAAGCGGATTGAGCGCATTGAAAATCAAACTCAAGACAGGTGAGATCAAAACCAGAAGATCTCAAAGTGTTGCCCTCGCCCAAAAGCACATTCCTAAAAACACAGCGCCGAATGTCAGCGATGTGCCAAGGTCTGGTTGTTTGAAGACTAAAATTGCCGGCGGAATAATAATTGCTGCGGCTTTAAAAGTATCGAAAAAGCTTTTGATTGGTCTTGAGCGGAACCATGCCGCCAAAGTGAAAATGACCACGAGTTTGGCAAGTTCGGATGGCTGCAAGGTAATTGGGCCGATGGCCAACCAACGTTGTGCACCAAGTGCGGAGTGGCCCTTGAGCATAACTGCCAAGAGCAAGCCCATGTTTATGCCCCACAAAATTGGCACAACAACCCGGTTGGTCCAGACAAAATATGGGACACGCCAAAAAACCAAACAAGCAAGCATGCCCGCCCAAAGGTAGCCAAGTTGTTTGTCGTAAAAACTTGTCGCGCCATGCGAGAACTTAAGCGTCGAAAGACCAACGACCACCAAAAAGCCAGTCGCTAAAATCAGCCACCAATCTACTTCAGACAGGAGTCTGAAAATGCTACGAATTACAAACGTAGAATCAGTGAGTTTTTCGCTTGTACTTTGCAGAATGATCTACCACGTATACCGCTTGACTTGCCTAACACTTAGAGCGCAATAACGGGAAATTAGCAATTAATGCTGCCCTACGCTCATATTGTTGCAGATCAAAGCGCGTGGTATCACGATCAATTTCAAAATATCTTGAAACAACCGCTACCAATTCTTCTTCCAAACTAGCTAAACGGTCTGGCGGTAATTCCAAACGATCGTGAATGAGCATGAGGCGCATTCGATCCTTAGCCTTAGTTCTGGCAGTATCACCCTTTTTGCGGAAAAACCAATTGAGAACTTGCACCGTCTTTTCTCCTTTAAGCCCGCGCCGGGGTGAATAGCTTTGCTATCTTCTTGAACCATGTTTGATCAAGCGCATCAAGATCCATAATTGGAACTTCTTCGCCTTTCAAACGACGGGCAATGTTTCTATAAGCAAGTCCAGCTCGCTCATTAACGCTTCCCGCCAGCGGTTCACCACGGTTGGTGGAAACAATAATTTCCTCGTCTTCCGGCACCACGCCCAGAAGTTTCACGGAGAGAATTTCTAGAACGTCATCAACACTCATCATGTCGTTGGTCTTAACCATGGACGGACGCAGTCTGTTAACGACCAAGCGTTGTTCCTTGATTTCATCCTTGCGTGCTTCCAGAAGTCCGATAACGCGATCGGCATCACGAACTGCGGACATTTCCGGAGTCGTAATAATGATTGCTTCGTCGGCACCGGCAACTGCATTGTGGAATCCGGATTCGATACCGGCTGGGCAGTCTATGACAACAAAATCGAACATGCCTTTCAGTTCGCCGCAGAGCTTCTTCATTTGCTCAGCGTTAACTGCGTTCTTGTCGCGAGTTTGAGCAGCTGGTAACAAGCAGAGGTTTGGCAAACGTTTGTCTTTGACAAATGCTTGACGCAGCTTGCAGCGCTCTTCAATTACATCCACCAGGTTGTAAACCACGCGGTTTTCCAAACCCATGAGAATGTCCAAGTTGCGCAACCCGATATCCATATCGACAAGCACAACACTGGCACCGGTACCTGCAAGCGCTACGCCAATATTGGCTGACGCTGTAGTCTTACCGACTCCGCCTTTCCCTGAGGTAATTACAATTACTCTACCGCTCATTGCTAGATCCTTTTTTGTGATTTGTTTTGCTTATTCGGGGAGATTTACTGCGATACGAATTTGTCCATTGACGATTCTGGCGGTTTCAGGACCGGCATAGCCAATGTTTGGATTGTGAGGTCTGTCCGGAGCACGAGCAATTGCATGAGCAATGCGCAATTGCATCGGGCGTAATTTCAATGCACGAATTTGGGCATCGACATTGCCGTTCACACCAGCGTGTGCAACACCGCGCAATGCTCCCCAGATTGTGATGTCACCATCGGCAACAACTTCTGCACCCGGATTCACATCACCAACAATCACTAAGTGACCTTTGTGACTGACCGTTTGTCCGGATCTCAAAGTCTGGCGTAAGAACATAACTTGAGGGCCGTTATTTATCGCTGCACTTTTCTTGCCCTTCTTAGCTTTGGCACCAGATTTGGTGGCCGGTGCTTTTGGGCTGCCTTCGGCGTCTTCCGGATTAGCATTTTCCGATCCGGGTCCAGCAAATCCAACTACGTCCGTCTCATAACCTTCATCGACAATTGTTTTGTCTTCTTCAGTTTCTTCATTCACAAATGTCGGCTTGCCTTGGCTGGCTTTGATGTTGCGTTGGCTCAACCAAGAAACCGTCTCTTCATCTTCGGTAAAAACTTTGTCGAACTCAACGCCCATCCCAGACGCTGTCGACAAAATTTGTTCGACTTCGTGCCCGGCAAGATTGAGTGTTCCCAAATTCAAATCCACGGTCAAGCCATCCCAAAATTGGCTTGATACATTGAGCGTGCTCGTCAGATGTTGAGTGGCTTCTTCCAAAGACTGGCAGCCACTTACATCGAGCAAGACACCTTGATCCGGTTGACTAATGATAGCTATTTTAGACATTCGGAGTCCTATACTTTCAAAGAGATGTTGTCAAAGACATGTTGTAATATATGCCGAATTCAGCCGAGAAAAACCCCGCCGAAAACTTGAATAGAATGATCCTGTAAATCGTAAGTTGTGCACTTCCGCTCGTCAAGCTAAATCAAATATAGGGTGCATATACATTTGATGACATTACAGTAAGGTTCGAGATCAGCTACTATTTATGCGGGGTTTAGCTAAGTTAAATTCGATCGCATGTCCAGATCATATTTAAGGAATAAAGGTTCGATGGCACTGGTTTCAAGCAAAGAAGAAGAGCACATGGCAATCCATACGCAAGAAGAAACAGTTGGTGAATTTAAGCGCGCCTTAAATCTTGTTGATGCAACAGCAATCGTCGTCGGTTCGATGATTGGCTCCGGCATCTTTATAGTATCGGCAGAAATTTCCAGGCAAATGGGTGCAGGCGGGTGGCTCTTGGTGGCATGGGGCTTGGCAGGTGTCCTGACAATCATGGCAGCACTTTGCTACGCCGAACTTGCCGCCATGTTTCCCAAAGCTGGTGGGCAATACGTGTTTTTGCGCGAGGCTTACGGACCACTTGCGGCTTTCTTATATGGATGGACTTTGTTTGCCGTAATTCAATCAGGCACAATTGCGGCTGTTGCGGTGGGCTTTGCCAAATTCACTGGCGTCTTTATTCCTTTTATATCCGCCTCAAATATTTTGTTTCAACTTGGCGCTTGGAAATTTAGTTCGGCGCAAATGTTGGCAATTGGCGTAGTTTCTCTACTTACATATGTAAATTGCCGCGGCATTCACGCTGCCAAATTTATTCAAACAACTTTTACTGTCACCAAAGTTGGTGCCATTGCTGCTTTGATCATTCTTGGACTCTTCGCTGTCGATAAGTTCAACGGTCTAGGACCAAACCTGACAAATGATATGGCAGGATTCTGGCGCGCCACCAATTTGCAAGGCGAGCCTCTGTTCGGCATTAAACTGATGGCAGTGCTCGGACTAGCAATGGTCGGCTCGCTATTTTCATGCGATGCCTGGAACAACATAACCTTTGCCTCGGAAGAAGTGCATAATCCGGAAAAGATTTTGCCCAAGAGCTTGGCGATTGGTACGGCAATTGTTGCCACCATTTATATTTTGGCCAATGTAGTTTATTTGTTGTTGTTACCTCTGCATGGAAGTGCTGATGGTGCCACCGTTGCAGCACGCGGCATTCAGTTTGCCGCCGAAGACCGCGTCGGCACAGCCGCAGCCCAAGTATTATTTGGACCAATCGGCGAGAAGTTAATGGCAGCTGGAATTATGATTTCTACATTCGGTTGCTTGAACGGATTGATTCTGGCTGGTGCACGTGTCTATTACGCAATGGCCAAAGACGGATTGTTTTTCAAGAAAGCACAACACCTCAGTCCGACAACCAACGTTCCTGTTTATGGACTGATTGCCCAAGGCATTTGGTCATGCTTTCTAGCCACATCCGGCACATACTCCAATCTCCTCGATTATGTAGTGTTTGCCGCTCTGGCATTCTATTTAATTACCGTGGTTGCACTATTTGTTTTGCGCCGTACACACAAAGACACCCCACGTCCGTACAAAGTCATCGGTTATCCTTTGATGCCGGCTGTTTATGTCGTGTTGACACTGGGTATTATGATTGGTCAACTTTGCCTTTCGCCTAAATACACAGGCGCTGGATTTTTGATTATTTTGTCCGGTCTGCCGGCCTATCTTTTCTGGCACCTAAAGAAAGCCAAAGCCTAGAGCTGGCGGACCTTTGAGCCAGTAACAATTTGTAATGGCATTAATTCTGCCCGGTTTGAATTACTCTCAAATCGGGTAAGAAAATAACTAATCGCGCGTATATTATTTTGTAAGTTGTAACCAGAACAGGATGTGCTTGCGTGCCTGATTCTCCGAGCGCTAAATCAGGATGGCAGATCTCCGGAGAACTGCGCAAATTGTGGTGGCTCGTCGCACTTGGGCTTTTCGGTCTAATCTTTTTCTGTGTTGTACAAGGCAAAGTATTTCCATCTGCCTCCATCGACTTGAAGGTACCAAAGTCGCAGATCCAACGTCTTTCGGATAAGTGGGCTCAAGATCTCGGTTATCAAACCAAGGGCAGTATCAAATCCACAGAGTTCTCATACGACAATGAGGCCAAAACCTTCCTTGAGTCAGAGCTGAGCTTGGAAGAAGCCAACACGCTCATGAAGGAAAGAATTCCAGTATGGTTTTGGTCAACACGCTTTTGCAAAGAATTCCAACAAGAATACATATACGTGTATTTGCGACCGGATGGAAAGCTGCATCACTTTTACCATTGGATTGAAAATGATCGCACCGTTCCCACAATTCCAAAAGATGAGGCTCTGACACTGGCCCGGAATTTCGTGGAGACCAAAGGTGGAGTTTCACTTTCTGGATGGAAGATGGTAATAGATCAATCCATCACACAACTGCATCGGACCGACTATTCATTTGTCTGGGAAGATCAATCAGCAGAATGGAAGGGCGCGAGAATCAGAACCAGCACATATGTATCTGGGAATGTAGTCACTCGCTTTTACCATTATCTTTATGAGCCAGAAACATGGGAACGCAAATTTGACACTATGCGTTCCTACAATCGCCTCTTACAAAACGTCGCCAGCTTCTTTTCGCTTCTGATTTCAATTGCTTCTGCTTTTATCTTCTTATGGGCATTTGTGGCAAAACAAATCCATTGGCGTTTTGCTCTAACTTGTGGCGGACTAATGGCACTATTGGCCTTGCTAGACTCTTTGAACGAGTTCGAGATTAGCGTGGCCAATTATGGACCAGAAGGATCATTTCAGGCATATTTGATCAGTCTAGCCATGAATACGCTCTTCAAAGTAGTCGGATCATTTTTCGGCACGGCAATACTTTTTGGCACGGCTGAGGTTGCGTACCGACTCTTCTTCCGGCGCCACGTTGCCATGGAAAGTTTATTTACCATTCGTGCATTACGTAGTCCGCAGATTATTGCTGCACTAATAGTCGGGTACTGTGCCTTCGGTATTTCTCTTTTGTGGCAAATGTCCTATTACCTAATTGGAAAAAAGCTAGGAGTTTGGTGTCCGCTAGAAATCACCAACTACCAGGTTCTTAGTGCATATGTACCGGCATTCTCATCAATAATGATCGGCATCATCGCAGCCACCAACGAAGAATTTACCTATCGCATAATCGGCTTGAGCCTGGTGCAAAGGTTAGTTCGCAAGTTTTGGATTGCTAACTTGATTCAGGCAATGATATGGGGATTCATGCATAGTGGTTATCCACAACAGCCACCCTATGCAAGAGGAGTTGAGCTAACCATCGCAGGACTCTTCTATGGTTGGGTGCTGAAACGCTATGGCATTCTTGCCTGCTTGATTGCCCACTACCTCTTTGATGCGATGTGGGGAGTGGTACCACTTCTCACTTCACCATTACCGGCACTGCAACTTTCTGCAGTAATTGCGGTCATTCCGTTTGCCCTGCTCATACTGTTTGCACTTTGGCTCATAAGAAAGCAGGGAGTATTTACCGACTCACGTTCAATTTCAAATGCGGCGACGCGCAGTAAAAAAGCTACCGCTCCAGATAAAAAATTGCTGGCAGAAATTATTGCCTTCCATTACAAACCGTTGTCCGTAAAAGTGCGAGTTGCCTTGGGTGTTTTAGCTATCGTGCTAGTTATCGTGTCCTTCACTTATCATGAAACAAAAATTGGCACCCAGGCTCATCCACTGACTATTTCGCACAACCAAGCAATTCGCCTAGCGCAAAAGCATTTGCAAACTCATCACTACAATCTTTCCGGCAGAAAAATTTCCGCATATTTAACCAGCGGAATGTCCTCTAATTTGCAATACGTTTATGAGAAAGTTGGTTTCAAAAAAACCAATCAACTGGCATTGACTGTCGGAACTCCATATCTTTGGTCCGTGAGATTCTTTCGACCCATGGATCCAGAAGAATACCGCGTGATGGTTGACGACAGAGGCAGAATTGTCGGTTGTGAATTATATGAAGCAGAAGACACACCCGGTGCCAAGTTACCAGAGCAAAAGGCAAAGGAACTGGCGGAGGATTTTGTCATCGCTTTGTGTCCAGAGTTTGCGCCAATAAAATTTGAAAGTGCTGCCGAGCACAAGCGCAAGAACAGAATCGATTACACATTTACATTTTCAGCTCCAAACTTTCGCGTAGCTGAAGCCAACCATAAAGCTGTTGCCACGGTTGTTGGTGATACTGTTTCTGGCTTTAGCAACTATTGGGATATTCCCAGTGCCTGGCTTTGGAAAAAAGAAAAGCGAACCACGCAAGACGAAGTCAGCCAAAACATCAAATCCATATTGTATGGTGTAATAGGACTGCTTTTGCTTTGGTTTGTATACGGTGTTTTTCGCACAGGGGCAATTCATTGGCGTCCTGCTATTATTGGCAGCGCATTGATGTCAGCTTTTCTCATTCCAGAAATTCTCAATAGTTGGCCACAAATGAACTGGTACTATCAAACAACCATTCCGTGGACAACATTCACGACAAACAAAGTCTTAGGATACCTGGGGCGCATAGCCGGAGATTTTGGCAGCGGCACATTCTTCATTGCCATGTCACTTGCTTGTCTGCGAATAATTAGCCCGAAGTTGTCTGTATCTTCAATTTTTAGAATGGCGCTTCGCCAAGGGGAGCACGAATGCAAAGTCGCTCAATTAAGTCTCTGGATTGACGGAATCATCACGGGCTATTCGTCATTTCTGATTAGTACAATAATTGCTCTTATCTTTTCGCCAATTGAGAACAGTTTTTCAGAAGACGTACAGCAAGAGTCGTTTAGCACTCTGTATGCAATTGCTAACGTATCATCACCAACTTTGAAATTGCTATTGGAATCAATGCAAACGGGAATAAGAGTAATCGTAGCTGCACCAATTATCGCTGGTTTATATGCGAAGTTTTGCCCGAAAGGCTTCCCAATGTATTTAGGACTCATCGTTGCAACCACAGCGATTTCCTTGAGCGGCGAAACACACTGGCAAGTGATTGCTTTAGGAATAATGGAAACAGTACTGATTGCCTCTTGGCTTTGGATTTGGATGGTAAAGCTAGCTAGGCAAAATGTTCTATCGTACTTTTTCTGCGGCTATGGTGGCGTTCTCCTCTGGACGCTTGTCGATATTTACAGGTATGGTCTGCCACTTTTCGCCCAAGACTTTGCCCTGTTGGTTATGCTTTTCTTGTGGCCGCTCTTCTATGTGCTATATCTAAAAGTTAGCGACATTTTGGAAACAATGGAAAAGAACAAGCCGACCACCACAAGCGAAACTTTCTAGCTCCACCTGGCTTTGCCGTCTCGGTTGTCAAGCCTGCCGCATTTTCTGCATGCATTCCTCAGATCTATTTCATTGAGCGCGATGCTCTTGTTGGTATTCTTTTTCATTCGGAATTCTGTCAATCAGATATCGATTCCTCTGCCCTTCTTCCCCCAAGGACACTATGAAGTTAAGCCACAAATTTTTTCTCGTTAAGAGCTCAGTCGTAGCCGCGCTCGGCGGACTTCTGTTTGGTTTCGATACGGCAGTGATTGCCGGAACCACACATTCGCTGGTCGAAACATATCAACTGACTGCAGCCGCCTTAGGCTTCACGGTCTCAAGCGCACTTTGGGGCACTGTTCTCAGCTCGATGCTCTCCGGCATTCCGGGCGAAAAGTTTGGCGCCAGAGATGCCTTGCGTATCACCGCACTGCTTTATGTAATTTCCGCAATTGGTTGCGCAATTTCTTGGAATTGGTGGGCGCTTATCTTCTTCCGCTTTATTGGCGGCTTGGGAATTGGCGCATCATCTGTGCTTGGACCGATTTACATTGCCGAGCTGGCACCAGCAAGATGGCGCGGCCGCTTAGTCGGACTTTTCCAAACAAATATTGTGATCGGCATTTTGCTTGCCTATTTTTCAAATTTCTTGATTGGCTTGCAACATTTGGGGGCTTTAGAATGGCGCTGGCAACTTGGTGTATCAGCCATTCCGGCACTGGCATTTTTGGTAATGCTTTTCGGAATTCCCAGAAGCCCACGTTGGCTTGTGCTCAAAGGTCATATTGATGAAGCAAGAAAAGTCTTGGAAATGACTGGTGCAAATGTCAAAGAAGAATTGGAGCAAATTGTCGCCTCAGTCGGCGTCGAAAATCAAAAATACGAACCGCTCTTTTCCAAAAAATATTTGCGACCAATTTTGCTGGCTGTGACAATCGGCATGTTCAATCAACTTTCCGGCATCAATGCGATTCTTTATTACTTGAATGATATTTTTGCCCAAGCTGGATTCACAAGCATGTCTGCCAGCTTGCAAGCAGTAATTATTGGCGCGACCAATTTGTTATTCACACTTATCGCAATGTCTATGATCGACAAAGTCGGACGCAAGCCGCTTCTGCTGCTTGGTGGTATCGGCATGGCGGCGTCGCTCTTTGGTATCGCAACGATTTTCTTCACGCACACACATGCAAATATGTTGCTCTGGTGCTTAATGGGCTTCATTGCCTCATTTGCATTTTCACAAGGTGCAGTTGTCTGGGTTTACCTGGCAGAAATATTCCCAACGCCTGTTCGCGCTCAAGGACAGAGCCTTGGTTCATCAGCACACTGGATAATGAACGCGATAATCTCAAGCATATTCCCGATTGTCGCTCAATCATCCGGCGCTTATCCGTTTGCCTTGTTTGGCGTCATGATGATTGTGATGTTCTTCGTCGTACTTGCCTTCTATCCTGAGACCAAACAAGTTTCCTTGGAAAAATTGCAGGCGAGCTTGGGCATTAGCTAGAATCTTTAACTAGATTCTTTGACACTGATGGAGTTGGATTATGGCGAAGAAGACGATTCTGTTTGTTGGAACGCGAAAGGGTCTTTTCCTTTTGACCAGCGATGGCAAAAGAGAAAGCTGGACGCTTTCAGATGCGCAATTTCTCGGCAATCTTATTTATCACGTCCAGCCCGATCCGCGCGACAAAGACAAAGTAGTGATCGGCGCTAAAGCAGGACACTTGGGACCAACTGTTTATCACTCAAACGATCGCGGTGCCACTTGGACAGAGTCAACATCGCCACCAGCATTTCCGCAGGCGGCAGAAGGTGAGACTAATGCTAAAGCTGTGAACACCGTCTTCTGGATTTCGCCCGGTCATGCCAGCGAGCCAAACAAGTGGTATGCAGGAACATCACCACCCGGTTTATTTGTCAGCAATGACAATGGCACGACATGGGAACCAGTCAAAGGATTCAACGAAAATCCACGTTACCCAGAGCTAGCACAATTTGATGGCACTCCTGGCGGACAAATGGTTCACTCAGTAATTATCAATCCCGCCGATAAGAACCACATGTACCTGGGAGTTTCAGCCGGTGGAGTTTTTGAATCAAAAGATCAAGGCAAGACTTGGGATCCGCTGAACAAAGGATGCGCTGCTGATTTCATGCCAGAGCCGGATCCCGAAATCGGACACGATCCACATTGCGTGGTTATGCATCCGCAAAAGCCGGAGCGCTTGTACCAGCAGAATCACTGCGGCATTTATCGCATGGACAGGCCAGACAATAAATGGATCCGCATTGGCGATAACATGCCCAAGGAAATTGGCGACATTGGTTTTCCAATTGTCGTTCACCCAAATGATCCCAATACAGCTTGGGTATTTCCGATGGATGGTACTGAAGTTTGGCCGCGCACCAGTCCGGACGGTAAGCCGGCAGTCTATGTCACCAAAGATGGTGGCGAGTCATGGAAGCGCCAAGACAAGGGTCTGCCAAGCAAGCATGCTTATTTCACAGTGAAGAGACAAGCAATGACTGGTGATAATGCAAATCCCATGGGATTGTATTTCGGCACGAGTCAGGGAGAAGTCTGGGCAAGCATCGATGAAGGAAATTCCTGGAAATGTTTGGCTAGCTATTTGCCAGAAATTTATTGCCTGAGAATTATGGAATACGAGGATTAATTATGCTGGTCCACATACCAAGCCCCTTGCGTTCCTACACTAAGAATCAGAGCGAGATTCAGGTAGATGGCGATTCTGTGCAAGGTCTGCTTGCGAACATGGACAAGTCTTATCCCGGCATTCGTTTTAGAATGATCGACGAACAAGATGGAATTCGCGAGCACATCAAATTATACGTAGACAGAAAGCAAATCGAAACGCTGAACATGAAATTGAATGGCACGGAAACCATTCATATAATCTGCGCATTGAGCGGAGGCTAAATGGCTTCGCTCAACAAATCCGAATTGCAGCGCTACAGCCGTCACCTTCTCCTACCGGAAGTAGGAATTGAAGGACAAGAGCGCCTAAAGAAGGCTCGCATTCTTGTAATCGGTGCAGGTGGGCTTGGCTCACCGACAATACTTTATCTAGCAGCCGCTGGTGTTGGCACAATTGGTATTGTTGATTTTGATCAAGTTGATCTCTCCAATTTGCAGCGTCAAATCATTTATACAAATGATGACGTGTCTTCATCGAAAGTGGAACGAGCTGCTGCACGCGCAACATCACTCAATCCGGAAATTCAGTTGCAGCGTCACGATGTTCGTTTGTCCAGTGAGAATGCTCTTGAGATTTTTTCCGGATACGACATCATCGTAGACGGCACAGATAATTTCTCCACACGTTACCTAGTCAATGACGCTTGTGTGTTTTCTAAGAAGCCAAATGTCTACGGTGCAATTTATCGCTTTGAAGGACAAGCAAGCGTATTTGCCCACAAAGATGGCCCCTGTTATCGCTGTCTCTTCCCAGATCCGCCTCCACCAGATGCCGTGCCTAATTGCGCTGAAGGCGGAGTACTCGGAGTGATGGCTGGTATCATCGGCTGCATTCAAGCAACGGAAGCCCTAAAAATTATTCTCGGCATAGGCAATTCCCTTTCCGGCAAACTGCTCATATACGATTCACTGGCAATGAATTTTGACTCAGTCGCCATTCCCAAAAATCCCAATTGCCCAATTTGTGGAACAAATCCCAGCATCCAAAAACTAGAAGACATCACAGTCACGTGCGAAAGCCAACAAGCACCAACCACAGTTTCCATTTCTGCAACTGAACTGGAGCGAGAACTTAAATCCGGACACAAACTTCTTTTGCTCGATGTCCGCACGCCACAGGAAGTAGCGATTTCCCGTATTGCAGATTCGACGCACATAGAACTTGCCGAACTGCCCAATCGTCTCAGCGAATTAAATTCAGACGCTGATATCGTCGCCTACTGCAAAAGCGGCGTACGTTCAAACAAAGCGGTACAACTTTTGCTCGAACACGGCTTCAAAAAAGCCAGAAATCTCGAAGGCGGAATCACAAGCTGGGCAAAAGAAATTGATCCCTCGCTAAACGTCTATTAGAGCAAATCTCTGCGCCCGTCATGACAAAGATTAACTTGGCATCTTCTTGATAGCTGCTAAAATCAAAGAAGTGCAACGAATTTTGAGGAGCCATTGAAATGGGCGATCGTGCAAATTCTGGCGAACAGCAGATTGGACAATCGTCAGACAAGCACGCGGCTGATCATGAGAATGGCCAACCCAATTTTGAGAGCCCATATGCCGATAAAAATCGCGAGAGCTTAGATGCCCTAATTGCACAAGAGAAAAGCAACTCTACTAGCGCCAAACTACACGATGTACACATTAGAGATACGTCTGCTGTTACACAGGTTAAAGAAGACCTGCAAGCACTGCTCCCATCAGACGATCGATACAATGTGAGCTTTTATATGAGTGGCGGAAGACTCAATTTTCTTGCAAAAGGACCAACAACCGAACTGGGGGAGATGCTAGCCGCGAACATAGGCGCACTTCCGGCCGATTCGGAGCTTTGGAAGCATGTTGAAAAAATGCTCCAACAAGATGGCAACACAAACATTAGCGTTGGCAAGATCGATTCTAAACATTCTGCGCCTGCTGACCAGGTACAGAATACGTTGCCACAGGACAATCAGCCTCAGCTACAGCGGAATACAAATGATCAATCAGAAAAAAGGGCAGAATCTCATACCAATAATGATCGAACTCGACATTCTGATGATACCGCGGCCCTGATCAAGAACATTGCTGCTGCTATACCGGCGGACACAACAATACATTTTTCACAGTCTGGCAACAAATTGCGTTATCAACCCGATCATAATCTGAGCCAAATGCAATGGAATACGTTGGGGCGTGCAGTGCAAGCTGCGCTAAACCAAGATCCGGATCTGATTCAAACGCTGGGCAGAGGCACAGATGTCAGCCGTTCTGGCATCGTTGACCATACTACCACTGTGCCTACACAAGTGCATCAGTCCAGAGATGATGGTTATAACCCCGGCTCATCACGCTTTGAATTAGGTGCAGACAAGTCTGGTCGAAAAGATCAAACTCATCTTAATGCCGACGTTACTGATCATGCGCTAGACTATCCAGCACCAAGGATGGTCGGCAGTATTTATGATGTAAACAAAGAGTATTTCCATGGTTCTAAGAACGTGAACATTAAAGGTCACATAGCGCCCATCCATATCGGAAATAGTCCCAACGACATCAAAATCCCCGTAGATGCATCCAGCGCTGACATTAGCGCTTCGCTTCGAACCGGTACAACAGGCGATATAAGCAGGGTATCCGGAGTTCTTGGATACAATGACCAAGGACGTAAGGCATTCTTGATTCAGAGTGCTGTCATTAACGGAGTGGAATATCAGTCAATTAGAGACGGATTGGAATACTATGACTCGGTCGTGCTAAAGGGCCCCGGTGAAAGGTAACTTTCAAATGAAATCGAAAAGCTTCATTTCTCGATCATTCATATCTGCTTTGATGGCAATCATGACTTCAAGCATTTGTGCCAGTGCCAACCCGCGAGAAAGTGTTGAACAGAAAGCAAAAGCTACGAAGTTGAAAACATTCATCGCCGAACAATCCCGCAAACTGCGCCTAAACGCAAATGATTTCGACGCTTTATATCAAAGAGGTCGGGCTTACAACGATCTTGGGCATCACGAGAACGCCATTCGCGATTTCACCAAATGTATTAGGCTCAGTCCCGATTGCCTTGACTGCAGATCCTTTCGAGCCCAATCATACATAGATATTCACCAAGATGAGCGCGCCATCAAAGACTACACCAAACTCATTTCAACGGATCCTGATAATCCGATTTGGTACATTTATCGCTCTGACTGTCAGCTAGCCCTGGGCAAGATCAAGAAATCGATTGAAGATCTAACTCAATCAATTGAGATCGAACCAACCCAATCAGCTTACAGTTGGCGCGCAGAAGCCTACAGCAAGCTGGGCAGAAATGATTTAGCGAAGCAAGATTACATCAAGCGAGACTCTCTGCCCGAAGACAGGAGCAAGGATGCCAATCAAAAGTTCGCCAAATCGCAGGATTGCGCCCCCAGAAGAAGGTACGTCGGCACTTTTGTTTTTGACAAAAATCTCAAAGAGTGGTTTCCCAAATAGCACATAGATACTACTTTCTCAGACCAAAATCTTTGATTCCTACGTAGTATCCGTATTTACTGCGATCTACAAATTTATCATGATGTCCAAATAGCAGTAACTAGGACTAAGCCATGCCCCCTCGCGATAAAGCCTCGGACTTTGATATTTTTAAAAATGCATTCATAGCCCTCGGCGATGGCTTATCGGCGCATGCTACTGAAATCGCCTTGACTAAGCACAAAATTGCGCGCTCCTCTCAAGCGGCAAAAGCTTCGAGCTCCTCGGCAGACAAAAAGGTTCACTCTGTGCGCGGCAACGATCAGATAAAGGTGCCCGGATCGGTTCCGCTATTGAATCTGATAAGACAAACTCCGCAATTGGACACGACAACGGAAAAGAATTTCAAATTATCCCAACCCGTAAAAGTAGAGACATCGAGTCAATCGCAAAAAGTCATTCCCATAAGCCCGAAAGAGTTGCAGAAAAAAGTGCAGCAAGAATCGCAGGGAGAAGGTGATTATGCATTTGCCGATATCACAAACGGTGTTCCAGGAAAATCGTTCTTTGAAAAATATAGCTTTAAGGGCGTGCCGAAGGATCAGCGACCAAATGCTGTGATTTTAGCGGTCGACTGCTCCTGGTCCGTCCTGCAGCCGGATGATGTACTAACGGAATATCGGCAAGGAAAAATTGTTAGACAAAGTATTAAACATACGCGCTGGGAATATGTTCTGAATTCGGTGAGAAAGATTTTGGAGACGCTTCCTGCCGACATGCCGGTAGGTATAAGAATTTTTGGGGCGGAGCCAATAGATAAACAAGACTACAACCCCGTTTGCAGATGTCACAATTCGCAGCTAATTGAGAAAATCCGACCGAATCGACCACAAGGACAGGAATCTGTCTTTCATCACTTTATGAGTCGCGTGCCAGAGATAAAACCAATTCACGAGACACCTATTCCATTTGCCATTGAGCAAGCAATTAAAAGCGACCTGAAAGGAATTAAGGGTAAGAAACTAGTTATTGGAATTGGAGACGGCAAGTCTACTTGTGGAGATCCTCGCAAGACTATCAAGAAACTCAAAAACGATCCTGACGCAAAAGACGTGGAAATGGATGTGCATGCGGTTATGCCAGACAAACAAACAGAAAACGAAATGGGTGACCTCGCACAAGCAGGGCGAGGAAAGTTTTATAAAGTGGACAAGAAGACGGTAAAAGAAACAATCCATAATCGGAAGTTTCACGCTACTGGTGCCACCATACTCCCATCAACTAAAGACAGCCAGAAACTGATCAACAGTCGCTCCGAAATGAACTGGGACGAAGAAGCCGAGAAATAGACCTATTCATCACCAAATAGTCTTTGCATCAAGTCTTCAGCAGCCGAGTGCGGATCAAGTTTATGCTTGAGTACTTTTGATAGTACATCCTTAACTTGTGGGCAATGCTCGAGTGATTCTTTGAGATTTTCGCGAGCAAGATCAGCAACCAGTTCAGTCAGTTCTGCTTCCACGCGCGCTTTTCTTCTTTTATCCAATTCGCCGGACTCGTCGAGAAATTTTTTGTGATTTTGCACCGCTTGCCAGACTGCATCAACACCTTGTCCGGTTTCTGCGACCGATTGCAAAACCGGTGGACGCCAGCTTGTCGTGAAATTTGAAAGCTCAAGCGAGGAGGTTACCTCTGCTGTGGTTTTATCCGCGCCAGGTAAATCCGCTTTATTCACAACAAAGACATCACCAATTTCCATAATGCCTGATTTAATTGCTTGAATGTCATCACCGGAGCTCGGCATAAGCACAAGCACAGTTGTGTCTGCAGTTTGAGCAATCGCTAATTCCGATTGACCAACGCCAACTGTTTCAATAATCACAACATCATAGCCAGATGCTTCCAGCATGCGCACTGCATCCCAAGTTGCTAGCGCGGTACCTCCAGCATGACCACGATTAGCCATCGAGCGAATAAAAACATTTTTGTCCAAAGTGTGTTCTTGCATGCGAATGCGATCACCAAGAATTGCACCACCGGTAAATGGGCTTGTCGGATCAACGGCAAGCACTGCGACTTTCAATCCTTGCTTGCGAACCTCGGCAATCAAAGCATCAACAAAAGTAGACTTACCCACACCTGGAGATCCGGTGACACCAATTAAGTGCGCGCGACCCGTGCGGTCAAAGAGATTGCGCACAAGCCAAGATGCTTCCGCGCCACCATCTTCAACTATACTGATAGCCTTGGCTAGTGCCCGGCGATTACCAGCAACCACTTCTTTAGATATAGTTTCCAAGTTCGCTTCCAACTTTCAACTTACGCAAATGAGATTAATCAGTTGATTTTAGCAAGCGAGCCACAACCAATCCCTCTGAATTTTTCGGAAACAAAGTTCAATGAGATTAGTCTACTTATTTGGAAGGGCGCATCTTTGCACTTGGAATGGGAGAAATCTATGAATTATTTGAAGCTTTCGACAGCCTCAGCCTGCCTAGCAGCAGTGGCTCTCTGCACTGGCAGCCTGGCAATTGCCAAACCAGTTGACATCAACATCACAGATGGCAAGGGCGAGCAGGTATCAATAAAGAAAGGTTGGTTTGGCAGCGAAAAGAAATCAGCCAAAGATCGCTTGGGCAACGAATACACTGCCAAGAAGGGCTGGTTTGGGCGCTCAGAAAAAACAGTCGGTCTTTTGGGAAATAATTATTCCAAGAAAAAAGGGATCATCAGCAAGAAGACCGAGTTCAATTCAATTTTGGGCGACAAGGTGACTATCAAAGATGGTCCATTAGGCAAGAAGGCAAACATCGACGTAAGCGGCACAGCAGCAATGGTAGGTGCGCTCTTCAATCATATGTCCAAATCGGACTCATCGTCTCACCTGCCAGCTCACATACCGACTATGCCAATGCCAAGCCTCAACCCGAGCTTGGATACACCACCAAACTAATTTTTTGGCTTGAGATACTTGAGCCAGCCGCTTTGTTGCTGTTCTTTCGCGCCAGTCTGATAGGTTGACCCGGAGTCTACCGTTTCTGACGAGCGGCGTGCTTGTCGTGCGGCGTTTTCGGCGTCCGTCAACATCACTGCCAGCAAATCGCGTTCCGATTGGCAGGTCTTCAGCTGATGCTGAACATCGACAATTGCTGCCTTTAATTCTTCTGCCTCTTGGTTTTTAGCCTCAAGAATGCCCGCCATTCGGGACAATTCTTGGTGTAAATGTTTGTTTTCCCGGCTTTTATCAGCCAGAAGCTGCCCCTGGTTGGTCAATTCAACCTTGAGGTCGTCGGCATCGCGAGCAATCCGCTCCAATTCCCGCGCCTGGGCGGTGAGCGTGATATTCCGCTCCTGGGACTGCACCAATGCTTCCTGCAATTCCAAGACCTTAGCCATCAGGGAATTGAGGTCCCACTGACGCCCCGTTAGTGGGTTAATTATCGGATTTGCTTCTACCATGGTCGTTTTCAGCTTTTGAAACTAACTTCTAGGATTAATATTCCCACCAAATTCCACATTCAATCTCTAAAACTGATTTGGCCAAGAGGCATCTTTGGGCTTAAGCTTTAATGACTGAGCTAATTTCAAGGTGAATTTCATGGCAACTCTGATTCTTGAAGGCGGACAAATTATTACTCCCACCGAGGAGCTGAACGGTGATATCGCCGTGAACGGGTCGGTGATTGAGGAAATCACAAGGGAGAATTTGGCGGGTAGCTGCGAGCGGCTGAACGTGCGCGGCTCGTTTGTCACGCCTGGGCTCTTTGACTTGCAGGTGAATGGCACGTCTGATTGCGACCTCTGGGCAGATCCGACGGCAGAAGATTTGGCAAAAATGCGTGGGCAATTGGCCAAGTGCGGTGTGACCAGCTTTTTGCCAACATTGATTACAGACGATCTGACGCATCTGAAGAAAAACATTTCGTTCTTAGCCAGTCAGGGAGCCGGTGCAACGCAAGTTGAGCATAACGGCAAATCGGATCAAGGTGCACGAATGCCAGGGATTCATTTGGAAGGCCCATGCCTTTCGCCGGAAAAGCCGGGTGTCCATCCGCCCAAACATTTGCAAACATTATCAGAAGGTTTGATGCATGATCTAATTGCCGATCAAGTCAAACTAATCACACTAGCGCCCGAATTGGATAAGAGTGGCAAAGCAATTGCGCTTTTGAAGAAGCATGGAATTTGTGCCTCGCTCGGTCATTCCAATGCGACTTTTGCAGAGGCGATGCAAGCATTCGAACTTGGCGTGGGTCTGATGACACACACATTCAATGCACTGCCACCATTGCATCATCGCGCTCCGGGCGCAGTTGGTGCTGCCTTTATCAATGACAATGTCACTTGCTGCGTGATACCAGATGGACAGCACGTCGACCCGGCAATGGTCGGATTGATCTTGAAAGTGAAGGGACGCGACAAAGTGATTTTCGTCACGGATTCTGCGCATATCGGCACAAGCCAAGGCGGCTTAGTCGGCTCTTCGATTACGCTTGATCAAGCCGTACGAAATGTCGTACAGTGGAAATTAGCAAGCTTTGCCGATGCCATTTTGATGGCTACACTCAATCCCGCCAAAGCAATGGGGCTAGACAAAAATATCGGCAGCTTAGCCAAAGGCAAGCTTGCCGATATCGTAGTATGGGACAAACAAACACTGGCCATCAAACATGTGATCATGTCCGGAAATCGTCTGTTCTAGCCTTTAGGAACTTCAATGGGAATTCTCACTGGGCTTGTTTTCGGAAAGAAAACATCCAAGGAAGTTACGCGTTCGGGAATTTTGAACCAAGCGTAGCCATCTCCAGTTTGGCCGACTTTCCAATTGGCAGTGTCGACGTCATCAGAATAAGTACGCTCACCAAGATTGGCGCCTCTAATTGGTTCATAGGCTGATGCTAAAGCCGGATCGCGCGACTTGATGTCCAGCGCCACAAATCGTGCGTCACCAAAATATTTCACATCACCGGTATTTGGACCTTCTTTGCGCAATCTGTATTGAATCACGACAACGTTGTTGGTACCAAACTCAGGTACATGCGCACGTACACAACGCAAGACCTTGAGACTCAAGTTAGTCGGAAAGCCAGTCATAATTGTCGGTAACTCTTTCGGTTTTGCGGAAGCTGTTTTCTTAGTAGCCGCATCACCTGGTAAGGTTGATAGATTAAAAGAGAAAATTGAAGAAGAAATTACTAAGATTCCAGACAATAGAATTGCAAGCTTAGCGTTCACATCCACTCCTTTTTTGATCATTGAAGTTCCGATAATCTGAGATTATCGAGATCAAATATTTTGCAACGAACCATGGGTACCAATATCTGTTTTTCCTCAGCCAGACTCTGGGCAACGGAATGTAACAGGTTTTTTTACATGGAACTCATCCTGACAGACAAAAGGTAAACAACTCAATTGGAAATTACATGCGACCTGGAAATCCCGATGGCACTTTCCCGCCGCCCATACCGCCGAATCCACCCATGCTGCCAACGTCCATAACTCTGGCATCAGAAGGCAATACAAAGGCCGAAGGGGCCGGTGCTTGAGGTGAATAGGCTTGGAGAAGTAGTGTCATATCACCATCTTTATCTTTGAATGCGCCTTGCACGAGCATATCTATATCATCGCCAATCCAATCTTCGTGCGTACCACCTTCAATAGAATAGCGGAAACCATGGCATGGATGTCCGGCAATTACTTTTGCACCTAATGGTGTAGCGCCGCGCTTTTTCATATCCTCCGATGTTGAGGCATGATTCATTGAGTCACTCATTGGCATTTTCATGGCCATTTTGCCGACTTCCGGTGCCTGGATTATGGAATAGCAAGTGTTCTGAGCTGAATCAACTATCATTGTATTTTTCATACCTCCCTTGATCGCATTTTCGATCAAGGCATGACCTTTGCCGTCGGCTGCCAAACGCATAGTGCCGACTCCGAGCCTGCTGGTCATTGCATAGGTTGCGTCATATGCGCGGTTCCGCCAAGTGCCTTCACTTTGGGCTGGTATGAAAGAAGCTTGGAAGCAGAAAAGTGATACCAATGTTGTGGTTAGGTGATTTTTCATTTTTTCCTCGTTAGTTGATCTAGATAATGCTTCGGGTGGGCACCGCGGATGGTACCAGTTCGTCGGCAAGTTTAGCTGCTTGAACGCGAAGTTCGGGGACAGCTACGGATTCCCATAAGAGCCCTTTCAATGGCGGGCCGAGCGTGAAGAAAACTTCTGAGACTTTCCCGTTCTTGTCTTTTAAAGCATAGCTTTCCGCCACATGCATGCCTAAGCGCATTGGATCGGAGCCGATAATTCCTTGTTTGTACAAACTGACAATCATTGGTTCGGTGATGCGCGAATAATTTGGTTCAGGGCCAGTACAGTTTATGACAGCAGAAACACGAATCACCTTTTCTTCATTTGAAAAGCGAGGCCGAATAGTTATGTCAACGCCATTTTCATCTTCTTTGTACTTGATGATTCGGGCAGCGATTAGTTGAAGCACGCCCGCATTTTTCATTTTTTCAATTGCTGCACCAACATCCGGCGCAATGCGATGTCTATGAACGTCCCACAAGCAGCGCAGATGCCGAATAAACTTCTTTTGTTCTTCTGGCGGAAAGCCTTGCCATATTTTTTGTGTTACCGGTCGAATCGAATCGACAACTTGGCGCCAATCGAGGCTTTCTGTGCCATTTCCCGAATTGCCTGCTTCCTTGGCCTTGACACGCAAGAAGTGAAAGAGTTCTCTGGCAGACTTCGGTAAATTCTGCACATCAAACGGTACCGGTAATTTCGTCAGTCCAATTTTGTGTACCTGGGGCATCAGTCCGTGTCGCGATAACATATATATTACACCGGAATGTCCGGATGCATGCAATTGCAATGCCTTGTCCACCGCTGTCAATCCAGTGCCAATCAAAAGCACTGCTTCATCCGGATCATCAATTGCATCGCACAACCATGGATCTTGGAAATAACGTTTGCTCTGATAGAAACTCATGTCCTTAACCGGCGGATTGCCAGGCGCAAAATTTCCCAGCGCCAGAACAACACGATTGGCAGCGATTGATTTGCCACCGGCCAATTTAACTTCTGCGGATTTGCCGTCAGCGGCCAAATCAATTGCCACAACTTCGTCATGAACCTTCTCAAATTTGATATTCACCGCTTTGCTTTCGTCTGCCTCGTTAAGCAATTGCTCAATATATCTTCCGTATAGAAGCCGCTGAACAAACGTGGTAGTTTGCGTCGAAGGGTCTTGAGCCTTTGCCCAATTAAAAAAATGTTGCGGTTGATCAGGAAACGCAGTCATGTCACCGGCTGGTACATTGAGTAAGTGCAGCGGACACATAGTGCCATAAGCAACACCCTTTGCAAAGCGTGAACCCTTTTCAATTAAAACAACACGTAAATGACCTTGCGTGGCTTTGCGCAACAAGTGCACCGCAAGCATTGTGCCACTAAAACCAGAACCAACAATGGCAATGGTCAAGGGCTCAGTCGAACTAGAATTGTTAGGCACGAAAATACTCGCAATCGGTCATTGTCAAACTGCAATTATATGTCAAACTTGAAGGCGACAGATCATCGTTTGGATCTGATTGCAAACAGCTTGCCAACCAGGTATTTTCAGGTGCTAACGGAATCTCCTTACAACCGATGAACGTTCTGGATTTTAGCGTCGTAGTTTTTTTCGGCTCAATTGCTGCCGGTTTCCTGGGTGCACTAACCGGTCTTGGTGGTGGTGTCATAATCACGCCATTTTTGACTTTGATCTTCCACGTTGATATTCGTTACGCCATTGGGGCATCGCTTATTTCTGTGATTGCCACATCATCGGGCGCAGCTGCAGCTTATGTGCGCGGCGGATTTACAAATTTGCGCGTGGGAATGCTTTTACAAGTTGCCACCGTATTTGGTGCAATCTATGGCGCCTATCTTGCTGCGCAATTTTCCTCTTCAGTTCTGGCAATAGTATTTGGTCTGGTGCTGGCATTTTCGGCTTATCTAACAAACTGTCCTCGCGATCCACATGTCGACGACGGTCCAACTGACGCGTCAGCTGTTCGTCTGAAGCTAGACAACGCTTATCCGGCAGAAGATGGTTTGCACAAGTATTATGTTCACAACGTGGCCGGCGGATGCTCGGTCATGGTCGCAGCCGGAGTAATTTCCGGCTTGCTCGGCATAGGCTCCGGCTCGCTAAAAGTTTTGGCCATGGATCAAGTGATGCGCATGCCGTTCAAAGTTGCAACCACAACTAGCAACCTGATGATTGGCGTAACCGCAGCAGCATCGGCTGGGATTTATTTGACGCGCGGATACATCGACGCTGGTCTTGTGATGCCTGTTGTCTTGGGTGTTCTAATTGGCTCTTACGCTGGTGCCAAAGTTTTGATTGGCGCTAAAGCAAAAACTTTGCGTCGTGTATTTTCCATTGTGATCTTTGTTCTTGCATTGCAAATGATTTACAAAGGTCTGCAGGGGAAAATCTAAATGCCACCACTAGAAGAATCAAAATCAGAGGTGTGGAGCGAGGACGAAATTGAAGCCGTCATTGCTAAGATTTTGAAATACGGATCGCGCATTTCAGCAGCAATTGTTCTGGTCGGTGGAATTATTTTCCTATCGCGTCATGGCACTGCGATTGCCGACTATAGAGAATTCCACGGGCATCTTTCCGAATATCGGGAAGTTTTCGACATCCTCAAAGGCGCATGCGAGCTGCATGGACGCGGACTGATCATGTTCGGCGTCTTGCTATTGATCCTAACACCAGTAGCGCGTGTCGCATTCTCAACTTATGCCTACGCAATCAAACATGACCGCGCCTTCATGGCTCTGAATTTGATCGTCTTGGTTGTTCTGCTCTACAGCTTATTTTCTTAGTTAGCCGCGACCGTCCAAAATTTCGCGCTTGTGCGGTCCGGTCTTTGTCAGATCAACCATGAGATGCGTCGAACGCACAAGTGTCATCAACTTGCCTTGCGAGTTGTGCACTTCCGTTTCAACCACTGTGACTTTGCCACGCTTAATCACTTTTGATTCAGCAGTAATCGGCCCGTGAGGATCGTTAGTGAGCAAATTGGTGCTGATTTGAATTGAATAGGGAAAGGGCTTACTCACATCCGGACCGGCTCCACCTGGCACACCGTAAATTGCTGCCGAGGCGACCTCGTCTGCAAGAGCAATGATGGCACCTGCATGATAAACCTGAGTTGGCTGCATAACCAATTCCGTTAGAGGTAATGTGCCGCAGGCATGTCCATCCCCAAGGACCTCGATATCACCACCGAAAGACGCCAACATCTTGCTGACTGGGTACTTTTGAGCTGCTTTCATTTCTGCCCCTAATTAAATTTCCGGCTCCAGAATACCAGATTGGCGTTTCGATTATGAGCAGGATTAAATCTGCTCAGGCATACGTAATTTCCCCACTGTAGATTGCTTGACATACAAGTAGATTGTCAAGAACCGGGCAGCCTTACCAACTTTGGGAGTTAGGTTAAGTGGCTTTTGACTTACCAAAAATCGGTAACCTTGAGATTCCTGAGCAACAACGCAAGGCTCTGGAAAAGTTTGCTGCCGACTTTTTCACCAAATCTCCATTTTGGAATCGTTCTGAAAAAAATAGCCACAAAGATTTGAAAGCTTCCGCGCGGGAATCGAAGCTCGATAGCAAAGCAAACGGAGATTCGAAGACTGATTCAAGTACGGGTACAAAGAAAGACGCAAAATTTGAATCCGAGTCACAAAAGGCCCGTAAGACTGAATTAAAAGACTCTGCAAAAGACACTTTGGAAATTCCTCGTCTAACCGAGATGGGTAAGCCGACGGATAAAGCTACTTCTAAAAAAACCAATACGCAGCCGATCGAATTCAGTTTGCCTAAAATTGCCGACACCAGCCAGAAGATTGAAGACACCAGCAAAAAGCTTGATGGTCCGAAACTCAATACCTTTGCAGATGCAACTGCCAATCAGGATCGTCGAAGCGACATAAAGGACAAGACATCGCTTGCATTCACAGCCAAAGAACACACCATTCCTAGCTACCAGGTAGCTAAGACAACCAAAAGTCTGAATGCAATCATCTCCGCCCAATCAGGGATTCCAGAGAAGACAGATTCGCTTACATTCAAACCGATTCAACAAGACCAAGCCACTGCCAATTACTGGGATCATCCCCAACCACAAAGCTCGCGTCTGCTGGCAGCTGCCGACATAGCAAAACGTTCTGACGAAGCCGTGCTGCTCAGCCCAAGCGTTGATCGATCAGTAACGCAGGACAGAGCTTTGCCACTATCCAGAATTACTGACTCGTCGCTTCTCTCATTCGAATTGAAGAGTGCTCGTGACTTTAACGCACCAGAGGCAGGGCAGCGAATTATAGTTCCGTCGCGTCCTGTACCCATAGAACCTATTTCCAGAGAGGACTCGGGAGCGGACAAAGTTGTAATTGCTAAACACGAGATACGAGCCGAAGAAGTTATAAGGCATCAGCCACCAATCGAGGGAATCGTAAAGCACGAGCCACGGCCCGATGCAATGGAGATACGTCATAGAATAGAGCCAGTCGAAGTATTGAAACCCACAAGACTGGCTGATATCAGAGTTGAACCAGTTGGCGGCACGGGGGTCGAAGTACTCAGACCTTCAGCGTCAATAGATATCAGAGCTGTAGGTACCCCAGCAGGGTCTGTTTATACGGATACACCGACTGTTATTGCTAGCCGCACAGACAAGCCGGTTCCGACTACACAGTCCGAAGCTATTATCACCCGTGATACCACTGCCACTCCCCAAGCACCACAGGCAGTATCACAACAAATTTCTCCTACACGGGAAGTCGCAGTTGCAGCTCCATCGACTTACAGCGAACCACAGATTCAACGTGACGCACACACACAAGTAACGCCAACAAGTTCGACCACTCAATACGTTGCAGCAAGCAAAGATGAATATGCCTTGCTTGAAGAAGCAAAAGAAAAAGAACGCAAGCGTAAAGAAAAAGAAGAAGAGTGGATTCGCTTAATGACATACAAGAGTCCTGGAAATTCGCCAGCCCAGGAAGAACACAAACCAGAACAGGCTGTTGCACAAACACCACCAACTTCAAGAATTGTTGACCCGAAACAAATCGAGCCACCCAAGCCAATTGAACCTGTAAGAGTTGCAGAGCAAGTTGCACAACCCGTCCAAACCAAACCAATCGAGCCAGCAAGACAAACGGAACAAATTAGACAATCGGAGCCAGTTAGGCAGCAAGAAGTCGCTCAGCAAGTTCCTCAATTTGCCAAAGGAAATTCCAACTCAAACGAATCGGTTGCCGCATCAGTTGCGGCTGCCGCGTCCATTCGTCAACTCTCGTTTGCACCCATTTCATTTGCCAGAGAAGCTGATACAAAATCAAACACAGCGGATTCGGCGATAGCGTCAACAGCAAAATCAGTATCGACTGCCCAAGGCACTGCAATACCGGCTCAGACTTCAGCGACATCTGCTTCAACAAACCTCGGCTCACAATCGCAAGTTCGCGACAATGCCGCTGTTCAACCAAATGTTGTTGTTGGTGCTGCTACTTCAATTCAGTCAGTTGTTACCGGCAAACAAAGCGAAATTCACAATTTACCCACAAGCAATAAAATAGAGCCTGGCAAATCAATTGAAATGGATGGCACGACTCGCAAGCCGCTCATCTACTTCCAGCCAGACAACATCAAGAACACTCGCCCGACCATTCAACCAATCAGAATAGTTAAGGGCGGCGATATTGTCGACAACAAAGACACCAAACAAATCAACCATTTAACCGGAGACGATTTTGAAATTATTCCTGAGACAAAGAAGCCAAACAAGGATGACGTTGCATTTGCCACAAAAGTTATTCGCATAGCTCGCAGACGCAGGCTGCGCAAACGCAAATTGCAGGAGCTGCTAGTCAAATTCCCAGTTGCTTCTTGCCCATCAAGCGAATCAACCGTTCCCAGAAAGCTAGTTATAGTGCGCGGCACGAAAGCCAATTCGCGCAGAACAAGGCTTAGTCAAATAATTATGCGCAAGGGCATCAAACGTTTTCTTGCAATCGAATTTAGCACCCAAACTCCTGTTCGCACTTTTGTAGTGAAGAAGCACCGCTTGCATTCCACACATCATCCTTCGGTAGTGCTATCGTTATGCGATTGCCGGACGTTTATTTCTTGCTCAAACTTTTAAGAGCGTCAACATAATAGCTTGGGCAAATGAAGCGGAACATGCTCTGAATTTTGTTAGCCTTCGCAGACTCGGATTCTGACTCTTGCAGCATTTGCGTCAGCTTGCTACCAAACAATTCGGAAAAATATGCTTGGGCAGAAGCACGTGCTTCTGCCTCTGAATTAAAGAGAGAACGGATAACGCCGAGCTCACCGGCATCCAAGAAGTAGCCGGCACATTTCGGGCATTCATCAACTAACGCACGGCGCTTAACACTAAAGTAGTGCCGCATCATGATCACGTCCAAACATTTGGGACAGCTGTATCTTTTCTCGTGATTGACTTGCACATTAGGGTTTTTCGTCACGTTCAAAAGTTCTGCGCCTGCCGATTCGGCTGGCTCATCCACCTTGGATAATTCAAAATGATCGAACCAAATGCCACCACATCCATCCTGGCAGGCGTCAACAGTTAGGGACCCAGCTTTGGTTTGCGTCAATTCATTTTCACAGGCAGGACACTTCATACTTACCTCTTTCGATCAAACCTTCACTACCAATCTTATCCAACATGCACGCGCGGACGGCGCTCCGGATCCTTTTCCGTTTCTCGGAGAATTTCACGCACCACAGGAGCTGTTTCACCTTCTCCGAAAAACAAATACTTGAGTACATAGACCAAAGGATTACCTTCCGTCCAACCAAGATATAAGTGCGGCATTAAATGCAATGTGTCACGCGCGTATAACAAAAGTGCAGCAATCGCATTTGGCACAGCCGGGCTTTCACACTGCAATACTTTGTGTGTACCTCGCATCACACCACGGACTTCCAACACTTCATCTGAAAACTCAGACGCATCACCCAGTTTCACTTCCAAAAAGATGATATCGCTTTCTTCAATGTTATGCGTCTCGCATGCCTCTTTAGCCTTCTCGTCATAATTTGTACTGCCGCCTGGTCGATGAGCAACGAGTCGTAAAACGCCACCATCGCATCTATTAACGAATTGACGAGCCTGATCGTCAAGCATGACCTCGCGCACCCTGAGCTCCATAGTTCGCAAAGCACGTGAGATCAAAGAGGTAATCAGAATGGCAGCAATAAAGATTGAGGCAATCTTTAGACCATCAGGTCTTTCAATGCAATTGGCAATTGTGGTATAGAGGAAAACAAAAGTCACTATCAGAAAGTATATGCCTTTGCGCTTTGCCTCTTTAAAGGAAAGAAGCGTAACTGTAATTGCGTCTGAGGTCATCAGAACCAAAACGCCGGTAGCATATGCTGCACCTTGTGCGTCAACATTGGCATTGAAGATCGCTGTCACCAGGAAAGCAACTACTGTAAAAAACAAAACCAGTGGTCGCATACCACGAGCCCATTCCGGTGCCATACCATAATGAGGCAAATAACGCGGTACAAGATTGAGAAGTCCAGCCAAAGCAGACGCTCCAGCGAACCAAAGTATGGCTATCGTAATTACGTCGTATACAGTGCCAAAGCCGTGTCCCAAGTACTGGTGAGCTAGGTAGGCTAAAGCCCGACCATTTGCACCACCACCTTCTTGGAATTCACTTGCCGGAATCAAAGTTGTAGTGACGAGCGACGAACAAAGCAAGAGAACGCTCATGATGGCGGCTGCGGTAATTAACAAACGATGCGTATTGCGAATTCGTCCAATTGGTTGACGCAGGCTGTCGTCCTGGTCACCGCGCACGTGCGGCATGACAGCAACACCAGTTTCAAATCCTGATAGTCCAAGCGCTAATTTTGGAAAGAGAAACAAGGCTAAGCCAATCTGTACATATATAGATCCATGTTGGGCAAAGAGTGCCTTCTGCCAATCAATCAAAACAATCGGATGTTCAACCATGTGCGTAAGCGCTGTGGCAATTACAACTGTGTTCATCAATAGATATGAGACAACAAGAAAAAACGAGATGCCAATCGCTTCTCTAAAACCTTTCATAAAGATCGCGCCCAACACTGCAAGCAAGACAAGCGTGATCATCATGCGGTCTTGCAGCCAATATGGTGCCAATGGATTTTGCACCACGTGAGCTGCTGCGTCAGCGGCGGACAAAGTTATGGTGATGATGAAGTCCGTGGCAGCAAAACCCAAAAGGCAAAGCACAAAGGTCTTGCCTTTCCACTTGGGCAAGAGTTGCTCAAGCAGCGCAAATGATCCCTGACCATGAGGGCTTTCTTTGGCCACCTTTAAATATATAGGTAGGGCGCCGAAAAGCGTCAGGATAACCAGAATCAAGGTAGCAAGTGGCGATAACAAGCCGGCTGCCAAAAATGCAATGCCCGGCTGATAACCGAGGGTGGAGAAATAATCCACCCCGGTTAAGCACATTACTTTGTACCAAACATCCTGGTGAGCTTTTACTTCATGTGGATGACTAGCTTTGGTTCCTTCGAAGAACCATAGTTTAAAGCGATCTTTGTGTTGATTGCTTATCAATTTCTAGCCTAGTTGCCTTAGAGACCCGGCTCCGTCATCTTCTCCGGATCGAGAATTTCCGTCAGTTCATTTTCAGAAAGTTTGGTTTTCTTTCTGGCGACTTCGCGAATGGTTTCACCGGTCTCGTGTGCATCGTGCGAAATTTGCGCGGACAAATCATAACCAACTGCAGGAACCAGAGCGGTGCAAAGGGCGAGTCCCTTCTCCACCATTTCCGGACCCTTTTCTGTTGCCTTCAAACCATCCACGCATTGCTTGCTGAAGTTTGCCGAGGCATGAGCCAGCAATTGAATCGATTGCAACAAATTGTAGGCAGCAACTGGTTGCATGACGTTCAATTCAAAATTGCCGGATTGTCCAGCAATTGTCACAGTCACATCATTGCCAATTACTTGAGCGCAAACTTGACAGAGTGCCTCAGCAATCACCGGATTAACTTTGCCTGGCATGATCGAAGATCCTGGTTGAACTTCCGGTAATGCCAACTCAGCAAATCCAGCGCGCGGACCGCAACCAAGGAAACGAATGTCGTTAGCGATCTTGATTAACGAGACTGCAATTGTCTTCAGTTCACCAGATGCATTCACCACTTCATCAAGCGTGCTTTGAGCTTGGAAGTGATTAGAGGTTTCGCGAATTTCAATGCCAATAATTTTGGACAATTTGGCACAAATGCGCTTGGCGTAATCCGGACGAGTGTTGATACCAGTGCCGACGGCGGTGCCACCAAGGGCAACTTCGCCCAAACGCTTTTGAGCATTTTCCAGCCGCTCGATGGCTCTTTCGACCTGCCCTCTATAACCGACAAACTCTTGCCCCAATCTAATTGGTGTTGCATCTTGCAAATGTGTGCGACCGGTTTTGATCACAGTCCAAAATTCTTTTGACTTTTTATCCAGCGATTGTCTGAGCAATTGCATGGCTGGAAGCAAATCATTCTTGATACCGATCAAGGCAGCAACGTGTGTGGCTGTCGGAATAGCATCGTTGGATGACATACCGCGATTGACGTGATCGTTTGGGTGAACCAAGGAGCGCTCACCACGTTTACCACCAAGAACTTCAATTGCCCGATTGGCAATTACTTCGTTGGCATTCATATTAGTAGAGGTGCCCGAGCCGGTTTGAAAAATATCAACAACAAACTGCTCGTCAAACTTTCCATCAGCTACTTCCATAGCAGCTTGCTTGATTGCATCAGCGACTTTCTTGTCTAAATCACCATCTTCGAAATTCACTTCGCATGCGCAATATTTGATCAACGCCAGCGCCCGAATAAAATCGCGCGAATAGCGCAATTCGCTTATAGGAAAGTTCAAAACAGCGCGCTGTGTCGAAGCACCATAATAAACAGAAGCTGGTACTTCCATTTGTCCCATAGAGTCGCGTTCAATTCGTGTTGTTTCAGTCATGACGGGCATATGTCAACCTCAAATTCGGGGCCCCCAAGTCAAGGGTAAATTTAGTACATAACGTGCAGATGATCATATAGATCCACAAAGGGATCTATTATAAGCTCGCATTGGACCGATTAAGAATTTAATTGCAATGCAACTTAGCGGAGCGGCAGCCCGTCAGGCGAATTAGTAATGATTAAGACTTATCGTACAATTGGTAAATCCGGGCGCAATTAAGATATCGATCTATTTAGTCGATCCATAATGAGGATAAGACTAGACTACGGAGACCAACAATGAATACTTTGCGGACAATCTTGCTGATTGGTGTTCTTACAGGACTAATGGTCGCTGTCGGTGCCGCAATTGGCGGCAAAAGCGGTCTGATGATTGCCTTTTTCATTGCTTGCGTAATGAACCTCGGCAGCTATTGGTTCTCCGACAAAATTGCTCTGGCTATGTCCAGGGCGCAACCCGTCACGCGCGAGGAAGCGCCCGAGCTTTATGCAATCGTGGAAGAGCTAAGCGAAAAGGCAGACATTCCCACGCCAAGAATATATATGGTGGAAGATCCATCACCCAATGCATTTGCTACCGGACGCAATCCAGAGAATTCGGCAATAGCCTGCACAACTGGCATCATGCGTTTGATGAATCGCGATCAATTGCGCGGTGTTCTAGCCCACGAACTTTCGCACGTCAAGAATCGCGACGTTTTGATCACGTCCATGGCAGCAGTACTTGCATCCGTAATTACAATGCTGGCACGCATGGCAATGTTCATGGGTGGACCAAGGGATGACCGCGATGGTGGTGGTACAAATCCAATTTTTGTCATACTTTTGGCATTTCTTGCCCCGTTTGCGGCGATGCTAATTAACCTAGCCATTTCCCGCTCGCGCGAATATCAAGCCGATGCCTCGGGCGCCAGACTTTGCGGTGAGCCGGAAGAATTAGCTTCAGCCCTTGCTAAGCTCGACCAAGCATCACAAGCTATTCCCATGCGCGATGTCAATCCAGCAATGTCATCTTTATACATCGTCAAACCCAATCCAAATAGCTGGTTCGTCAACCTAATGTCCACCCATCCCCCGATCGCCGACCGAATCAAGCGATTGGAAACAGTGGACCTAACCCCAGGAAACGACTCTGTGAAAACCCAGGGTAACTAAGCCTAAACGCACTCAGCATAGCGCACACATGCAATTACGATCGCATTTGCATAGGTGCCACCCCTGCGCAAACCAACTTGCTTACCAAGATTGGTGGTAAGCGATTCATTTGCTTGGCAACTTGCTGTCCGCTGCCAATTGAGTGATAATGGACCTTTGGCAAAGGCTGGAGAATAAGTTTATGGCACTCGCTTTTTCAATAAAGTCGTCACTACCGTTTGCGCGGCCAATCCTCATCGCCGGTAAAGATATCCGATGTTATTATCCTCTCTTTGTAATACTCATGATGGCCGTAATGATCTTAGGCAGTTTCTGGTTCGGTTCGCGCTACCCTCAGCTATTTCATAAGGCTGAAGATATGGGTCATCATGAACTTGTTTCCTATATCTACAATTCGGAGCTAATCAGAGCATCTATTCGGGCAGGTTTTATTGAGCGCTGGTGGGTATCATTCGTTAACTGGATCTGGTCCATGCGCATTGGTATGTCGTTCGGAATAACGCTAGGAGCGCTACTCCATACACTGTTTGAGTTCTACCCGCCGAAACTGGGTGGAAACATTTACACGAACACTCTGAAAGGAATAGTAATGGGCGCACCGGCTGGCGTCTGTGTGAATTGCGCTGTTCCAGTCGCTTGCGGCATCACTCGTGGTAAGGCCAACGTGGAAGCAGCTTTAGGCTTTATGTTCAGTTCTCCGACCTTGAATTTTATTGTTGTATCGATGGTCTTTGCCGGATTACCTTGGTATTACGGTGCGATTCAATACTCCCTCATAACCTTGGTTTTGCTGGTATTTGTGCCGCTTATCGTCTACCTCAGCAACCGCAAAGCCAGAGTGGAAGATGGCTTACCTGAGCAAGCAGCAGTAGCGTGCTCGATTCCGCTTTACAAGGAATGCCAGGAAAGTCTTTTGGATTCTGCCAAACATGTCGGTCTAGAATACTTGAAGAACTTGTGGAAGCTAATCAAAACAGCTGTCCCGTTTATGTTGCTTGCTGCCATCTTGAGTTCCTTGGCGATGGAAGTGCTGCCATTGAAGAGCATATTTGCTGAGACAAACCCTCTCGTTCTTGCAGGCACTGCTCTTATTACCGTGCTTCTGCCCATACCGATAGCGCTTGACGTGATGACTGCCCAGCAGCTCTACACGCATCACGTTCCAGCACCATATGTCATGCTATTTCTTTTTACGCTAGGAACCTATAGCTTCCTGCCAATGAGCTATTTATGGACAGAGGTATCCAAGAAACTAGCTGTGGCTTTGTATTTCATGTTTGTTGCGCTCGGCATTTTGGCTGCATACTTAATCCACTTTTTCGTTTAAGGCGCGTCATCGAGGGCTCCTTTCAATCATTTTCGATAATGTTTATCGGGGATACATAAGCCGAATGGTATTCTTATCTCGCTGGCTCAGCCTGGTAATTGGATAAGGCGTTGCCGCCAAGAACATAACGTCGGTTGTGTTGTTGGAGTGTCCATCTATTCCCAAAGCATGCCCCATCTCATGCAAGCAAGACGTGAGTATTATTCGCGAGTCTCTGAAAGAATTTCTAAGTGGGCTGTCTTTGACCAAGACAACTATTTTGGCGGTACCGATAGTGTTATCTGTTGCGCGGAAAAGCATTTCCGCTGCTCCATCAACACCCGGATCATGTTCGGACGTACATAGTTCACGTCTGTCTGTGTAATCCCAAATAATATCTGCATTTTGGTAAGAATCAACAAGCTTATAAGAAACAACACCACCAGTGGCTTGGCACCACTGATCCATTGATTCTTTTATAATTTTTTTGAACGAGTCAAAAAAGCCTGGAATTTGAATATTTTGCCGTACATACACTTTCAGAGGAAACGATTTTGCTCGCCATTTCTTAGCGTTCTGTAGGGAGTACAGATAATTTTTGTCTTTCGGTGAACCAAGTGGATTTATTTCTGGAGACTCCAGGCGGTTGATCGCAGCCTGCATTCCTGGATTGGTTGCTTGAGTTGGATCAATGGCGCAAGCCAATTTCAACCAAGAAAGCGCTTGTTTGGGTTGACCAAGCTCCTCCAAGGATCCCGCCATTATCGTACACTGACTTGAATGTAAGCCACCCGTTTCAATTGATTTTCGAAGAATTTCAATGGCATTTTTAAATTCACCGAGTCTATTGTCACAGCTAGCAATACTTTGTAAGGCCTGCCAATCATTAGGATTTTGCTTTAAGCACTGATTAAAGCATTCCCGTGCACGAGCGAAATTCCCACCATTGAAATATTGTTCACCATCAGAATTCAGATCACCGGCTCGTGCCAATTGAACGGTGATATTGTTTATCAGGATAAATAACAGTATGCCAGAATTCTGTAGTTTATTCATACAAAGCCTCAAGCTGCCACTGACCTGACCCCCGAAAACGAATCCATATCAACTTGACAGTGAAGAATGATACAGTGAGGTCACCCTAAGCTACTTCTGCCGCTTCATAGAAAATCCGCTGGGTTCGACAAAGTCGCCTTCCCAGTGTTGGAGTGGAGTCAGTCCACCCGCCTTCAATAACTCTTGTGCCTCTTGGTTACGTCCTGTGTTTGTAAGCAGATGTGCCAAATTATAGTAAGCTGCAGTAAAAGAAGGATCTGCTTTGATTGCTTTACGCCATTCCTCTTCCGCACTTTTTGCGTGACCGCTTCGATACAATGCAATTGCATAGCCATTCAGAGTGACCGCCTGATTTGGTTTTAGAAGTAGGGCTTTGCGAAATGCTTCGGTCGCCTGGACTAATTTGTTCTGGGAGAGATAAATTATGGCCAAATTGTTCCATGCCTCGTTAATTCGATCATCAGACCTTAGTGCGGATTTATATCGAGAGATTGCTTGAGTGAAATACCCGTTCTGATGCAATTCTAGAGCCCGATTATAATTAATCACTGCGTCCGTACGATATGGACTTGAAAGGACTCTATCCGTTTTTGCAATTGGAGTAGGGCTTTTAGGCGCAATTGGCTTTTGTACCGTTTGCTGCGCTTCTTTCGCAAGGCCTGGTTGAATAGCAGTTAACATGCACAAGCAAGCAAGTTGTGGAAAAGCCATATAGAAAGATTGTGCGAGAGTCATCAGCTTGTTTACGCTCCCTCATTGTGAGTACCAAAAACTCAAGATAATTTTACGTGTTGGTTTAGTTCAGCGTCCAAACATTCCTGCACCAGGAATAATCAGAGCTGGGCCTTGTTTTATATTATACCCAGGTGGTAGGTCTAGAGGAGCTGGAATGGGTGCCAGATCAGGCGCTGGACCCTCTGGTCCGGATACTCCGGGTATAAGCGGTCCACTCATTGGAGCAATCAACACACCCGAACCAGGGCCAGGCGGTCTTTCATAGATTACTGCAGCCGGAAGCGGGCGTGGATGCGGGCAAAACAGCAATCCCCACGGATCTACAAAATTGACGGGATTGTTCATTACGTATGCATACAGATTTGTGCCCCCAAATCTCTGCACTGGCTGATTGGAACTAAGACTCACATTCGTCACTGTCTGCAAGACAGATCCTGGATTTGACAAATTGTATTCACCTGCGTATGTGCCATTGCGATAGGTAACTGCTGGGAATTCCCCGATTGGATCCCTACTCAACCACCTACCAAGCTCAGGCTTGTACGCTCTGTACAATGTGAGATTCAACCCACTTCTACCATGCATGTAATACCCGGCGTATTGAAAATCAGAAGGCACCGTTTCGCTAATTATCGTTCTCACACCATAAGGATCGTAAGAATATTGGCTAACTATATTCCCGTTAGAATCAGTCATTTCCATAATTGAACCCTGGTGATGGCTGATATTCTTTGCCGGGTTTACAATTGTGTTTGGATTACGATGGAGTGACGGTACAAAAATAGGACCAAAACGGTCTCGTATACTTTCCTCAAGAATTTTTTGATTTTGTGCATTTATCTGTTGGCGTGAAAGCCCTTGCGCTTGGAGTATTTGTTCTGTTGGATCCAGTGATTCGTTAGCCATAGCATTTGGCGATCTCGGCATTGGTAGCGTCGGCACTTTCGGCAAGGCCCGGTATAAAACGGCGGCTTGCTCAGGTGACATTCCGGGTGGAACAAAACCACGCATAATCATTTCGGTTGGACTTGTACCTGGCAACATACGTCCGTGACTAAGCGCCTCATATCGATCAGAGGTAGCCTTTACCCCTTCAGCTGACCGAGCAGGTTCTGCTTGTCTAATGCAATCAGATACGGCTTGCGAATTGGCGGCTGACCCATATTGTCATTTTTCACGCAAAGTGGCAGAAGATTTCTCAGAGATGGTGGCATAAGAATGGTCGCGTAAGTTTTGCAGCAAAGGAAAGCCTGGCTTGT
>JAGVKG010000013.1 GCA_020050685.1 Candidatus Obscuribacterales bacterium | reverse complement strand
ATGACAATTTTCTTGTCCATGAGGATATCTGGCACATCAGCATTGGCAATGCGGATTGCCAAGCCTTCGGCAATGGCTGTCTTACCAACACCCGGCTCACCAATTAATACGGGATTGTTCTTGGTACGGCGACCAAGAATCTGAATCACGCGCTCAATTTCTTTTTCCCGGCCGACCACAGGGTCCAAGCGGGATTCTTGCGCGGCTTGGGTCAGATTCAAACCAAATTCATCAAGCGTTGGGGTTTTCGAGCGCCCAGTTCCGGCTGCTCCACCGGCACCACCACCACCTGTGGTTGCGGCACTGGTTTCGCCCAAAAGACGAATAACATGACTGCGTACTTTAGTAAGATCGACGCCCAGATTCTCAAGCACCCGAGCTGCAACACCTTCGCCTTCGCGGATTAAACCCAAAAGCAAATGCTCGGTGCCAATATAGTTGTGGCCGAGCTGACGAGCTTCATCCCAGGACAATTCCAAGACGCGTTTGGCACGTGGCGTAAATGGAATTTCCACCGCCACAAAACCAGAGCCACGCCCAATAATTTTTTCCACCTCGACGCGGGCATCTTTGAGATTGACTCCCATTGACTTCAGGGTCTTGGCAGCAATGCCGGTGCCCTCGCCAATTAGTCCGAGCAAAATTTGCTCTGTTCCAACAAAGTTATGTCCAAGCCGCCGAGCTTCCTCTTGCGCCAACATAATCACTTTGATGGCTTTCTCGGTAAACCTCTCAAACATTGTGGCCGCAGCCTCCGTAAGTCTCTAGATAGAATCCCTGTAATGTGATCCCATTCTAACATCTTGTCTGTAACACGCTGGGCGTAAGGCCCATGCGGAAACGCAGACTTAATGGAATTTTTCTATATCTAGTTCTTATGCTTGACAAAGAAGTGTTGGCAAGCGCGGTTGCCATGTGCGCCAGCCGCGCTACATATATAAGTATCTTGAATTAAAAATTGACTTGCATTTCTGGACGTCTGATTGCTAGGTTGAAGGTCTAACGAATTTCTGTCGAACATTTAGCTAAGCACCTAAGACATAACACACACGAGCATTTTGCGCATCTCACGGCTTTTCGGCAAGCTGGGTGTTTTGTTGTCGGGTAATTCCGAGGTCTTGGCTTGTCTTTTCACACTCAACAACGTTAAGGAGAAAGTGTAATGAATACACGACTCGATTATTTGGCTAATGCAGGCGGCATACTGGGTGGACTGTTAGGCACTGCCTTGGTCTGCCTAATTCTGACTGCAATTGCCGCGGTTTCGCCCGTTCTTTGCCTGCTATTAGCCTCCGGACTAATTGGTGGAGCAGTCATTGGTGCCCTCGTCGGCTTCCATGAAATTGACCTGTATTTTCAGATGGGCGGTTATTCCAAGAAAGGCACCCCTGGAGACAGGATTATGGGTGCAATATTTGGAGTAGGAATTGGTGGCTTCCCGATCGGCTTGCTGATTCCCGCCTTGTTGTTTGTCGGCATATGTCTTGCGACATTGCTCAACCTCGTGATCACGGATATCGAAGCACGCTTCTCATAGAGCTGGGCTTGCGGTCAAAAAATATCTCCTGCGCTTTTACCGAGACAAAGCGCTCACCTTGAATAAAAGAAGCGGCAAACTGATGTGTTTGTCGCTTCTTTACTCTGCACCACCCGTGGTGCTTCGTCAACAGATAAAGAATCAACACTCTCACAACATGAGGACCAGATCGAAATGAATACAGACAAGATGACATTTGCCATAGTTAGTGGCATGGTCGCGCTTCTCATGCTCTTGGGGATCCACATCTCCAATAAAATTGAGCGCGCCAAGACACGCCACACGCGAGCTGCAGAATCTCTGCAAATGCTCTCGCCAGGACACAAGCAGAAGCTCAAAATGCTTATGATTGTCACAAGCGCCAATACTTTTGGCGATAAGCAAGCACAAGCACCACGTGAGACCGGCGTCTTCTTCGACGAAGCGGCCTTGCCGCTTTGGGCAGCACGCCAATCGGGAATCGATGTTACTGTTGCCTCGCCCAAAGGCGGCGCAACACCAATTGATCCGATAAGCCTCGAGCCGAGTGGTCCAATCAAGCTTTATGTCGCAACCCGCGATCAAACGGCTTACGCCATGGCCCGGCTTTCGCACACAACCAAATTAGCCGACTGTGTCGACGATCAGTACGACATTGTCTTCTTCCCTGGCGGACATGGGGCATCGTTTGATTTGCCCGATAACGCCGATGTGGAAAAGGTTGTGCGCAAAGCCTGGGAATCTAACAAGCTAGTGGTGGCAGTCTGCCACGGACCGGATGCACTGCAAAATGTACGTCTGTCTGATGGCCAATTGCTCGTCGCTGGCAAAAAGATGACCATGTTCTCACTCTGCGAAGAGAAACACGAGCGCCTGGCTCAACTGATGCCAAAAGGCACCGGCGAAGAGGGACTGAAAGAAAAAGGCGTGCACTACGTCAAGGCGCCAATCATATTTGGTGTCAAGACTGTTCAAGACGGGCGCCTGATCACCGGCCAAAACCCAATGTCGGTGGAAGCGACCATCCAACAAGTTCGCCGCATGGCAGACTTAATGTTCCAATAGACCACTATCGGGCAATCAGACGAAGGCACCACCCGCGGTGCCTTCGTTTCCACTCGCATAACGATTCAACCAAGGAAGAATGGGCGCGCAAACAAAAACTGCGCGCTTCTTTCCCTTGCGCTGATTTTTACCATCTCCCGACAGCACACCGCACTCTCTCCCTCAAGAAGGAGCGTATCGCCATGAGTTATTTCAAATACAAAACTTCAGTTGGCAAATTCCTGGCAGCACTTTTGTTGCTGCCGCTATTAGCCATTCAACCGTCCTTCGGCAATGCTTGCCTGGAAGGACAATCTATATGCCCATCTATATATAAGGATGGGGACAAGCGCTGTGAGCTTGCCAAACAAGCAGATGAGCTTGCCCAATGGGCAGCTAATTTAGACCGTGCTTTGCAAAGGCAGGAAGGCGTTAAACCTTCAGCCGAGTCCACCGATTGCCAGGTCTTCGTGACGATAACCGTGCGCAATCACTTCGACGATCAAACACTCGACGCAATTTCCAACCAAGAGAATCCCGCTACTCCCAGCGGAGATTTCGCCCCAGGTGCTCAACCAATTCCCGGCGACAGGGTCTGGTTGCATGAGCTCTTCCGCAGACAACTGTCGCCACTGCTTGATGCTGCGAGAAATAGTCTCGCACAACCACCACTAAAAACAGTTGAAGTGCTGGTGCGCATAAAAAGACCAAACAAGCCAAGTTACTTCTTCGCCCTAGAAGATGATGACACTGGCGATCTCAGCCGCGGGATTGAAAGAACACTCACATCCAGCGAAGACGGTATCCACGCCACGTCCGTACCGATCTACTCAAATCATTAGGCTCAAATCGTTAGACCCACCAAACCACCAGAGGACACCACATGATACACTTTCCCCAAAGCCAAAAAGAAGCGCGCCAAATGGCCGTTGTTCAAGCCATCGTGCAGTTAGCAGAAACCATGAAAACCCTGGCGCAAGATGGCATCATGGAGATGACCGCTGAAGCCCAAGCACATGGCGGCCTAATTGCTAAAGCGGTGGTATCCACAACGCCTTTCCAAAAGCCTGGTCCGCATCTACACAATTACTTTCAAGTCGTAACTATTTCGTACGACTCGCTGTACATTTGGCATGACACCTATCCGGCACCAGAGGAAGACATTGCCAAGGCCATCTTGGCCCGATACGAAGAGAAATGCAACCTCGCAAGTCTCGACGTTGAGAACTCCAAACTTGCCGACCTCGAATGGGACTTCATGCCAATGCAAATTGATGACCCTCTCTCTTGGGCCGGCGAAGGGAGCGCAGGCGGTCTGAAATTAGGAAACGGCAAGATTAGCATCGAGCTAGTCAAATCGTAACCATCAGATTCTCACGGGGAATGCCTCTAGACTATAGAGGCATTCCCCGCATTGGGGATTTCAATCATAGAACGAATTCAATCTTGTTTTTTGTCTTGCATTTTCTGTTTTGGTTTTGTTTTTCTCTTCTATTTTTCTCATTACCACTATATGCCTTCGTATATCAACAACCACAAAAATCCCGCCGAGCAGAATTTTTGTGGTGCCGATTAAGCACATTCGGATTTGTCTAGACCGATGGCCAGACAGTATGCCTCGAACATTCGATCGGCTGCGATCAATTGAATAGGCGTTGCACCTTGTTCGCAGAGCGGGTTTGATTGTCGCATCCACAAGCGGGCTTGCTGAAAGTTGCCGATTTGACAGAGAACTTCATGCCAGATCAAGATCATTTGGCGAATTTTGTCGACCGCGAAATAATCATCGATATTGGCGTAGGTTCCGGTCCACATTCCACCCGTATCAGCAAGAATAATCTCGCGCAATTCGCTACGCCTAATGCCCATGTCATTGCAAAGTCTTTCGACATTGTACTTATCCAAACCAACTTCATGATCGCCCTGAATATAGTTTGACATTTGCACTTGTAGGCCAATCGAGCTTAACGAATCGAACGCAACATTGAGATCTGCTTGCTCCGTTTCATAAGCAGCAATCAAATCGTTTACTCTTGCAGCCGGAGTCTCATAGGACATACGTGCTGGACGATCTCGCAAGATCGTTAACACATCCGGAAAGTTTCTCACATAGCCAGCCATGCGGGAGTTGCATTCAATTCCGACCATGTATAGGTCTTGCCCATATATTGTCGGCGCATCCTGCGGATCTGTGTACTCCAGTACTTTCAGCCTTTGCAAAAATCGTTCGCGCGCCGAAGCGTCTTCGTCGTCTAAGACAACGATATATTTTCTTCTCTCCATAATGTTATCTCCAGGGAGCAGTGACGACAGCGCTTGATTCACGCTGTCGTCACTCGGGTTTTTAGACTAAGCAGCTCTCGTTGCCATGGAAATTAATTCTTCCATTGCCAGAGAATTACTTTTGATACCGTGCGGTTCAAAACCAGTAGCGATTAGTTGGTGGTGCGCTCCAGCAAAAATCATCGCATCAGCATCTTCCAAAGCCTTACGCCAATCAGAGTAGGTCACTCGGTTGGCTGGCAGCATGGGAATTGCGGCAATGATCAAGCGCAGGAACTTGCGCACTACTTGAGGCAGGGCTGTCGCCAGCGCTTGTCTCGTAATCACCTTGGCTTTCTTTGCTTTGCGTTTTGCCTTGCTCGATTGCAGGGCTTGCAGATGCACTTCTTGTTTCATCCAGGCAAAAAATGTGTGTAACATTGCCGCACTGACAATGCGACTATTGTCGTGGACTTTGCTATCGCCTTTGAGATCTTGCGGATAGACCAAATCATTGTTGATTGATCTAAAGCCATCACCACCGATGCAATAGCTGCCAATTACACATTTGTCTGTCAGGATTTTCTCCAGGGTCAGCTCATCACCATACTCGCGCCCATACTCAAGCCACTTAAGAAAGCGCATAAGCGTGGCCACGAAATCAGCAATTCCCTCGTTCAGTGCAGCACCAAGCGGTCCTGGAATATAGCCTTCAATCTGTCGCAAGTAATGCACAATTGCATGTACATACTCGTGATCACAAACGACCAGATCGTAGACAATATGCGGCAACATATAAACACCATCTCCCCAACCAATTTGAATCAGCATGTATTGGGGATAAAATGTTGCATTGTTGCGATTCCAGCGATGATCAACATAGACTTTGATGATCATGCCTTTCGGAATTACAAGACCTTCTTCCAGGCAAAGCTTGATCAGGCGCATATACGAGTGATAGACAGTCACGCCGCTTGATTGCGGTTCACTTGCCTTCCACTTGAATGTGCCACCATCAGCAGTGCCGTCGTCCGGTCTGGTTGAAACATCAAACCAAGTCATTTTTTCGCTGGCATCCACTTCCGGGTAGACCACGTAAATCCACACGTTGCCTAAAATAAACCGGCCGGTTTTCGCCTTAACCAAAACGGAAGTATCAATTTTGATCTCCCTAAATTGGTCTGCAATGTTCTGCCAACGATTAGCCACATTTGCCAGCGCAGAACCAGCGATTTCCCCTCCGCCAGCACCGACTTCAAGCCGGCGAGCAAAGACAACTTCGCCAGCCTCTCCATCGACAATCATCTCGGCGGAGGTAGGCAGATCTTGGGCTGATCGATCCAGTACTTGATTTTCTTCCGAGCCAAGATTCTTGAGCCCCAGCTGGATTTTGAATATGGGTCTCAATTTGCCTTTGTAGACATTGGCTGTGGCTTTCGCGCTAAAAATGGCAATTTGTGATGCTTTTCCTGCCATTTTCAGTTTATCGATTGCCACTTGCACCGCCTTTGCTTTGGCTTCAGCCAAGGACAAGTGAAAGCGAATTGAATCAATTGCCTGGCTATGTACAAGAGACGATACGAGGCGAACAATCTCGAAGACGCATTTGTTTCGACGGCTGCGTCGAATCTGTACTTCGAAGTAACTTTGATCGCAATCGACATAACCAGAGAAAACACTGCCGCCTTTCGCCACCTTGTTGGCTCTCACTTGCTGCTGAAAGACAACCTTGTAACCTAAGTTTTTCGGCAGTCTTATCAGAGAATGAAAACGCAGGCGGCTACCGCGATAGTCCAAGAACTCGCGAACCAAAGCCTGACGAACAAAACTTGTTGCCAGCTTGCGCACCACTTTGCTTAACTGAGACTCAGCTTTGGGAGAATCTTGTTCTCCGAAATAGGCAGCTTGAGCAAAGCCACCTTTTTCCAGTCGAGTCAGAGTACGTGGATGACCATAATCATCAGGAGTGATTTGCACTCCCGGAAAGCGATTGACGAAATCACCAGCCAGTGTCCGATATTGCGCGCGGAGCAACTTCGGGTGCAAACTGGTTTTGGACTGGCGATATTTGCCAATCAGCACATATTTGCTTAGCGGCAATTTGCCGATTGAGTTTGCCATGATTGTTACTCCCAAAAATGTTTTGGTAACTGGACAGAACAAGACGAAGACGAGCACGTCCCCTCATAGCGATTTGATGCTATGAAGATGGGAAATTAGTGCTGCAATCGCCTTTGCTGGTTTTTTTGTTTGCCTAAATTTTTGACCTTGAATCAGAAAATAAGCTGATAATTACTTTGACCTTAGGCCAAGCCAGGTGGCAAAATCAACCAATATTTCCTTGATATTCAATAATTCGCGCCACCTGTGGCAAATATACAAACTTTAAGAGGTTCCTTTATAGTTACGCCAGTTAGCGCAATCTTTGCTAGCATTTTTATAGTGAGGCATGCCTCATGAAAGCTGGGCGGATCAAATGGCGAAAATTCTTGTAGTCGAAGACGAATTTTACTTGTCCGAGCCCGTGCGCGAATGGCTCGTCCATGAGAATCACACTGTCGAAGTAGTGGCGGATGGTCTTGAGGCGCTCGAATATCTGAAAATCTACAAGTACGATTTGGTGGTTCTGGATATCATGCTGCCTGGCATGAGCGGCATGGACATTTGCCGGCAATTTCGTGCCGGCGGCGGCAATACGCCGATTATCATGCTCACCTCAAAAGCAGCTCTCGATGACAAAGAGCGTGGTCTTGATTCTGGCGCAGACGATTACTTGACCAAACCCTTCCACTTGAAAGAATTGGCTGCACGCATCCGCGCACTACTCAGGCGGCCGGCCGTGCCACAGGGAAATGTATTGTGCGTACACGACATCGAACTCGATCCGCGTGCCAGTCGCGTCACCAAAGGCGGCAACGAGGTACACCTCCTGCCAAAAGAGTTTAGTTTGCTGGAATTTCTCATGCGCCATCCCAATCAAGTATTTAGCGCCGAGGCGCTGATCGACCGTGTTTGGCAATCGGACACAGAAGCATATTCCGATACTGTGCGTACACACATTAAGACGCTACGCAAAAAGTTGGATAGCGATGGCAAGCCCTCGATCATCAACACTGTCCACGGTGTAGGCTACAAGCTTGAGGCTAACTAATGTTTAAGAGCCTACGCTGGAAGTTAACCCTCTCCTTTGTCTGGCTGTCTGCAATTGTTTGCTTGCTTCTGGGCTTGCTATCACTCTTCATTTTTACGACAACACTAAACGTCGCTCTCGATCAGGAACTGCGGGCTCTGTCTGCAGAAATAGCGCGCGATATAACTTTGACCAGTCCGGAAGTGCGATTATCCCTTTGGGAAGACATCATTCAGAAAAAACCATCAACCTTCCCGGCGACAATTCAAATATTTGATATTAGCGGCGACTTGCTTGAACAACACGGCACGAAGCACAAAGTTCATTTGCAAAGCATAGCTAGCAATGTGGGAAAAGGAGCCGTGCTGGGAGAAGAGACGGTTGCTGGCAAGCATTTGCGCATCATCACCAGCCCTTTGACAAACAAGGATCAGACTATCGGCTATTTGCAAGTCATGCTGCCGACTACCTATCAGGAACATGCAACCCAACATTTTGCCATGACCCTACTGGTGGTGGCACCACTTTTGCTTCTTGGTTTAGGAATTGCCGGTTACATTTTTGCCGGCAAAGCAGTTCAACCAATTGAACAGAACTATGCTTTATTGCGGCGCTTCATGGCTGATGCCGGCCATGAATTAACAACGCCTATAAGCATTATTCAAGCTAATGCCGAGTCGCTCGAGCAAGAGTTGGGTGAAAACCTTTCCTTATCAAAAACACTTTTTGCAAAATTGCAAACTATTGGCCACACGACGGAACGGATGAGCAACTTGGTCCGTGATTTGACTTTGCTTGCCAAAACAGAAGGGGCAAGTGTGCTTTTGCGCATGGAAACTCTGCAACTAAACAATCTTGTCAGTTCAGTAAAACAAGAATTTGATCAGTTGTTCGTCGATAAAAACATCAAGCTTGTCGCAGGCCAGATAGACCACTGTCAAATTGTCGGCAATGCAGAATCACTTGGACGGGCAACGGCCAATTTGCTGCAAAATGCTTTGCGTTATACGGATGCCGGTGGCACGGTAACTATTTCCCTAAAAAACCAAGGCAAGCAGATTTTGCTTTGCGTGCAAGACACAGGCATTGGCATTAAACCAGAAGAAGTCGATCAAATTTTTGAACGCTTTTATCGCGTTGAACAGTCGCGCTCGCGAGCTCAGGGCGGATCTGGACTTGGCCTCTCGATTGTTAAGGCCGTAGCGCAAGTTCACGGCGGCAATGTCCTGGTTGCCTCAGAATTTGGCAAGGGCACGACCTTCTCAATCTGCCTGCCTGCCCAATCATAGAAATTTCACAAACATTTCACAAGCGCTCTCTAAAGTTAAAAGTGTCAGAGGCAGAGCGGAGCAAGAAGTGGAGGCAAAGAAAATGTGTGTTTTGAGAGATTCGCAGCCAGACGCTTTTAGTGAAGTTATCGACACCGGCACAATGTGCATGGCGCAACCTGGATGTTACCAGCGTTATATCGCCGCCGGCAATCCAAATGCCAGCGAAAAAATACTTCGTCAATTATCCGTAGATCGGTTGGAGCAAATTAGGGTACACGTGGCAGAAAATCCTAATACACCAATTGAAACCTTAGCGGATTTGGCAGCAGACGATAGCCCGGAAGTACGTTTAACGGTAGCTGAAAATCCCCATACACCAACAGCCATTCTAGAGATCCTTTCTCTCGATGACTCAGATGATGTGCGTTTCGGTCTAGCAGAAAACTACAGAACACCAGTATTTATCCTAAAGATATTAGCGGCAGACCTTAATCCTTATATTGAATGCCGTGCTAGTCAAACTTTGAATATGGTCTTACGTCAGGTACGCCCAGCCGCGTGAGGAAGTAAGGGGTCACCACCCCGTGACCCCATGCTTCAATTTCGCAAAAGGGTTCGAAAAAACTGACAACATGAAAAGGCTCACGCCAGCTTCGCCCGGCCGCGTGGGGAAGAGCAAGAGATCTGAGAAATCAGATCTCTTGTATATTTGTTGTATTATTTCCAAATGTCATCATCAAGCGCAGCACCCAATCTTTTTTCACCTCTAACCATCCGTGGTATCACTTTGCGTAATCGCATTGCCGTATCACCAATGTGCCAGTATTCATCAGAAGATGGCAAAGCGACAGACTGGCATCTTGTCCATTTGGGCAGCCGAGCTGTCGGCGGAGCTGCACTGGTCATGGTCGAAGCCACGGCAGTCGAAGCCAGAGGACGCATCAGCCCGGAAGATATGGGATTATGGAACGACGAGCAGATTGCACCACTTGAGCGCATTGCCAATTTTCTTAGCCAACAAGGCGCCGTACCGGCAATGCAGCTTGCTCATGCCGGAAGGAAAGCTGGCACGGCCAAACCTTGGAGTGGTGGCAAACCACTAGACAAGCACGACGGCGGATGGGATGTTATTGGCGCAAGCGCACTTGCCTTTGCCCCAGACTATCCTGTGCCTCACGAATTAACCGAGAACGAAATCACAAAGGTGGTTGAATCTTTTCGCGAGGCAACCAAGCGCGCTCTCGCTTGTGGTTTTAAGATCATCGAAATTCATTCTGCTCATGGTTATTTGTTGCATTCCTTTTTATCACCACTGTCCAATCAGCGCACGGATAAATATGGTGGCAGTTTTGCCAACCGTATCCGCTTTTTAACAGAAGTCGTTGAAGCGAGCCGCAACGAAATGCCTGAGAGCTTGCCGGTCTTTGTCCGCATTTCTTCGACGGATTGGGTTCACGGTGGATGGACAATTGATGAAGCGGTTGAATTAGCAAAAGAGCTTTCGCAATTAGGCGTGGACTTAATAGACTGCTCGTCCGGTGGCAATGTGCCGCATGCCAATATTCCTTTAGCACCCGGCTACCAGGTGCCATTTGCCGAACAAATTCGCAAACAAGTAAAAATTCTCACTGGCGCTGTCGGCATGATCACAAGTCCCGAGCACGCCAACCAGATTATTCAATCGCAAAAGGCTGATATTGTACTTTTAGCCAGACAATTGCTTCGCGATCCATATTGGCCGTTACATGCCGCCAAAGAACTTAATCTGCCAATTACCTGGCCTGCCCAATATCTGCGTGCTCAATGAGAGCAAAGCCGGCCGAATTAACTTCCGGCCCCCAGCTGGGTTATTGACAGCCCCAGCTCGCTGTTGTTAAATAGTATTAATCTTCTCTATTTTACAGCTCAGCAAGCCACGTCTGTGGCTTTGTGGGGAGTTGTTTTTGCAAATTGCGGGTAGTCAATCTTTAGCCATTATTGGCAATTACGTTATCAGCAACGGAAGGCCTTAAGAGGAAACCAGTCATGATTAAAGACAAGCATCAACGCGGCAACACCCTTGCCTTAGTTCTTATCTGTATAGGTGTAATTGCCTTACTCGTCGCCTTTTTCGCCATAAACTATAGCCAAATTCTTGGCACTCACAAGGAAGCGGTCACTGCCATTGATGCTGCAGCCCTGGCTGCAGCCAAAGACATGCAGAGCATTGTCGTCGATACACCGTTAGGGCGTGTGGCATTAGCTGATGATGTACCGGCCATGTCGCCACCACCGGGTGGCAAAGCAAATGCCTATCCAATTATCGGTCTCAACACGTTGCTCGCCACATTGCGCTTGGATTCAATTATTGCCAGCAAGTTAGTTGTACCTGGAAAAGCACCGGAAGGCAATACAACCATTTTGTATGCCATAAAAAAGGATCTGGCACTTGTGCTTGGTGATGGCGGTATCGCTGACAAATTAGGTGATGCGATTCGGCAATCAGCAAGTGGCGGCTTGGCTTACAACAAGTATGGCGTTAAGGTCAACATGAAAGCCGATGCGCAAAAGTCTTACGATGAAAATAAAATTGCTTTGGCACAGACAACTAAGGATCAAGCGACAACCGTTATTGTTGATCCTGGCTATTTGAATATTGCCAATGTTGCTTGTACAACTCCAACACCAAAGCCAAGCGATTCTGAAACCAGTGGTCAAACGACTTACAAACCTTATACGACATATCATGGTGGCACCACTGCGGCCAGCAGTGCTTTGACCTTCCAGTTTACGCCGTTGGCTTCGCAGCTAGCTTTAATTGGTCTAGACAAAGAGCAACAAGAACAATTCACGCTCAATCCACCAGCATCTGCTTTGCCAAATTTGCCACCAACAATTGTTCGTGCTGGAGCCACTCAACAAGTGAACGCTGCTGCCAATCCGGTTATGAAGAAACCACAAGGCGGTAGCGAAAAAATGATCAAACCAGTCAAACTGGAAATCGTTGCTTTTGCTCAATGTGGCGAATCACAAGATGACATGACGGCTCCGTCCGGCACTATGGTGATAAGCTTTGCCTCCGGCGGCATTCCTGGTGGCGGTGCACCATCTGTTGCCCAAAGACCAGACATTCCTTTGGGTGAAATACCCGCCTTTGCTGCTCCGCCAGCAGCACCAACCAGACCAGGTCAGGGTGGTGGCAATGCTTATGGCCTTGGCGGCAGCGCGGCTCCAACTAGCGGAGCTGTAGCCGTAAACTTTTCCAGCATTGCGACAATCGCCTCGGCTTGCTTGCTAAATGCCAATTCGGGAGCATCAGCCTCAACCACGGATTGCTCCAACGACACGAAAACCGTGCTCGCCAGTCCAAGCATGTTGCAGGTTGCCGGCGGCTCAATGAGCAACAGTCTCGAGGATTGCCCCTGGGTAAAGAGCACTAATGGAACCTGGTACAAGGCCAACGGCGGCCCAGTGCCTGGCTCGGGAAGGCTCGTGCAAAGCGCATTCCGGCCACAAGCCATTAATCAAACCAATACTAATCCTTCGGTAGCCTTGTCTCTTATCGTATACGATTGGCTAAAGAGTCTCGGTCTAAGACCAAATGTTACCTCGGTAGTCAACTCACTCATGTTTACTGACGGAAACGGACCACAAAGTTTTTACAAGCTGGAAGAACAAGTGCTTGGCGGCGGCTCAACCAGCTCGCAGTACGTATTTCCAGCTCAAGCCAGTTTGATTGACGTGAACAAACTTTTCCCGCAACAAGCAAACTTACCGCGTTGCGGCTGGATCGAACCGGCTTACGCAGAAGCTCCACCAGGACCGGATGGTTCGATAAGCGCCATGCTCAATATTTTCTTTGGCGATAACAGCAAAGATCCACGTTATTTGCAAAATATGGGCAGCACCGATCAAGGCAGACAGCAAGCCAATGTTTGGGGCTATGTACCAGCGGCACCAACAATTGCTGGTGGAGCCTTCATCACCAAGATGCACAATGGTGCAGCTTCAACTGTTGATGGTCATGGCATCCAAGCAATTTTTGATCTGTGGAACAGTCTGAAAGACACCATGGAGTATGGTGATACCACACAAAAGAATACGGCATTGGTTGTCTACAATTTGACCAAACAAATTACCGATGCCGATCCAAACTTTGCTAAGCAGGCCAGCCACAGAGCCGAGCTTGATCAAAAGCTCAAGACGGCAGTGGGAGCAGAAGCCGAACAACTCAAGCACGAATTGGCACAAACCGACGATGCGATGAATACAACATTCAAAGACACGTCAGAAAAGGTGATGAACAAATTCCCATCCCTCAAGGCCGCTTTGGTTAACTCTCGCTATGCGGTAAAAGTTGTTGAAAGCATGCTGAAAAACATGAAGGCACTTTCCGGATTAGGAATTGAGGAAGTCAGTCCAACACACTTTATTGTTGCTGGTGCCGATTTCTACCCAATGGGCAGAGCCGCGACAGAAATTGAAGTAGCGACTGGCAAAGCACCAAGCAAGCAAGATCCTGCATCCGGACATACCGATTGGTGCACACCAATAACTGGCAACAATCAAAGTCAGTTGAATATTTTCAAGCACACGCAAGATCCGGTGATTGGCGCCAAACCAAGTGGCGATAACCATTGGCTCACACCAGCCATTGCCGCAGCCAATTCCAGCAGCAATCCCTATGAAAACTTGAAGTTCTCATTTTTTGTTGCCGGCAATGAGCCTGGCACAGGACAAATTCACATGCTAGTGGGCAGCAATCAATTTGCCGCAGTATCTACAGTTGAAGATCAAGCTCTCTATCAAAACACACAAGCCTTGATCACAAACTTGCAAACTATCTATTTGACTCCAAAAGGGGCAGCTAACGCCGGACCAACCGGACCAGGTGGCGGGCCGACAGTGAGAGTATTCACGGTTTGGCAAGTACAAGCCAGAGACATGATGGCCAATGCCTATTCACAAACAACGATTACTCCGGGCAGCACCAATGCCGATTATTTTGCCGACATGCGAGCTCCTGGTGGTGCAGGAAAAATTGCCAATGCCAATTGGTGTGGCAGCATTGCCACCAGTGGCGGCAGCTATCCATCTTGCCCCGCCTTAGTTGGTGAATGGCAATTGACTTGTCCAATTCCAATTACAACACCTCCACCACCAGCCCAATACCATCCGATGCAGCAAGTCGAATCGACAACCGTGCAAACCATTTGGACAACTTGCGCCGACTATTTGATCAGAGGTCTGGGCTTCCCGGCTGGTTCTTACATGTATAACTTCTACATCAATAATATGTTTGCCCTAGGCATGAACCCATTCATAAATAATGGCAGAAATGCTATTTGGGTGAGCAGAACAACTGGAACAGTCACACCGGCATATTGGGTGATGGACGGCTTCTACTACTATCAGGGCAATATCCCTGGCGCCAGCTGGTCTGGCAATGGCTGGAGCGTCAGAGCCACACCCTACAGTTATACATATGCCTATGACGGTCCTTCCGGTCCGGTCGTAGACATGTATTCAAGCTGAGCCCTCAAAACTTTTCACTCCCCCTGCATGCCCTAAGGAGGCGCCTAAAAACGCCTCCTTCCCATTTTTGTTCGCTGTGTTTTCTTTTATGTTTTCTCGGGAACCTAGCTGAGAGCCAGGCGTCTTGGTTCTCGTAGACGACTTTTGGGGTTTAGATCGGCTTGTCCCTCGCAGCCGCTAAAAGCCTTCACTCTCATGCGGGGTAACAATGAATTCGATGGAGAACACCAGGCGTACTTTTTTGTTTTTTCCTTTACTTATAACTTTTCTGACCTTAGCACCACTTGCAATACCGCCAACTAATGCACAAGAGCCACAGGCAAAAGCCCTTGCCAGTTCCGCCAAAGGAACTACAGAGGCCAAAGACGGTAAAATCTATGCAGTAGAAAAAACCGTGATCAATGCATCACCTCAGGCTGTCTGGAGAGTTCTCACTGATTACCAAAATGCTGCCGAGGTTTTTCCTTATTTGGAAAAATGCGAAGTCATAGAAGACTTAGGCAACAAGAAGTTAGTCACTCATGTAATTAGACCAACAAATATGTTTGCGCCTTTTGAATATGTACTTGAGTTGAAAGAATCACCACCATATTTACTTGAATTCAACCGTGTAAGCGGTGCATTCAAGCACAATAGCGGTTATTGGAAACTAGAGCCCCTTTCTGAGGGCAAACAAACACAAGTGACTTTTGCCAAATACTTAGACACGGGACTTTTCGTTCCTCAGATCATGGTAAGACGACTCTTGGCCTCCGAAATGCCACCAGTGCTCAAGGCCCTCAAGGCACAAGCTGAGCTGGAAACCAAAACAGAAGTGTCGGTGACAAACTAGACAGCAACAAGCGTCTCAAGTGCTTAACATAGCTGATTTAACAAATCAGATTGCCCGCTCGTGCGCTAAAATCATTCCAAACACTAAGGCCAATTGATTGGGCCACATCTTTAGGAATGGGAATTTAGCCATGACAGAATTCGTTAAGGTAGCCAAGACAACCGCGATCGAACCGGGCAAAAGTTCATGCGTCGAAGCAAGCGGAAAAAAAATTGCCATCTTCAATCTTGATGGCAGTTTTTTTGCGATTGACGATGTTTGCTCTCATCGCGGTGGGCCATTGTCGCAAGGACAACTGCAAGGCGAGAATGTTACTTGTCCTTGGCATGGAGCTGTCTTTGATGTAAAAACCGGAGCCGTGGTTAAAGGACCGGCTACTGCCCCGCAGGCTAAGTACAATTTACGGGTCGTTGGTGATGATATCGAAGTGGAGATCTAAACGCGTGAAGAAAATAGTGAAACTAGCGGCGTTGGCTCTAGCAATACCGGTTCTGCTTGGTGCATTGATCGCTTCGTCAAAATCAGAGGCTGAAACCAATCGTGCTGTTATAACCGCCGCCACCGAACAATTGGCAGTACAAGCTGGCTCCAGCAAAACCGATCTGATTTCGGCCAACAATGCGTTCGGCATTGATTTACTAAAAGAGAACATCAAATTAGCAAAAAACACTGACGGCAGCAAAAATATCATTATTGGGCCAACTAGCGTTTCGCTTGCCCTTTCCATGACAGCAAACGGAGCAGACGGGCAGACCAAAGACGACATGCTCAGCAGCCTCAAATATGGTCAATTCAGTCTCAACCAAATCAACGACGGCAACAAAGCATTGATTGCCTCGCTTGTAAGTTCCGATCCGGCAGTTGTCTTACAATCAGCCAATGCTCTTTGGGCAAACAAAGAAATTACTTTCTTGACGCCATTTCTAGATACCTGTAGCACCATTTATGGTGCCAAAGTATCGGTTTTGGATTTCTCTTTGCCGGAAACTGTGGTGATTATCAATAAGTGGATCGCCGATCAGACCAAGGGCAAGATTGATTCCATCATTGATAAACTTGCGGCAGATGAGATTCTGCTTCTGACCAATGCCACCTATTTCAAAGGCACTTGGTCTATTCCATTTGACAAACAATCAACACAACCAACTAATTTCATGAGTTCATCAGGCAAAACCACTAGCGTGCCAATGATGAATCGTTCAGGGAATTTCAATTATTTGAAGGGCACTGGTTTTCAGGCTGTTGAATTACCTTATGGAGAAAAACATATCAGCATGTTTGTCTTCTTGCCCGATCAAGGTGCAAGTAAACCAAACGATACTTTTCTTGCTCAGTTCACGGCACAAAACTGGCAAACTTGGATCAATGGCTTCAAATCCAAACCAGGATCTTTGTCGCTTCCCAAATTCAAAGCAACCTATGAAACAAATCTTCGCGATGCACTTAGTGCGTTAGGGATGGCTTGTGCTTTCGATCCCAGTTGTGCCAACTTCAAAAAAATGTGTGACGTCAAGCTACCAGTCTATATTGGCAAAGTGATTCACAAGACAATTTTAGAAGTGGACGAAAAAGGAACCGAAGCTGCCGCTACGACATCCGTGCACATGATGCTTGGTGCAGCAGCGCCTTCTCCCGACCGATTCAACATGGTAGTTGATCATCCCTTTGTCGTAGTAATTCGAGACAATCAATCAGGGTCTATTCTCTTCTTGGCTACTATTGAGGATTTTCCTTCCTAGCGAAGCTCTGCTAACTAGGCAATGCCTTGGCCAGTTCGTGTTGTGTGCACTTGCGGCAGATAGACATTTGATTGACTTTGAATTTTTTGATTTGCTAGTCTATCTTTACTAGCCCTCTTACTTACGCCGCAAAGAACCGCCAAGCCACAACATTACAAACATTGCAAGAAATCACCTGGAAGCAAGAGCTTCCCGGTGACTTTTTGTTTGACAGAGAGGAACCACCAATGAAGAAGTTCTATTACTGGAGCACCGAAATTCCCCACAAGCAACTCATCGAATATTTCGAGAGTTTCCGAGCCAAATACGAAAGTATTCCCGGAATTGAAATCGAAGACTGGACAGACACAAATGGTTTTCTCGTAAGAGTACCGGACACAGAGGCAGCAAAGCTGCCGTTTGAATATCCGGAAGGAGCCAACCCGGCAATGACTCGCACAGAGATAACCGAAATAAAGAACAACAAGGAGTAAGTGCCAAATGAAAAACATCAAATACGCATTGAAAACACTTCCCATTTTTCTGATGATGGTCCTGTCCATCATTATGTACAGCCCGCCAACCACGGCTGCTGTGACCAACTCTTCGCAATCGCCACCAACCTGTATCTCCAAAGACGAACTCAAGGCTCTAGAGGAACAAGCGGTCACGGTACGACTAACGGCGCTGGAAATTTGTGATTTCATCACACCAACGGAAGAAAGTCGGTGCAAAACAAGCGGGACAATCAAACGCAAACGCATTTGCCAGGAGCCACACACTGCCACCATGGCCGAAGTGCAAGCTCTGGTGAACAACAAATTGCGTCCAGCAATCGCTGCCGTCCATGCCACGTTCGACAACAAAACCTTTCTTGCCTCCGGCTCAAAAAAGCGGGCCGAGAGAAAACAAAAGGCTTGGGCAGAAATTGCCAAAGAGGTGAAAGACATCGATACTTGGCTGGCAAACACAGACGAAATATTGGGTCAACCACAAGAAAAGCTTAGCCTTGTAGAAGTAAGTCTCGACTGCCACCAAATTGCTTGGTCAGCGCTGTTTATCTCAAATGACGCTTACAAAGCACGCACCGGCAGAGAATCATGGGCGCCTGAAGGTTGGTGGTTGCCGCTGCCTGTCGGCGCTGCGCCAAGCAAACAATAGTCAAGCAAATGTAGGGGTCGTGCGGACTTGCCCCTACATTTTTTCATCGACTCCGATGTTCTATAGTAATTATTCGCTTGGTGGCCAAAGCAGTCCTTGCCCAGCAAAAACATTCAACTGTTTCAAGAGTGCTAAGTCCTGACGGTTGTTCACACCCTCTGCCACAGTCTCTGCACCCAATACTTCGGCAATGCGCACCAAGCGGCGCAAGCGCCTTTCTTTCGTGGTGTCACCAGCCGCACCATCAACAAATCGGTGGTCGATTTTGATTATGTCCGGTTCTAAGGACAATAACGTCTCGACACTGCTGGCACCAAAACCAACATCATCGACAGCCAGAAGAATACCAGCTCGCTTAAGAGCTACGACTTTTTGACAAAGCACTTCCATATCACCAAGAAACTGTTGCTCGTTAATTTCAATACAAAGCCCGCCGGCTTTGTATCTTTCCGGCAGGTCAGCAAGAATATCTTCCACCGGTGTTTGCGCCAAGGTATCGGGAAATAAGTTGATATGCAAGCGCGGAGCAACAGCAAGCTTAGAGGCATGAGCAGCACAGGCCCGAAAACAATGCAAATCAACCGTCGTCAAAATATCTCGCTGCCGGCAAACCTCAAAAAATTGGTCAGGCATTTTAAAATTACCATCAGGCCCACGCGAGACTAATTCATAACCAACCAATTTCTCATCTTCGAGCGTATGAATCGGCAACTCAACAGCACGAAAACATCCGCCTCGAGACAAAGTCTCGGCAATATCATCCAGCACTGAAGATTCTTGTTTTTTACTCACGGCTTTTTCAAACATTAACCGGGGCAGAAGAACCCAACAGATTCTACTTACCCCGATTAGATGATTTTATAAGCTAACGTGTCTTACTTCGTGAAGGTAATGATGGCTGTTTCGCCCTCAAACACAACTTCACCCTTGAAGCCGAAAGCCTGAGCCAGTCCAGAAACCATTTCGCTAAAGCACTTGCCTTGCTGTTCTTGGTCTTTGACTGATAATTTGCCTTCATTCTTCAAAGCATTCCAGCAATTGCATTGCTTGTAGATGATTTGAGCTTTCTTTTCATCGCCAACAATTTCAATCTTGCTGCCGAAAACGTTAGCATCAACTTCTGCTTTGGCTTTAGCTAAATCGATTGGGGTCTTAACTCCCACGGACTTTAAATACTCAACTTTGTGTGTGAGTACTTCTTTGTTGAATTCCTTAACCGCTTCTGGGCCATACTTAGAAAGCACAGCCATTGTCGACAAATAGTTATTTGCCCAAATTTTGCTGGTAATTTCGTTTACTTTCTTAACGTTCCATACGGCTTCCACAGGGGTCTTTGTTGCTACTTGTGTCATTTTTGTTCTCCTGCAAACCAAGCTAATGACCTTATTCTAGGCCTGGCAAAACCAACATTAGTCAGCGTTAATCCATTCTTCTCTATTGCGCTTGGAGACCGTTAATCTATTTAACTTGCCAGTTAATCTTTCCAATCCATTTAAGAAGCCGATAAAAAAACCGTAGTAAGCAATCGAAGCCATCGTTTGCCGGTTGATTATTCGAGCACTGCAGTGTGCCGCCACCTTCAGTATCACTTTTCACAGGCTTTTCACAACGTCTGACTAGATTAGGAGATGTAGGGAGTGACTTGGCAAACAAAAAATATCGGAGCGGATCAAAATGATCATGTCGGAACTAGGGGGCATTATGTCGTACATCATAAATTTAGCCGTATTGAAAGTCGGTTTGGGTGTATTCGTTGGCGTAGCTCTTGTGATATTAGGTACACAGGCTATGGCCCTTGCAGAAACCGGTGTTGGCGCAAAGTTAATAGCCACTGGATACAATCAATTAGCGCAAGGCGATGTCGAGCAGGCAGTTCACACATTCTCGCAAGTAGTGCGCGTTGAGCCGGGTAACATACAAGCCCGCCGTTACCTAGCAACCGCTTTATTGAGAGCCGGCTCGACAAAGGAAGGGCTCAAACAAATTCAGTATGTAATCCAAATGGAACCACAAGAAGCCCCAGAACAAACAATGGATCAAGTAACATTGGGAGAAGCTTATTATCAAGACGGTCTGTTTGGTCAATCAATTGCTTGCCTAGCAAGAATTGTCAACGAGAATCAAACACTGGATACGGCTCGCCTTGACTTGATTAAGGCGCTCATCGCCACCAAGCAATTCGACAATGCCAATTTGCTCTGCCGGGAAGGCTTGCAAATCAGCCAAAACCAACAAGCCCGCAGAGAATTCTACAACCTGATGAATCGCATTCATGCTGATAAAGAAAATCAACAAACACTCTCTGGATTCCCGACGCAGTCATAATGGTATTTCAGTTGTAGGTTGGCTTACTCATCAGTTACGATTAAGCCAAACCAGGAGCGGTTCCCATAGTAGGGAACCGCTCTTTTTATCAAGTCACTGGCAAGATAAATTTGGAACTTCTAGGAGAGTCCTAAGTAGTAATATGAAAGTATCAGGCGACAAATAAAGAAATTGCAATCTACGGGGGCATTGAGAGACTTCTGACGCGAATTAGGGCATTAAACGACTAGGGGATCTAATTCGCTATCTACTCCCCAAGGCTGGGCACGGTCGGTACTTTAGGACAGGGGATAATGGCCGGTTATGAGAGCTAAGAACAAAAGAGGCGCAACGCTTGTTGAGGCAGCTGCAGCCATCGTTGTGATAGTACCAGTGGTGATATTGCTTCTCTTTGTTGTGCTGGAAGTCAGCTACGCTTATGTAATTCAAAATTCGCTGGCCCAAGGGGCGAGGCAGGCAGCTCGCGACTTAGCCATTGCCTATGGGCAGAATCCCGAGGTAGCTAACGACCGGGCGCTGCAAGAGTCTATGGTGTTCGATAATATCCGCATTGCTAATATCATCGCCAATTCCGCCCAATTTGATAATCCCACCTTTGATACTGCAGCCACTCCACCAACTGTCTCGGTGACGGTGCAGTACCTGAGCAATCAATATGGTTTGCCGCGTTTTCCTAATCCGGATCCTCTGCATTTAGGCAATAGCTTTACCATCAGCGCCTCCAATACATTTAGGCTGGAGTAGACTTCACGCACATTTCACTTAGTAAAACTACAATCCGAAAGGGGTACACTGAACGAGGGAATAAACGATCATGAAAATTGGGCACACAATTAGGGTCGAGGGCGCAGGGCGCCACAAGAAGATTCATCATTCAAAAAATGCCAGTAGGCGCAATCAGGGTGGGGTATTAGGGTATGTCATGCTCTCCATGCTGATTTTAGGAGTAATAGGAATTGGCGCTTACGCTTGCGATATCTCTCATAACGTTTCAGTACGGGCACAATTGCAAAATGCCACCGACGCAGCGGCTCTAGCCGGCGCCAAAGACTTAGTCATTCCCAATCAAGAGGGTATGACCGAAGCAGATGCCGAAGCTGTTGCGGAAGCAAATCTGGCTGACGGCGAGCCCGTTTCAACGGCGACGCCGAATACGGAAGTGGAAGTACAATCTCTGCCCACGGCCACTGGCGGCGAGTGCCAAGTAACCGCTCATAAGCAAATCAACAATTACTTCGCTCGCATTTTTGGCCACAATACGGATCCCGTTGATGTCACCTCAACTGCAATTGCCTATCGATCAGTTACAAGCGTTCGGCCAAATTCTCTTTTCCCGATGGTGGTTAGTATCGACACATTGAATGGACACACCGTTCCGCTCTACCAAAGTCAAATTGGCGATTCAGTAAGCTTCTATTTGGAATCTCAGCAATACAAAAATTGTGCCTGGACCGGATTTAACACCGGAAACGTTAACTCAAATTATGTAAACGATGCCATTGATCAAATGCTTGGCTTTGCACCAGTTGAGTCAGGGTTTATACCCTCGGTGGATGTGGGTGATTCGTTGGCCCTGATGAATGGTGTTGCCAGCACGAAAGACTTGACCGAGGAGCCCTATTTCTCGGCAATTACCGATGGACGCACACTCTATGTGCCAGTAGTTAGTGGTGAGCCGCCATACAATCAAGAGCGTCCTTGCATGGGATACATTGGTATCAAAGTTACCAATGTGATCAAGAATCAACAAGGTGGCAAAGTCTTGGAATTGGTTTGCACCCTGGTTAAAGGCTTTGTCAAAGGCACACCTGGTGAAATAGCCAGCTCTAATAACAATCAAATAAACACTGGCATCGAGAACCTGTCTGCAGGCATTGTTCAACTGAGCCACTGAGTTTGCACATTACAAGCCATTAACCATTGATACCACATACGGTGTCAATTATCTGCTTCTAAAATCCAAACCGTTATTATTGTCTCAGATAGTAGTTGACACTGTTATGGTACGAATTATTTTGGGAAAGTTTGAAATGTATACTGACTGATAGTGCTTACTGCAAAATCCCTATATTGCACACTTTCTAAACAACATGAAAACAACCATGCCGAGCCCAAACAACAGACTCATACAACGAGCTCAAGCGGTAGTACTGGCGTTTGCCTTGCAAAGTCAGGCCTTGAGCGCACAAGGCTCACAAAATAGCCTGGTAGCTCGCGGCTACACTCAATTGGCCAGCGGCCAAGCCAAAGAGGCAATCAAAACATTGTCCAGCGCTTTATACACAAATCCCAAAGATACTCAGGCTCGAAGATATTTGGCGGCCGCCCTTCTTAGAGCCAACCAACCTCAAGAGAGTTTGCGTCAAATCCAATACGTTATTCATCTGGAGCCAGGGCAAGCAAACGATCAAATCGCGCTTGGCGAGGCGCATATGTACTGCGGGCAGTACAACGATGCCATCGCCTGCCTGAGCAAGATAATTTCGCAGAACCCATATTTGGATACAGCCCGCGTAGATCTAATTCGCGCCTACATCGCCAATCGACAGTTAGACAAAGCTAAGCAAGCTTGCATTGCTGGGACTCTGGCTGCAACAACAGTTACAGCCAGAAATTATTACTTCACACTCATGGATCAAGTGCAAACAATAGCAGAGAAAAACATCTCCGCTCAAGAGCAGGCAAAAGACGCCCCTGCCAAAGAGGAAACCAACCAAAATCAGGAAACCCCTTAACTCAAGCCTACAAACGCTCGGACACACTACAAGGTATTTTTAGAACATGGACAAACGCAATAGACACAATAGCAAGAGACTCAACAGGAGGTATGGCGCTACACTCGTCGAGGCGGCTGCCGCTATAGTTGTGATAGTGCCGGTCGTGATATTACTGCTCTTCGTCGTACTGGAAGTTAGTTATGCTTATGTGATTCAAAACTCACTTGCCCAGGGCGCACGGCAAGCGGCTCGCGATTTGGCAATTGCTTACGGACAGAATCCAGAAGTAGCCAACGATCGCGCATTGCAAGAATCATTGGTTTTTGACAATATTCGCATCGCAAATATCATCGCCAATTCCGCCCAGTTTGAAAATCCGGTATTTGATACGGCAGCAACTCCGCCTACCGTTTCTGTAACAGTGGAATACCTGAGCAATCAATATGGTCTGCCTCGCTTTCCCAATCCCGATCCCCTGCATCTGGGAAACAGTTTTACAATCAGCGCATCCAATACGTTTCGCCTAGAGTAAAAACAATTCTGGCACGACAGGTCTTGATGAGAGAAATACTAGGTGAAGACTAGCTAAGAAGCGGGTTTTGACGGATTAATCGTACTTGGTACTGGGCATGAAAGCAGTGAGAACTGTACACGAAGGTTCAAGCTATGAATACATCAGCACGTGGAAATGATCAAGTTCAGTTGCAGTGCCACCATCTTAAGAGTCGGCGCTCACGATCGCAGTCCGGTGTAATTGCCTATGTCATGTTATGCATGATCATTTGTGCCGTGATCGGCATTGGTGCTTATGCCACCGACATTGCTCATAACGTCACCGTTCGAACCCAGTTGCAAAATGCTGCCGACGCAGCGGCAATTGCTGGAGCCAAAGATATGGTCATCCCCAACCAGCAGCAAATGGCTGATTCTGACGCGGAGGCAGTGGCAGCCGCAAATTTAGCAGACGGAGAACCAGTCTCTGCAACTACGCCTGGCACCGAAGTAGACATCAACGCCTCGCCTACCAACGATGGTGGACAATGCCAGGTTGATGCGCATAAGGAAATAGACAATTTCTTTGCCCGTATCTTTGGGCATAACAAGTCACCAATTGATGTAACAGCAACAGCAATTGCTTACGACACAGTTAGTGGTGTTCGGCAAGATTCGCTGTTTCCTTTGGTGGCAAGTATTGATACACCAAATGGACATGCAGTTCCTCTCTATAAAAGTAAGATTGGTGATACAGTCACCTTTTTCATTGAGTCTCAACAATATATGAATTGTGGTTATACCGGCTTTACCGGTGGTGCCAGTGCAAGTTATGTCAATGATGCCATTGATCAAATACTTGGCCTAGCACCAATAGAACCTGGATTCGTGCCAGCTCTCAACATTGGGGATCAAATGGATCTGATGAATGGTGTGGCTAGCACCAAAGATCTTTCCGAGGAACCATACTATTCAAAACTCACCGATGGGCGCACTCTATACATACCGGTGATGAGCGGCGATCCCCCCTACAACAATCACCGTCCTTGCCTTGGTTTCATTGGTATCAAAGTTACAGATGTAATCAAAAATCAAAGCCACGGTAAGGTGCTAGAGCTGGTTTGCACTTTGACCAAGGGATTTGTCAAAGGCACCCCCGGTGAAATCAATGGTCCCGCTAGCAACCCAATCAATAATGGAATAGCAGATTTATCTCCAGCTATCGTCCAATTAAAGTACTAATACTTATAAGTACTATTGCTTAAATCAAAAACGACAGTTGCTGACTGGCACCGCCGGTAATACCACCAGACCGAGTGAAGGCTAGGGCATGATCGCTGGCATATTATTTACGGACGGCTCGAGGCCCTTAAATCCTGGTGGTAATTTCCGTCCCGGGCGCTTTGCTTTGCCTGGCATCAGCCAGTCTAAAGCATTAGGCACTGCATCCTTTGGCAAACCGGCAGCCTCTCCATCGCCATCAAAGTGAATGTCGAGCGACGGACTATCGGCAGGCAGTGCACCACCAGTGGCTAGATCTTTGTTGGTGGCCGGCACAGTGGCATCACCAATTCCTGGTGCCAGATCTACAACTTCTTTTGTCGGCCTATTTGCCGCTGCTTCTTTCTGGGGCATACGCACAGTGCCATGTACAAGCCCGGGCACAGAGAAGTCTACGGAACCAGGTGTAGCGCCAGGGGCGGTCTTAACATTTTTCAAGACCGACTTGATCACTTCTTTGACTTGGCCATTGGCAGAAACAGATTCGAGAGATAACTCATCTGCCAGGACAATTGTCGGGCTAGCAAGCGCAACAACCAAGGCCGTTCCCTTAAACAGGACGGGATCAAGATGTCTGCTCGCTGCACTTGCTCTCACCGAATCTCCCATACCAGTCGACCCATGCCAAATCGGCCCAAGACCAATCGCTAGTGCAAATAATAACCCGCCAATTCTCAAAGTGGTCCAATTATTTCTGCTTCGGCACACATTTTAATTTCGCAAGCCGGATTGACGAACTCAAATTGCATCGCCAGATTCGCATTTCTTGCGCAACCAAAAATACCGCTGCAGTGTTTGATTTTCATCCAAGAATCGCTTCGGTGGACCCATGGCCTCCAAGCAATACTTCAATTTCTCTCTCAATCCTTCTGCCCCGTATTTGGCATACGTTGCCATGACTTGATCATGATCGTCATGGTAGAAGGGCGGTTTATTGATTTCGTTCACCACAATCGAACGAACATTGTCAATTGCTGGTGGCAACAAAGAGTAGAGCTCCGGACCGGCTAAACCTAGTGGCTGCTCGCCGCCATGATATTTTTTTGAAACTTTAAGCGCAACATCGGCTCCCTTTGAGTGCTCATCGGACACATAGAGCGTCACGTCTTTAGCTCCTTTGGCAATTTGCTCCAAATCTCCCTTGAAGGCCTCTGCGGGTTGATCTGCCTCTGCTTCGATTACACGGTTAAGACGTTCTTGTTGAAGTCCTGATCTGTCATATTCTGCCGCGCAATCAAGGGCAAAGCTGGTGACCGGCCGACTGCCCATGCTAAATCCAATTAGACTCAAATTGCCTGGTCCGTAACGGCGCGCTGATTCCTTCAAGACCGGCCTGGTGACCTGGCGATAATTAGTGCTTATCGACCATTCATCAGCATTGTAGGCAATTGGGCCAAATTTATCGCGGCTAGGCCAGCTATCCAGTACAACCGGAACACCCCAGTCTCTCTGAGCCACGGCAGCCATTACCAATGAGTTACGAAAGTTGGTGCTGAAGCCGGGAAAGAAGAATGCCAGTTCGCCCTTGTTCTGTCCAAGAACTTGTTCTTGCTGCGAAAGTCGTTTGTCCAATTGACCAAAAAATTCTTGCCGTCCACCACCATAGGTCGACACCTTGCCAATTTCCGCATCGCCGTCCTTGCAGCTGCGTCCTAAAAATTGCCAGCCAAGTTTGGTTGAACAACCTTGTCTTGCCAATGCCTGATCGGTAGCCGGCAGAATAACTGGCACTTCGCCGTAATAAACTTCATTGCCTCTACCAGGACCAAAGCCAATAATTTGATCTTTGGCTTTGTTGTAAATGGGCGGACGATGAGTAAAAAATGGAACTGTAACGCGAATAGACTGGCAATTTTTTCTCAGTCCAAGTTGATTCTGGATCTTGCACCACTGCTCAAGCTGTTGCGTTTCTGCGTTGATAGCAAGTTGGCCTAAACCTGATTCCATATTCACCAGGTTTTTACAAAATTCACTATAAAGCCACCAGGTTTTGTCGCCGCGATTTTCTGTCTTCTGAGTACGACAAAGCAGGGAGGATAATGGATGAAAATCGCCAAAGGGGACCGGCAAATTCTTGTGTGCGCTGGCAGTTTGTTCGACTGGCAAATTTGCTTTGGCAAGCGGCAGCTCGGGAAGCAAACCAGATGATTGCGCCAGTCTCTGGTCGACCGAGTTCACATCGAATGCCGCGCTAGCGGATGCCGAGTCATCGGTTACTAATCTGAACGCCGGTTTCTTTCCCTCAGAAGGCTCAAAAGCTTCTAACTCAGGCACAGACATACAAATTCCTTTTGCTTCCTAATTCGTTGAATGGACGACCATACAAGTGTTTGGACTTTAATTCCCGGCAACCTTAAATTCAATGGGGAAACTACGGCAAAACTTTATCCGAAAAGACCATGAATCAACCAAGTCCAATATGTGGTAAAACAATGCAATGAAAATTCGAAACACCCTCTTGCAAACCCTCTTGGCTCTGGTCGCCACTTTGCCTAATGCCAGTCTGCCGGCATTGGCTCAACATCCAGATGATCTGCTCTGGAATAACTACACCCAAGCCGGTAAAGATGCGCGCAACGAACATACGTTTAGCCAAGCAGAGTCTTACTTCACGGCAGCGCTCGACGTAGCTCAAAAAAAGAAAACTGTTGATCAAACACAACTAGCATTAAGCTTGATCAATCTTGCTGAGACTTATGCAGCGGAAAGTAAATACGATCACGCCAAGTCCTTCTATGAAAAGGCGTTAGCAACCGCCACGACTGCATATGGCTCCGATCATCCAACCGTCAAAGATATATTGGTGGCGCTGGGCAGTGTCTGCGAATCAATGTCCAATTACAAAGAAGCGGAAAATTATTTCAAGCTTGCTTTGAGCATGGGCGAGAAACTTTCCGGTAACGATTCTGCGCCACTTGTCGAATGCTTGCGCCATCTGGCTTATGATGCGAAAAAATTGGGCAATTATGCGGAGGCTCAATCTTATGTCGAGCAAGAGATTGCCTTAATTCAAAAACTCTCGGGAAGTAATAGTTTGAGCGTGACTGCCGCGCTTTGGGACATGGCTCAAATTTATCAAGAACAAAGCAATTACGATAAGGCCATTCCACTTTATAAGCAGGCAATTGGCATCATCAAACAGCAGTCTGGCAGCAAATCAGAATTGCTTGCACCATACTATGTTTCGCTCGCCACCTGCTACCAAGCCATTAACGACAATCGCAATGCAGAAGCTGCATACAAAAATGCAATTGGTATTGCTCGTAAAGATCCTAATGCCAAAGTTGCAGTGCTAAATAGCTATGCTGCGCTTTTGAAACAAATGGGCAGAACAAATGATGCAGACAGCATCCAAACACAATCACAGAAATTGCAAGCCAAACTGCATCCAGACAGAGGCCTCGATACCTCTCAATGAGTACGCCAGAAAGCACAACACTAGATCCGAAAGTGCTGTTTGCGCAAGACATAATTTGAGTTAGTTCTTTTAGTAGACACCATGGTCAACCACACAGATAACGATCGCTGGCAATTTTTTATTGATCGTGGTGGCACATTCACGGATATTGTTGCCCGTCGTCCGGATGGCTCTCTTTTAGTTCATAAACTCTTGTCGGAAAATCCCGAGCGTTATTTAGATGCGACAGTGCAGGGCATTCGAGATGTTGTGGGCATCCCCAAGGACGCGGAATTGCCGCCAGATTCCATCGCTGTTGTAAAAATGGGCACCACGGTGGCAACAAACGCCTTGCTGGAGCGCAAAGGAGCAAGAACGCTTTTGGTAACGACAAAAGGGTTTGGCGACGCCTTGCGAATTGGTTATCAAAACCGACCGAAGATATTTGCCCAACAGATTGTCCTTCCGGAAATGCTTTATGAACAAGTTTGTGAAGTTGACGAACGTCTCAATGCAGAAGGAAAAACAATAGCCGGCTTGGACCTGAACAAAGCCAGAGTCTCTTTGCAAAAAGCATATGATACAGGCATCCGCGCTGTAGCTATTATTCTCATGCATGGTTATCGATATCCGAAGCATGAGCTTATGTTAGGAGACTTATGCAAAGAAATCGGTTTTACGCAAATCTCGCTATCGCACACAGTCAGCCCCTTGATCAAATTAGTATCGCGCGGCGACACAACTGTTGTGGATGCATATCTTTCGCCCATATTGGAAAAGTATGTCAACCAAGTGTCCAGCAATCTTGGTGATACTAAACTGATGTTTATGCAATCACATGGCGGACTAGCGGATGCTCTTGCCTTTCATGGCAAAGACAGCATTCTTTCCGGTCCAGCCGGCGGTATTGTCGGGGCAGTACAAACAGCTAAGCAAGCCGGTTTCGAAAAACTAATCACCTTTGACATGGGCGGAACCTCGACTGATGTTTCACACTTTGACGGAACATATGAACGGCAATTTGAAACGGAAGTTGCCGGAGTGCGGTTGCGCACACCGATGCTTTCAATTCATACAGTGGCAGCTGGCGGCGGATCGATAGTCCATTTTGATGGACAACGTTACCGTGTCGGACCAGATTCAGCCGGGGCCAATCCAGGACCGGCCTGTTATCGCAAAGACGGTCCACTTACCATCACCGACTGCAACCTCATGGTCGGCAAATTACAACCGCAATTTTTCCCGGCATTGTTCGGCGAGAGTGGTAACATGCCACTTGATGCGCACGTCGTTCATCAGAAATTCTCACAGCTAGCTAGCCAATTAACCAAAGTAACCGGCAACCAGCGTTCTGCTCATGAAGTTGCCGATGGATTCATTACTATCGCTGTCGACAACATGGCAAATGCAATCAAAAAGATTTCCATACAACGTGGATACGACGTTTCACAATATACATTGTGCTGCTTCGGCGGTGCTGCCGGACAACATGCCTGCAAAATTGCCGATTCGCTTGGCATGGAGCAGATTTTTATTCACCCGCTGGCTGGTGTCTTATCCGCTTATGGAATGGGACTTGCCGAACAACGAGTGATGAAAGAACAATCGGTTGATCTCCCCATCCAAGAAGATCACGTTGACGAGATCAAGCGCATTCTTGCTGCACTCAGCCAACATGCTCATACCGAGCTTACCAATCAGGAGATTGCTACTTCGGCAATTACAATTTTTCCCAGAGCCCTCTTGCGCTATCACGGAACCGACTCATCGCTTCTGGTTGATTTTAATTCGGTCGATTCTATGCATGCATCATTCAATGAGCTGCATATGAAACGATATGGATTTATCGCTGAAGAAAAGCAGTTAGTTGTAGATGCGCTTTCTGTTGAAGCAGTTGCAGAGGGCATTCACGTCATCGACAGCACCAACATCAGCAACTGGCATAGCACAAACAAGTCACATGATGATTCAAAACAGTCTATGGACTCGGTTCGCATGTACACCAATGGCACCTGGAACGACACGCCGGTTTATCAACGCGAGTCTTTAGACAAGAGCATCACAATTAAAGCACCGGCAATAATAATCGATGCAACCGGCACCAATGTCGTTGAGCCGGGATGGGAAGCTAGAATCAACGATAACAATGGCTTGATTTTGACAAAGACTGCATCTGCATCCGGCTCGGCTTCGATTTCCAACCAAGCAGAATCGTCACCAGATCCGGTCAAGTTAGAGATTTTCAACAACTTGTTTATGTCTGTCGCAGAACAAATGGGCGTAACTTTGCAGAATACTAGTTATTCAGTGAATATCAAAGAGCGGCTTGATTTTTCCTGCGCAATTTTTGATCGAGACGGCAATCTAATTGCCAATGCACCGCATATCCCAGTGCATCTTGGTTCTATGGGCGAGAGTGTCAGGACTATTATTACCAATAGGCACAATAATATTCATGCTGGCGATGTCTATGTTTTAAATAATCCCTATGACGGTGGCACACATCTGCCGGACATCACAGTGATTACACCTGTTTTCGATCGAGAAGGCAAAGCAATTTCTTTTTTTGTCGCCTCGCGTGCTCATCATGCTGACATCGGTGGTATCACTCCTGGGTCCATGCCGCCAACCAGTCGCACGATCGACGAAGAAGGAGTGCTGATTGATGATTTTCTCTTGGTTGAGAAAGGAAAGTTTCGCGAAGCAGAATTTCTTGAGTTGCTTTCAAGTGCTGCGTTTCCGGCTCGCAACCCAGTGCAAAACTTAGCAGACATAAGAGCACAAATTGCCGCCAATCAATGTGGTGTTTTGGAACTGAATAAACTGATCAAACACTGGGGACAAGAAACCGTAAACTCATACATGCAACACGTGCAAAACAACGCGGAGTTTTGCATTCGCAAAGCAATCGCATCATTGCGTAGTGGATCATTCAACTACATGCTCGATGATGGTAGCAACATTTCTGTCAAGGTAACAATTGATGCAAAAAGCCGTTCTGCAACAATTGATTTTACGGGCACATCTCCACAACAGGATGGCAATTTCAACGCACCGGCAGCGGTTTGCAAGGCGGCAGTGCTGTACGTCTTTCGCACTCTAATCAATGAAGACATTCCTCTCAATGCTGGTTGTCTGCGCCCTTTGGAAATCATCATTCCCAAGGGTTCACTTTTAAATCCTCAATATCCGGCAGCGGTGGTGGCAGGCAACGTGGAAACCTCACAAGTAGTAACCGATGCAATTTTCGGCGCCTTGGGAGTGCAAGCCGCGGCACAAGGCACAATGAATAATTTTACTTTTGGGGACGACAAACACCAATATTACGAGACGATTTGTGGCGGCTCAGGAGCAGGGGCTTCTTATCACGGCACTGATGCCGTGCATACACATATGACAAACTCCCGTCTAACAGACCCGGAAGTTTTAGAGTGGCGTTATCCAGTGCTTCTTGATCAGTTTTCCATTCGCAAAGATAGTGGTGGAAAAGGCCGCTATCATGGAGGCAATGGCGTTATCCGCCGCATAACTTTCCTCAAGCCGATGACGGCGGCGATTCTTTCCAACCGACGAATTGTGCCACCATTTGGTTTAGCCGGTGGGGAGGCAGGAAAGAAAGGCCGCAACTATATTGAACGGGCTTCAGGAAAGACCGAAGAACTCGCCGGTACTGCCATAGTTAATATGAATCCGGGCGATGCCTTTGTAATCGAGACGCCTGGCGGCGGCGGCTTCGGTCACCAACCCTAATAGGCTGGCGGCGATTGAGAGCTATCGAAGTACGAGACAACGCCTTTGAACTCCTGGCTTACATTATGGAGCGAGCGGATGGTCAAGTTCGAGCACTTCTGTTCGAGCATGTCATATTTTGCATCTCTATCATCGCGGCTCATTTTGCCACCACTCGCTTCCAAATCAGCACAAATTTTTTGGATTGCAGAGAAGTCCTGGTCGACATTTAGCATGGCCTTTTCTACCACCTGCAAACATGTATAACGCTCTACCGATTCCTCATTGGTATCATCCAGCACAGACCCGCGTGACAGTTGGTGCACGTTATCAATGCACTTTTTTAATTCTGCCACAGCCGGTAAAATCAGCTCGCGTGCCTTAGACCACTTGCGCGGGTTGCCGTTATCATCCGTAGCCCTCCAAATGGCAGTTCCTAGACTTTGTCCGGCCTTGTCAGTCGATTTCAAGGAATGGGCCACGTCTTTCATCGACTCCGGCTCTTTGTCGGTGTAATCCGTCTGCGCCCTGCGCCATAGGTAATTGTCACGGTCTTCAGTAATATCAATTGCCGACATAAGTGTCCCGACTTCGAGGCACTTGTCGCAAATTTGTTGATTGAGTTTACGATCAACAGTTCCTCCATCCGTTTGCCCGAGCAAATTCTTGAGATTGGCCATTTCTTGCGGCAACTTCTCTCTGATTCGTTCTTTTGTGCTCAGCCATTCTTTCTCGCGCATTTCATACCCAGGCAATGAATAGCTCGGCATGCCATCAGGAAAAGTTGCTGCTACAGAGGCATCCATTCTTTTGTCCAGTCTAGCGACAGCTTTTTCCAAATGTATGAAGTATTGATCGACCTGCTTCTTATTTTCTTTCCAGGTCGCATCATTGCAATCTGTCGTTGGTATCATTTGCGTAATGCCGTGCGTAAAACTTCTAGCCGCATTTGCTGAGCGGTTATAGGCTCTTATAGCGCTGTCTATAGGCACAGATTCAACACATTCTTTCCGTCCCGACAACTTTTCATAGGCTCTTTCTCTCAGATCAATTAGCTCCGAGCTGACACCATCCAAGTACGTCGAGAAGGCACCAGCGATGATTCGAGCTGAGTCCAGGCTGAACCTGTTGCTTTTTGGCGGTCGAGCCGAGAGCACGGCAAGAATCGCTTCTCGCTTCGCTTGATCATATTTCTCTGAATCGGGTTCGCCGCACTCACTAATTATGTTCTTTAGCATAGGCAGAAGATCTGTTTTGCTGACCTGTTGAGCATCCTCCCAAACTGATCGGCGTCTTTCAGAAATATCTTTAGCTTGCGGAGCATATTCAAGTTCCGGCAATAGTTTTTCAATCGATGACGAAAGAGCACTTATGTGTTTATCCAGCTGGCATTTGAAGCTACGCTTTCCTTCGGGTGTGTCGATATAGCGTTGATAAATACCCGCACCCTGGCTATCATTGGCCAATTTTTCCAAGTCCTTAAGATTGGAATTTATGGAAGTCATGGCATTATCCAACGCCGTCACATGTTTGTAATCATCAGCAATGTCAAAGCGCCTGGGATCCTTTTGGCTCGTCTTTGCAATATCACATCCAGGGGCTGGCTTTGATGATGAATCATCAACAAGGGCCAAACGAATCGGCTGGCTCCTCTCCTCCAGATTTGAAATCGTGTCCATCAAAAGCGCTTGCGAGCAGTGCTTGCTCGATCCGCTATTTGAATTACGCGCTACTTCGTTTGAACTTTCCAGATTTACTTGTCTGTGCGAAAACGGTGTCATGGCTAGCCAATCTCCAAAGGTTTTTCCCAAGAAGAAAGTATTAGTAAAAGCACATATATTAACAATGGGGATCTCACCAATTAGATTGGTGTTTCTTGTCAGCGTTTCTTGACCTGCTAACTACAACCCGCACTAAAAATAGCTAGCGTAGCTAAGCAAAGCTTGCACAATGCGTCTATAGGCTAGTCAACACAATAATTTCATTCTTGAATTTGCAATCTTCAATTTGTTATGGTCACAGAGAGCACTAATTACAATTTGCATTTCGAGATAGAAAACCAAGCAAAAGCACACTGGCAGAAGATCAAAGCACAAGAGACCTGGGACAATGCCCTCTTGTGCATCTTCATCCAGTTTAGATTCGTGTTCGAATCAAAACATTTACTACACACAACAGAGGGGGGTGAATCGAGGTTACCTCTTTGCCAAACGCCACGATTGGCGATTGGTAAAGCCAGTTATAACTCAAACCAAACAGAAAGGACTCTAAACATGTTAAAGAAAGCCAAGGAAATCGCCAGACAATTGGCCAACAATGGAACACAAGACGGCGCGGATTCGCTAACGATCTTCGCTCTAGAACGGTACTTTTCATGCGCCAATATCAAACAGCACGGGATGAATTCGCTGGTCAAGACTCTCTATGCAGAGTTTGATGCAGTTAAGCGGGATTCGATGCGTTTAACAACGCCGCAAATCCTGCTGAACTATAAACCAACGTTAAACAGCAAGCCCATCGACACCTGCTTTTATTTCGATGTCGTTGACGGAGACGCCAGACCGGGCAACTACGACATCAAGATACCGGTGCAACTCTCAAGCAAGAAAATGCTCACTGGCTCTGCCAAGAAACAAGCCGCATCAATCGCTGCGACAATTTTCGCGGCAAGCGGTAAATTCGCCAATGCCAAACAAGAGCTCGGCTCTTATTTCTGCACGGCGAACCTGCGTAAATTCGGTGCTGCCGGTCTATTCAAGGAACTGCAAACGGCGCTTCTGGCAACCAAAACGCCGGTGTACGAAGTGCGCTTGATTCTCGCGAGTCTTCAGTTCGTGAACAATGGCTTCGAGTTGCACACGAGCACCTTCGAGGAAGGTGTCCGAGATGGGCAAGGTCGTTACGGCGGAGTGGACGGCCTCGAGCTTCCGCTCGATATCTAGACCTCGATCTGATCAACAAACATCGCGTTGATCGTACGTTCTAACAGACAGATGGGAGAAGTTCCCACTCTCCTATCTGTCTGTGCAGAGCAATCCTCCAAACAACTTCCAACAGCTGCACCACATGGAGATATAACATGTCACACCGCAAAGATAATAGGTTGTCTAACGGCTGATCACAGTTGCCAGCCAACCCAAGCATCACAGTGGATCTAAACATACCGAGGGGTACCTTATGTTCTACACTAGAGAAGAGTGCTTGTCTTTTTTTGCATTTTTATTCTACTACTGGTCATCGTAAGCAGCATTCGGCGCACGACTTGACAATCAAATATGACTTTTGGTATGCTGAATTATTAGCTCATTCAGTCATACCAAACGGACATCATGACCAAAACTCAAGACAGAAAAATCACCGTATCTATAAACCCAGGCGTATTGTCAGTTGTTGATTCATATGTTCAGGCACACCCCAAAGTGTCGCGCAGTGCGGTTTTTGAGGAAGCATTGAAGCTTTGGTATCGACAGATGCTAGATCAAGCCGATTTGCAATATTATTCGTCACTAACTCCAGATGAGCAGGCAAGCAATGAGAGTTGGGGCGAAATTACAACCGAAGCAGCCAAACACATCTGGCCATGAGCAATATTGCACCAAAGCGAGGCGAAATTTGGTGGGTTAACTTGCCTAACCAACCTGGTGATCCGCACCAACCAAGAACAGCAATTGTTGTTTCCCCTAATCGGCGCAATCAACTAGCCTTTGACGTCATAGTAGTGCCAACCTTCTCCAATATTCGCCCCCACTCAACCCATGTCACGATCCCAGCAGGCAACGGTGGATTACCACATGAATCCATAGCAAAATGTGAGCAGATAACGACTCTCGACAAGAGATTTCTCTCTGGAGGTCCGCTGGGACAGCCAATTGGTCCAACTATAATGAATGCAATCATCAAGGCAATCAGATGCGCGGTTGATGATCCGCCCATTTAGTGCCTAAAGCAGCGTTGTCCGGTGAAAAGCATGGCGATGCCGGCTTTGTTGCAAGCGGCAATCACTTCGTCGTCTTTTATGCTGCCACCAGGTTGAACAATCACTGATATACCGGCTTTAGCGGCAGACTCAATATTGTCTGTTGCTGGGAAGAATGCATCGCTGGCGAGCACTGCTCCTTGCGCGTCTTTACCTGCTTGTTTGAGAGCGATATCAACAGAGGCAATTCGACTTGTTTGCCCGATGCCAAACCCAAGCGCGCGTCCTTCCTTGGCAACGAAGATTGCGTTGGATGTAAGATGCTTGACCACGGACCAGGCAAAAGCAATGTCCTTTTCCATTCCCGGTGCGACTTTCTTTTCCGTCACACATTTGAACTGTGAATAACCAACTGGCGGCTCCATATCCTTTTCGATAATCAAGCCAAAGTCTTGCATGTCTTTGATCTGCACTTGCATATCTACATTTCTTGCCAGACCGTCCTTTCTGATTCTCAAGACGCGTACGTTTTTCTTTTTGCTGAAGACGTCCAACGCGGCTTTATCAAACGAAGGTGCAAGGACAATCTCGACGAAGTTTTCGACAATCTTGCTTGCTAGTTCTGCATCGACTGTTTCGGTGAATCCATAGACACCGCCGAAAGCCGACATCGGATCGCAGTCATAAGCGATCTTATATGACTCCCGAAGCGACTTGCCGACAGCAACTCCGCACGGATTATTACGTTTGATAATACAAACACCGGGCGATCCAATATCGCGCAGAATTTTTACAAGCGCATACGTATCAACAATGTTATTCGATGACATTTCTTTGCCTTGCAATTGCTCAAATGGTGGCACCACTACATCGTCGCTCTCTCCTTTGAGAAAATACCAGGCAGCGGCTTGATGCGGGTTTTCGCCATAGCGGAGATCCTGCTGTTTTTCTATCTTTAAGAGCAAAGATTCCGGAAATTGTTCTGCCGGTGTTTCTGTACGCAAGCCGATAGACACTTGCGCAGGCGGAGCTCCCGTGCCGACAATTTGTTTGGAGAAATAATCTGAAATGCTTCTGTCATAAGATGCCGTGCGTTGAAATGCCTCTGCCGAAAGTTGCTTGCGTAGAGGTAATGTGATCTTTCCACCATTGGCCTGTAGGCTCTCAATCACGCGTTCGTATTGCGATGGATCGCTGATTACAGCTACTCGTTCAAAATTCTTTGCTGCTGCTCTCAACAAGCTGACGCCACCGATATCGACTTGTTCGACCATTTCTGATTCTTTTAGACCTTGTTTCAATTTTTCTTCGAAGGCATAAAGATTGACCACAACCAAATCAATTTCTGGGATTTCTAAATCGGCAAGACTGTCTCTATCTTCCTGCGTCGGACGCGCCAAGATACCAGCAAATACTCGAGGATGAAGAGTCTTCACGCGGCCAGCGAGAATTTCGGGAAACTTGGTCAGCTCTTCAACAGTGATACCAGCGAAGCCATTCTCTTTGAGATATTTGGCTGTGCTAGTGGTTGCAATCAAGCGCAACTCTTCAAACCCTGCCAGCTTTTTCAGAAAGCTATCGAGTCCGGTTTTGTCTGTAACACTGACTAGAACTGTTCGCATAATCAACAACCTCTCTTTTGGTTTATTACCTGCTTGCTTTTCTGTCACACCGCCAAAGCGATTTGGGCGGGGAAGCCCCGCCCCTACGAATTTCCTAATGTTATGGATTTGACACCATCTACTTTACCGATTCGCAGCTTCTCTGCCTCATCGGTTACCTCACCAATAACTTGAGCCTGAAATCCTGCGTCTTGAAATACCTTAATTACATAATCAGCTGTGCCATTTACTATCACTGACAGACCCATGCCCATATTGAAAGTTTTATACATTTCCTCTGCGGCAACACTCTTGCCAATTTGTTGCAAGATTGGCGGAATCGGCAGAGGATTAGTGATTGCAAAGCCAACCGTTTCATTCAGGCGGAATAAATTGCGCCAACCACCACCTGTGATATGAGCTATGCCTTTGATTTTGGAACCAATTGCATTGAGAATCTGAACAACCGGTTGGACATAAATATGGGTTGGTACAAGCAATGATTCGAGACACTCCTTAGTATCTGGCAAAACTTTGCGCGCCAGAGAAAGTCCGTTTGAATGGATACCGCTTGAAGCAACACCAATTACCGTTTGTCCTGGTGCAATGCCACTACCGGTTATGAGAGACGAGCGAGAAACATTTCCTAACGCAAATCCGGCCAAATCAAAATGACCCGGTTGATATAGTCCAGGCATCTCGGCGGTTTCGCCACCAGCCAAAATCATACCCGCTTGATCACAACCATCAACAATGCCTTTGATGATTTGATCAGCGGCATTGTCCTCAAGAACTCCAATCGCAAAATAATCCAGAAATATGGTTGGCTTAGCACCGACACAAATTAGATCGTTTGCACACATTGCCACCAGATCGATACCAATGGTGTCATAACGTTGAAGTTTATTTGCCAGCAAGAGCTTTGTACCAACACCATCCGTGGTCACAGCAATAGCTTGATCTTTTCCTGTAGGATAGACAGCCGCATATCCACCTGCGCCTTTCCAGAGTTCGTCATGGCCGGCTCGGCGCGACATTCTCTTCAGTCGTTCGACAAAGGACTCGGCCTTTTTTACATCAACTCCGGCTTCTGCATATGTAGGTGAGTTCAAGTTATTCTCCTCTTAGTTCAAAGCTTTCGCTGCATTTTGTAGAATTGCCAGACCGTGTGGAATATCGGCACAAGCAATGCGATCACGTGGCGGCATAGTTAACACACCAACATTTTTCATTTGTCTTTGTAGGGGCGGGGTCTCCCCGCCCTGATGACGGGCAGGCCCCAACTGAGGGCGGGGAAACCCCGCCCCTACGGCTGTCCAGCTTGGATGTTGCGTCCATCTTACAAATGCTTCTGGATGCGGCATCAATCCACAAACATTGCCTTTATCGTTTGTCAATCCGGCAATACCATCAAAGCTGCCGTTCACATCTTCGTCATAACGCAGGACTGCACGGCTGCGAACAATGTCTGCCTCTGCACTATCGTCGCCACCAGCGACAACCAAGCGTCCTTCGCCGTGACGTATCGGTAATTCGATTTGAGTAAGTCCTTTGAAGAAAAAACAATGCGTGTCTTGCGGCACTTGCATCGACACCCATTTGTTGATGAACTTGCCACCGCTATTGTGAGCCAAGCTCACGGTTGGCTTTGCCTTCCGATTGGAATCCGGCAAAAGGCCCATTTGGACTAGGACTTGGAAGCCATTGCAAATTCCCAATACTAGTCCGCCGCGATCAATGAATTGATGCAGTTGCTCTTGCAGGCTGTTTTTGATTTTAAGAGCAAGAATTTTTCCTGAGGCAATTTCATCACCAAAAGAAAATCCTCCAGGAATAACCAGCAATTGTGCAACGCTCAGCAACTGCGATGCAGAAAGAATATCCGACACGTGCTGTCGCTCAACTTCAAAGCCGGTATACTCAAAGGCAAACGATGTTTCGGCATCGCAGTTGATACCGTCACCATGAATAACTATTGCTTTTGGTTTTGTCATTTTTCCTCAATCAATTGGCAAAGACGTTTTCCAAGCAGACGTCATTTCCTCAACGCCTAGTGTCAAAAGCGGCGCACCACCGGCCTCAAATACTTTCAACTGTCCATCATCGCTAACTTGCCCCAATTTCAAGCAAGCACTTCCCCAAAGCTTCTCACATTCACTTTCGTGTACCGGATCAATGGTCACCAATAACCGGCCCGGCCCTTCGGCAAATAAGGCTGCATCGTATCGCAGCTCCGGCAGAGCCAATGAAACAGTTGCTCCCAATCCACTGCCGATAATGCATTCAGCAAGTGCAATTGCTAAACCGCCCTCTGAAAGATCGTGACAAGATTTGATCATGTCGTTTGTGATTTGCTCATGCAATATCTTATAAATGACTTTAGCCTTAACAAGATCAAGCGTCGGCAATTCCAGCGCTGTCCAATTTTTGTTTATCGCATATTGGCTGCCAGCTAAGCTGGTGGTGCCCGCGCTAAGTAAATAGATCGAATCGCCTGGGCTCTTGAAGTCCATCGAAATTGCTTTATCCACGGATGGAATTCTGCCCATCGCCGAAATTAAAAGAGTCGGCGGAATAGACAAGCGAACCGTGCCATCATCAAAATCATTTTTCATGCTGTCCTTGCCAGAGATCAATGGGCAGCTGTAAGCAATCGCTGCGTCATACAATCCCTGACAAGCGCGCACCAATTGTCCAAGTTTTTCCTTGCCATCAGCATTGCGTGCCGAATGCACTGGATCCGGCCAACAGAAATTATCGAGAATAGAAAGAGATTCAGGATCTGCACCAACACAAACAGCATTACGTACAGCTTCATCAACTGCGCACAAAGCCATAAGATAAGCATCGTATTGACTGTATTGAGGGCAAATTCCGTTTGATACAACCAAGCCGGCATCATCGTCATATAGCACTTTGATCACAGCCGCATCGCATGGTGCTTGTTGCTTAGCACCCATCAGTGGCTTGATTACACTCAGACCCTGGACTTCATGATCATATTGGCGAATTATTGCTTCGCGACTACAGATGTTTGGATCAGAAAGTAATTGCAAGACTTCTTGGCCAAGATCATTCGGCACGCTACCAAGTTCTGCCTTCACTGGTGGTGGAGACCACTCAGCTTCTAGCATCATTTTAGGAGCACCCTTGTGCAAGAATTTTAAATCCAGCATCGCCACCGTCTTGCCTTGGTGAACAATCTCAAACTTACCACGTTGATCGAAACCACCAATATCAGTGACTTCCACGCGATGTTTGACAGCGAGTTCTTTTAGTTCGGCAAATCGCCTGGTAGAAATTGTCATTCGTTCTTGTGCTTCTGATACGACAATTTCCCAAGCCGCCAAACCGGGATATTTAAGTGGAACATTGTCCAAATTGAGAAGCGCGCCGGAAGTAATCTCAGCCATCTCGCCCACAGAAGAAGAAAGTCCACCGGCACCGTTGTCGGTTATTCCCGTGATTAATCCCAAGTCTCGAGCCTCAATCACAAAATCTAAAACGCGCTTTTGGGTAAACGGATCGCCAATCTGGACTGCCGAGACTGGAGAACCTTCGTGCAACGCCTCAGAGGAGAATGTCGCCCCGTGAATACCGTCTTTTCCGACGCGCCCGCCAACCATAACGATGGTGTCACCAGGTTGAGTATGTTTTTCAACACCTGAAACTTTTTTCTTGTCTATCTCAACTTCAAGCGGCAATATGCCACCAGTACCACAATAAACAAGCGGCTTAGCGCGATATCCCGGATGGAAATAGAGAGCACCATTAACCGTGGCAATACCACTCTTGTTGCCACCATCCTCAACACCCTTGCGCACACCGGCAATTATTGCTTCTGGCGGCAACATGGTTTGACGTTGCACAAGATCCTTGTGCGGGTAAGCGAAGCAAAATACATCGGTATTAAACAAAGGCTTTGCACCCAGACCGGTGCCCAACACATCTCGATTCACACCAAGTATACCGGTCAAAGCGCCACCATACGGTTCCAGCGCCGAAGGAGAATTATGCGTTTCCACCTTAAAACAAACTGCCCACTTGTTGTTCCAGCGCACTACTCCAGCATTGTCGACAAACACCGATAACAAGTCCGAGCGCTTCGGCTTTAGCGCCTCTGTCGCAGCTTGAATATATGTTTTGTACAAACTATTGATGACAGTGCATTTCTCTCTGGGTAAGTCACCATCGCTTGCATATTTGTTTGTGAAATTAATCGTGGCATTGAAGATTTTGTGTTTGCAATGCTCAGACCAAGTTTGAGCAATAATTTCCAACTCCACATCCGTTGGCCATTTTGGCAATGCGTGTTCTTGACGAATCTTTTGCACGCTGCGATCTTCATAGTATTTCTTAATCGCCTGCATTTCGCTTGCGCTTAGAGCCAAAAGTCGTTCTTTGCTAAGAGTCTCAAGTTGATTCTCATTTAGATCAAGAGAAATTACTTCAACTGGTTTTGCGGCCGGCAAATTGACGCGCGGGAAGGTGAGCAAATCTTGATTGCCCGTCTTTTCATTGGCAACCCGATCTAATTCATGAACCACAAATCGATCAGCCAGAGGATGAAAGTGTTTGTAGCGGCAATATTCAATTAGAGATTCGAGAGATGGATAATTGATTGTCGTATTTAAACCGAACAAAAACCCAGCGCCGGAGGCTACCTTAATACCAGAGGCAAAACCGCTAACGGTAAGGGCTTCCTCAATGGTTTTACCAAGATTGTCAGTCACGCCTGGTAAGAACTGTCTTTCTGCCCAGAGCGCAAAACCTTGCTCGTGCCACTGCCTAGCCCAAGAAGATCTTCTGTCTGCGCTTGTATCAATTGCCCAAAGCAAATCTTCTTGCAATGGGTCAGTTAGAATTTCTTGCAAAACAGAAACGGCGGCATCAAGCCCTTGCGGTGCGGCTTGGCTTGAGGACTGAGTTGTAAATTCACCAGTGATCCAATACAAGGGAAATTGCACAATATCGACTTTGGCGTCGAACTTTTTCTTCGGCACCACAGCCAGACACAAAACGGGGAAATCTTGTTTCCCTGGTTTTTGTTTATCTGTTTGGCTAATTGTTTGGGCTTGCATCATAATTTCACCGTCTTGTTATCGGACAATCGCTTGTTGGCCAAAACACTAATTCCTTGCTCGGCAATTTGTTGCAGGCAGGCAGGATACAGTTCGTGTTCAATTTGCAATCCTCGAGACTTGAAAGCCTCAAGCGTGTCATCTGTATATCGCGGAAAAGATCTCTGCGCTAATATCATGCCGTTATCCATTGCCTCATCAACAAGGTGAATGGTCACTCCGGACACGCGCACACCATAATCAAAAGCTTCCTCGTAAGCATTTGCACCGGGAAAGGCTGGCAATAACGAGGGATGAATATTGATTACGCGATAGTGGCCTTTGGGATCACGAAACTCTTGCAGAAATGCTGGCGTCAAAAGTCGCATGTAACCAGCCAAGACAACATAATCAATTTTGTGCAAAGACAATTCTTGCAGTACTCTGCGTTCGTGTTCTTCGCGACTTATACCATGATGATCGATGGCCACTGCATGAACGCCGTACTGTCTTGCCTTCACCAAGGCTAACGCCTCAGGATTATTTGAGATTACGACTGGCACCTTAGCTGATATTTGGTTGCTCTTTATGGCAGCCAAGATCGCCTCCATATTGGATCCGCGTCCTGACACCAAGATAGCCAAGTTGATCAACACGAAGCCAATGCCCTCCCAGCAATATCTTTGCGATACGCCATGCTTGCGAAATGTACTTTCTTGATTGCCTTGTAAGCACTTTCCCTTGCTGCTTCTAAGTCTTTGCCAATACCAGTGACAGCCAGTACTCTGCCACCATTGGTCAATAACTTGCCATCAACAAGTTTTGTACCGGCTTGAAAAACAACTACGTGATCCTTATTTTTACTGGAAGCAACCTTGACAGATGAAGTTGAGCTGGCATATTCACCAAGATCAATTGCTTCTCCACGCGAAGAGCCTTGCGGATACGTTTCTGCCGCGGCAATCACACAGCAGCTTGCTCCGCTGGACCAGGTGACTTGCACTTTATCCAAAGCACCTTCCGTACAAGCCCACAAGAGCGGCAATAAATCTGAAGTCATCAGCGGTAAGATCGCTTGTGTTTCTGGATCGCCGAACCGGCAATTAAACTCCAACACATATGGCTTGTCTGTGATCATCAAGCCAATATAAAGTACGCCATTGTAATCAAATGCAGCATCCCTCAACGCTTTTTCAATTGGCTCTAAGACAAGTGATTCAATTTCGGCGCGCCGCGCTTGGAAAAGATCAATTGGTGCATATGCACCCATGCCACCCGTGTTCGGTCCTTGATCACGATCAAAACGCCTTTTATGATCTTGGCTTGGTAACAACGGTACAAGCCTCTTACCATCGAACAATGTCAGAAGGGAAATTTCTTCACCAACCAACTTTTCTTCAATTACAACCCGGCTGCCGGCAGCGCCAAAGCTATTACCCTGGAATATAGCCAAAAGAGCATCAAGCGCTTGATCTTGAGTATCACAAACGAAGACGCCTTTGCCTAGTGCTAATCCATCCACCTTGATCACGCGCGCCCAACTATTTTCTTGCACGATTTTAACGCCGGCTTCATAAGAATCACAAACCAGAAAACGCGCTGTGGGAATTTCATGGCTATCCATGAATTCTTTGGCAAAGGCTTTGCTCCACTCAAGAGTGGCGGCAACTCTTTCGGGGCCAAAGACACGCAGGTCTGGACATTTTTCATGCAGAACATCAACAATGCCTTCAGCCAGCGGATTGTCCGGCCCAACAACAACAAAATCAATTTTGCTGTCACGACAAAACTGTTCGATTTTGAGAAAGTCCATCACCTGGATTTCGACATTCTCAACTTTTGTCGTGGTTGCCGTGCCACCATTTCCTGGAGCGCAATAAATTCGCTCTACCTGCGCACTCTGGGCAAGTTTCCAACACAAAGCATGCTCACGCCCGCCAGAGCCAATTACAAGTACTGTCAATGGTTTGTCTGGCCGGCGCATTACTTAAGCCACTCCTGCACAGGCAGCGTCAACAGAGCTGACAAATTCATCGAGTGTCGGCTGCTTAGCAAATACTTGTTTGCCAACTATTGAATTTGCCAGCACCGGATAAAGCTTATCGATTACCGCCTTAAATGATGCCGGTAGTGTCTTCGGCTCCTGTTTAAGTTGCTTGCGACAAATTTCTTTCCAGTCGATGCGCCCCTCCAAGGAGGCGGTTTTCTGGGCTTCGCCAATAGCTTTCTCCCAACTTGAGCCACGATAAACTTGGCGAATCATTTCCTTGGAAAGATGTACCTTCTTGTGTATCAAGCGCAATTCATCGGGGCCAATACTGTCTACCAGCATCAAACCTTCTTTATCAACAGCAAATTCGAATTTGCCGTCCCAAAGCTCAATATTACTTTCGGCAAACAAATCGAAGAGCGCCAGAGCCAAACCATATGAAGTTTCAATCAGCTCTTCTAATTGCCCTGGTGTCAAACCAGAAATTAAGAGCGCTTCTTGGACGGACAACAATCTGTCTTTGTCTTCCAGTTTTGTATAAAGCTCAATAACCGGGCGAGCAAACCATTGATTTTCTGCCGGTACGGATTCTAGACCAAGCACCCGAGCATAATCGGGATTACGCTCAAGTCTTTTCTTCAACGAGCTTCCAGCCGGCATGCCAAAACGGAAAATCACTTCCAAAGGTACGAGACGCCTCTCGCTATTATTTTTGATTGGCGGATAGTGATAAACATTTTGACCGAGAATCGAAAATGCTTCCGGACGATTGACGTTGACAGGCAATACCGAAAGATATATTTGCTCTTTTGTGGAAGCGGCATCAGCAATGGAAATTTGTTGACCGGACTTTGATACCAAACCCTTGTAGTGGCTCTGGCAACCAAGACGGCTCAATACATTGACAAATGTAAGATGACGCCAACGCGCCTCCAGCCAATCTGTTCTAAAACGGCTAAGATGTTTTGATTTGGGCAACGCCTTCCAGAAATCTGCATCGGCCAATTTCTCAAAAAAGTAAGCGCCGATAATCGCAAGCGACCTGCCCTTCTGCTCAATTGTATCTGGCATCTTGCCCCAATCAAAAACAGAATAGTCATCAGTGTACTCAAACCAGAGGCGGTCCTTTTCGCTTTCCGGCTGCCAAACTTTCTTCACCGAGCCTTCGTATATCAGGCTAATATCAGGTTGTTTATTTTGCACTTACTTTTACCCCACCTTGAATTTCCTGCAACAACTTCTTTTCTTTTGCACCAACCGGCCATAGTTTCAATAATGACATTTGCAAATTAGCAAAGTTATTCACACCCACCCAAAGACCACCAGCATCAGCAAGCTGTGCTAAAACACGCAAGTCACCTTGGAATCGCGACTCAGCAAAAACCGGTGCGCCAAGCCACAAATGTCCTTTAATCCCCGCGTTTTCCACTGGCAAGGGAGGAGAAAACAAATCAGCAAAGAGGAGAGTCAACACGGCTGGCGGATGATCCACTTGCGATGATTTTTTGACGAAGTCCCAACCAATTGCTTCCAATGGTTCTTTAAATTCGGCTGCTTTTCTTTCTGCCCAGTCCGGACTGACAATGTGAAAGGCTGGTGGTTGATGACGATTCATGTGATACCACTTGATGAATTGAACAATGTGGTCAACACGCTCAACACCGGCAGTCAAAACCGGTTTACCCTTGGGCATTTGCAGTATAGAAAGCAGCGCATCCACACCTTCCAGGTTATCCATACAAGGAACACCAATCACCGGAAGATCTGTAAGCGAAGCAATTACGCCAGGCAAATGGGCCGCCAAGCCAGCACCAGCAATGTAAAGATCACAAGGAATTTCTTCAATGATCTGTCTTAATCGCGCGGCATCACGATGAGCCGAGCAAACCTCAAAATAAACCTGCACGCCCTCTATTGCTTTCAGCTGCTGACATAATGGTTCATAAACACCGGAGTCGGACTGGCTGCCAAAAATAACATTGATGCGCATTTTTACCTCTTACTTTACTTTTGCTTTTTTCCTGTCTTTAGAACGTTGGGTCTGGAATTCCAAACCGGATGTTACATCAGTCGGATATTCATTAGTTAAACAACCAGTACAAAGATTTTTTTGCGCCAGTGCTGCCTTCAAGCCGACAAGGGTCTGATAGACAACACGATCCGCGCCGAGTGCTGCGGCCACTTCTTCGTCAGTGCGATCGCCTGCCACCAATTCCTCATGACTAGGAAAATCAATTCCGTAGTAACAAGGATAAGCAATCGGTGGACAGGTCGATACAAGAATTACTTCTTTTGCACCAGCATGTTTCATCAGTTCAATTATTTTGGCCGCAGTATTACCGCGCACGATTGAATCATCAACAACAATACAGCGCTTGCCTTTTATTTCCTCAGAGATGGCATATAGTTTGCGACTAATGGCTGTTTGTCTTTCCTTTTGATCGTCAAGAATAAAAGTACGATTGACGTAGCGATTCTTAATCAAAAGCTCGCGATAAGGAATATCCAAAGATTCCGCAAGAGCAATTGCCGCAGCCCGACTAGTTTCCGGCACAGGCAAAACCAAATCGGCAGTAATACCCAAGTCCTTAATCCGCTCAGACAAGAGCAAGCCCAACTTGAAACGCGCCTCGTAAACAGAAATTCCAGACATTGCCGACTCAACTCGCGCAAAATACACCCATTCAAACATGCAAGGAGAATGTGTTTCTTTGCGCAAGATTTGACGCTCAACCACACCATTTTTATCTATGTAAATAGCTTCGCCCGGCTGCACTTCTTGAATCTCGCCGTAACCAAGGTAGGCAAGCGCAACGGTTTCCGAAGCCAGGGCATAAACTTGTCTTCCATCAATTTCTAGTTTGCTGCCAAACAAAAGCGGTCTGATGCCGTGCGGATCGCGAAACCCCCAGAGCCCACCTTCTGCATCAAGACCAACAACAGCATAGCTGCCAACCAATTTCTGCATAGTTTCGCGAATCGCACCAAACAAATTGGCCGCATTCGGTTTTTGTCCTGCCAAGGCATGCGCCACAAGCTTGAGAATCAATTCGGAATCGGAGTCTGTTGTCGGCTTTTCAATTTTGCCTTCAAGCTCTCTAGCGATTTGATAACAGTTGACGATATTGCCATTATGGGCGATTCCCACCTCGGCTTGATAGTCAAGAAACGGTTGCAAAAGATTTGGATCTTTCTTGCCAATAGTCGCATAACGTGTGTGTCCAATCGCAACATGTCCCTTCAAACCTTTGAAGGACTGTTCTGAAAACACATTCTCAACTAGGCCAGATCCCTTCTGTAAGCTGAACTGTCCAGCTCCACCACACGTCAAAATACCAGCACCATCTTGTCCTCTGTGCTGGAGATTCAGGAGCCCTACATACACTTCTCTTGCGGCATCGGCGGTTCCATTCACCCCAATTAATCCGCACATCTAAAGTGCACCCCTTTTTGTGGCAGGGACGTTTCAACGAACGATCTTAGAATACGATAATTTCCAGATTAATCCAAGCGTTTTGCAAACTAATTTACGAAATTTGGCATATTCACTAGATATTTCACCTGCCAACCATATTTGCCAGTCCTTGCAGCAAAAGCACAACCGCATACATAATCACAAAGCCCGCAACAAAACTAGCAATAGTGATCAGGTTTTTCTTGCGCTTCTCCTTCTCACTCGACAATGCCTTGCGCTCAAGGCTAACCCCTTTCGTCAATTTCTTCAGATCGGTAGCCACTTGCTCCATACTCTGATAACGATCGTCAGGATTTTTTTCCATTGCCTTGAGCACAATGCGCTTTAAATCCTCTGAGACTTTCAGCGCCGGATCCATTGGCGGTGGTAATTGGCTCATGTGCTTATGAATGGTATCAACAAAAGAATCACCAACAAATGGCGGCTTGCCGGTTATGGTAAAGAACATGGCGCAGCCCAAGGAATAAATATCCGAGCGTTGATCGACGGGCATGCCGCGCCCTTGCTCGGGACTCATATATAAAGGAGTGCCAACTACCATGCCCGTCTTGGTTAGGCCTTGAGTGTTGATCAAATCCTCTTCTTCGCCTAGGACTTTTGCCACACCAAAATCAACCAAGTGCACAATCAAACGATCGTCATTGCGATTTCTGCTCAGCATGATATTAGCCGGCTTCAAATCACGATGAATCACCTTGTTTTGATGAGCATGCGAAAGTGCTGTCGATACTTGGAGAAAAACTTGTATGGCCTCAGCAGACGGCATTGGCCCATCCTGGCGGATTTTTGCTTCCAGACTAAAGCCGTCTATCCAATCCATGACTAGAAACGGCATTTGTCCTTCACTGATGCCAAAGTCATGCACTGGACAAATGTGCGGATGACGGAGCGCGCTTGTTGCCTTCGCTTCCAAGACAAAGCGTCGCAAAACATCTTGATTGTGTGCGTACTCCGGACGCAAAATCTTGATGGCAAACTTACCATCCGTATAGCGATTCTGCACTTTGTAGATGGCACCCATGCCACCTTCACTTACCTTACCGAGCACTTCATATTGATTGGGCAGTTCGCCTAAAAAAGGATCAGGAGAATTTACCTGATTCTTATTGCTGCTCGAGCGGTTGGCTTCTGCTTGATTTTCGTCTGGAGCCATTGCCTTTTACTTATCCGTTGCCTTTTGCGTTTCCAGATTCACCGGTTGAGCGTCTGCTGCCTTAGACGTCTCGCTGGTCACTGCACTTTTTGTCTCGCTCTCAGTTTTTGATTCAACACCAGTTGTTTGGGAATGTATTTTCGGACTGACAATCTTATCGGGGCTAGCAGACTGAGTGGTTAGTTGATCGGTTGATTGATTGACCGATTCCTTAGTCAATTGCTTGCTAGTTTCTTGTGTTGTCGTTTTTTCCAGCTTTGTTTCTTGCGAGCCCGCCTCTTGTGGCTGCGCCAACTCTTGTGTTGCTGATTGCCTGGTCGTTTCTTCTACTGTTGCATTCTCAGAAGTCGTAGATTGCTTCGTTTCCACTTGAGGCGTCTCAACTGTTGTAGTTTGCTTGCTTTCCTCTTGGACAGTTGCATTTTCTCCTGTGGTCGATTGCTTTACCGCTTCTTGCACTTGTGTTGTTTCAACAGGCGTATTCTGGTTTGGCACAGGCGGTGTTACCGTCTCCACAGTTGTCGATTGTTTAGCAGATTCCTCGCTGGTGACTTTCTCGAGAGTTGTAGATTTGTCCTTCTCCTCTCTCGGTGCTGTCTTTTCTGATGTAACTGACTGAGTTTCTTCTGTTGTTTTTTCCAGTGTTGTTGTCTGCTTTGCCGTTGTCTCGTCCTTAACTAATGGCTCCGGAGAAAGCTTTTCCACTTGCACGGATTCTTTGGTTTGCACACTTTGTTGAGCCTTTTCTTTCCCAATAACACTTGGTAATTTACTCGGCTGAGAAGTCACACTGGGTACGCTGGCATTTGCTGGTATTTGCTCTGCGCGCACCGGAGATGACGGACTGACGACTGGCGAATTTGACAAAGGCTCAGAATCGTGCCGTATCGTATGTTGTACTGTGGGAAGCGGCTCGACGGGCGGCTGTTGTTCCTGCATATAAGGAGCTTGCACAGGCTGTTGATTTGCCTGCGGCGGCGGTTCACTAATTGGTGCAACCGCCTTGACCGGAGGACTGGTAAGCGGGTTCAGAGAAGGATTCTTAACAGCAGCATCAACGTTGTCTGCTTCTGCGTTTTTGTTCAACTTGCGCAATACCGAGCCATAGAGGCGCAAAATCACAGTACGCTGGTCGTTGCTGACATTGTGACTAGAATCACACATAGCCACTGTGTCTCTCAAGATCGGCTCGGCGTTTTTGTAATCTTGTTTTTGGACAAACAAATTGGAAAGTTCCTGGCGCGACTTAACCAGGCTCTTGTAGTCCGGTTTCTTTTCGCCTTGGAATAAATTGACAATCATTTTTTGAAAATCAATGGCTTGATCGACTTTTTTCTCGGCTTTATTGATGCTCACCAAACGCTCAAGCACAGGAACATTGGTTGTACTCTTCTGTCCATCTCGTGCCGAGATAGTCTGCAAGGCATACTTATAAGCTTGCTCAGCTGCCGCCCATTTTTTCTGAGCCTCGGCCTGAATGCCGTAATTCCAATACTGCTCGATGGCTTTGGTTTGCTCAGCAATTGCTCCTTTGGCCGCGCCAAGCGCTTTCTGTTGAGCATTCATCATCATGCCATAGGAACGGCGCACCGCATCATTGCCCATACCAGCAGACAGTCCAGCACCAGTGCCCATTGCTCCCGCCCGCAACGCCCCCATGCCAGCAAACTCTGTCATAGCTTGACCAAATACGGCTGGCACGGCCGAACCACAAGCAAGCCCAATTACTAAAAACGCCAGAATTACTCTAGCGGCGCAAAAACGCCATTTTCTCACCATAATCGAAGCCCTCATAAGACAGGCGACCACTTATTCGATATTGCGGTACTGGTTAGTGTCTTATTTAGTTATACCCGCAAAGCTCAGATCTGTGGTGGAAGTGAATCGCTTGCCCGCACCGCATTTTGAGTTTTTACCAGATTATCAGTCGCGTCCGGCTTCCAACTTTCCACAATTCTTAACACCAAGTAAACTGCAAAGCAGGTTAACCAGGCTTGCAAGGCACAAATGCCGATTTGCCAATGCGCAAGCCCCGGTATAACGCCAGAAGTGGCAACGCCGACAAGACAGCCGCAAATTAGAGCAATTGCTGCCGGCCATCTCACTGCCGGCACAGATTCTTTGTAGGTTGTATCAATATGGAAATAGTCAGCAAGCGGATGCGAAAGTCGTCTGAGCAAAAACCATTCAGCCAGAATGATGATTGTGACAGAGGGAATAAAGATGCTGGAAAGTGATGCCACAGCTTCAAATTTGTTTTTAATACCACTTAGCCAAAATACTGCAGCAATGCAGGCAAGGGTTAAGACGGCCACAAGATATTTACGCTTGAAACCACAAATATTTTGCAAGGCATTTACCGAGCCGTAGAGATTGGCATCGTTGCCTGCCAAATAAACAATAAACAAAACCAAAGCAGCAATTAAGGGAATGCCACCAAAAGCAAATTTATCCATGAGTACGGCCGCTTGTGCATATTCACTTACGCCGGTTGCTTGAGCTAAAAGCCAGCCAGCAACAGGGAAGAAGAAGCCCCCAATCGCGACTGCTCCTAAAATTGGCAAGAAAGAATACCAAAGCGATTTTTTACCGAAGCGCCAATAGTCCGGTTCATTTCCCCAGCAACAAAAGCCAATTACCAGAGTGGAAACTTGCGTAATGGCAATGGCCATTGGCTGAGAACTTGGCTCAAACAAGAGCGCGGGAGATGAAAGGCTGACGGCTTTGATAAATGTATAACCAACCCAAGCAACTAAAACCGGTGCAGCAATCCAACGAGCATAATTAGCTACACCGGAAAATCCAAAAAAGTTATTCACGGCCATGACAAGAGCAAGCACTGCACCAAGCGATGTCATTGCCCAGGGCAATTGAAATAGTCCGCGCAAGGTTTCGCCACAAAACATGGCATTCAAGGCGTACCATCCAATGTTCACCCACATCAAGTTGAAGGAAGCAAAATAAGAACCGAGGCGCCCAAATACACGCTGGCTCAAATTCGCCCAGGTCAGGCCGCTCTGGCAACCAATGTAAGAAGCAGGTAACGTATAAGCAACAACAATGGCAACACTTACCAAAGAGCTAAGCAAAACTTGGCTCAATGTAAAACCAGCTTTGTGCCATTGAAAGCCGACCATGACATTGGCAAAGCCAGTGCACATAGTCACCCAGAGAAGCCCCATTGTCAGCGGATGACGGCGTTCGGCCGTGGGGACCGATCCCCCTATGTAATCATCGCTTTCAAATGAGGTTCTTAGTTGATCATGCATGCTTGATCAGGGCAGTATCGGCCAATTCGGCAAATTCGCATTCTTTCGATGAACAAGCAATTTGATCGCCGCGCTTGAGCGTCTTGTAAATCAACAAGCTCTCGCACTTCGGACAACGATTGCCACCACGTGGTCCACCAGACAATACTGGCGGATACCAGAAGGCTGTTTGACATTGCTTTTGCGAATAATGTGAGCAACCATAGAAAAGTTTGCCGTGACGGCTTTTCTTCTCAATGATTTGGCCGCCACAACCATCACGCGGGCAAGCCACGCCGGTCAATTTGAGAATTGGGCGCTGTTCTTTGCACTCTTCTGCTGAACAAGCCAGGTAATCACCGTATCTGCCATAACGGATTAACATTGGCGATTTGCAAGTATTGCATTTCTCTTCCGATGGGCGATCTTCTGGAACCGGCTTGCCATCGCGTGTTAAGGCAATCTTGGTTTTGCATTCCGGATAACCGACACAACCAAGGAATTGGCCAAAGCGCGATGAGCGCACAGCCATTGCTTGGCCGCAATTGGGACAAATTTGATCGGAAAGCACGAGAACTTTATTCATGTTCTCTTCGGCCTTTTTCAGCGTCTCACCAAACGGTAGATAAAACGCCTTGAGCATGCCGTGCCATTCAACCTTATCTTCTTCAATTTGGTCGAGCTTCAATTCCATTTCAGCAGTAAAGCCAACATCAACGACATCACCAAAGTGCTCAACCAAAAGCAAGTTTACTGCTTTGCCTAGATTTGTCGGTGCTAATTGTTTCTGTTGTTTTTCCACATACTTACGATCAACAATGGTATTAACAGTTGCCGCATATGTTGATGGCCTACCGATACCAAGATCTTCCAGAGTCTTCACCAGGCTTGCTTCACTGAAACGCGGTGGCGGCTGAGTGAAGTGTTGTTTGGGATCTAATTGCTTGAGTTTGAGCTTTTCGCCCTTGTCCAACTCAGGCAAGCTGGTTGCTTCTTGATCTTCTTCGCCATTGTCATCAGCACCAGGACGGTTGTAGACGATCGTGAATCCAGCAAATTTTGTCTTAGTGTCGGAAGCGCGGAATGTCGCATCTCCGGCACCAATTTCAACTGTGGTTGTGAGCAATTCGGCTGGTGTCATTTGACTGCCAACAAAACGCTCCCAGATCAACTTGTACACTTTATATTGCTCGGGCGACAAGTAAGAACGGATTGACTCCGGCGTTTGCTCAACGCTTGACGGGCGAACTGCTTCGTGGGCATCTTGTACGCCCTTTGCCTTGCTTGTGTATTGCTTCGCTTTGTCCGGCACATAAGTCTTACCAAAATGGCTCTTGATGTAATCCCTGGCTTCATCTTGTGCTTGCGTCGACACACGCGTGGAGTCAGTACGCATATAAGTGATTAAACCGGAAGGTCCTTGCGATCCCAGTTCAACCCCTTCATAGAGCTGCTGGGCAATTTGCATGGTCTTCTTCACGGGATAACCAAGTGCCGTTGCTGCTTCTCTTTGTAGAGTCGAAGTAATGAATGGTGGCAATGGCTGGCGTTGGCTTGTCTTCTCGGTGACAGAGTTAACAACAAATTCTTCGCCATCAACATTTTTGAGAATTGACTTGGCTTTTTTCTCACTATCAATGACAAGCGTGTTTGTGCCAGGCTTGTCAGATGCGCTAATCACGCGCTTGCCCTCGTACTTAACCAGAGCGGCTGTAAAAGTCTGCTTGGAACGAGCACGCGAAAGTTCGGCCTTGATTGACCAATATTCTTTTGGATCAAAACTTTCAATTTCCGCTTCACGCTCACAAATCAAACGCACGGCAACGCTTTGTACACGACCAGCCGAACGTCCGTTAACTTTGCGCCACAAAAGCGGACTAATTTTATAACCAACCAAACGATCCAACACACGTCTAGCTTGTTGCGCATCAACCAAACGCTTGTCGATTTGGCGTGGCGATTTAATCGCCGCCAAAACAGCTTCCTTGGTGATTTCGTTGAACTCAATGCGATGCAATTTGTTCTTCGGCAAATCCAAAAGCTCGGACAAGTGCCAAGCAATAGCTTCCCCTTCGCGGTCAGGGTCGGGCGCGAGATAGACTTTGTCTACTTGCTTCGCGGCTTCTCTTAATTCTTCCACAATCGGCTCTTTCTCTCGAAGCACCTCATATTGTGGTTCAAAGTTCTTGCGCACATTCACGCCAAGCTTATTGCGCGGCAAGTCGCGTACGTGCCCGATACTTGCCTTTACTTGGAAATCCTTACCGAGGATTTTGCTAATGGTCTTGGCCTTAGCCGGGGATTCAACGATTACGAGTGCTTTTGTCATTTCAACTTTTTCAAAGGGAGTTTGGGAAGCCGCAAAAAACTAACTAACAATACGAACGATATCAAACCAGACGAAATCTATCTATAAAATTACTGGCCATAAAAAGACACTATATAAAGGTACGAATTTTTTCGACCCGCCTGTCAAGTGCCTTCAACGATGCCAGAGTATAACACGACCGTCAAGTGCACCACGGCATCATACCCACTTTGATCACTTTCCAGCCAACATGCCACTTATATGCTGATGGATAGCCAAAACTACTATTACTATTTATAAGATCTGCCCTCAATTCACTTAGATATCTTAGCAAGATATAAGGATTCGCTTGAGTTGTTCGAGCAAATTGCTCGAATTGGCGCCATAAGCATGGACGCTGGCTTCTCTGCCAGAAAAATCTTGCTCAAAATTAGAAGAAAGATTTTCCTTGGACTTTGCGTAATCTAGCTTAATTAAAATATGATCGGCTGGCAAATTGTCGCCAAGATATTCCGACCATTCGATTATTAAGATCCCTCCTTGATCTTGTAATTGATCAAGTTCAGCCAAAACCACGGCGATGCCAGGACCAAGAACATCTTTGGGATTGGCCTCGTCCTCGTTCAATCTGTAAAGGTCGATGTGGAAAATTGGCAGCTTGCCAGTTTCGTATTCGTTGAGCGTAGTGAATGTAGGGCTGTTAATCACTTCTCGCACGCCGAGCCCCTCGCCAATACCTTGGACAAGCGTTGTCTTGCCCGCGCCCAAGCCACCTCTGAGAGCGATGATTGTGCCTGGTTGCAAGACTTGAGCAAGCGTACGCCCAAATGATTTGGTGGCAGCCGCATCAGCAAGCGTCAGTTCTATGTGATTTTCCGAAACGCCTAATTGCATTTTTAAAAAATGGTCTCAGCCAAGGACCGATGACGAGTTTTGACCCTGGTTTACCAGGTGGGGAACTTCCTTGATGCTTTATCGTTTCCTAATTCCTCTTTAGTTGGCACCAAATAGGTTCATAGGTCTACGTCCACATCGCGAGTGAGAACCCCTATTACTCGAAGCTGTAGGACAAAACTTTTTGATGCTCTGCCCCAGACCGAGACTAAAGTCATCATATCCCTGTCCAATTAAAAGTGTCAATCCATTATCTTGCCAGTCACAGTTTTAATCACCCGTGGCGGGTCGAAAGCATATCCATCGTGGTGCAAGACGCCTTGGCTTGCCTTAGAACCAACCAGCTTTTCCACTCCGCGGCCATTTGCCAATTGATTTGCCGAATGCTTGACGCCTTTGCCGTCTCCGTAATAGCGAACATAAAGATCTGTACCAACTGGGTTGAGCTTGACACCGCTTGGGCTTCGTGACTCGGATAAGAGTCCTTCCACACTGGCGACAACTTGATCCAAGGATTTTTGTCGTTGCTCAGACAATTGTTTATAAATGAGTGCACTAGCATTTGCCCGCGCTTGGATTTTCTTTTTTGTTTCGTCGGCAGACTGTCTAATTTGATCGGCTTGCCTTCGAGCCACTGCCGGATCCCACATTGGTGGCGGGCCAAACAGGCGAACTCCAGGAGCAATGTATGCTTGCGGAATCACCGGTGGTGTCAACACCCGGGCAATTTCCGAGCGCGCCTCTTCTTCAATACGACCGGCTTGAACATCGCTTATCAAGGACATTTGCGCCGCACCAGCCTCGCCGACTCGACGTTGCTTTTCTTTTTCATAGTGCGCTTGTCGGCGTATCACCGACATTGTGTTGTTAACTTTTTCGTTGGTATAAGTTACAGGTCTCACGGCATCACTCACCTGTGCAGAACCAGCTTGTAGAGCCACATTCGCGCTGCCCGGGTTTGTCGCAATTAATGTACTAGGCACACCGAGCCGTTGATTCAAAGCCAGGCGACTGTATTTTGCTGCATCACTATTGGGCTCAAGCCAGACGCACATGCCATATTCCTGCATGGCCTGATCCTTAGCACCAGTTGCTAAAAGCGCATTGGCCAAATAGTAATGCACGCGCACATTGCCTGGCTCAAGGAAAGCCGCTTGCCTTAATATCTTTACGGCGTCCGGATAACGCCCGCTATTGTATAAACGCACACCCAGATCCAGCGCTTCGCCTGCAAAAGCAGGCGAGCAAAGCAGTGCTTGAATGGCTAAAGCCAGACAGCCAATTTTGGCCCGCTTGAGGGAAGCTAGAACTCTGTAATTGTGCCTGGTCATAATTGGCTCCCAGCCAACGACGATTAAGTCGCCCTTCTCATCAAAAGTATCGTTTCAAACTGCCTTGCCGCGAAATTTTTGAGAGTCCTATTATATATTCTAACCAGAACCAGAAAAAAAGATCGTTTGCTTAAAAACAGCCCAAAGATTGGGGGAATTACCCCGAGTCCAGATTTGGGATAAAGTACGGCAATCTGGTCCCAGAACCAGAGCTGCAGTCAGATTAGAACCAGCGGCTGCTGCGTCCGCTAATGTTCTTGGTGCTTGCCTTGTGGTTATTCAACTTGCTGATTAATGCCTGGGCCAGCTCTTGCTTAGGATCAAGCATGAGTGCTTCGCGGGCTTCTTCCATTGCTTGCTTGTTGTCACCTTGCGAAAGCAAGGTCAGTCCCAAACCGGCATGAGCACAAGCATTGTCCGGCTCTATTTCCAAGGCTTGGCGAAACTTGTCCTGAGAGCCTTGCTTGTCGCCACTCTTCAAAAGGGCAAGACCTAAGCCCACCAAGTTATCGCAATTGCCACCCGAATTGTTAGATCCGGCCGTGGCTGGAGTTAAAAGAGCCTGATATTTCTCTGCCGCGGCAGCCCACTGCCCTTTTTGCAACAAGAGCGCGGCTACTCTTTGTTGGGCTTCACGATTATTTGGTTCTAGGCGCAAAGCCTCTTGCAGAGCCGCGTCTGCTTCATCCAAGCGTCCAAGATCGGTAAGCAATGCTCCAGTGGCAATGCTCGGCAGTGCATTACCGGAAAGCTCAATGCCAATTTGACGCAAACTCTCTAGCCCTTTATCAACTTGACCAAGCTTAACCGTGGCTACAGCCAAACCAATTTTTGCCTCGAGCAAATTGGCATTGAGAGCCAAGGCACTCTTATAAGCAGTTTCAGCTTCTTCCCATTTGCCCTTGCGGGAAAGCGCCCAGCCCAAATTGACTTGGGCCGCAACATTAGCAGAATCAATTTCCAGAGCCTTTCGCTCTTCACGAATTTCGCCGACTAAATCGCCCGTGGCTCCCAGCACCACACCAAAATTAGCATGAGCGACAGACGACCAAGGGAAATCTTTTGCTGCTTGACCAAGGGTTTCCTTGGCTTTGCTCATTTCACCTTGTTGAAAGTGTGTGTTGCCTTGCTTGACCCTATCGAAAACATTCATTCTCAATAGTGCTTCTGATTCCATAGCCGCTGGACCAAGCCCCTTGCGTGCAGCATCCTCGCCTGGCATTTTGTTCACTTGCCTCGAGGCTCTCTTGACCAAAAGCGCGGAAAGGTTTTCTTTGGCAATCTTATTGTTTGGCGAAAGCGATACTGCCTTTGCCTCGGCCTCTTCGGCACCAGCCAAATCGCCGGTACGTTCTAATATACTGCCCAATTCGATGTATGCCAATGTGTACTCGGGATTCATTTCAATCGCCCGGCGTTCCATCTCTGCTGCCTGATCGTATTTTTTCAAATGTGCATACGCGACACCCAAGTTGTAATAAGCAACAATATTGGCCGGATTAGCCTTGACGGCTTTAGCAAACTCATCGGCTGCACCAGTCCAATTGCCGAACTTGGCACAACGCTCGCCTTCCTTTACGTGTTGGTCAGCATCATGAGTATTGCTTTCCGTGTCGATGCGGCCACTAATGCCGCCTGTGGCTTCGGCTGTCTCGCCTTGCGCGCACGCCGCACCATAGTGCATATCAAACCAGCCAAAGTTACTTCCCGCGAACAAAGCGCCGAGAGTAACCGTGGCACTGAGGGCAACAAACACACGCGGTAACATAATCATGGAATCAATACTCTCCTTCGAGCGCTCGTCTTGGCGGCAAGACCTGACTGCACCGATTTACAAATAGACTTTCCAAATTATCGCCCACTGACAACCGCGCCTTGATTAGCGGGCGCGAGTAGATCTCGACAAACTTTCTTAAATTTGTGATGATGCTTGGGTTCCGCGGATCGCTTCACAACCAGAACACTTTGCTTAACTTTTGTCTATTTGAAATAACCAGCCCAAAAATGCCGGCAATGAATAAATCGCCAAGACTTTCCTCGACATCATTTGCTTGTCGCGCCGTACTTTTGGCTTTGTTTGCCGCTGTTATTTCCTTGGTTATATCAAGTAATGCATTCTCTGCTGAGTCAAATCAACAAACAGAGCAACAATTTGTTGTGCCGCCACCGGCAACTATTGATACGCGGCCAGCGCAAGCACAAGAACGTCCGCCTATTCCTACTCCGGATGCCAACGATCAACTGCCACCACCTCTGGGTACAGGACTAGCCAAGCCGTCTTTGGCCGGCAGGGCCGCATTCATATTGCATCACTCAACAAATAAATCTCCGCTTGAAACGCATTCAAGTGTCGCGCCAACCAGACAAAATAAAGTCCCGACACAGGCGACAATTACCAACGAGCACGAGCCAAACAAGAGGAGAGAAATTTCACGTTCGTATTTGGCCTCGTTTGAAGATACTTTTATGGCAATTATTGCCACCTGTGCACAGACCGACTTAGCAATTGACTCCATGGATTCCAACCAGGGAACACTTGTCTTGCACACCAAATTAGACACTAACTCAAACGATCAAATCGTCTTAACGGTGCGGGAAACTGCACCACACAAAACAGAAGTCTCTGCCGTTCGCTCGCGCTCGCTTAACCGCGCCTCACAGGCGATGATTGACGATCTGCTTTTGCGCGTCAGCTCTCTAGTTTCTAAAGGCAGCACCTTATAAATGAACCAAAGAAGATGAGCAAAATAATTGGCATAACCGGATCAATTGGCTCCGGCAAGTCAACTGTGGGCAACATTTTAGAGTCGCTCGCAGTGCCGGTGATTGACACGGACATGGTCGTGCACAAAATTCTCGCCGAATCAAAACCAGCACAAGAACAAATTCTGGCGGCTTTTGGCAAAGAGATTCTCAACGACACAACCAATGCTATTGATCGCGCCAAATTGGGAGCCCTTGTATTTAGCAACGAGAACAAGCGCAAACAACTAGAAGCGATCGTACACCCATTAGTACTAGAAGAATGCACAAGACAAATTGCCACCTTGTCCCAGGCACCACAAATCGCTGTGCTTGTGCCCCTCTTGTTTGAAGCTGGGCTCGAAGATCGTTATGACGAAGTTTGGGTGGTTGTCACCAAAGAATCCGATATTCGCAGCCGCCTGCAAAAGCGCGATGGCTTAAGCAATGAAGAAATTGATCAGCGCCTTGCAGCTCAGTTGCCGCAGAAAGAAAAAGCAGCCAGGGCCGATGCAATCATCGACAATTCAGGCAGCCGGGAAGAAACAAAAAAGCGCGTGCAAGAACTGCTCACGTCGCTGGTATAAATAGCGGCAAGCGCACAACAAAGACACTGCCTTTGCCCTCTTGGCTGGCACAATCAAGTTGCCCGCCGTGTGCCTCGACAATTCTGCGTGACAAATACAATCCCAGCCCGGTACCTGGCGTGTGCCCTTTGCCAGCCGAACCCTGGACAAAGCGTTGGAACAACATCCCCGCTTCTACTTCTGGAATGCCTACGCCTTCATCTTTTACGGATACTTCTACCTGTTCTTCGTTACGTTTGCCAACAACATCGATTCGCCCGCCTTCCGGGCTAAACTTAATAGCGTTCAAAAGTAGATTTCTCACGACGCGCCGGATAGCATGACTATCGGCCCAAATGGACTTAAGATCGCCGGACAACAAACGATGAATCTGCAAGTCTCGCGACTCGGCTACCGGATTAAGCTCAGCCACGCAGTCGTTTATTAACGACACCAGATCAACATTTTGGAAGGTCAGCGCTTGCACACCCGCCTCATAGCGATAGACTTCCAATAACTGCTGGATCATATCCAGCTGCTCTCGATTGCTCTTGCGCAAGAGATCAATCACTTGCAATTGCTTGTCCGTCAGCACGCCCAGTTTGCACTCTTGCAAAAGCTCAAGCATTTTTTCTGCCCCAATCAGGGGATTCTTCAAATCATGCGTGAGCGTGGCAATAAAGTCTTCTCGCTGCTTCATCAAAAGCAGTTGCTTGGACATTTCCCGGGCTCGTTTGCGCTCAATCGAGTAATAGATCGAGCGATAAAGAAGATTGGGCGTAATCTCGCTCTTAAGCAAGTAATCCTCTGCACCGAGACGCACCGCCTCAGCCGCTCGAGTTTCCGCATCTGGGCCAGCCAAAACGATAATCGGCATTTCCGGACAGCGATCCTGTAACACCAATATAATTGGCAACTCCTGCGCATCCGGCAAACATAGGTCCAAGATTACTAAATCAAAACGCTTCTGCTTCAAAAGCTTAACTGCATCGGCCACACGTACAACAGATTGGCAACTCACGTCGGAAACAAGCGACAGCGTGCTCTGAACGACTCCAGAATTTTCTGTATCGTCCTCAATTAGCAAAATGCTAATTTGCTTCTCGAACATCCGCCCCTTCCTCGTTTAACGCCAGCGGCTAAGCCACCGGCTCGAATTACTGTTCGATAGGGATTTCAAATTTTGTCTGTTGCCCAGCCCCTTAGTACCAGTACAATGCGCTGACTTGCTCATGTAAGTCTAATCTCTTGTAAGTTAATCGATCCACCCCAGCATCTACTTTACTTACAATTTCAATCAGCCGAACCGATACTATTACAAGCATATCAAGGGGCGCCACAAGCACAACATAAATGACAAAATTCCTATCTCGTCGCGAGGCTTTTTTGCTTGTTTCTCCTGGGTTTTCCCAGCCCTGGCTGAGACGAGTAGACGACCAAATGCCTATGGATACTAGGTTTGAATCGTGTTTGCCTGCCTGTAAAACAAACTCGATTATTTAAGAATGCTAAGGTGGCTGGTAGCTATTTTTGTACATGAGTACCACACTCGCCACAGAATTTTGCGCTTGCTTCTATCGGCGCCAAGCAAGAAACGCAAACTAATTGACGCAAATCGAAACCACAAGATCCACAAAAGCGTGGATCGCCTTCCAAATCACTCTTGCAGTTTGGACAATTGTTTGTCTGACGCGGCTCTCGTGCGGGCGGTGAAGGAGCGACAACTGGCTCCGACGGCTCAGCCGGTGCTTGTGCCTGCGGCCGAGCAACTTGAGGTGGGGCAGCGAGAGTGGGTGACGGCTGCGGTACAGGTTGTTGTACGGGTGGTTGTATCGGTAGCTGCGCGGCTGGTTGTGTAATCGGCGGCTGCGGCGGACTTGCTGGAGGCTGCGTCTGCGCCTGAGTTTGTGGTGCTGGTTTTGGCGTTGGCTGTACGGGCAAATGAGCAACAGGCGCTTGAGAAACCGGTGGCGGAGCAGACCGAGGCGGTTGCTGGACCGGGGCCGATTGTGCTGCAGGCGCAATTGGTTGTTGGACCGGTTGTTGTATTGGCGCCGGTGGCGGCACAGGAGCTTGTGCTGCCGGCTGAACAGGCGGTCGCGGCGACGCTGGTTGTGCAACTGGTGGCACCGGCTGAGTTGCCGGTCTCTGCATTGGCTGTTGAGCCGGTTGTGGCGGTGGCTGCGTCGGGGCTTGTACTGTCTTTTGTACTGGCGGCACCGGTGGCTTTTGCGTCTGTGCTGCAGCGCTTGGCAAAGGTTTTACCGCTTGTGTGGAAGCCGCTGCTAGTTTTGCAGGCGCTGCCGGTTTGACGGGCTCTGCTTGCGCGACCGGAATCTCCTCTGCGAGCAACTCAGATTCATAAAGAAACTTCGAGGGCGAACAAGCGGTTTGCCCAAAGCTTTGCGGACAAAGGGCAATTAGGCGTTCCCTTGCTCTGGTAAATGCGACATAACAACGCCGACGATCTTCATTTTCCAAATTTGCTTTGGCGCCAGGCATAATACCACTGGCCAAACCAAGAATAAATACAATGGCAAACTCGCGACCTTTTGCCTCTGTCACCGGCATTAGCCACAGGCCACCATCGGTAGTGCTTGGTTGTCCTTGCTTGCGCGCCACAATGTGTTTGACAAATTCCGCCACCGTTTTAAATTCTTTTGCCTCTCTTTCCAGTTGATTGATTCTGGAAAGTGGTTCATATCTAGCCTCAGGAGGAACGCGCTGAGCCTTGTAATATTCTTCCAAGCGCTGCGTTCTCTTCAAAAGCGCGATTGTTTCTGCCGGTGGCAAGCCTTCTTGGTGCATAGATCTAATCACGCGCACCAGTGCTTCCAATTCTTTGCACGATTGATCCGCAGTAGCTTCCGCATAAATTTCGACAGCTTTGAGAAATGAAAGATTATTGGCCTCAGCAAATGCGGCAATGGTGGCAAACAACTTGGGATCAACTTCCTTTATTCTCAATTGACAAGTTTTTTCAAACGATTCTCTGGCTTTCGGACCATCCGGATCAACTATAAGCTTGAGAAAGGCGAGCAAATCACCGGATTCATCAGGAAGCAATTCTGATTCCGACTCTGCCGCGGTTCGATAAGCAACGGCTTGTCCGTCCAAACTTTCTTGTAACAGATCTTGGTAGCGACGATCACAAAAGAAAACACCAATATCGGCCCCGGATCGACCAACGCTAATTAGTTCTTTGATCTGTCTTACCGCTTGTTCTACCTCTTGCACTTCGCTTTCATAGACTTGCGCCTTGTCCACAACCGGCGGGCGTTTAGAGGCCGCTTTATTGGCAAAAGTAATTGGTCGTTCGGCATAGTGGCCTAAGAGCTTGTTTGCTTGCCTGACTAATTCAGTTTGGCTACGCCAATTGTTTTCCAAGACAAAACATTTTGCTTCCGGTAAGCGGAATGAAACACCGGCAATTGCCTCTGGCAAAGCCCCCGCCGATTGACTAATACATTCATCGGGATTGCCGACGATAGTCAAATTGCCCTCCGGCCCAGACAGCAAGCGCGCCAAAATTTCCTGAGCAAGGCTTGTCTCTTGAAACTCATCAACCAGAACATAATCGAACAAATTCTGGTAGCGCGTTTTCAAATCCGAGCGATCTATGAGAGACTGCACAGCAAGACAGATCATGTCGTCACGATCAATACGATTTGATTTTTGCATTTGTTCTTCATAAGCATGATACATGCGCAAAACAAAACTATCGATCTTGATCGCTTGCGGAGTTGAATCCGCAGACAAGCCCTTGACGCTGTCGGCACCCTTCACTTGTTTGGCCGAGACCAGGCGTGATTTCAAAAAGGCAATTGCCTCGCCAATCATAAATTCATCCGGATTACCAGACAACTCCAACTTGGTTTGATCAAAATCTTTTCCATATCGAGCCAAAAGTCGATTGATCACTTTGTGCGGACTGCTTTCAATCTTAATTGGTGCTTTGCGTTTTGCCGCTTGTGGATTTTCTTTGATTATTTTGAAACCAAAATCATGCCAGGTAGAAATATTTACACGTAAAACCAATTCTTTAGCCAGTGCTTTGGCCAAAAGCTCCTTAGTGTTCTCAACCGTGTCGCCGGAATGTGTGAGGATCAGAATCTTTTCTGGACTAACGCCCTGCTCAATTAAATAAGCCGCTTTCTGCACAAGACAACTCGTCTTGCCGGAACCCGCACCACCAACAATTGCACTTGCCCCAACTATGTGTCCTACAGCGTTCGCTTGCTCTGGATCAATTGCATATCCGGGATTGGCTTGCGCCATTGCTTGCATAAAAGATTGCGGGCTTTCCAAGCCAAGCGCATTTCTCACCAAGCGTCCCGGCAGACCTGATCCTGTGCCACCACTTTGCGACGCGTTTGCTTTAGCAGATTTCTCGCGCAACAAAAGCGCTTCAACTGCATCAGCACAACCGGCATGATTTGTGAAAATCTCTTTGGTGGAAAAACAAATGATTTGCCAACCTTCGCCAAACAAGGCTTGATGCCGGCTCATCTCCACTTCGCTCGCTTGACTTTGCGAAGAGAAAGCCAGACTCTCACATTCAATGTCCAATTTATAACCATCAACAATTACAGCCAAATCAAGCTGATTGTCGTTGTGTACATATTGCGGAACCGCCTCTATACCACGTTCTGCCAAAGACATCCAAAGATAATATTCCGCTGCCAACATTGGTGGCAACCCTTGTTCTCTGGTCATCGAAAACAAGGAAAGATTGATCATGGTTGCTTCACACAACCAGAGAAATTTCTCCCAAGTCAAAGCCCACAAGGTCGGCTTATCAAAAAGCTCGGGTGCTTTCTCACCTGGCTGCGGACAGGCCGAGCCTACACGAATGAAATCCTCATAGGCAAGAGGCGTAGTAATAATCGTGGCTTTGTTTGCCAGCGCCCGCGGATACAAAAGATAGTGGTAGAGATACCAAAGGTGTTCCGGCTTTTCCGGCGGCGCTAGTGATTCGATAATTACAAGATCGCTTTGGCGAAATTCCTGTTCGCAGTTACTTTCAAGTGGTGCACCAAAAGCAGATTGCTTTGCTGCTTGGCCAAAAAGATACTCGGCTTGGCGAAAGAGCGTATCACCGTTAATCACAAGCGGCATGATCTGTCTTTGCTTGAGCGAAACCAAGCAAGACTCGAGCGAAACCTGGTCTTCTTCCGAAAAATGGGAAAGGAACAAACCACGACGCGAGCCAAGGTAGCCGCCAAAATTTGCGGCAAACCATTTAAGCGCTTCTCCCGCGCTCACTTGCGGCGGCAAGACAGTACCGGGGTGTGGATTTTTTTGCTTATGCGCCTTAGCCAATCAGACGAGCTCCTGGACTATTAAACGAATCCCCTCAGCACAGATGGGCACGAGCCCAATTGTCGCTTGAGTTATTTCCACCCTTGGTAAATTCACAGGCCTTGTCATTAGGCCTCTTAAAATTCTACTTGAAAACCCGAGGTATTTCTACTTTTTGAAGAACTATAAATTAAATTTGGCGGAAAAATAAGTCCGATAAATACCACTATCCACGACCACAAGAGAGAATTCGAACAAGGAACTAAATATCGGACATTTACAATTGTGGCTTGACAATACTCAGATTTACTCAGCAGTAGTAAAATTACAGAGAGCTCAATTTGATTTTTTAGGAGTTAGTTTTCATGAAACAAGCATTATTGGTCTTGGCTGCTATTTCGACAGCTACCTTACCAGCATTTTCCCAAGCCTGTGGCGACGAAGGTCGTTATTTCCACCTTCAGCCTCCTTCGTACTCGTTGCCATCAGCCAGAAAGCAAGCAATTCACCGCTATGCTAAGGCTATCCGTTGGTACCACGAGCACTTGGGCGACAAGCAACTCTGCACAACAACAGCTAAGTAGAGTCGGTCGGGTATCTGATAAGTTCTAAAGCTGGGCGCCGGGAAACTGCGCCTAGCTTTTGCTTGTTGGCAGTTTTTGCCAATCGGCTGCATTAAAGAGCGGATTGTCCCAAGGCAGTCCAGTTTTTTCTTGTCCCGGCTTTTGCACATTTTTGATCGCCTGATTATGGACAAGCAAAAGTTTGGGTTGAAGCAGGAAGTCCCAGGGCAAATCCTCAGCTAAGCATTCTTGGACCTGTCCGTAAATTTCTTTGCGCTTCTTATGATTCAGTTCGTGTTGTCCTTCAAGCAAAAGCTTGTCCACCATTTGATTTTGATAGCCGTTAAAGTTGAAGGCACCATTGCCGGACCAGTAAGCAAGACAATCCGGATCGGGACCAACCGAGCGGCTCCAGACAACCGTTTGAAAGTCGCCGGATTTTAAATACTGACTGCGCAAGATTGCGTGCTCAGCAATATGCACTTCCGCCGGTATATTGATTTGACCGAGTTGATAAGCAACCGTTTCGGCTACGTCCTCATAATCTTTGACAGTCAAAATTGAAAAGGCTAACTTTTGCGCGCCCGGTCGCGGATTTTTTCCTTGCGCCCACAACCACTCACGCCCATTGAAGCGAAACCCTGCTTGCGTCAACTTTGTATAAGCTTCCCTGAGATCATATGGCCAGACTTTTATTTTCGGATTGAAGACAAAGGAAGCCGGCACAAAATCGGTGTTTGCCACCGTCGCATAACCAGCAAACAATTGTTTGCAGATTTGTTCGCGATTAATTGAAAGCGTAATGCCTTGCCGCAATGCTGGCAGTGCAAATGGAAAGCAGCGCAAATTGAAAGCCAAGTAAATCGTTCGCGATCCAGGAAACTGCTCAAGCTTTAGTTGTGGCTTGCTAGCCAGAAACGAAACCCAAATGCGTGGATCTATTTGAGCCACATCAATCTCGCCGGTTTTCAAAGCCAGCGACAACAATTGTTTGCTTGGCACCACGCGCCAAACTAAACGATCTAACTCCGGCACCTTGCCCCAGTAATATTTGTTTGGCACAAAGACAAGTTCAAGTCCTGATTCCCAGCGCTTAAGACAAAACGGCCCGGAACTTACCGGCGTGCGCGCTAAAACAGACTTGCCATGATCCGGAAGATCAAGCAGACGCTTGGGCAAAATCCGCACTTCACAAAGCATCGACATAATTGGTGCTGCCGGCTTGGCAAGTTTGAGGACCAATTGATCATCGCCAAGGCGTTCAATTGCACAAACATCTTTAAAGTAAGAACGGAAAGGAGCCGAGGAAAGCAACAACTTATATGTGGCGAACACATCAACAAGCGTCAGCGGCTCGCCCGTAGAGAAGTGTTGCCCCGGACGCAATTTAAATGTAATAGTGCAGCCATCGGCAGAAACATTGAAGGACTCCGCCAGCGCCGGCACAACTTTCAAATTGGCGTCGTATTTTACAAGCCCTTCGTATACGAGAGTCTGGCCATAAAACGATCCGGAATCAAGACCACGCAGCGGGTAAAAACTAATCGGCTCCCAAGCCGAACCATAAACTATTTGTTTAACATCCGATTCGCTGCTCGTATTATTTGGTGTACAGGCAGCACAAACGGTGCTGGCAAAAACCAAGCAAACGAATAACCAGTGAAATGGCAAAGATGCTCTACTTGCACGCAACAATTGTTTGCACTCGCAAAATTAGCGCGCGCCGCCCTGGCTGAAGAAGTAAATGCAAAAGATCATGACAAGCATGGACGAAGTCACACCCAACCAGAAGGCAGCAATTAAAACCTGCCAGACAATCAAGGCTTGGCGCGGGGTCATACTGACAATGATGCCCAGTCGGTTGATGATGTAGAAAATCACGGCACCGATTGTAAACACGAGCGGCAAAAGCTTAAACCCGGCAGGTACCGGCAAAGCAACGGCTGCTACTAAAGACAGAATACAAACAACGACAAGACCGATAGAAACATAGTCCGAAAACCGTTGGCGGACAGACTCGGCAGTCGAAGCAGTATTAACTATCTTCATCGCCTCAAAAAAGTTGAGCAGGCTCCCGCGGCGCCTAGTAGCACCACTACCCGTCGAGCCTTCCGGCTCTTTACCTTCTTGATTTTGAAGATCAGACTCAGACATTGCGCAACCCCCATTCAGTTCTTCTAATATTATCAAGCAAGCAGGCAATATCCAAGTAGAATCTCGCTTGACCGGCAAGAGAAATCAAGTGACAACAGAGACAAACCAGAATCAAACACCAACAATTTGGATAATCGTCTTGCATTGGCGCGGCGCAGATTACACCAAGGCGTGTATTTCCTCGTTGCGTGGTCTGACCTATCCCAATTACAAAGTCTTGCTTGTTGATAACGGCTCGCCGGATAAAGACGGCCCTGCCATCGCCAAGTTCTTTCCGGAAGTAACCCTTCTCAAACTAGACGAGAATCTTGGTTTTGCCGGCGGTGCCAATGCTGGTATCAAATATTGCCTGGCTCAAAAGGCCGAATGGATCTGGCTTTTGAATAATGACACCAAAGTGGCAATTGATTCACTTGAGCTGCTCGTGCAAGAAGCTTTAATCTCCCCGGAAGCCGGTATGCTTGGTGCCATGGTGCACACTGGCTCAGGCGATAAGTTTGTTGCTTCCGGCCGCGGCGAAATAGACTTTCTCAAAGCCAAGACTTATTTGAAGCAAGACGTGCCACAAGGAAAGTCGTCCGTTGCTTGCGACTGGATTTCTGGTTCTAACTTACTGATGCGCGCTTTGGCTCTGACAGAATCAGGCTTGTTTGACGAAACCTATTTTTTGTATTTTGAGGACACGGAGCTTTGCCATCGCATGCGCCTTACCGGCTGGCAATGTTTATTAGTGCCGAAAGCAAGAGTAGAACATGTTGGTGGCGCATCGACAGAAGGCGAGCGTCGTTATTGGCGATTTTATTACTACACGCGCAATCGTCTTTTGTTCTTCCGTCACTACTTAAAAGGTTCGCGCGCACTGCCAGCACATTTTTTCATTGCCGGACATCTTGCCCGCCACTTGATCTCGCTGCCTTTAAAGGGCTCGCGCGGCCTAAAACAATTACGCGCCGAATATCTCGGACTGCGCGATTACATGTCCGGCAAACTAGGTAAGGCCACGTGTTTAAATTGGTGCGAATAAGCTTATTCTTTGTCGGCGTGAACTTCGTCGGGAGTTTCTTCGGCGTCTAGGGCTGCGCCGTAGGCTTTTTCTTCTTCCGATTCGCCTTTATACGAAATGACAATGTGGCGATTTGGGCCTAAGCCGTGGCTTTCCGAAGAGAGTTCCGGGAAATGCTCGTGTAAATAATTATGTACAACGCGTCTTTCAAAAGCTGACATCGGCAGAAGTTCGTAAAGTTCCGACTCACCATTGAGCACAGCAACTGCAGCGCGCTTGGCTTTGTCTACCAATGACTCTTCGCGTCTTGAGCGATAATTCCGTACGTCTAAAACAAAATGCTCTGTCGTTTCACTGGCACCGCGCACCATTTGTCTCAAAAGAAACTGCAGGGCCTCGAGCGTTTGTCCTTTCCGTCCAATCAACATTTTGGCATCATCGTCGTTGCACTCAATGCGATAGCTGATGGTTGATTCGTCGATGGTATCTTCTTCGACGGTGGCTTGTATGCCCATAAGCGAGAGCATATTTTCCAAATACGATTTGGCTTGTTTTGCGTCTTCTGTCATTGCCTATTTCTTCTTTTTCTTCTTCTTCGGGGTATTTACAGTTTCATTTTCTGATCCGGACTCCGTTGCCTCCACCGTAATCACATCGCCTTTGCCACCAGCAGTTTCATGCGCCACATCAACAATGGTCTTGCCGGGGGTCCTCATCACCAACCAGGTTTGCAGGGATTGAACGACGTTGGATATAACCATGTAAAGGAAAACACCGGAAGGCAATGGTATGAAGAAAAACATTGCCGTGACGGCAATTGGCATTGTCCGCTGCGTTTGCTTTTGTATAAGTAATTGTTCGGGGTCTGCATTGGGCGACGGTGGTTGAACCATTAGTTTTTGGGAGATAACCATTGTAACGCCGAAGAGAATAATCAGCACCAAATTGTCCCAATTCTCCGGCTTAAGCAAGTCCATGCCTTTGGCGACTCTACCCAAGCCCTTGATAAAGTAAAAGCCCTCATTCTTTGCAACACCGGGAACCTCGGCAGAAATTGTGATTTCGCCAGCTTCCGGAAATACAGCGTGTCCATCTTGAGAAACGGTTGCACCATGATCGGCGCCGACGATTTTCCACTGCACCTTGAAGTCAGGAGGCAGTTTGCCTTCAAGAGCGCGAACACCAAAGTCGACAGCCTCACCAGCAACAACGGTGGAATCACCCGGATACATGACGACCTTTGCCAGTTCGCCTGTTTGCGAAACGTAAGGACTATTGTTTCCCGATGTTTCGGTTTTTGTCACGCGCTGGGATTCTTGTTGTGGCACGACAGTAATTTTTGAGGTTATCGCTTTGTCACCAAACGGCGGTCCGGTAAACGTAGCAAAAAGGGCAAACAAAATCGGCAATTGCACAAGCATTGGCAAACAGCCACCGAGCGGATTGATCTGATTCTTTTGATAAAATTCCGCAGCCTTCTTTTGGAACATCTCCGGATTGCCTTTGTAACGCTCTTGCAACTCTTTCAACTTTGGTTGCAATTGCGACATGCGCTGCATCGAACGCGTCGAGCTTGATACCAACGGGTAAACCAAGACACGCACTAAAAGCGTCAAAAGCACAATTGCCCAACCATAGCTATGGCAGGCTTTGGCAATTGCCTCGAGAACCGGGATCATGAATGAATAAGTGATATCCACTTGCGTTTCCTTTACTAAATGACGCGAGAACTTTTGATGTTTGAAAGTGGTGGCACAAAGTCAGTGCCGCCTGATGAGAATGGATGACAGCGCAATATTCTCTTCGCGCCCAACCACATTCCCTTCATAAGACCGTGCTGTTCAATTGCTGACGACGCATAATCGGAGCAAGAGGGATAGAAGCGACAACTTGGCAGGCGCATCAGCCTGGTGGCTTGATAACACTTGATTGCAAATTGCACGAACGTCTTCACTTCTGCTCCTGGCCGTATTTTTTTTCTGCCTTCAAAACAGTTTCGTTAACCGTTTTGCAAATCTCTTCATAGCTTGCAGCTAGAGCTGGGTTATGCACAACGAAAACCATTGCATACCATTGCCCAAGATTCGCCTGACCAAATTCTGTTCCTGACCGGCAAAGCTTTTTATATGCCTCTCGCAACCTTCTCTTAACAAGATTGCGTTTGGTTGCTCTGTTGTGCACTTTCTTCGCAACAACAAAACCCACCAGCGGCTTCCGCGGAGATGAGCCTGGTTGCCTGGGCAAAACATAAAGTGTGAATATCTTAGAAAGAACACTTTTTTTCGCGGCGTATAAACGCTTAAACAGGCTTGCTCTCTGCAGTCTTTGGGTACGAGGCAGCACAGCGATGCTTAGACAGACAGCTTATGACGACCCTTGGCACGGCGAGCTTTGATAACTTTTTGGCCGGCTTTGGTGGTCATTCTCTTAAGAAAGCCTGATCCTTTTTTTGCTTTGGACTTTGATCCGCGTAACGTCCTTTTCATAGGCGTTTGAACTCCTTGGCGAGCAGATGGCGATGATCTTTAAAAATATTGGCCATCTATACAAATGAATACCTATGCTATCATCTCAAGCAAAGAGTTAAGCCCGGTCCAGGCAACGGACTCGGTTAAAAATTTCCGAGATGAGCACAATTTCGTGTTCGCCTTTGTTTTGCCAGAAATCAAGCAGAGCTGGGCTTTCCTGGGAATTTGTCTATGGTAGAGCCTGCCGCAATTGCGGTTTTTGCTGCGCACTCTTGTCGATCGGCAGAGGCGGAACGAGGATCCGACGATGATCAAGGGTTAATCAAAAGATAACGTTTGATGACGTTTCTGACACCCGCCCTACATATTGATCATTCTTGGAAGTCTTGCTAAAGATCATTGGTAGTTTCGAAGCGCATTCGGGTAACCGCATACATGACAGAGAAAGAGGCGAACAAATTGACTAGCGACGTGCAGGTCTTGAAGCCGAACAAAGAGCTCTGGCAAGATGTGCAGGACGTGCTGGCAAAGAAACTCAGTCATCCCTCTTTTCAAATGTTTGTTCGCCCAACACAGCTTGTTGAGCTTTCCGATAGTCGTGCCGTTGTTGGTGTAAACAACGAGTTTATGCGCGGCTATGTTTCTTCTAATCTGCTGACAGTAATTAACGATGCTTTATCCCTGGTTATTGGACACAAGGTTTCGGCCACGATTGTTGTCGAGGCCGGCTTGGAGTTCGACAACTACACGCCTTCAATTGCCACCATTGCTGCGACACCCGAGCAAGATGTTGCCAATGCGCAAATGCCATCAAGCGAGACGGCCTCCAAGAGATCACAAGCGAAGACCGCGCCGCTTCCTGTGACGGATCCGTCACCAACGGCACGCGAAGTGGTGGCACAAGCACCATCGTCCACTTATGCCTTTGCGCAAAACAGAATTACTTCTGCCAATCTCAATCCGGAATACACCTTTGATACGTTTGTGGTCGGCTCACACAATCGCTTTGTGCATTCGGCAGCTTTGGCTGTGGCAGAGAAGCCTGGGCAAGCCTACAATCCACTTTTCATTTATGGTGGCGTTGGTCTGGGCAAGACACACTTGATGCAAGCCATTGGTCATCAGATTCTTTTGATGAAGCCAAACATACAAGTGCGTTATATAAGTTGCGAACGTTTCACAAACGAATTGATTAATTCTATTCGTGATGATCGGACACTGGACTTTCGTAAACGTTATCGCCAAGTCGATGTGCTCTTGATGGACGACGTGCAATTTATTGCCGGCAAAGATGCAACGCAAGAAGAGTTTTTCCATACGTTCAATGCGCTGCGTGATAGCGGCAAACAAATTGTTCTCTCTTGTGATCGGCCGCCAAAATCGATGGCGACTCTGGAAGAGCGCTTGCGCAGCCGTTTTGAATGGGGTTTGATTGCCGACATTCAAGCGCCCGATTTTGAAACGCGTTTAGCAATTCTGCGCAAAAAAGCTGAACTTGCCGGAATTCCTGTGCCTGCAGAAGTGTTGGATTACATTGCTACCGTTTTCACAACCAACATTCGTGAATTAGAAGGGGCGCTGATCAGAACGAGCGCATATGCCCGGCTGACCGGCTCTCCGCTAACCATGCAGACAGTGTCCAACATCTTGCAGCCTCAGACTGAAGCCGCGCCCAAACGAATTCTCACAATTGAAAAGGTCATCGATACGGTTGCCGCACATTATCGCGTGGAAGTAAGCGATCTTAAATCTACTAATAGATCAAAAGATTTAGCTTTGCCCAGGCACGTTGCAATGTACTTGGCGCGCGAACTGATGGATATGAGCTTTCCAAGAATCGGTGAGTTCTTTGGCGGCCGCAAACATTCATCGGCTATTTCGGCTTGTAACAGCATTCGTGAGCAGATCCCGCAAAACCCCGACCTTGCGCATGCAGTTGCACAAATTCGCCGTCAGCTGAGCGCTTGAGTGCTTGAAGAAAGACTGTAGGAAACCTGTGAGTATTCTGCATCTTTGTTGTTGAGCGCTTTTCGGCGCGCAGAAGACAAGAGAGTCGCGCCTAACACCACAACAACAGTTTATCTACAGGCTAGATCCAATCAGGCTTTCGCGTTCACGACTTATCTACAGAAATTTCTCGGCCCTACTATTACTATATAAAGATCTTAAAGCCACTAAGAACAGCTATATAACCAGGTCGGGCGAAATTACTTGCAAAAGAAGCGCAATTTGAGTACCCTTTCAATTAGCAGACGTCGAGGAATAAACCATGCATTTTGCAATTCAAAAAGATGCTTTAGTTCGTGCTTTAAGAGATTGCTCAAACGCAATTGCAACTAGAGTTGTTCAACCGATTTTAAGCAACGTATTAATTGAAGCAGTCGATGATGTGACGTTGCGCTTCTCCGCAACCGATCTCGACTTGGCAATTCAAAGCCGCTCAACAGGCGTGGTTTACAGACCAGGCAAAGTTACACTGCCAGGCAAGAAGCTCTTGGAAGTTGTTTCAAAGTTGCCAAACGAATTGGTTTCATTCCAAGTGAATCAAGACAACTATGAGACGACTGTAACCTGCAAGCGCTCGAAGTTTAACTTGTCCGGATTGCCGGCAGAAGACTTCCCGAAAATTGTCGATAGTAAATTGGAAGAAGGCATCTTGATGCCAGCCGATGTTTTGCGTCGCGCCATTTCCCAAACTGCCTTTGCTGCAGCCAGCTATGATGCCAGCTCGATTTTGGGTGGTGTTTATTTGCTTTTGGAAGAAGGTACATTTGAAGCTACAGCGACAGATGCTAGCCGTCTTGCGCATAGACGTGATGCGCTTTCGATAAATACACCAGCCGGCAAGCGTGTGGATGGTGACAAGGAAGTTGAACATGTTGCGGCAACTGCAACTTTGGAAAAGCCGCTTTCCTTTAAGGCAATTGTGCCGGCGCGTGCGTGTTCTGAACTTATGAAGTTAGTGGACAACAGCACGGATTCGGAAGTGCGCATTGCCATTGTTTCCGGACAAATTACTTTTGAGACTTATTCGCATTTCCTCTCCAGCCGTTTGGTTTCTGGTGAGTATCCGCGTTATCACGAATTGTTCCCGGCAGGCTATACGCATTTGGCGACGTTTGACCGTCAAACAATTCTTGAGGCGATTGAGCGCGTTGCGGTTATGTCGGACGAGCGGACACATTTGGTCAGCTTGCACTTCGAGGGCGAGACCTTGCAAGTGTCTTCCAATACGCCGGATTTGGGACGCGCCCAGGACGAAATTGCTATGCGTTACGAAGGCGAGCCGTTGGATATTTCCGTCAACGTGCGTTACATCGTGGACGTTTTGCAGCGCATGGGCGCTGAGGAAGTCCGCCTGGAAATGACCGGAGCTTTGAAGCCTCTAATCTTTAAGCAAGCCGGGGACGATAACTACCGTTACCTCTTGATGCCGGTACAGGCAAAGAATAGATAAAGCCTCTCGCTTGTCATCCTTATATATGATATATTTCACTACCCAGCTTGTAAGTTGGGTCGGAAGACCTATTACAATAGTTAGGTGTCTGGGATCGTAGCTCAGTTGGTTAGAGCGCCTGCCTGTCACGCAGGAGGTCGCGGGTTCGAGCCCCGTCGGTCCCGAATTTTTCGTAGGGTGGCTTTCGAGTCGCCCTTTTTGTTTGGATGGCTCTGTTGACAATTGTTGCGGGTCGGATGAAATCGTAGGGGGCTCAGCGGGAAATGGCGTCGGCAATTCGCACCTTCGTGACCTTTGAGTCGGACAAGTTCAATTCCAGCGAGGCGAAGGATTACTTCATCAATCCTTGTTGCTATGGCGATGATGTCTGCAAATGGTTGATTGGTGAGCTTAAGGCAGCCAGCGTTGAATGCGACGTTGAACCTGGGCAAGAAGATTTTGGCTGGTATTTCAACTTTGCTGTCGGCGAGGCGAAGTACTGCTTTGTCTGCGGCTTCCGTCCAGCCGAGGGCGAGGACCCAGCAGTGTGGGTAGCCTGGGTGGAAAGAAGCGTAGGCTTTTTTGCATCAATATTTGGCGCGAGAGACAAAAACGTCGGCGCCGACGGACCGAGGGCGATTCATCAAGCACTTGCGTCGTGTCCGGATATTACAAACATCCGCTGGCACTTCAAAAAAGATTTCGACAGCGGTAAAGAAGAAGTGGGCGCAGAAGCGCCTGAATCATAGAATGTACTGACAATAGTGAGATGTTTAAGATGTTGAAACTCATCAAATTTGTATCGCGGACAATAGTTGTAATTTGTATTGTTATCACCACCATGCCGTCTGTTATTGGTCAATCCGATACAGAGGCGACTTCACCAAAATTGCAAGGAATGATTACAAAGGGTTCTGCCTACGATGCGAAGTCGCAGTACTCTGCTGCGATCGCCATTCTCACAAAAGCAGTGGACGAATTCCCTAACGACGCAAGAGCGAGATATCGTCGCGGGCTAAGCTATTTGCATAGCGCAAGGTATCAAGAGGCTATTGCCGATCTTTCAAAAGCAATTGAACTAGATGGACAATATAAAGATGCCTATTTAATACGAGGAATAGCCTACCAGGAAAATAACGATTTTGAAAAAGCGATTCAAGATTTCGACTGGGTGCTAAAAGCGGATCCGAAATTCAAAGAAGTTTTAGAGAAGAAGGCTGCTGTTTATGAGAAACAAGAGAAATCGGACATCGGGAAGTCATTTAAGCAAGAAGCAGCGCGAATGCAGCACCGCAAGCAGTTGGCAGAAGGGGAGCCAACACAACCAGACTTCAGTAAATACATGCCGACGTTACAAAGCATGATCAAAGCTCAATGGAAACCTCCATCAGCAATGAAGTCCAAATTGGTATCAACCGAATTTAAAATTCACAGAGACGGAACTGTATCCGATATCAAACTTAGAAAGAAGGGAAAGGACAAATCTCACGATGATGCCGCCATTAATGCCATTAAGGCGGTTGGAAAATTCATGCCATTACCACCCGGGTCAGAGGAGAACGTTGACATTGAATTCTCGTTTGATTACAACGTTATGACTGGACCGCCGATGCTTGTGCCATTTGCTGTTGCTTATACATACAATTCATTTGATAGTCGTGAACATGATCTTTTTGCGAAGGCTACTCAATTGTTAGCCGAGCAAAAATATAGTGAGGCGATAGCCCCATTTACGGAAGCGTTGGCAGTTTATAACAAAAATGCTGGTAAAGGAAACAACGCTACTCTTAGAGACTTAATTCAAGAGAGCCTAGCGGCTTGTTATCTTGGAGTGGCGAACAAGCAGTTGGATGATGCGAAGGGGCGACTGAAGAATTTGCATCTTTCGCTCTACTATAGATCAAATAATAAGGAGACGCGGGAAGTTTTCGATAGTACTATCAGGGAGCTTGGAATGGATCCAGAAAGCGCCAAAGATCACATTAAGCTAGGAGATGATGCACGTTCTGATGGTGACGTTGTCGGAGCGGTCGTCGAATATATCGAGGCGCTGAAAATCAAGGACGATCCTGCGGTTCAGAAGAAGCTACAGGAGATCAAGGATTCTTGCGGTAAGAGTTCAACGAACAAAGACTGATTGAGCGCGAAAGGCAAGGGGCTGCCTAATGGCGTATTTAGACTGCAGATTCGATATAAAGTTGCATTCTTCCATGTTTTCGATTACTTGGCGTTGACGTGAAATTGCGTCTTTGAGATGGGCTTTGTTCCCCAAGAATGAAGGCGCTTTGATCAGTCCTGCGAGAAATGCGGATTGGGCTATCGAAAGTTGAGATGCGTGTACGCCAAAATATTCTTGAGCAGCATTTTCAATTCCGTAAGCGCCTCTGCCGAAATAAACTGTATTGAGATAAGCCTCGAGAATTCTTTCCTTGGAATAGTCTTCTTCCAATTCCCAAGCAAGCACCATTTGTCGCAATTTGCGCTTGGCGGTTTTTTCGTCTTGATTGAGGAAAGTTATTTTTGCGAGTTGTTGCGTGATAGTAGATGCGCCTTCAATCATTTTGCCGGCGCGAATATTGTCGATGGTTGCACGAAGAATTCCGAGAGAGTCGATGCCGTGGTGTTCATAGTAACGATGATCTTCTGCAGCAAGCACCGCTAGCTGCATCCACGGTGAGATGCGATTGATTGGTGTTCGTGAGTGAGCCAAGGACTCTTTCGATGCGTCGGGAGAACAGACTGGCAAAACCGGCTTTGGCAATTTCAAGACGAACTTAAGAACAGGAACCGCGGAGAACCAGAGAACGGAGGCGGCGCACGCTGTTGCCAAAATAGCTTTGAGAGATGACAGTTGCTTTGTCAGTAGCACAGCGTAGATCCTTGAGCGCGAGTGTGAGTCCACCCATTATAGGCTGACTGCAGGAGTGCAATTATCATCTTACCGACGAGTCCAATCCCCAACAGCAATATACCAGTGTGGAATTAGCCGGGAGTAGGCCACATATGTAATCTCAACTTGCTTTGTTTTGTCGCGCTCATGAAACAAAAGAATGTTGTTATATTGTGAGAGCCACTTTTATCATTAGTTTGTCAAGGCTTTTTCCAAACCACTTGAATCGTCAAGAAATTCTCCCGTATCGATGATTTCAAACGAGCCATTGGAGGGGCTGGTGAAAGATACGGTACTTTGAAATCGGATTCCGATGCCTCCATATTCACCGAAAAACAACAAGAGGCTAAATATCGTCAGGGTACAGCGAGTCATCAACATAGTCTCCTGTATCCGTTGCAAATTCTTCGCCTGAAATCGTAAAGGACACAGGTTGCGTCGCAGTGATCGTTGCGCCGCTTTGAATAGTGATCGCGCTCTCTTTTAGCAAACCCGTATTCAATATGATTGTTCTTGCATTCGCATTAATTGTTACAGGCGGCTTCTTTGCCAAAATACCATTTGTCCCATAGTAAACAACACCGCCATTTGATAAATGCTCTGTGATGTTTGCTGGCGCCGTAGTGTTCTTGGGATTTTCAGGAATATCAAGCGCAATTAGTATGTTGCCTTTGTCCTCATCTGTTCCTGTCGCGGAGATGTTAACATTTTGGCCGATCGATATTGCTCCACCGGCCCTGCTCAAGCATGTAATGTATATATTTCCATCATTCGCAATAATTTCTGCTTCAGGCATGATTTTGATCGATCTACCATTGGTAGTCGCAAGAGCGACTGAACGGGTAACGGAACTTGCGTGCTTTGAGACCGTTAGACTTCCAAGCGCCACAATTAAGACGTCCATTCCGGCACTCACGTCGTTTATCGCAAGCTGTCCATCGTTGCCGAAATACAACTCTCCCCCAACTAGTGAATTTATGGTAACAGTACCACTGTTTCGGACGTAAGCATTTCCGGTTCCATTTTGATTTGTAAGAATTGTCACAGAGGAGCTCTTCGTATCTATAAAGTTTCCGTCTGAGCCAATATCACCCAAATCAGTTGAAAGAGTAACGCTTTTACCACGTATAAGACTTGTTGAATAATTGTCTTCCATATGTCCCGTGCCAACTATGTTCAACAAAACGGTTGAAGAAGTGCTTCCAATGGTGGCACCGTCTAATTTAATTGCCGGATTTGTAGAAAATGACGTCGATGAAGTGTAAACGTTCAAAGAGAGGGAAGTCTTGCTCAGGAGTTTTCCCATCAGAATCACAACACCAGAAACATTCAGAGTGATCGCATTGTCACTCGTTAGCATACCTGTTTCTCGAAGAACAAAAGAACTCGCTTTGGCATCAATGACGGCATTGCCAGTAAATTTCTGCGTACCGCTTATCTCAACTTTTGTTGAAGAACTTGCCAAACTGGTTTCGATTCGCAGCGGCCTTGTTGCTGTAAATCCATTCATGGTCAACGTTAAGCCCACAGGGATTACTTCTCCATTAATTAGAGGCATCAAATTTAACGGCGTAAGAGTAACATTTCCAACCCAGCCCGTGTTATTTTGAGAAATAAAGCCGCCAATAATCCTATTAACTTGCTGTTCCTTGACTAAAGCGCCCGTAAAGGAGTCCGTAAAATCCAAGCTAGTAAGTAGCGGCGCCCTGGTTCCGTTTATGATCACGCCACCCTCAAGCGAAATTGCGGATGCTGGCAATTCTCCCGTGTTGAAAGTTATTACTCTGCCGTTGGCATACAAATTGTTTAGTGGTGCTGCAGCCGTGATTCCTCGAGAGCCAAAAAATATTTTGCCTCCATTTGTAATATAAGATTTTATATTGGAGGACATTTTAATCGAAGTAGGAGCCGGACTCCCAATACTGATTTCAATATTTCCTTGACTTGCGTCATAAGAACCTGCAGAAATAAATGCATTTCCACCCAGAATAATATTTCCGTCTATTGTGTTCTCATTTCTTATCAAAATATTCCCAAGTGCACTCGCAATGGCGGAATCAGCGAGAATAACAATATTGCCGGTTGCGCTTGAATGGTTAATAATGTTTATGGAGCCTTGATAGCTCAGCACACTTGCTAATGTCAAATCGCCTAGGCTTTTCAAGGTCATTTCATTATTTCCACAAATAACGAGTCCGCCGCTCATAGACAATGTAGTACCAGAAACCGTCACCGGTCCGCCATTTAGCCAGAGAGTTGCTCCCAGCAAACCTTCGTCCGAATGCAGCTCCACGGATCCGTTTGCAGCGCTGTTCGCCCGCATTGTTATGTCTTGCCCATTTGTGTGGAAATATGCCGACCCACGATTGGAATTCGCATTCGCACCAACTGTGATCAGGGGTGCTTGAAGGGAAAGTCCGCCCCCTGTAATGGAAAAACTTGTCCCGTCATTCAAAAACAACGAGGAGCCTGACTCAATCTTCAGAGGATTTCCAGAAGTCGAACTAAAGGCACCCTTGCCTGCGACCGTGAGCGTGTCTGGGCTTGTGATTATGATATTGGTTGCTAAGACTGAACCGAAATTGGAAAATTTGCCGTTGTTTATGTTGAATTGAACCAATTTATCCGTTGATAGTTGGCATGTATCGCATATGTATACATTATCACTGAATGTACTCACCGGGCCGCCGAAGAATTTGAATGTAACTACCTCTAAAGATCCATTGCCTGAGGCGTTGGCCCGTAAAATAATTTCACCTCCAGCGGTCGTAAACTTTCCGCCAGAATGCATGTGTGGTGCGGTAAGAGATATTCCATGCCCCTCTTCTACTACTTCAAAATACGTATTCTCGAAAGTAAGACTATATGTTGATTCTATGACCAGCGATTCTCCGGGTCCAGTGGGTCTAAATCGGGAAGAATGAACCCAATCTCCGCCACTCACCTTAAGACTTTGCGGGCTTTCAACACGGATAGCGTATGCTGTTATCTCACCATTGTTGATAAATTGACTATAGATGTTGCTGTCTCCTTCGAGATGGAATGTCACTTTGCTGCCATTCGATAGAATAAGCTTCGTCGAGGATCTCTCTGTAGAAATAATTTTCGCGCTTAGTATCCAGTCCCCTCCTGACTCGCCATTTCTTATTGTCGTACTTTGATTTAAGTAAATTCGCTTTGAGGCCGACAAGCCCACGTTTGTGGGCGAATCGAGATAGATCGTTGAATCTCCTAGTACCAGGAATGAATCTGCTTTTGAGTTAGCAGATATGGTCAAGTTATCATCAGTTGATATTAGGTGATAGGCTACGTCATCTGATGTGCAGAGTATTTTCAGGAAACCCTTTGTGCCAGGGAGAGAGTCATCCATGGTTACTTTGCGCGCCAATACGCTTACTGGCATAGGATTATGGCTATGCTCAGCGCTTGTAGTGTTCGTACCAAGAAATATTATATTGGCATGCACATCAAGATTGGCATTCCCGACCGTGGCATCAACTAAACTGCCGTCACTAAACTGAATTGTAGGCGCAATGATGTTCCAGCCTCCGGAAGACGCGCTATTGGCGAGCACAACAGTTTGATCAACCGTTATCATGCTCTGAGACTGCAGATGAATGCTCTGATCACTGTCAAGAATGAACGATGTGGCCCCGTTGAACGTCTCTGACGTTAGTAGGATATCTCCGCTGTGCATACTCTGAATGGTTAGTTTGCCGTCGGTAGCTATTAATGACGCAGTGCCATGATCGGCTCCTACAATAGTCAGGTCGTCAATCGCGCCCGAAATGAAAAGGTCTCCGCCGGCAGCTGATACAAGCGTGCCATCAGCCAGATCCAAAGTCGTCACTCTAACGTTTATTTGTTGGGCTTCATAAGATCCCGACAGGGCGATTTTTCCGCTGGTCTCTATAATTAAAGACGCGTCGCCTTTAACCGATTGAATCGAGAAATTGCCGTTATTCAATGTGTCACTATTGAAGTCTCCGGCTATTGCTCCCGTTGCGCTATTTATAACCGCACCGCTGAGATTTGCATTTGCAGATTTGATGACTACGGTGCCATCAATTCCCCCTGCTATGATATTTCCGATACTAATAGCATCAGCAGATCCACCACCAGCTTCGGCCGCGATCATTATACTGCCAGCACTATTGCCGCCCGAGGTATTAATTGAAGCGTTCTTATGAATTAGGATGTGACCACCAGTGCTGTTATTGGTTGCACCATCGCTCACAGCAATCAGAGTCAAATTGCCGCCACCCGTCAAAATTCCTGCGATATCCTGGGTGCTTGTGCCATCAATTGTTTTTCCAGAAACGAGGACAATATCTCCTCCTCCGAGACTGTTGGTTAGTGAAACGGTGCCGGAGGCTTCGGTTGCAGCAACACCGGCAATTAGTACAACGTTTCCTCCCGCAAACGAGGTGTCAATGCACTGCGAGGGCAAAGAAGTATAGATACTTCCACCGGCAGTCGCCACAAGATATGAAAGTGGTGTGGAAATTACGCCGCCAAGATCAAGGCTTCCGGTGCTGTTGATCCAAGGATCCCCGGAAACTTCAAATGTCCCCATGCGTAAATTGGGTGTATCGGCGCTGATGTGAGCGCATCCGGCAATCGTATTTACAACGCCTTCTACTTCGCCCACATCAACACTTGTGATTCCGCTTCCAGAATTCAGATTAAGTGCTTGCGAAAGATAGTTGCCGCCGTGCAGATCTAGATTTGCTGAGCTTGCATAAGTCTGTTCGCGATAATTTATTGCGCCGTTATCAGCTCGCAATTGTCCGCCAACACTGTTGAAGACAATATTGCTTGTTGTTAAAGCAGAAACATTGATATTTTCAGCAACGGCATTGATTGTTCCGCTGTTTTGAAATTGTCCTGCCGCCGCATAAAGATTCACGCTGTTTGTCGCCTGCATGATAGCTGATGCGCCGATATTTGATATTGAATTTCCTGCGCTTAAAGCCAAACCGCCAGCGCTAATGATTGTTCCGTTGTTGATGATATCCTCTGTCGAGTTCAAACTCAGCGACAAATTGGAAAGAGCATTTGCTGCCCCGCATTCGCTAGACAAAACAGAAGTGATCAAGCCGGATGATTGATTGACAATGTTTTGCGCATTGAGGGTTGCGAGACTTTGCGCCGGATTTGTGGAAAATGCAAAGATCTTTCCAGAATTCACGAGATCGCCACTCATCGACAATGACGCAAGTGTTCCAAAGTCTTGAAACAATTTTACGTGTTGAGGAATGACGAGGCCCGTGAGTTGTGCGGCTGTCGATGGACTTAACGAGAATCTACCGCGCAGCGCGCTTCCATCGGTTGCAACTTTGAGGGTTTGCATGCCACCACTTAGAACTTGCGATGCAGCGACAAACTCTGCCGCCGTCAACAAATCAGTCGGGCTGATTGATCGCGCAACGCCACCAGCAGAAATATTTACGGACTCCGAAATTCCGAGAAGATTCGCAGATACAGATTTGTTTGTAGAAGACAAATCGAGATTGAGGCTTTCGGTGGCGGCCGGCGCCGTGGCAGGAGCGGCTGCCCGCTCTTCTGCGTTCCAGGCGGCCGAAGCCGGTACAACCGAGATCGAAATGAGTTGAATCAACAGAATCAGGCAAAGTAGCGATCGATAACGAACACCAAGGTGGTTGCAAAGCGATCTTGGTGTGCTCCCGCAAGGTCGTGATGAGCGAAGCGGGAACGGCGAGAAAGCGGGACGGGCGTTGTTATTGGAAATCATGGCGGGGTGCGACTCTCTTTGAATCGCGATAGGCATGAAGATGCCCAACTTACCCCCGGACGCAATTAGGATACGACATGATCGAACAAGATCATAGGCTTTATTTGGACAAATTAATCCAAACTTTAAAGTAATTACTAATAGGGAATTGAACATAGAAGGTTCTATTAACCCTCAAATTAACTATGTAAATAAAATCGTACGTACAATAAGTACGGCATAAGGTACTTGGGCGTCGTCAAAAGCGCACAAATTAACGTTTGACAAAATTTATGTCGCGCTTGATTGCACCGCATTTTGCACAATGATATTGTTTCGACCTAAGCCCGATATATTGAATTTCGGTTGTGGCGCAAGCAGAGAGGGCGAACGATGATTGGCGCAAAGAAGTACTTGTCCGTTTTATTGGTCGGCGCGGTAGCGCTCTGTCAAACATTTGTGTTGCCCGGCGCGTTCGCAAAGGAAGTGACGAAAGCTGGGCAGATTTTCCAAAGCGTCAAGAATGGCGTGGTTACTGTGTTTACTGCTGGCGGCCATGGATCGGGATTCATGATTGATGATTCCGGATTGATTTTGACAAATAGTCATGTCGTGAGAGACGGCGCTGGACATTTGCGTGTTAAGTTCGGGCAAAACGAAGTGCTGGAAGCTGTTGTTGTCGTCAACGATCGCGAACATGACATTGCGATCCTCTGGTCTAACTTAGAGAAGGTCGGAGAGCACGACGCTCTTCCGTTGTCTGCTGCAGCGAATATGGATGATCTGACATCGATCGGCGAGCAGGTTGTTGCTATCGGCAGTCCAATAGATAGAACAAGCCTCGAGCGTGCGATGACGGTTGGTGTCGTCGGCAAGATAGATAAGAATGTGATTTATCACGATGCTAGCGTGAATCCTGGTAACTCTGGCGGCCCGCTGCTCAGCTACGAAGGGCAAGTTATTGGTATCAATACATTCATAACTGAGACAACCGGTCAGGCAATAGCTGGCGCGGTGCCTATTGTTTTGGCTGCTAAGGATATTAAAGAGGCGAAAGAAAAGATTGGCAAAATGGAAATACCATCGCCGGAACTTTTGCCAGACGTTCCGGAAGTGCCGTTCCGCATGACGGAATTGCTAAAGGAAAATCCTGATTGGTTGAAGGACCGCAAGCAGAGCGACTACAACTTTCAATCTGAATATTTTTCCGTATGCGTGTTGACGCCGCCCCAGGGTTTTTATCAACTCGCAAAAATGGAAGACGAGCAAATGAGCCGTCGCGAAAAGCGCGCTAAGAAAAATGGTTTTGAAGTTAGCGATGACGAATATAGTTACAAGAACAATAAATATTACGAGAGTGAGAAGGCTGTCGTATCCGTGCTGGTTGTGCCGCGTCCCAAAATGAGCACGGGCACCAAGGTGTTCAATGCCGTAAGTGTCCTGTCGTCGGCGGGCGTCCTGGTCGCCGGTGCTGCAGTTGGTCTACCGTTTATGGTTTCTCCGATGATGTTTTCCAAAAAGCGCGAAGTCAAAAAGGACTTTTTGCAAATGACACTGGTGTCTGACGATAATCAACCGGTCGGAATTCCGATTGAATCTGGTCGCGTTCCGTTCAACCGCGAAACCATGTCTATCACCGGATACAAATACAAGGAACTTGTTGATAAGTCGTATATCGGAGTCTATACGTTTGACCCGCATGATTTTGAGACAGACAAAAATTTGCAACTGCTCGTAAATGCGGAAGGCAAAGAAGGAAAAATTGCAATTCCATTTCCAGAGAAGGTGAAGAAGCTCATCATTGATGATTTCAAACCATATTGGGCCTATGTTGCCAAAACAAATGCGCAAGGAAAAGCGCAAATGTAGTTGGGTGGGCGAGATAATGCACATGAACAGTGGCAAGAAAAATAATGCTCTCGCGAGAGTCGCACTGGCGACTCTCGTTGCGTTGCAACTAACAGCGCTTTCTTCGGAACCGCTTCATTGCAAGACCGTGATTACCAATTTGGAAACGTCGGCGATGAAGCCGTTCAAAGAGGGCATGGAACTTGTAAATGCCGGAAAGTATCCAGAAGCAATCGTAAAGTTTTCCGAGGCATGCAAGCTTGCTCCTGATTTCCCAGAAGCACAGGCAAATTTTGGACTTTGCTTGATGAAGCTTGGTAAGGCTGCACAAGCAGAAGAAAAAATAGAAAGAGCATACGATCTAGATCCCAAGTCTGAGAGTGCTTTGGTCAATCTTGGCACCGTCAAACAAATGTTGGGAAAAACAGACGAATCGTTCGAGTACTTGAACAAATATTTGGCAGAGTATCCGCATGGCGCGCACGTTCAGGCCGTTCAAGATATGATGGCGAATTTCAAAGGAGTGCTCAAACAGCGTGAGAACATCCCGAGTTCCGCCGGCAAGGAAGATTACTTTGAGGAAAGTACAGCAGTGCACGTGGCGCGCTGGGATCAAAGAAAAATGCCGCTTCATGTTTTGATCAAGTCCGGTATTGGCAAAGTGGGGTACACAGAGTTGTGTCCCTCATCGATTGAGCAGGCGATGGAACAATGGTCTGCAGCCTCTAATGGAAAAATTAGCTTTACTCTGGTAAACGGCGAAGCGGATGCCGACATTATTTGCGAATGGACGGATAATCCTAAAGACTTATCAACTCCGATGGAAGGCGGCGAATGTCGCGTGTCCTATGAATCGGACGGAGCGATCTTCCGCTCCGAGATCATAATTTTGACCAAGTCCCCCAAGGAGCATTTAACGAGCCAATCAGAATCGCTTCTCATTGTCTGTTTGCATGAACTCGGTCACGGCCTCGGACTCTCCGGACACAGCAGTCAACTCGGCGACAGCATGTTCGCCTTCGCCAGCCCGATGAAAAAACAAGTTCTCTCCGAGCGCGACAAGAAAACAATTCAGAAGCTGTATTCAATGGAGCAAGCTGCAAAAGGCGCGGAGAGATTCGGCAAAGATTCTTTGTGATAATGTGGCCTGAGCTAAACCGGCAAAGGACGAACGTTATAATTTTACAATAGTCTTCTCTACGGACCTTTGCACGGTTTTGGAAATTTGTTTTGTTGCAGACTCTAAATTGCCCAGTAATTTACCGGAGCCGCAAAGAGCGATTGGTAACGCCCGTGATGCTTGTACGGCCGCTTTCGAATTATCCGCTCTTGGTTGTGGTGTTCTGCGCCGGTCTTTAGCCGTCTTAGATTTCATGGCGATTACCAATTGATAGGGCTTTAAAACTATTGTGCAGCATCTCAACTTTTCAGACAAGACGGCAATCTCGAAGTCAATTTATGTAGTGGCTTCATAATTTTTAGAGAAGGTTGTTCGGATGGGCCATCGGCGAGCAAAATAATGTGAGCGGCGTCGTTTAGTGTATGTCTCCAAGAGGAGTTTTCAAATGAGCCAAAGTCCGGTTTTATAGAGCGTCGGCTATAATAGGCGTAACTTAAAGCTAAAATTGCCAGTTGGGCGGGGCAAATTTGCAAAAGCCGAAATCCGTAGGGGTATGGAAATTTCGAACTCACCTTTGGGTGTTGGCGAACATTGCACCTATGGAGGCAACTGGCATCGTGAACAAATATTCATTTCGGTTGGTCGTGGCGTTAATCTGCGCGCTCTTGTCCGCGCAATTGCTTGTGCCCGCTGCTTTCGCGGAAGGATCGTTTGCGGAGCGGAAAGAGGCACGTCAAGCCCAAGCAGAATTTGCCAACAACCTCTCGGCTTTTCGTCAGGCGGCTGGTCGACATATGGATCTCGACCTTGCGTCGACGACGGCTTCGGTTGCTGTAACGTCCGGGATGTTGGGTGGTGCGCAGCAAGCGGTCATTACGCGCGATGGAATGAATCGCCAGGTCATGGCTGGCGATCTGCTCACCGCTTCTGAGTTTGTCGCATTGGCACAAATCATGGCGGGCAAATCGCAGACCCTTGAACTCGGAAATCTCGGTGAAGCGGTGGGCGGAATATTTTCTGTTGCGGATTTGAGCACATCGCGATTCTCGTCGCTTGTTGTTCCGCAAGGCGTGACCGCGGTTGTTTCCGGCGCGCAAGGATTGCATGTTTCCAATACACTTTCCGCACAAGGTTCTGTAATTGCGCTCGGCGATAATCCGGCCGCGTCAGTGAATATTAGAGCTGGAAATATATTGGTTGATGGAAGCGTTGCCACGCAAACTGAATTGCCGGTGAATCTGAACATGTTTTCGGCTTCCGATATTTCGAATTCTGGAAGCGTGAGTGCAAGCGGAACGCTATCGCTTTACGCGGTTGGCGAAATCTTGAATGGTGGTGGCGCAACCATTTCGGGCGGGCAGGGTGTGTTGCTATACAGCGACGCAGGAAAAATCACAAACGCCGGTTTGATTTCGGCACAATCAGGAAATGTTTCATTCGACGCAAGCTTGACTCAAAACCTTTTGTTGAACAACAGCGGCGGTTCGGTGCTTGCCTCGCAAGGAAATATCAATTTTAGGAACGAAGGATTTCTAGCAAAGAACACAACAGAAATTTCTGGCGGAAAATTCGACGCTAAAGAATTGAATGTTTTCGGTGGTGGTGGGGTGGTTAAACTAAACGCAGAAGAAGTCTCTGGTCTTGTAAACATAAGTGGTTGTGAAGCTCACGTGCAGGTATCCGGCGGCACGTTGAAAATGGGCAATCTCAATTTGAGTGGTGATCCAACTATTGTGAACACAAATGGAGACGTCGAACTTACTGAAAATATTGTGACGAATGGAGAAGACTTAGCAATTTTGGCGCAAGGAGATGTATTTGCGTACCCGAACGTAAATCTCATTGATTTGTCCAGCAAGACCGGCAAAGGCGGCGATCTTCACGTCATTGCTGGCTATGATATCAGCCAACAGAGTGTGAGTGGTGGCACTCAATATACGGTGTCCGGCCCGTCGGAACAGGGTGGCTCGGTGGCGCTAGATTATGTTCAAATTAAGGCCAGCACAACTCAAAATGAGGTCGGCGGTGTTGTACGCATCTATGCTCACACAGGCACCGGTGTAGATGCTGAAGGTGGAAACGTAAGAGTTGGCGCTATTACCTCAACCTCTGGCAAGGCAAGCGGTGGGGGCATTGTGATTTATGCAGATGGCGATGAGATAAGTATTCTCGGACCCATAGATGTGCGAGCTGTGCTAACTGGCGGCGCGGTGAGGCTCGCTGGTGCGGATGCGGACTTTGGTGCGGGACTCGTATTTCTAAATGGAACACTTGTTGGTGGTGGTGATTCAATAGTTACAACGCCTTCTGTCGATACTGATATTACTGTTGGCGACGTGTGGGCGAAAAACGGAAGCATCAATGCAAGTTCCCCAAAGGTGGGTGGATCTGTGGAATTGTTGTCTACTGGCGACATGACAATTTGGGGATCTGTGGATACAAGTTCTCTGACGGAGTCTGGATCAATCAAGTTGGACAGCGGTGGCTACATAAGTGTCGCAAAGAATATAAACGCGTCTAGCGGGACTTGGGCCAACAATGTGGACGTTGACATTACTGCGGTTGACAGCATCGAAATTTCTGGAGACGTCAATACCTCTGCCAAGTTTAACGCTGGTGATGTGAACATTTCATCTGCTGAAGGGGCAGTGAATATTGGCTTCAACAGTATGTTCCTTTCGCCAATATTATTCGATGCAAAGGGTGGCGTGATTGCCAATTCGTCCGCGGGAAATGGCGGCACTGTAAATATTTCTGGTGACTACGTGGCGGTTGGAAAGGGCATTAATGCGAACGGACTTAAAGCCGGAGGTTCAATCGATGTTGTAGGAACCAACGGTGTTTTTTGTCCCCAAACAATTACGTCGACGGCGTCGTCTTATCCGCAGGATGGCGTTAAGAAGAATGGAGTGGGTGGAAGTGTCTCTGTTGGTTCGGAAGAAGGGAAAGTCGAAGTCGGCTCTGTTTTGACAACTGCTCCGGGTGGCGGCGGTTCGGTCGTGATAAATGGAATGGAAGTAATTGTTCACGGTGGGATCTCGACAGACGGAAGGAATGCAACCAGTGGTCTCGTTCAAGCGGGGAGTGTACAGATTAGCGCACAAGAAGATCTGGAGGTTAATGGAGCTGTTAGCGCACAGGGTGCTAATGGTGGCGAAATTGAACTGACGTCTAATTTCGGCCAGGTGATAGTGAGAGGATCGGTGAACTCCAGCGGCAGCCTTGTTGATGCGGGAGATGTCTCGATATTTGGGGGACTAGGAGTAGCAATATCGTCTGACATACTTACACAAGGGCAATCTCATTCCGGCAATGTCGCTATTGATGCGGGTGCATCTCTTATTAGCGTTGGTGGCAATATCAATACTAGCGGGCGCAAGTTGGTTGGGGGGATCGCTCCTGGGCGCGCAGGGGATGTTGAAATTGGGGCTGGTAGTGGAGCTTTCGGTGTCTTAATAAAGGGAAGTGTGTTGGCACAAGGTGGTGCTGGTGGAAATGGGATAAGTGGTGCAGATGGGGGAAATGTAACTATCTATACTAATGAGATCTCTGACGTCACGCACAAACGCTTAGGCGGAATCGAAATTGGTGGATCGGTTCAAACTCAAGGCGGCTTTACTTCTGGTGATGGTGGAGATGTGAAGCTGAAATCCGGTACGGTACAAATTCGCGGAGCGAACAGCGGTGCTAGCATTAACACGCTCGGCGCTAAAGGTATGGGCTCTGCAGACGGTGACAGTGGAACGATTGTAATTGAAACTTCTGATTTACAACCGCTGCCTGTTTCTTTCGATCTCGCCTCTGTTGCGACCAGTGAATACGCATTACCCGGTGCGCTGTTTGAAATTGGCGTTGCTTCTGTAAATGGCACCGCAGGTGCGCTTGTGGCTGGCGGTGCTGCCGACACTCTTTCTGCTCAGCGCGTTGTCGGAACAAAGACACAAGGAAAAGTAAGCGTAAAAACTTCAACTGATACATCTGCGCTGATTGAGCAAGATGGTGGCGACAAGACGATCAACTTGCTGGTTGATCCTTTAAATCCAAATTCTGCACGAACAAAGGTAACGCCGGCTCAGTCTCTGGCGTTGTATCAAGTAACGAGAGGAATCACACAAACAATTGGTCTTACCGGATCCGGGGCAGCGTCGAATCTCACAATGGATGGTTCTGCTGAAAACAGGATTGAAATTCCCGGTGCTGAATTTATTCGCCCAATGACGGCATTCAATATTGGAAACGCAGTGGCCGGACATGAGCACGAAATTTCTGTCAGCGTCATTCTCTCGCCAGAGATGCGTTCCGCAAGACTACAAATGTCGCCAACGCTTAAGAACGCTACGATAAATGGGAATCTTTCTTTTGTTGGATTTGACGACCCCGATCTAGAAATTTCTCAAATTGATCTTGGTGCAACTGCTTTGACAATCGGCGCAAACGGTACTCTTGCATCGGACAACAATCAATCTCTGAAACTGGTTAGCCAGACGAATCTAACGCTCATTAACAATGGGCAGATTAGCAGTCCAAAGCTCTTTATTTTATTGCAGAACGGTACCGGTAATTTGAATATTCAATTTGGACCTAGCGCTCAAATCCTTGGTGATGGGGATGAAGAGGCAGGCGTGGAAATCCAGGCAAGATTGGGTAAGCTGAATATTCAAAACGTTGATAATAATCTGCCTGGTTCATTTAAAGACATTGCTGTTGATATTCTGGCGGACAAGACTACCGTCGGTATGTCAAAACTGCTAAATGGAGTTCTTGATATAAGCGGGCCAGTGTTTGAAGGAACTTCCACCCTGACGGTCGGCGCGGTTACGGCAACTGTCAATGTAGATTCTTCGGTGAAAATCGTTAATGGTTTGGCGGCGGCTCAAAATGTTGTGCTAAATGTTAGCGGTGATATCACATTTTCTGGTGCCTTCATTGCCGCAGAAAAAATGGTTACCATTACAGCGCTCCATAACATTGAGCTAGAGGAAAGAAACATTTTTCGGGGGGCTCAAGGCTTGAGCATATTTGCAGGCACCAGCACCACTGCCGGCTCGATATCTGACGCCAATGCCGATGAAAGTATTTTTCTCTCCGATGGTAAGTTCATTATCAATGGCAGGTCGTCAATTGTTTTGGACAAACCAGACAATCAATTCTTGATTGGGTCAAATGTTCTGATAACTTCTACGGGCGAGGTTTCGCTTGGTGGTGGTTTGAGTTCTGGAACACCGGTTTCGTTTGGTATTTGGCCATACACTAATTATGCACTAACAAAGACTACAGCCATTAAGAAGATTGGCGGCATTACAATTTCTGGTAGCGATATACAGCTGGGAGATGAAGCAATAGTCAACGCTTACGGGGGCGGCGCTAGCTTCGTTGCTTTGAGTGGTAGCGTAGATATTGGTGATGACGCTTCCTTTAGAATTCAGGGAGGAAACCTGAGTATTCTGGCCGCAAATAATGTGGATCTTGGTTCCGGAGGCTACTTCACTGTTAACGGTATGGAGAAAGGCGGCGGTGGTGGCATTGAGGTTGTTGCAGGAAGCACCGTAAGCACGATTGTTGATGCTCTTAAGTCGAGGCCGACCCCACCGCAAATAATCTCAAGTGGTACAACGGTTGATACTATCGTTTCGACAAAGGGAATAGTGAATATCGGTCCAACCGTTACTCTTGAACCAAATGCAGCGGCGACAGAAATCCTTCTACTTAATGGCGTGGTGAAAATTCTAAATCAGGGACCATCAACATCATTGACAGTCAATACCGGCCACTTCTTCTCCGCTTCAAAGGTTGCGTACTCTTCCAATGATTGCGACGATTCGGGAATGTTGATTGTCGACACCGGTGAATACGAATGTTCAGATCCAGATGAAGCATTTGCATATTAACGCCTGATGCGTGAATTACTTCGACGGAGCTGAGTATGTATTTTCGCCTTGAAACAGTTGTGACGCCTGTTCTTCTGTGCGCAGGCATTGTTATTCTTGTAACGGCTTGCGGTTCTTCAAACACCAGTCAAATGCCAGCACAGGAGCCAAAGGGAGGAATAATGTCTACAATTGCGCCATCGACCGACGTGATATTTACGATTGAGAGTGCTCAATCCAACGAAGACGATACCTGTACAATCTTGGCGCATGATAAACGGCATGAATCAAATATTGGTATAAAAGTTACTGTACCCAAGAGTGTCAATGCTGGTGTCATGCAGCGTGTTCGCATAGAATCCCCCGGTCCTGCTGGCGATAGCTTTGTGAATTATTTGGCCAAGCTCTATGAAGTTAAGACGAAACCAGGCGCGATGAGGAAAGAAATTGGTTTCAGTGGGCTTCTGCTTGGTGAATCTCCTTATGATTCCGCTCGTTATGATCTAGACAAGCACAAGCTCGATTTCAAGCTCTTCTACGGTGAGAACGATCCCGATGAATCAAAGTACTGCGAGTTCTACCTCAATATAGATATGGCCAAGAAAAGAATGGAAATGTTGGAAAAAGATCCTGATTATGCGGAGGCAATCATAAAGGCACTTTCGATAGCCCCTTGATTTAAAACGGATAGTCCGCATCTGGAGCAGGTGGTTCCGTGATTGCAGAGTTTTGTCTAAAAATAACCTGTGACTTGAGCCAGAAGGGGAAAAATATTAGTCCGACTACGCTGTGTGCGAGCCAACGATCATCAATGAGATATTCTAGGGTCCAGTGATGTTCAAAATTACCACGGCGAATAGCCTTGATGCGGGCTTTATCGCTAAGGCCGAACAAGAAGCAGGCGATGGCTTCTTCTTCTGACTTGAAATGTTCATGCCACCCGTCAAGGCAAACCATGAATTCATCGCTGTCTATAAATAGTGATACAGGAAAGCCATCTTCGGAGACGGGTTCCACCGTAATGGAATCGAACTTCTTTTCATAGGACAAAGACGGGTGACTTGCCAATCGCTTTTGTATTTCGTCTAGTATGGTGGCTTTTTCGTTCATCGTTTTATGTCCATAAGCTCGTTATAATTGTCGCTGATTTCACGTTAGCAAGAGTGATTTACTCGCAGGATGTTTGGCGGCTGCGCCCTACGTGCAAGTGAAGCTCTTCTGCGCACCGCTGAGAATGTTTGCTCGAAAGTAATTGTGTCAACGCCCGGAGTATTGATGATAACCTCATTGACCAACCTCTCCGCGCTTTCTAATCCGTGCGACGCGGTGCACCATAAAATACGACTCTGTATAAAGGGGTGCAACAAGCTTCAAATATCGAGGAATGTTATCTGGATCCCCGGTTGTTCTAAACGGACGATTTTTTTGAAGCTGTAAACATTTCGGTATTAGCCAATCATTGTCGAAGGCCAGCCACTCGCCGCCGCCCCAAAAGAATAATGCGTTAGAAATGCACACTGGCATAACCTCGTGGAACGCAATATGTGCAAGTTCTGCTATGGAGAAAGGAGAGCTTGCTAATCCGTCTTCAATGCTTTGAAGATCCTCTTCGTCAAAATAAGTATCGAGATAGAAGTTTGAGAAGGCGTGCCAAACGATCACTCTGTCTGGATCGGCTCCCCAGGCTTTTGCGGGACTTTCACAATATTCTTTGGTAAACAGTTTCATGTTTCTAGCGATCTAAGTAAGTTGATCTGCTTTTGATCTCTTGCTTGCAGCGCGTTGTTAACTACCCAGATGTACATTGTTGCGGACTGGCCTATTATACTTTCTCGCGCTTATTAACCAAGCCTAAGGTTGTCAGCCGCAGATGCAAAGAGCGCTGCCCGATGGTATATACTAGCCCGTGCAACAGTCGGTATCTAATCCAAGAGCGACTGTAATCCGTAGGGGTATGGAGAGTTCAAGCGCCTTGAAATGGGGCGTCTGTGACTCACGTGGAGTTTGTGTAGACCTGCGCGGAGGGTTTATGTCATCAAAAGTTGGCAAGCGAATTTTTGGCTACTTGCTGTCCTGCCTAATAGTTTTTGGCGTCTCTGAGTTCCCCGGCGCATACGGGGCTGCGAATCAGGATGCGTCGGGCGCGTGGTACGGAATTGCGCGGATTGATGGTACTGAGCTTCCGGTTGTTTTGGAAGTTACTAAGGCAGGAGCAACGCTTACCGGTACGTTGACCTGCGACGGCAAAGCCGGAACGTCGAAGCACTTTGTTGAAGGTGGCTACGACAAGGAATCAAATCAGTACGTACTGCATGATATACGCGTGGAAAAAGCGTCTGGACGCGCGGACTGGACTCCAATTTTGGTTGATCACTATACGCTTCAAGTGGCGGATGGCGGCGAGTCTTTGTTGGGTTCGTGCCACCAGGTGGATTTTGAAGATATGTTCGTTTTGGAATTGGGAAAGAACAAACAAAGCATGACTCGCGCTCAGCGCACGCACCAATCTTTCTTGCAAGCCGAAAAGGCTAAGGCTTTGTTGGATGCCGAAGAATTTGCAAAGGCGAAGGCGGTGTACGAAGAAGCATGTAAATTGGATCCGAACGACAACTCGGCTTCAATTCATACTGATTTGGGATTTGCTTTGCAAAGCCTCGGCGATACTGCTGGCGCAATTGCGCAATACAATCGAGCGCTTGAATTTAATTCGCAGTCGGAAGCACCGCTGTTCAATATTGCTGGCTGTAATTTGTTATCTGGTAAACAGGTAGAGGCGCAAGCGCTGCTTGAGAGATTCATTGATGAGCATCCTGATTCGTTGAGGTGCGCGGAGGCTAAATCGTTTCTAGAGAAGAGCAAATCGCAAGCGGCGGATCCAAAGTTTGTTGCTACCGCGGAAGCAATAGAAAAAGGAGAAAAAGAACCGATTGTTCAGTCGAGCCAGTATCCGAAAGATGATGGACCGACATTTGCTCCTTCTACTGCTCCGAAGCCTCACGCAAAGATGAAGCCAATTATGGGTGTTGTGAGCGATGTGAACGACGGTCGCCCCGACTATCTGAGCAGCATCATTGAGAACGGCACTTGCAGATGGGCGAAGGAAGCGATGCCCATAAAAGTGTACATAAAGCCCTGTGCCAAGGTGCGTGGGTACAAGGAGAAATACAATCAATATCTCGTCAAAAGTTTCGAAGAGTGGATTGCCGCATCCGAGGGACGGATTTCCTGTGTGCTAGTTGAGAAAGAGGAAGATGCAAACATTGTTTGCTCCTGGACAGCGAAAAAGTCCGACTTCCAAAAGCGCTCTTTGGGCGAACAAGGCGAAACGGCTGTCTTGCCCGGCCCGGCAGACGAGAACGGACAGCGCACGATCAAGTCGGCAACTATAAAAATCTGCACTGTAAATACGTTCGGGCTGTTGAAATCGAATGGCAAGGATGTTGCTTCCGTGTGCCGTCATGAAGTCGGTCACGCGCTGGGGCTTCAGGGACACTCGCCTCACTTCACTGATGTTATGTTTCCAGCCAAATTATCTACCACGGTGTGGGTGCCAATCCCAGTAACAATCAGCGCGGAAAGACGACTGAGCCAGCGTGACAAAGCGACGCTCGCTCACTTGTATCAAGCGTATCCCCGCAGCCGCCATTACGTTATGGACACCGCTCCATCTGTTACCGATCAAAGCTCACCAGATGCGCCTACAACCAAGCACAAAATATTCTGAGTGGAGTGCTCGGTCCTTTACACCAGAGTTTGGATGTTTTTTGAGGAGGGTTTCGAATTTCTTCAGAGCCTCATCGGCGCGGTTTGTGTTTTGCAGATTGACGGCTGAGTTAAACTCAATACCCGAAGCTTTTAATACACAGAGCAAACAATTTGGTTCTGCTTGTCTTCCCTGAAAATATTCTCGCCGACGCTCTTGCTGGGCATCATTAACTGTGTATGTCACGCAAATACACATCTATTGCCAACAATATTGACATGAGGACGTGGAAATATCGATAATGCTAATCATCGTTGAATCTTGTGGGGGCGGACTAGTGAATTTCCGAAATCTATCGACGAGTCTATTGGTGGCGATTTTGGTTCTCTTGGGTGGAGATTTGTGTTTCGCGAATACGCCGGACTGGGACAATCTTATGAAAAATGGCATGTCCGCATTTAAACTCGGCGATTATGTGGGTGCAGAGAAATCACTTCAAATTGCTGTGCAACAAGCCGAAAAGTTTGGTCCAGAGGACGACCGATTGGCAAGCAGCCTAAACGCTTTGGGTGTTGTCTACAGAAACGAGGGTAAATTTGCGCAAGCCGAACAGCTTTACAGGCGATCATTGCAAATCAGAGAACATAGTTTTGGGCCCAATGGCCTTAGTGTAGCGGAGTGCCTAAACAACTTGGCTGTAGTATATAAAGAACAAGGAAAATATGCGGAGGCAGAAACCTTTTGTAAGCGCGCCGTGAACATTGTCGAGGGTCAACGAGGTCAGGATGATCCAGCGGTTGCAGCCGGCTTGAATAGTCTCGCGTTGCTCTATAAGGTTCAAGATAAATACGCGGAAGCGGAGAGAATTTATAACCACGCCTTACAAATTAGGGAGAAGGCATTGAGCCCAAACGATCCGGATCTAGCCCAGAGTCTGAATAATCTTGCAGAAGTTTATGTTGAGGAAAAGAGATACGTTGACGCTGAACGGTTTTTCAAGCGCGCCTTGTCTATAGATGAAAAATCATCTGGTCCTCACCATCCATACGTCGCGACGGATCTGAATAATCTAGCAGCACTTTATTGTTTGCAACACAAGAATGCACAAGCCGAGAGTCTTTATAAACGCTCTTTGCGAATCAGAGAAGAACAACTTGGCCCTAATCATCCAGATATTGCTGAGAGCCTCAACAACCTAGCCGCGCTTTATGCGCAAGAAGGGAAGAATAAAGAAGCCAAGGAATTGTATTTGCAGTCATTGAAGATTCAGGAGAAGGTACTCGGCGCTGATCATCGTTCGGTAGCAGTTACTTTGAGCAACTTGGCCCAGCTATATATGCAACAAGGGAAATATGCTGATGCGGAGCCGCTTTCAAAACGTGCTCTACAAATACGGGAAAAGGTATTAGGTCCGAATAGTCCGAGAGTAGCCGCAAGTTTGCGCGAATATGCATGTATCATACGTAAAAACGGTCGAGAGGCTGCTGCGTCTAAACTGGACAAGAGGGCTAATTCAATTCTCGCTACTTGGAAGAAGACGAACCAGAAGTAACCAAAAAGAGAAGCTAAGTGAATTTAGCCGGGCGTTTGGTGGCATAATTGTTTGCCTGTTTCGGCGATGTATAACTACCGTAACAATATTGTCTTGTTTTTGTGGTCGGGAACATGAAACTCCTATTGATAATTTACTTCCCGCCATATATACCAACCGTCCTGGAGTTCTCTAAAAGCGGTTGCTCGCTCCGAAACGTCAGGATCTTGGCGTTCGCACCAGAAAGCCAATGGGTCATCTAACGACGCCTTAATTACATGAGGACGTTTATGCAAATGAGCATACCCTTTGACGTCGCTGTTTAACTTCGTAGCGACCAGGAAAAACACATTTCCTCTTTTTAAGTCACGGTCGATTCCATACAATCCAATTTTGCGAAACGCGGCATGATACTCTGCTTGTCGAGACTCGGCCATATTGCGAAGCGGGTATTTTGTGATTCTGAGGGTCTCCTTTTCCTCTCTAGACATTTTTAGGATCTTTTCAAAATCACTCCTGTTGGAATCAAATCGTGATATCAATTCATTGTCCGAGGGGAATGGCGGCAAAGTACAATACGCAATTGTACATAGCCCAACAAGTGTAATGAGAAGTGTTAGTAAACCAAATAGTCCATAGAAGAGATAGACCAACACATTTGGACGCGACGCCGGTGATTTTTTATTTGTAATGCTTGATTGTTCGTGGCGCATATGGCTGTGGTTTGAGTGCAAACGAGTCATTCCCAATTCAAATTCTTGAATTTGAGACACTATAGCATGGAAGTGTAAGCAGCATGCTTAGCCTCTCTTGCGCAAAAGAAAGTACAGGGATCCGCATCTGAAATGCGGACCCCTGTATCTCAACTCTAGATGCTATATATTCACCTCCTCGAGTTCATCATTTTCCGTACCCGATGTCCACTATCTTTGAGTCTCTTGGTCCGTCAAGCCAATCCTGCCAAGATCCCAAGTGTGTTGCTTTGCGATAGTGGTGAAAGGGCTTGCCGACCCATTTCTCTATGTGGCTTGTTGTGCTTGTTATAATCTGAACACCGCCCGCTCCCGCTTTGGCGACAGCATACGGCCAGCCTATATCAACCATGTAATCACCATAGAACCAGTTGGCTAGATCTGTGGCGAGTTGATAATCCGCAGTACCAGGGGTGAATTTGTGCTTGAAATCAAAATGTCCACCGGGACGAAACTTCCATAGAGTTGATGGAGTATTCATACTGTGCGCATAGCGCCGCTCGGCTTTGATGTCGATGTTCAGATGTTTGGCAGCAGCGTAGGGATCAAAATCACTATAACTTGGACCAACAAGCGGATCCGCAGTTAACGAGACGCTTCCATTTTGCAAGATGTGCTGAGAGGCGCTCTCAGTACCCACAGGTGAAGAATGGGTCGTAGCCTGTGCATAAGCGGCTTGCCCCTTCGTCAGCTCATTCATCATGCTGATGAATTGGTTGAATTGAGATTCAAAGGAAGATATATTTGGACCACCAAACAGAGATTTTAATCCCTGGATCAAGCGCATGGTTTGAGTTATGGCATCGCCGAAATCTCCAATCAACTTACCCAGTGGAAAAGGGTCATTCGATATAAAGCCCTGTAAAGGACCATCAGCCGGACTCCATAAACCCATGGGATCGCTGAAGTTAATCGGATCATTGCCACAGTACTCGTACAAGTTGGGACCGCCTTCGTAGCCGATGGGATCGGGTTGGAGGAAGCGGCCTAGCTTGGGTGAGTAGAAGCGAGCTTTGAAGAAGTAGAGATCAGTTTCAGGAATGTAGAACTGCCCGGTGAAGCCGACCGATATATTGGACAGCGAACCGGAAGCAAGTTCTCCCCATGGAGTGTAGGCGTTGCGTTGAATCGGAGTTCCAGTGGAATCTGTGATGAGGATAGTGGAACCGGTTTCGTCAGCGTGGAGATAAGTGAGAGTATCACTAGGCTCATCGACAACGAAAAGGCATTCATCAAGCGCAGCACCCCAGACATAGCGACGCGATAAAGTGCCGTTAGTGTATTCTTCAATCCGTTGCATGCCGGAATAGAGATAACGCACTTTGTTTGAGCCGACGGTTTTCTCAACAAGTCGACCGAGAGGATCGTACTTGAAGGAAACGATGCCACCGCTGTTGGTGACAGACACCAACCTACTTTCAATGTCATAGGCGTAGGTGTTGACACCATCGTTTGTGAGGCAACCGTTGCTGTTATAGGTGAACGGCACACCGTCGACGGAAGGATATTGGTTGATATCGTTGGCTTGGGTGTAGACGAATGTCCTGTTTTCTTCACCGGTTGGTTGCCAGAGGAAGTTGGCATCGTTACACCTTTTGCTGACGTTTTGAGCCAGGTCACTTAGACTGTACGCAAGTTGAACTTGCGGAGGAGTGCCAAGCGACGAGTTCGGCTTGAGGCCACCGATGCACATTGCAAGCAAGCTATCGACCTTGTCGAAGAAATAACCTTGTCCGGTGCCATTACCGTTAAGCTGAGACATGCGCCTAGAGGCGGAGTCGTAAGCAAAAGAGGTGCTTGCACCGAAACCGGAAATAGAGGTTAGTCTATCGAGTTGGTCGAAGGTATTTGTGACAATTGATCCGTCGGGATATTTCAATTGCAACACATTGCCGTGTTTGTCTAGAACCGAGGCTTCCACGACCCGTGTTTCATCTTGTCCTCGTTGATATGTCTCCTTCGTCATGCGCCCGACGCTGTCGTAGGACATGGTGAATGTTCCTGTTGACGGGTCGTCGGATACGATAGGCGTGGAGATTGTCTCCGGTCTGCTTGCCAGGTCGTAAGTGAAACTCGCGATAGGCAGCCCACTGCCATCTGGAGGAGTTTTGCTCGCAAGACGACCGAACTCATCGTATGCAAAGTTGTACTCATGCCCGGCTCTGGTTTTTGATTTCTTCACGTTGTCGCGTTCATCGTACTCGGAGATTTCCTCGACGGAAGAATCTGGATGGATTATTTTCGTTGGGCGATCGAAGTCGTCGTACTGGAACGTGGTGGTCTTGTTACGTGCATCGGTAACAGACGCGATTTTGCCGTTAAGCGTATAAGCAACCGATTGCTGCGTGACCCCATCTACGGCGGAACCGATAGTTCTACTGATGATGTCGTATATGGGAGTGACCACATGACCTTGAGGATCGGTAGCCGATTTCAACCGTCTGAGTTCATCATATACGTAACGCACGGGCACCGGCTGACTTCCTTGCGGGAAGTTATCCGGCCCGATTACTGTTTCCACCTTGCTGTCTATAGTGTACGTTGTTTGCGTCACCTGGGTGTTGACATCGGTGGAAGTTAAGCTGCGCGTTTCGATAACGTTGCCGTTATCGTCATATGTGATGAATGTTTCTTGATGAAACGGTCCCGGGCCTCTCGTGTGAGTCACGCGACGATTTGCGTCGTATTCTGCTAGTGAAACGTTTCCTTTTGGATCGGTAACCTTCAGAAGATTTCCAATTTTATGAGCAGGAGTTGGAGGACGATCAACCTCCGGCAACTCGTCTGGACTATGTTCATCGTCATATTGAAACAGCGTCACAACATTCACCCCATCTGGATCCATTGCTGCGGAAACCAGGTTGCAAGAGGTTGGATTGTATGCGTTGACCGTTTTTAGATGGGTCGGCGTAGGGTTGTGCGCTGTCTTGACGTGAATTTCGGTCACTTGTCCTTTATCGTTGTAGACATAGGTTGTTTCCGGAGCATCCGCGGGCGGATCTTCTGGATCATCAGTCGGTTTTAGTTGCTTGACGGAAATTGGCTTTCCGTGAGTAGCATGATAGGCCGTTAGAATCATTGCGTCTGCTGCGTCGGTGATCAAAGTTGGCTTTGTCGGCCAATTTGTATCACCGTAGGAGAACGATGTCGTTCTGTCCTGCAGGCTGCTGCCCGGTTTTGCATGCTCGGTTGTCGACAGCACGTCTCCGTTAGCGTGATACACCATTGAGGTGCTATTGCCTTCTGGTTGCGTGATGCGGATCGGGCGCTGCAAGCCATCGTATTCCACCACTGGTCCTGCGATTGGATCAACCCCATCAGCAACATTCTTGCTGTGTACGGTACTTCCTTTAGAATTGAAGTACAGAATGCGGCGTACACCATTAGGTGCAACCTCTTCGCTTCGGCTTCCGGCTAGATAGAATTTCCAGACATTGCCGTATGCGTCGGTTTGTTGCTTCACTCGGTAGAATGAGTCGTGCTCATTTGTGACAACTGGACTGGTTGGATTAGCGGACTTGGTGATCTTTTTCAGTAGACCACGCTTGCTTGTCACGTACTCGTAGTTCGTATTGCTCACCGGTAGAGGATCGCTTACGGACGTGAGATTGAGGGTGTTTGCATCAACGGTAATTTGCACCGTTCTGCCTTTACCGTCGTTTACTGACATGAGGATGTTGTACACATCATAGGTGAAGTTCAGTTCGCGAAAACCGTTCGACACCTTGACCAAGCGCATATTTTGTCCTTCATAGGTTAGAGCAATCGTGATTCCGAATGGATATTCGATTTTGTCTAACTCTCCGGTGGGCAAATATGTGTACTTCACTTTATCTGGAGTAGTGTAGACAAAGTAGTCATCATCCTCATTGCTTGACTGTCCCAGATTTTTCGTGAGCAGAGCCGCGGTTTTTGTTCCACCTGGTGGCAGATACGCACCGTCGGGCATTTTGGTGAAGATGGCAGTGCCACCACCGGTCTGCAAGCGCACAACATTGTTGACCAAGTGCAATGCCAAAATATCTTGGACAATGCATAAGATAACCATGTTGTCGACAGCCAATCCTGCTCTTGCTATGTCTAGCGTGACAAACAATGCAGCAATTGCAGGCGCGCCGGCAATTACACTGTGCTCACCAAGGCCCATGTAGCCGTCACTATTCTCAGATGCTTTCATCTGCCAATTGTGACACCAGCCGAAACCTAGACCTTGATGCGTGAGGCGCAATGCGGAATTATAACTGCGCGTGAATGATAGTTCGTACGGCGCACCTTGATTGCCAACCGTCATGTCTGTGCATGAGTATTCGTACCGGCCATTTAGCATGTTGACACGGGCGGACTCACTTGCGGTGACGGATGGCATACCGAATCCGTTAGCTTGCCTAGCGTTGTCGCTGGCTGCTGAGTTGGTTGCAGTATCGTCTTGATTGCCGGAAGAAACTGAACCCTTGCTATTGAGCCAGTTCTTTCCAACAATATTGCCGTCTGAGCTGATGCCGAGATAGGCATAAAGTACATCGGACTGGTCATCGAAACCTTCGACCTCGATATCCGCATCCGCGGCGAGCAACACATTCCAGCTTGGGGTGCGATTGATGAATTCACTTTCTATCTCGCCCAGCGTTGTTGTGGTGTACGCAACCGGAGGTGGTGTCACCGGTGGGTTGTTCGGATTTTGCATTACCGGTTTGACCGAACCGGCCCAGTTTGCGCTTGTACCCAGGTAGATTTTGCGTTGGTCATTGTTGCTGTTGCCATTAGCGTCTTTGGTGCCGCTATTAGCAGTCCTGATTATCCGCATGGGTCCTGCGCAGTTAACGCCGGTCACTTGTTGGTGAGCAACGCCTTCCATGGTGTGCATAACCATGGATGACGCTGTGCGAAGAGCAGGTATCTCTACTGCGTCATCGTTGAGGGCAGATCCACTCCAACATCCGAGAAAGGAGTTGAGCACATTGCGCCGATTGGCACCAAACGTCTGTTGGCTGATTGTGCCAACGAAGTGGTGCAATACGATTTCGCACTTGGACATTCGCGAAAGCAGATCGAGCGCCTTGCATCCTTGGCCAATGAAATTGTCCCAGATAAGCAAGAGCGATTGACCAAGCATATTCTCGGCACCGGCAAGAGTGTTTAGCGCTATGGCTTCATTCTGTGCAATTTGATGAAGCTGCGCCATGTCTGGGGAAGCGGTTCCCCAGGCAGATCCGATAGCCGTTTGAGCGCCAGTGCGAACCGGTAACTGCTGAACGGCATCGGCAAAGGAATCTGCGTATGCATGCGATGCAGTTAGCACGATATCAGTTTCATTGCCGGCAGTTTGCTGAGATGAAGTATCTAACGCAGTTCCATCTAAGCGCAGCTTTGCCATCAAGTATTCTGGATCTTGCTGATCATCAACGAACCACAACGTCAGGCGCTTTTCGTAGATGTCTGCCGAAAAGAAGGCAACATCAATGGTGTAGTGAGAGCCGGTGTGATCGTATTGAACCTGCAGAATTGACTTGCACTTGTTGTCGACGGTGTTCGATATCGTCATCGTGTAGTTTGTATCGCGGTACGATAGATCCGACTGCTCAACACTTGTTTCAATCGGAACGATCGAACGTCCGCCGAGGATCTGAGCAAGGCTGGCGCCTGGCATATTATTCTCGATGTACGTGATCAGTTGTGCGTAGAGCGTGTTGATTTGAGTTTGGATATTTCCGTCGTTTATGTTCTGAACGTAGTCAGTGGCAGGAGTCGGAGTAGAGCCCTGCTTGGCCGCGGCGAGAAACGTTGCCTGGTCATAGCCGAGCGACGTCGCTAGCGTTGCAATAGCAGAGACATCGTTATGCTGTTTGAAAGCTGGATCGAAGACATAGGTGTTTGTACCTGAAGTTACTTGCACCCAGCAGTGCTCAAGCTTGAGCAGGCTTCCCGAAATCTCGTTTCCAATACCACCATTTGCCAGAAGTTCACTGGCGCGGGTGAGATTCGTTGTTCCCAGCCAGCCGAATAGTTGAGATGCATCCAAAAGAATACAGCCACGAACATAGTTGGCTGTATATTTGGGAGCACCTTGGGCGTCTTTGGCTTGCGTTAGCAAGCGGACCATAAGGTCTGCTTGATCGAAGGCGTTGCCGGACCCGTCAATCAGAGCACCCAGTCCACCCTTTTGCAAACCATAAGTTGGCGTGAATTTGATGTTGTTGTGGACATATTGGAAGATGATCTGCAAATCATCTTTTAGCGCGCGTGTCTGCTCCGTGATCAGGTCATGTTCGTTTGTAGGCGATGGGTTGATGTTGCTCGGCAACGTGCGACCCATGCGATATGATTCCGCTAGTGTTGGCGTGGTTGCCGTTTGTTGCGACAGCATGCCGAACTTGGTCGGATCAATTGGCGTAAGATTTTTAGAATCTTCGTTCATTTTGATTCTCCTTATGTGTGATATTTGTTTTTGTTTCGCGATCGGCTGCCCTAAGGCAGGAAGTTGATCTTGGACCAGAACGCATTTGGCATTGCAGAGTCTGTAGCGATTCCGCCGGTACAAATAGCATCGGTATTATTGCCGCTGGCATACAAGTTGCCAGAAGCCGTTAATATGAACAACCTCTGAGTCGCTCCCGTTCCATGCACGAAGATATCGGTAATGACTTCAGTGGCATTAAGCACATCGCGCGGAGCCATGAGATATTTATACGCACCACTATGACCTGACACAGTGGTATCAACACCGAGTTGCCCATTGTCGAGTCCGGCATAGGCAATTTGTCCGTTAGTCATTTGGACAATCATTTGAGCATTAGTGCCCAAATTGTTGCCTTTCGGAAAGAAGACACTTGCTACGAGGCCGGGAGGAGCGAGAGTGGCTAGCAGAGGAGTAGTTTCCGCGTTGGAGGTATTGCCTCGAAACAAATTGCTTTTACCGCCGTACCCCCAAGTGTACAGTTGACCTGTGGTTGTTTTGGCCCAGCCATAGCCGTTATAGCCACCACCCAACCCTGCTTCTGAGATATCGGAAAGTAGCGCTTGAACGAAGCCGCTGGAGTTGGTTGTGGTGCCAATGCCGAGTTCGCCTCTGCCGTTTTTCCCGCAAGTCCAGACAGACGCGGGGTTGTTGTCGATTTTCTCAATTACGAGCGCATTGCATCCGACGGCATTGAAGTAGCCGCCGTTGACAGATAGTGATATCAGATTTGTGAGATCGACTCCTGTAGACTTTTTCGCGTATTGGAACGAACCGGTTACATTCGTGGTGCTATTGACGCCGAGTTGGCCAACTGCATTGTATCCGGCTACCATTAGCTTACCGTCGTTCAGCAACATGTATGCGCTGAAGTTGGCTAGGCTGCTGGAAACAGCAACATCAATGACGTGACTGCCTGTAGTGAATGGAACGTTTGCGCAAGCAACAGGCGTGCTTTGGTTGGTTGTTGGGCCGGTGGTGTTTCCGAGGTTGCCATCCGTGTTTTTTCCGCAGCCGTACATTTTATAGTCTGAGGCCTGGAAATACACACAGCCACCACCTTGGGTAGTGGAATATGATGATGCTGCCCATACGTCAGTAATTGATATGTTGTTGTTGACAAAATAATCAATTCGCTTTAAGTATGCGCGTGCAACTGTATCACCATGCCCCAATTCACCGTAGGCATTGGCGCCAGCGGAATAGCACCAGCCGTTTGAGAATACAACGTATAGTGCTCCATTAGTGAAAGCCCACTTTGAGATGTTTGCTCCCTGCGGGGGAGCTGCGGTGTTTGGATCAAACATCAGCTTCTGCCGATGAGTTGTCGTATTGCCAGTTATGCCGGCAGCAAGGGCGCTGCTTGAGTTGTCGCCCCAGCCTACGAGTTCTGTTTGTCCCCCTTTGCTTATGAGAACCATCATTAGGTTGTTCTTAAAGTCACCAGTTTGCTTTTTCGGCAACGCAGTGACAGTAGGCATTTCTGGGCCGGTCAAGGTTGCAGGAACTTCGAGTACCGTTGTGCGGTTTCCTGCGGCGTCATATGTGTAGGTGGTTTTTGCGCCAGAAGGAAAGTCTACTTGGATCAGACGTCCCAGATTGTCGTAGGTGTAGCTTGCTGAAATGGAAGACATAATTGATTCCTCTCAAATTGAGTTGTGTGATTTGGTGTACCCACCACTTTTGTGATTTGGGTTTAAGAGACCAGAAAGCAGAAGCCGCGTTATTGCTGCTTCTGCTTTCTGTTGACTGGGATCCGAGAACCGGAATAATTAGCTCGTGGAAGTCATCTCAATGGCCCTTTGTAAAAGTGGTGGTCCCATTCAAACTACAAAGTTGGGCTATGCCGATTCAAGCGGTCGAAAAATTGTTTTGTGATTGGCAAAGTACTTGGTGGCGATTGCTTGTAAAGCAAAGAAGGCCGAGGCTTTGGCGGCATCGAGAAAACGGTTTTGCTTGTCAAGATTGCGTGAGTGGCGCAATGGTAAACACTCATGACAAGCTGAGATTTTAGACCGGAACGTGTTTTGCCTTCGGTTTTGGAACGGCTCGGCCTAATTCTTGAGCGGTCGCTATCCACTCGTTGGCCACTACTTGAATTTGCGCCAAGGCTTCTTCGTAGGTTTTTCCATCGGCCATGCAGCCTGGTAAATCTGGCATCGAGGCAACAAAGGCCTGATCCTCTTCGCTCCAGTAAATTATGACTTCGTATTTCATGGCGTTTTACCTATCAGTCCATACTTCCATAGTACATGTGGATACATATATAAAGACGGAGAAAGCGCAAAAAAGTTCAATGCCAATTTGGTTGTCACGATGCGCCAACTCGTGTGGTTATCGCAAGGCGCGCTATGTGTTATTTGTTTGATGTCAAGCGGGGCGTGGGTGTGTATAGCGTGTGTAGTCGTTGCCACCAAACGTGGTGCGGGGGTTTTTGAGAGTGGCGACACGCGCCGGTATTCAAGTGGTGCGCTAGATTGCGCAATGTCATGACAACACAACAAAAGAGCCAATAATTGTGCGGTCCTATTTTGCACGCAGGGTTATCAAGCGGCCAAACAAGAGAAAGTGATTCTCGGGAAGAAGCGACAAACATCAATGGTGGCACTGGCGGCGCTAGCTGCGCAAAGTAATTTTCAATTCGCGCGTATACAAATTCCAGATTAGGATTCACCCACATTGTATTGATTACGGCCCACGGGCTTTTGTAAGCTGAATTCATAGATCGTTTCACAACACTTTATTCAGGCATCGCAAACAACTCGTAACTCAGAAGCAGCCGAACAATTTGGAATCACAACTACATCTCACCGAGATGTGGAATTTGCATGTGGTGGCATCGAGCGCAATTTTTTGCACTTCGCTTCCGCTTGTTTCTTCTCGCCTTCCAAATCGTTCGGGCGCTCATGCCTGAATCCGCAATTGCTTCCGAAGGACAGCGAAACGAAGCGTTGCGAATAGCAATGCGAAGTGAAGCGTCTTGACGCGCGGAGAGGTTGCCTGAATGGCAAACTCGGGGCGCTTAAATGAGTTCATAGCAACAAAGCACTAGTGCAAGCGGCGCTAATTGTGGCCTTCCGGTCGCGGTTAGCGCCGCTTTTTTGTTGCACGTTTATCACACACCAACTCTCCGATAGCTAGCTCGGAGTCACTGGAGGAAAATCCCATGGGTAAGAAAGTCGATCCCGCAAAAGCAAAGCGTCAGGGCATCATCCCGACGTTCATTAAAGAAAACATCGCCCAGGCGTTCGAAAACGAACCCTCGCCGTTGCACCTGCCGTACATCGATGAGATGCGCGACCAAATCAGACGCGAGCAATTGATTTTGCCAGCATGGCACAAGGAGCAAACTCCTTCGCCCATCACCGGCAAAGGCAATCCGAAAACTCACGATGCCGAAAACGGGTATAACGCCCCCGGCAAACTGATCTGGAACGAAACCGGTCTCGTCGAAAAAGCCAACAAAGACAAAGTCGTCAAACAAGCGCATGACTGGACCGGCTTCGGTCAAGAAGTGGGCAAAGAAGGTAAGAGCTTCAAACAGTTCTTGCTCGAGTTCTACGGCTTGAACTCCTTCGATGGCAACGGCGCCGACATGGTCACCACCGTTCACTTTGATGAACGCTGGAACAACGCCGCTTGGAACGAGCACCAAATACTGCTCGGCGACGGTGACCAACAAATGTTCAAGACGTTCATGCTCATGGACGTCATCGGACACGAGTGGGGTCATGCCGTAACGCAGTATGGTCCGAACCTGACCTACGCCAACCAGTCCGGCGCTCTCAACGAGCACCTCTCCGATGTACGCGGCATTCTCTTCCTCATGTACATGATGGGATGGGATGCTTCGACATGCCACTGGCTCATCGGCAAAGGAATCTGGACGGAGCACGTCAACGGCAAGTCGCTGCGCGACATGATGCATCCAGGCACCGCTTATGACGATCTGCGTCTCGGCGGCAAAGACCCACAGCCGGCAACGTTCACCAACTACGAGCCCAGCTCGTATGACAATGGTGGCGTGCACATTTGGTCCGGACCGGTGAACCGCGTGTTCGCTCTGTTCGCCAACGACATCGGCGGCCTCACCTGGAAGAAGGAAGTGGGCCTGGGTCAGATCTGGCACAACGCCTCGACAAGACTCGGAAGCGAATCTGGTTTCGTTGACTTCTACAACGCGACCATCGCCGCTTGCAAGTCGCTCAATCCGAAACTGGTCACCAATCTCGATAAAGCCTGGAAACAGTGCGACATCGAGTACATGATCAAGAACAAGAAGTAAGCTCGCTCTCATGATGCTCGCAAGAGTAATCGTGAGATTGGCTTAAGCGAGACACGGGCGGGGGTGGACTTAATTGTCCGCCTCCCCCGTGTCTCGCACTTGCTCGGATTTCTGGGAGAAGCGCGAATCAATCATTACCAAATCCATTATTTGGATTTCTCAGTACCCCAATTTTTTGCGCGACTCCCTGTGCGGATGTCGCGTTTTTTGTCTTTAAGGGAGGACACACCATGAAGAAACAAGTGCGCTTTATTAATTCGATTTCCGCGCGTCTTCCAGCTCACTCCGTTCCGCTTATTCCGCGCAGAGATACCGAGCGTCGCGGTCCTTTGATCGTTATCGGCGATGGCAAGGAAGTATTTACGTTGACCGAACTGCCGCAATTAATCGCGGAAGGAAAGTTGCGTATCGAACAGTATTACATCGAAGTCATGCAGCAGATTGAAGCACAACAAGCGCTGGCTGCGATGCAAGGACAAATGCAGGGTGGTGGCATTGTTGATAATGGCGTTGCCGTTTCTGGTGATGTCGCTGCCGATAGCCAACCGACACCTGCGGATCCGGACAGCCTGCTTTCGATCAAAGATTTGGAGGACGAGGAAGAAAGCGAGGAAGACGACATTCGTTTTGCGCCGGATCAGCGTCTCGATGCTACCGGTCCATCCATCGTTCAGGCCACTCAAGAGCAATTGAACGAAGATCGCTTTTGCGCTGCAATTGAAGAACTGATCCAGCCACTGATGGCTGTGTTTGGGGAATCAGCTCAAGATCTGCAAGGCAAGGATGCATTCCTTGTTGAGCAGCTTGCTCCTCTACAAGCCAAAGGCATAATTGCCAATCTGCAACTGAATGCCAATCACTTGAAGGCGATGTATGAGCAAGCCTTGCCCGAGCTCTTTGAACATGCTTGTAGCAAGTTCAAGGATCTGACCGGCAATGAAGACAACGTGATGATTGCGCGGATTTATGGTATCGACAAAGATCCCAGAGCCGCGGAACTCCTGCAAACGTTGACGCTTTATCGTCGGTATCTTGAGCAAGTGCTCCAGGACATCCATCGTCGTCAGCGGTTCATTATAGAGTACCTGGCGGTCGACACGTTCAGAAAGATGATCAAGGGCGGAGCGCGCTCGCGTTATCGCAAAGGCGATCAGTTCTTGTGCCTCTCGGAAAATAGTGACCCGGCAACAATCCCTTCGCTGGGAAGTTCGCTTGGTTGCCCCGGTGCACACATTATCTTCGGACCAAGAAATCTTGAAGATATGCAAATGAACAAGACGCCGATCTTCGGGCATGAAATCGGACACGACGCCTATGCTGGTTTCGAGAACTACGAGCCGGATTCGCAGAAGTTTGTCTTGGCTGGACTGCAAACGGCATTTCTCTCGGGCGATCTGAAATTCTCTTCGGCAACGATCAATATTTTTGGTCATGCCAGGAATACACTAGAAGCGATGATGCAACTGTTCGGCCAAGATGTGCTCAACGAGCTCAACGCCGACATCATTGCAATTCGCCGATTCGGTAAAGCATTTGTCTTGTCGATGATTGAATATTTTGCTGCTCTATACAACGATCAGCAAAATGTCACGGTCTTCACCAATGGCAATCGCAGCATTCCGAATTCGACAGTGTTTCTGATCGACAAACAGACTGGAGCGCTTCTGTACGAAGCTCACCTGCCGCCGGCTGTGCGCATCATTCTCAACTGCTACGTGTTGGCGATGATGGGCTTCGCTGAAGATGCGCAGTATTGTCTCGAAGTCTTCAAGCAAATCACCAAGCGCAAGAGATTGCCTAAGTGGGCTCTCTGGTTTTCTGAGGATGGAAGCAACTTCTTCAAGCAGTGCAACAAGGACATCCTTGCTGCCGGCAAAGTGGCTGTGTACATCCTGCAACACACCAAGTTTGCGTGTTTCTCCGGCAACACGTTAGCTCAAGTGCTTCCCTTCACCAAGGAAGACCAAAATCTGATCGATCAACTTGTAGAAATAATTGTAGACGAGAACCGTCCGCTCTTGCTTCCGCAAGTTGAATGTGGCGCGAACCATATCGGTGCAGCAGCGCAATTGGCGAACTGGGCGATGGTGGCAAGTGGTCAACCGACAGAAGCGGTAACTGGGTTTGTCGAGGACAGAAGCTTCGCGCTTCTCAAACAACTTCGCGATCGCGAGAACCAAGAGAAACAACACGATAGCAAAGGCGACGAAAAATTGCCCAGCTAGTGTGATTGATTTGTCAATCTCGTTTGTTGTGGCGAACGGAAGCTCGGGGTTCAGATGCTTGTCGTCTGAATCTCGAGCCCCGCTCCTCACAGTTATTTGTGACCACCTACAACTATCCATTGGAGGATATCTGAATGCCCAAGATAATTCAAATCGACGAGTACGCAGCCGGAAGAAAATTCACCATGCAAGCGGGTGATGCGCTTGAGATTAACCCAACCGATGCAGGAGCAGTGGAAATCGACTTTCCCCAGTCCGTTTTCGGATTCCTGATTCCGAACGACACTCGCGAGAGCCAAGATTCTGAATCACCGGATTTCGATCCGACCATGGTTTTGGAAACACCGCTGCCAGTGCCTGTTCTTCTGACCGCTGAAAATCTTTCCGAGGGCATCCTTTCGCTTACGGTTACGCCGTATGCCGATCCGGACGACATGGTGGCAGACGCAGGCGAGCCTTTCACGTTTTATGTAGAAGTCGTCGAATAGCGAGCTGCACTGCATCGTTTGGATTTCGTTTTCCCTGCATGCACACGAGTGCCGAGGCTTTAAGTCTCGGCACTTTACTAAGACTTCTACAAAACAGGAGGCATACTACTATGGACGATGGATTAGGATCTTTCGACCATCAGTCGATCGATCAATTTTTGAAAAACAGGGAATTCGGCAAAGCGTGTTTGGAACTTGCTTATGAATGTCTGTCGCAAGCGTATATGCGCCTGCAATTGGCCAATCGCGCTTATCGCAAAGCAAGCGACGATCGCTTTATCGTCAAGCTTGGTCATTACGCGGAAATCGCCATGCGCGATATCGGCTGTGCAGAACAATTGATCGCCGAACTTGAACGGCAAAGTGTTGGTAATTGGGAAAGGAAGAGAGAAGATCTCGCGCTGCTGTCGCAGTACGCAAAAGACCTGAAGAAAGCAGCCACGTCAGTGGCGCTTGGTTCGTGGTCGGAGGTGAAATTACCTTCGCGCGTACGCATGGCGGGCGAGTTTCTCTAATCGCCGCCGGCTCGGTTCGCTCCACCAAAGTCCGTCCCGATATGGATTTTGGTGTTTGCGGTCGAACTACTACAGAAAGTCGTATTGGGGATCTTTCGCTTTGCTCAGGTGACATGTTATTAGTTAGTTTGCGCGTTCTGGGACGACCACTGGTGTCTTGTCTTTCTTTAACGCCAGGGCAAACACACCAAAGTAAATGGCGAGCGCAAACCAGGACAACGCTTTGATACCGAATGCCATGGAAAGATATTCAACGCTCACACCAAACAAGCCGCCGATTATATTGAAGGCAAGCGAACGACTTGATAGTGTCGTCTGCTTGAAGATGGTGGCAAAGATAGTGGCAGAGAACATCAAGGGCAACAAGAAAACAGTTGTGCCGATAGTGGTGGCAAGCCAGGGCTCAAGCGAATTCAGTTCACCGACATCAACCATGGAAGAAGTGACGATGGTTATCGCTACACAGCCAAGCAAGATATTCAAATGCTTGTTAGACAAACGCAAGGCTATAGCATTTGCCACCAGAATCATCACCATCACACCGGCAATCACAACGCTGTTCACTGTCCAAGTTGCGCCACACAAAAGTGAAACGGCAGACATGGCACGTGTTTCTAAAAGCATAAAGCCCATACCAAGTAAGAACAATTGCCAATCGACAACCGTTGATTTGCCTTCCGTTAATAAACGCCCGACGGGAATCATGCTGACGAGCATGACCAACAACATCGGTAGAATATAAACAAAAGGAATTTCATGACGAGGCAAGAATAAAAATGGCCAATCGTCAGTAATTGCCATAATCTGATTATTGAATTCTGTCTTGCGTGGCAGTGCCCAAGATGTTGGTGGTTTGCTGCCGGTCGTCAGATCGTTTGAGCGGCTATCGTGGGCAACAAGAAATGCTGTGGGCAGTGAGTCAACCCAATACGATCCGGTCGGCAATTTGCCTGTGGCAAGATAAAGATCTTTGCAGTGACGATCCCAGAGCCAATCAGGAACAACAATGAAATCCACAGTAATGATGCCACCGGGTTTGAGCAGACGCAAAGCATCGCGGAAAGATTGAACCGTAAAAACAAAATTGTCTGTGCGCAAAGATGACAGTGAAGAAAATGCTGTGTGGCTGTCGAGCAAGGCAAAGACAATTACGTCGAACTTATCTTTGCTGTGCTTGAGAAAAGTGCGCGCATCTTGAATGTGCACCGATACTTTGTTTGAATCGTAAGGATGATCCGGATGGTAGCGTTTGCCTAATTCGTAAATTGACTTGTCAATTTCGACTGCATCTACATGCTTTGCACCACAACGCAAAGCAGCAGCAACGTCAGAGCCAGTGCCTGCACCCATGATCAAAACATTCTCTGGTGTTTTGCCATAGGCATTGAATGGTTTAGCATAACGCTCAAGAACTTTGGTTTGCATGTGTGCTGGTAACTTGGCCAATGTTTCTGGCTGGCAATCCAACATCGATTGAAAGCTGTCGTAATTGATGAATATGTCGTAACCCAAAGGTATGGGCGGATCGTTTGGATGTTCTTTTAAAGGCAGGTGGGCTTTCAACACATCGATGCGGTAATAAGGCGACCAGACAGTTGTGACATAACTGTCGGAATACAAAAGACGGGCCATAACTGGTGCTAGCCAGAATGTGTATGCCAGACCCAAGACAATAATTAGCACACTGGCTGGACGCCGACTAAATAAAAGGAATAGCATGCCGGTTACGACCAACCAGACACCAGGATCGGTTTGCATATTGCTCAGCAATGCAAAGAGCCCAATGCCAGCCAGCGCGCCGGCAATATTTATTGAATAAGCTTTCAATGGTGGCAGCTCTTCGAACAGTTGCCCAGTCTTTTGGCCAAAGCCAACAAATATAAAGGTAGACAAGGTAAAGACACCTATGACGGTGACAAGGCTGGCGAGAAAACCTGAGAGTGGTAGTTTGCCGCTGACGTAATCACCGAACAACATGATTTGAGTTGGGTCGACAAAAATCAAGTGCGTGAGATGCAAGCCGACAGCTAAGATCATCAAACCGCCGAAATAAAGAATACCGATGCTCGACCATTTGAGAAAGTCGGTTGGCTTCTTTGTCCACAGAAATCCCAAGCCCAAACCAAGAAACGCCGCCATGAGCGGCAAGTTTTTGAAATAAGCAAAGATGCGAATTTCCGTCGAGAGCCAGCGAATCACCAGCATTTCACAAAAAAGTGACAAAAGCGAAATAGCAAAGAGTTTTTGTGATACGCCTAGTTTTTGCATTCGTGATTCATTGCACTAAAATTACTGGCCCTAATAGTTGAGAATGACCAATTCGTTGATGGCTTTGCGGCGATCGCTTTTGCAGTTAATTGCTCTGGTGGCAGTAACCACGTCAATGCGAAAGTCGGCATAGAGGTCACGAATTTCTGGACAATCGGAATTGCTCAACATGATTTTGCAACCACGCTTGCTCAAGGTTTTCACCGTCTTTGCCAGTTTTTCTTGATGGGCGAAATTGAAACTGTGTTGCGTGTAGCCAGTGAAATTGGAAGTCGCACTAATCGGTTGATAGGGTGGATCTAAGTAAACAAAGTCACCTTTGCGTGCTTGTTTCAAAGTCTGCTCAAAGTTTCCACTTGAGAGAGTGACTTTTCTCAGAGTGCGATTGACGCGGCGCAGGTTTTCCGTGTCGCATATAAGAGGATTGCTGTAACGGCCAAACGGCACATTGAATTGCCCGCGCGAATTAACGCGGTAAAGTCCGTTGAAGCAAGTCTTGTTTAAGTAGATCAAGCGAGCGGCGCGCGCATGGCGGCTGAGCTTCTTGGTGTCAAGGGCGCGAACGTTGTAGTAATGTTCTTCTTGGTAAACATGGCGGCGTAAGGCGGTGATTAATTTGTCCACGTCGTCGCGCACCACTTCGTAACAATTAATCAGTTCGGAATTCAAATCCGAAAGAAACGAAACTTCTGGCTGCAGGCGGAAAAATACTGCACCACTGCCGACAAATGGCTCGAAGTAACGATTAAATGAAGTTGGGAAGTATTGGGCAAAGGCAGGCAAAAGTTGCGACTTGCCACCAGCCCATTTGAGGAAGGGGCGGGGCGCGTTAGAAGATCTGCCAGATAGGCCTGGCGGAATTTGGCGCAAAGAAGGCAATGAGGTGACAGCAGTATTCATATAGAAGACCTGCCCAACTCTTTCTAGAAAATATTTGGTTTACGACGCTAAAACAATTATAAGTGCAATCTAGCGAACCGGCGAGAGGGCCCCGGCTCTTTCTAATATTCTGCGCGTGGCAAAATAATGTACTTCCCAAACGTGGGGACCATAGCCACCAGCGAAGACCATGGCCAGCGGGATCTTTAGATCGGCAAAACGATCAATGACTAACTCATCCCGGCGACGCATTTGATCCAAGGTCAGTTGGATAAATTTGGTGCCTGGCAACACATCCTTTTCATATGGATCGCTGCCGGCAACATAGAGCACTAAATCTGGTGCAAAGTCTGATAATGCTTTGGCTAACGCTGCTTCAACTTTCTTCAAATAAAGATGCGTCTCGTCACTTTTAATTGGCACATCAAGAGTGCTTTGTTGTTTTTCTTCCGGCCAGCCTTCTTCTGAGTGGACGGAAAGTGTGTAAACGGAATTGTCGCCTTGAAAGACAACAGCAGTGCCATCGCCTTGATGGAAATCCAGATCAACCACAAGCACTTTCCGGCAAAGTTTGCGAGCCTTAAGCGAACGAATCGCACAAGCAATATCGTGCAGCGCGCAAAATCCGCGCCCGCAATCGGGGAAAGCGTGGTGGTAGCCACCACCAAGATTAGCAGCCAGTCCGTGCTTAAGCGCAAGTTCGCAAGCTAGCAATGTGCCACCACATTTTGTTTTTATGTCGTCCAGCAACAAGGTGAGCGGCGCTTGGGCTTTTTCGGGAAAGTATTCGTCTGCCTTCAACTCTAGTAATTCAATCCAGGTGCTGGAATTGTTGAGCGTCTCTAAGTATTCCGCTGTGTGTACCAATCGGAGAATTTGATCGCTAATTGGCTCGGGCGAATGAATGTCCGGAATCTCACCCATGTCGCTTGCCAGTTTTGACAAAACCAATTGACCGCGGTCAAGAGCAAAGGGTTTGACAATTCCCAGCTCTGCCAAATCGGTATTGTATTTGGATGAATAAACAAGAGGTAATTTCATTTGCTAATTGTAGCGTAAACGAGGGCGGGCACTGTGATCAGGCCTGATGGAAGATAGTTTGGGCGCAGATATAAAGAATTGCGGCGAATCTGCCTCAGGGCTACTATTAGCTGATGCAAAAGGCGGTAACACTGGTTGCTATGTTGTTGGCTGCAAGCGGCGTTTGTGCGTCGGCAGCACCAAGCGGGCAATTGTCTGGCGTCGCGGATCAAGGAGAGAGGAAAGTGGTAGCAGTAATTCACAAGCAAACAGATCTTAACCAAACAGAGATGAAAGCCGGTTCGCAGGCAGGATCTACAAAAGGAATTTTGCTGGAAGATCTAACTTGGCAGGAAGCCGAAAAGGTTTTGACGCCGGAAACAATTGTGGTTATTCCGCTTGGTGCTGCTGCCAAAGAGCACGGCCCACACTTAAAGCTAAAAAACGATTGGCTGATTGCTGAATATTTGAAGCAGCGGATTATGAGCGAGACAAATGTAGTTGTGGCGCCAACGGTCAATTATCATTTTTATCCGGCCTTTGTTGAATATCCAGGGTCGGTAACACTTTCGCAAGACACGGCTTGTAATATGATCGTGGACATTTGCCGCAGCCTGGCGCATTTTGGGCCGCGGCGGTTTTACATTCTCAACACGGGTGTTTCCACGGTGCGTGCCTTGCAGCCGGCGAAGGAAAAGTTAGCAGCGCTGGGAATTCAGATGACTTATTCGGATCTGAATAAATTGCATGGCGATGGTGCTAAGCAAGTGAGCAAACAAGAAGGCGGTACGCATGCAGACGAAATTGAGACGTCTATGATGTTATACATGGCGCCGGAAACTGTCGACATGAGCAAGGCGGCGAAAGATTATGATCCGGCAGGACAAGGCGGCCTGACGCGGACAAAGTCCGACACGGGAACTTATTCACCAACTGGTATTTTTGGTGATGCCACACTTGGGACGTATGAAAAAGGCAAAGTAATTGTGGAAGAAATGGTGGCAGGCATTCAGTCTGACATCGAGACTTTGCGCAAGTTGTAATTTCAAATTGGCACTCTGAGAAGCGCACACAAAATGGTTAATAGGGTGACAAATTATGATTTGTTGTACTAGGCGCGATAGTAAAAACATAGATTTTAACAAGGAGCATGTTGGTGCTCCTTGTTAAGACGGTGTCATTGCTTCGGCTTTGCCTTAGGCGGCATTGCTATGTCCCTCAGTGTTGAGGCAGTTTGATCAAGAATGCCATTCTGGTTCCAGAGATATTCGAGAAACAGTTTCAAGCGAATCGACTGCATTAAGGACGGCTTGGTTAGCGGTATCTTATTGTTCGTCACATCATCAATCAACTGTTGCACAGCTTCTTCGCCCGGTTCGCCAGGCAGAGCTTTGCCGGAAATATTCGTTCCGTTGCGCAAGACGACGCAGACAAAAGTCTCCGAATCGACTCTCAGCAATTTGCGAAATTCTCGGGTTATCAGTGGACTTTGGCCAATATCCAGTTTGACGAATTTGACCTTGCCTGCATGTTGGTGCGCCAGTTTATTGAGAGTCTCGTGCAATGGTTTTGCCGCGGCATGCTCAGCTTGTGGCTCTTTCGATTCCTTGGTTTCCTTGTTGTGAGTGGCGCCTGTTGGGCAGTCCTTTTCTATCTTTTCTACTTTTTCTGATTTCTCTGCTTCAGGCTTTTTTGGGCAATCGGACTTTTCGCTATGTGGGCGCGTGAAAGCCATGAACACGTATTTTTGTTCTGACTTGAACACTTCCTGCCAAATATTGTTTCGATCGACGGGAATAACAGTGCTCGGCAGCTGCTCAGCAAAAGCGGGCGAAAAACCTGTAGCGATTGAGGCAAGCAAGAACAAGCTACCTGTCTTGAGGAAGATCAGTTTCAATTTTGGCGATAGTTGTTTCATGGCTGGCTTCGCCTCTCGATGACTTTGATCTCGACCCAAAACGGTCCATGGGGGGTTGGCACAACGACGATGCAATGATCCGGCATGACGTTTTCGCCAACAGCTTCAAATTTTAAATGACGAATGTAAATTGGGCGACCCTGAATGTCCGGATGTGCATCTTTTGTTATCCAATCTTTTTCCAATTTGAGAAAACGGTCATCAATTGCCACTTTATCTCTTGGCAATTGCGGCTCTTCTGGTCCAAGCGGTAGGACAATCTGGAAGTGCGAGCCTTTCTCGACGTGGAAAGTCATACCAATATTACTGGAATTGATTGTCAATTCGGGAATTCCGACCAGGCGCATGCAAGTGACGGCAACGGCGCAGGCAAGGTTAGCAATTATTGTCTTCATGATAGATCTCCTGTATCAGCAAAACGTGGTGGTAAAAATTTGGGCAGCCGAGCTGGGCGGAGAAAAGCGCGATGCTTTCCCCCGCCCTCGCCTGGCTTAGTGAACAAGTGCTGGTCGGTTTTTGCGACGACCTGACACTAGTTACTTGATTTGGGCTTGAATGTCGTCGACTGCTGCCTTAAGCGGTGCATCCGTTTGTGGATCGCCGCGGCGGCCGTTGCGGTCTTCGGCTACGCGTATATCCGGTTCTACGCCCTTGGCGCAGTTGCCGTATTGGCTGCCGATGCATTCGCGATTTGGGCCGACCCAGTAACGGCTTTGTCCTTCGTAGACATAACCGCGGTCGTCTTGCACATAAACACGGCAGTCGCAGTTTCTGTAGGTGAGTTCACCGACAGTGCGAATGCGCTTGTGGTCTTTCAGCGCGGCAACCATGCCTTCCATGGATTCGCCGGTGCGGGCATTGGTGATGAAGTTGAGCGGCAGTTTTTGCGATTCGTTTTTGTTACGACCGTAATACTGACGCCCTCCCTTCTTGGTTTCGTGATTGTAGGTTTCGACAACCAGGCCGGCACCGGTGAGGTAATAGCTCTGCTCAAGGCGGTCATTGCGGCGGCGGTCGTTGTTGTAGACCTCCATGTGGATGTTGGTGATGAAACCACTATCGAGGAAAACTGAAATGCCGTTCATGGCATTTTCATGCTCGCCACGATCGCAGTCACGCACGTCGACTATCAGCCCGACAACTTTCAGGGTCTGCACCAGGTAGTTGACGTCACGGCTCAGGTCGCGGTCTTGATTGCGGTCCGAGAAGTAGTCGAGAGTGATTACGCCGATCTTACCTTTCGGTGTTTCGATGATATACGGCTCATTGCGTCTGCCGCCGAAGAGTTTGATCACGTTCTGCTTAGTCGAAACCAAAGCAAGCGTTGCCGCGCGGGCAACTGTGGCAGTTCGTGTACGCGGCGTTGTGTACATGGGCAAGTGTGTCAGAGACACCGGGAAGTGGATTCGGTCAATTTCTTCAGGGCTGAGTATTCTGTATTCTTTCGGATGCTGAGACATAAATTCCTCCTGCGCTCGTAGGCGCAATTGCTAGTGAGTAGTTGCGAAAAAACAAAGCCGCGAAATTCAGCACCACGGGTGGTGCCGATGTTTGCGACTTTGTAATGTGCCAATGAATCCCAACTCACGATTTGTGAGCTGTTATTCTGGGTTAGGCTTTACGAAATGGCTTCTGTTTTGGGTTTGGGAAAATTTCCGTGCAAAAAAACCAGGCGTTATCAAGATTCACCTTACAGAATATATAGGCCTAAAAACAACTCTAAAGAGAAACTTCTAAGAGCACTTTAACTGCGCAACTGCGCGAAGCGGCAAAATGCAATCGTTTACGAAGCTAGCGAAGGCAAATAAGCCGGGCTTGGCTATCGGTTTTCCTGCCTATGTTTGGTCATCATATTTCGTGACGAAGCAGATTTTTTTGCCACAGCCGAGACGCAAGCCCCGGTGTGTTTTTCAGGCGGCTCAACTTTTTCGCCATGAATCGAAAGTCATTGAATTTGATGACTTGGCTTAAAGGAGAAAAACCAGACGGTCAGGCAGCCTAGAAATTGCGCGAGCGGCGCTAGACTTAAAGTGCGCTTGACTACCGGGCGCTTTGCCATCCGCTTGAAGTATCTTTTGATCTATCCGCCTTCGGCTGGATCTTTTATTGTCGATTAGCTTTCTCTATTGGGCAAAAGCCAGTCGATAAACTTAGTCCAAATTGGTTTGCGAGCTTGCGCCAATTGATCTTCAATGTCAGTTAGGCGTGTGCGCAACATGTCATTTTGCTTCTTTATCGAGAGACTTTCGGCAATATGGGTTGGCAGATCCGGAAGCACGGTTACTTGTTGGTTGTATTGTTCCAATTGAGATTCCAGGTAGCCGATGCGCACGGCAGCTGCTGACATCTGGTTAAAGAGCTTCTCCAACAAGTTAGCCAATTGCGGATCGCTAATCAGTTGATTGGCTTGGGCAGAAATTGTTACAAGTTCAAGCGGTTCGCGTCTTGCTTGTTGTACGAGATCGCGCGGATGAACGACTTCTCTTTTGGCATCAGCCGGTAACATGACACGCAAATTTCCGTCGACGCCGGCAAAGGTTTTGTACATGCCTTGGGCAATGCGTTGATGCAAATTCTTTTTGCGAATCCCAAGGCGTTTGCAAGCTTCTTTTACTGTGAGAACAACGGCATCGGGCGAGCGGAAGAAATCTTCCATTCCTTCAGTCGAAGATCTGGCTGTGGATGATCCGGTTGTAGATGATCCTGGGGTGGATGATTTTTCCACTGGTCTCTGATCGGGTTGTATTACAGCGGCTGCGACGACTGTCTCTTCCGCTTGTACGTCTATTTTCTTTTGTGCTTCGGCCATTTAAATCTCTTTCTAGACCCGGCGTCGGGCAACTTTTCAATGGCTGCGGGAATTATGTACCGAATTGCTCATAATGTCCAGCCGGATATTATGAGTCTTATATGCGATGAATATATTCTTCGAAGGCTAAACAAGCCAAGCTCAAAGCCAGAACGTAAACAATTGAGATTAAGAGCGAGGAGAAGAGTGCTTGGCCGCTGAGGTTTGCACCCATATGAATAGTGTCGAGCGAGAGCGAAAGCAAATTGCCCAAGACATTCAGCAAATTGGCATAAGCAATGGGAATGGTGGCAAGCAAGGAAACAAACATCAGCTGCGTTTTGTTTGTTGGCTTTGTCTTTTTCAAAACGATAGCGCAGGTGGCAAAAAGCAAAATTGCGTAAGCCAAAAGTTCTTCCAAATAACCACGCTCGCCCTCAAGTAAGCCGCTTGTGGTCAGGAGATAAGCCAGTGCAATTGGTATGAGGTAAATCAAACTGGCTTTGAAGGCAAACATTGGATTGGTAAAGGCAGAAACGCGCTTAATTAAAGGTCTGGTGCAAAGGAAACTTAGGGCGCCAACAGTCAGGGCACAAAGTGTTTCGATCACTATTTCTTGAGCCTTAATGGACCCAGATTCCAACCACAGGTGAAAAAGGACAGGCAATGTACAAAGCCCAAGCGTGATACCCAGCCAAAGTTTGGTTTGCGGGCGAGCCAAGAAAGTTTCGGTATAAGCAATATAGACACCAATACCAAGCGGAAATGCCGCAAAGCTCAAGGCGTTCATGCACATTATCCCTTGATTGAGTTCTTGGTTCTGTCCGGCAATGGCGGCAATTAAGTCGTAGCCCCAATCAAGTCCAAGAGAAATCATGCAAGCGTTGACGTAAGACAAAGCTACGACAAGAAAAAGGATGCCTGTAAGTTTCAACCAATTGGGAATTTTATATTTCATGAGGAAAAACTGTATGCCTTATCGATCCAACAACTGACCAGAAGAATTGCCGCCATCAGTGCAAATAAGAATGCGGCGAGAAACATTCCTGGCATTTCCTCATCATCTTCGCTCATAAACGCTCCGTCGCCTCGCGGAAAAATATCATTATATTGCTTTTTGAGCGGGTTATAATCACTAGCGGTATGTGAGGAAGGTTCTTGTGACGAAAGCTGATCAGCCGCAGTTAATTGGCATTGTACTTTGTGAGCGTGTCTTGCAGGATGTTCTGCGGCGCGACATGATCTCTTGCATCAATATTCACAATGGTATTACAGTGCCGGCGTTTCCGTATGTCATTCCTTTGGTTTATTCTTTTGCGCAACTAACAGGTTCGCACCACGAATTCAATTACCAGTTCAAAATAGTTGACAGGCAGGGCAATGTAATTGCCTCTTCACCTGTAACAAAAGTCGAGCCGTTGCCGAATCGCAACATGACTCATAAAGTAATCAGTGCATTTAGCGGCCTGACCTTTCATGAAGAGGGCATGTACAAAATTGTGCTCAGCCTGGAAGGCGAGGAAGTTGGTGCTTTGCCTTTCCAGGTGGTGCAAGTTTCGCCTGAGGCTACGGCTTAACATCCCGACCAAGCGTCTACTTAAGATTGACTATTTGGGCTATGCTAAAGCTAGGCAACCGCGATGCGAAAGCAGCTAAATGAATCATCAACGAAGAACCAGCGTAGCGCAGCATTGCGAGGAGCAATGCGAAGTGAAGCGTCTTAACACGCGGACGAGCCGATAGGCGAGGGAGCGTATAAATTATGTTTGTAGAACAGATATCCTGGTCCGTGGCGCGTGGCTTGAAGGACGATTTATTAGGCGAGCTGGAAGTTTTAAGTCATCACATGGATGCAAGCGGTGGCTTGATTTTGCCCTTAATCGGCTATGAAGTTAATTGTCCGGACAAACTTTCTTGTTTGAGCTTTTGGAAGAGCTGGGAGGACTTAGCCCGCTTTTTGGCTAGTCCCGGCTCGGATTTGTTGGGGCAGGAGAGTCTCAAACACGGTGTTGCCAGACCAAAGCCGCATCATTATGAGGTAATTTGGCAGTGGCCGCAGGAAGAAGTGGAACAAGCCAGGGGGCAAAGCCACTGGGTGGTGCATGAATATGAGGCGGACGAAAATCAAATTGATGTTTTGTTTGATAATTTGCGCCACGGTGTGCCCAAAATGTTGAAGCAAAGGGGCTTTTGTACAGCAGGCTTATGGCTGGACAAGCGTGATAATGGTCATGCGGCTATGGCTACACAATGGTCGCATGAGGCAGATGTTGATGATTCTTTGCTGGATGCGGCGGTCTTGCTTTCGTCGGTGCAAGCTAAAGCCAAAGAAATTAGCCGCAGCGTTTATGCTATGAAGACAGTTGATCTACACTTAGTCGGTCAGCCGGGCTGGTCGCGGTCTAAGGGAAAATAAATAATTGTCATGAGAATAGGGCTGGGCAACTGATAATAAATTCGTGTAATATGCAGGTCTGGCAGTGCAGGGAATCACCGGGGAACGAGAAAACATGCGTAAGCTCGCATCTCTTCTTTACTTTACTTACTTCTTTGCCTCATCGGCTGTTCTGATTATTCCTGCTGCAATTATTTGCGTGCTGACATTTCTCTTTGATCGCAATCGGCGGCTCTTGCACTATTTCTCTTGTGCCTGGGGCTATCATTATATGTATATCAATCCCTTCTGGCGCTGCCACTTTGAGGGGAAAGAAAATATTGACCCGAACAAGACTTATGTTCTGATTGCTAATCATCAGTCGGTGGCCGACATCCTGGTGGTTTACGGCCTCTTCAAACCATACAAATGGGTATCGAAAGAATCGGTTTTTGATGTACCTTTTATTGGTTGGAATTTGCGCTTGAACCAGGCGGTTTGTTTGAAGCGGGGGGACATTAAGAGCATCAAGAATATGATGCGGGAATGCCGGGCTTGGTTAGATCGTCAGGCATCGGTAATGTTATTCCCGGAAGGCACACGCTCTCCTGATGGTGAGCTGCAGCAATTTCGCGATGGTGCATTTCGACTTGCTTGTGAGTCGAAATTGCCGCTTGTACCAATTGTGATCAATGGTACCTATGATCTACTTTCTAAACATGGGCGGGAAGTTGATTTTAGAGCCAGGCTGGACGTAAAGGTCTTGCCACCAATTGATCCGGCAGAATTTGATTATCAAACGCCGCGTATGCGCGATTATGTTCATGGGTTGATGAAGACAACGCTTGTGGAAATGCGCAAGCGAGAAGGTGCCACCAACCCTAAAGTTGTAGTGTCATAGGCTTTTAGTTTTTGGTGGTTTTGCTTGAGACAGACAAAGTACTAACTTCGGCAACGCCAGGATAGTAATAAGTCAGCTGAGCCAGAACGTCGGCTTGTTGTGATCTCTCGCCTTGTTTTTGACAAATGTCGTATTTATTGTGCAAGGCGAGCCAACTGGCTGGATCAAACATCAAGGCTTGATCGGTAAGTTGAGTTGCTAGTCCGACTTGGCCGGAGCGGAAAGCAAAGATACCAAATACGGTGAGCACGACCGGGTCGGCTTGGGAAAGACGCTGGGCTTGCGTTAAAAGGCCTTTGGCCTTGGATTGTCCCTGTGCGTCCTCTTTGTTGGACAGGAATAGATAAGCGCAGAGCGCCAAGGCGCGCGCCTCGGCTTGTTTGTCGTGAGCCAAATTTGCCAGATGTGCTGCATCACCAAATGCTTGCAGGGCAAGTTCATACATATGTTTGTCTTTGGTTTTCACAAATGCTTCTGTGGCGATTAAGCCGCTTTGCGCTTTAACTAAAGATTGACAAAGCAAACAAGGAGTTTGTCCTGGTAGCAAAAGTTTTTCACAGGCAGCTTGGGCTTGAGGAAAGTTTTTTGTGCGCAAGTATTGCACGTAAATTTGATTGCACTTGCTTTCGGTTTCTTCGGCTAGGCGATATTCTTGTCGTGGCTCTAAGATAATCCGCTCGCCGCGGTAATCGACAGTGAAGCGGAAGCGGCTCCAGCAGGGCGCACCAAGAATTCCTAGTGAGCCAGCACCAAATAATCCGGACACGGCTTTTGCACCCGTGCTTTCTGGTCCGACCGTAAAGACAGGGTTAGGAATGTTTAGATCGGCTAGCGTCAGCTTGTCTAATTTAATAGACCCGATGCTGACTTTCTCATTGTCCAGTCCGGCAATTTTTCCTACTTGTAAGATTTTGCCGCTGAAGACTTGTTTGGCAGCAGACGACGGCAGGCTATTGAAAGAAGCACCTGTGTCAACCAGGAAATTGGCTTTTGTCTTGTCGTTCAATGTGCCTTCGACCACTAAGGCAGTGGCGCCAAAAATTGGCGATGTCTTCAATGCGGTGGCATGTTCGGGCAAGGTGACTTTGTGTGGATTGGAAAGAATCACTTGCTTGTTTTGAAAGTCTATAGTCACGAGAAACTTGCGCAAAACATTGGCGCCGAGAAGACCAATGGCGGACTCATTGGTAGCGGTTTTCAGGGCGGACAAATCACTAATTAATACAGGTAGATTGTCTAGCGTTATAGCGCCAATCGTAAATGCCGACAAAGTCGTGTAATTAACCGTCATGGCTTTGGCGCCGGTTGTGATGCTAAATCCGGCAGAAGCAATTGGTCCGAGCGTGGCTGCGGTGGCTTTGTCAATCACGGTTTGACTGGCGCCGGTATCCAAAATGAAGCGGCAGTCAACTTGACGATTCAGGCGGACACGAACGATTATCTTGTTTTGTACATAATCAAACGGCAAAACCACAGGACGTTCTTTAACTTGTGCTATCTCTGTTTCTGGTGGCATGGCAAAAAGACTATCGTCTGCTTGCGGGATGATTTCGTACTTCTCAATAATCGTATCTTGCTTTTTTATCTTGTTAACAAATTCTGTGGTGTTGAATGCCACCATCGATCCGTTCAATGGCCGGTAGTCCCGATATTCAGTGGCTTGTAGAGCGGGGATACCTTGTTCTGAATCTTTGCCCATGAATTCGCTGCGCAAAATCAAATGAGTTTCCGGATCGGCATAAAATGTGGTTGGCTTGCCGTCTTCGGCAATTGCTTCGACAACGTCACAGTTTTTCCCTTGAATTTCTTTGCTGCCAATCAAGTTAATTTTGGCTTTGGGATTGGACAAGGTCATTAGTTGGTTCAGACCATGTTTTAGTTCCTGAGCCAGCTCCTTGGCGGTAGTTTCTGTGCTTGGTGCTACCCAATCACCTGTTTGTGTCCAACAGCTTTTGCCATCAAAACCAAGAATGGTTTTTTGTCCAAGAATTACTGCTTCCAGACGAATCTTTTCGCCTTGACCAATTATTTCGCAGTCAAAACAGTTGGAGGCGGTAGAAATTCCGGAATAGACACAGGCCTTGGCTGTACTTTTGAAAGTGGCTTTATCTATCTCTGCTAGTTTTTCTGCTCCGCCGTAAGCTGCCAGGATTTCCTTAACCAGCTCGTTTGCGGAAACACTTTTGCTTTTGCCGGACAGTGCTTGCGCCGCCAAGAGCTGCAGAGTATCTGGATACTCTAAGGCTAGCGCCCGCCCGACGGAGACTAATGAGACCACAAGGCAAAGGCTGGCCACCCATTGGGCAAAGCGCATTGAGTTTCGGCCAAATAAATTTGTGTTCAAGGTGTCTACGCCTGCCGAAGAAAGGTATTAGTATTTTCAATTATTGCCATGCAGGCAAAAGAGGATAACATGCTGAAAGAAAAACTCATATCCCTGGCAGGCAGCTTTCTTTTAGGGGCTTGCCTTGCCACTAGCGCCTTGGCTTGCCCTTGCGAAAGCTTGGTGGTGCCAGTACCACCGCTTTTAAATCAAGAAGCTGGACTGAAGCAAAGTTACAATCCGGAGTTCACAAAAGAATTTGCGCGGACAATTGATTCTGCCAAGCTGGCTTGCGAAAAGTATGTAGGTAAGCCGCACATAGCAATTGTCTCGGACATCGATGAGACGCTCTTGGACAATCGGGAAGAATACACAATTCATCCCAAAGAGGTGTCTACCGATCACAGAGAATGGATTGCCCAGTCACGAGCGCCAGTCTGGCAGCCGACAGCGGACTTTCTTGCTTGGGCAAGAGATAAGGGCTTTGCCATATTCTTAGTTAGTGGACGCACCGAGGAAAAACGGCGCGCCACAATTGAGAATTTGCGCAAACATAACATTGTTTACGATGGACTTTTCTTGCGTCGTGATATGAAAGACAAGCAAGCCGGAAATGTTAAGGCCAATGTGCGGCAAGAAATTGAAAAAATGGGATTTATAATTGTTGTCAATATTGGCGATCAGTGGTCAGATCTAGTGGGCGGGCACGCAATTGATTGCCAGAAATTGCCGAATCTGATTTACTTCATTCGCTAATTTATCGCCTTGTAAATTTCTAAAGACGTTCGGACAAAATAAGCAAATCGTGCGCTACTTTGTCGGGAATTTGGAAATGCTCTTCGCCTGGAAAACTGTCGGGATGTGTTTGCAGGGCGGCACGAATTAAGCTGCCAAGCAGGACGCCATGATCCGTTAGCAATGGTCGCTCAGTATCTTCAAGGCCATCGAAACCACTTTGTTTAAATTTTGCCAGAACATTATTTAGGGCCAGAATAAATTCAAATGGTGCAAACGATCGCCAGCCGTCCTTTAGGGGATTTTCTTCGCCGAGAGCTTCACCAAATACATTGATCAGATCGAGTGTGAAATCTGCGGCAATTTCCAAAACAGTTTCGGTTGCAACAGGCTTATTTTCATAAGTACGATAGAGATTAACTAGTTCGCGATGCATGAAAATAGTGTAGCAGTATTTGTATTGTCAGGATTAAAGATAATTTTGCCGATTGCAATTACTGTGTTATCCTTTCGGCTAGTATCTGATTGAACTAGTTAAGGAGTGTTCAATGAAAAAGTCACTTTTAGGTAATACCATCGCGGCGGTGCTGTGCAGCATTGCCTGCATGGAAATGGCTGTGCCTGCTTTTGCGCAGACATACAACGGCCGGCAACTTCAAGGACATGTGACTTTTGTTCCATCCGGAACAACACTAGATGCGGCGCTAACCAGCCCGATTGATTCTGCCGTATCTAAACCTGGTGATTTATTCAATGCCAAACTTTATGCACCAATGTATTTAGGCAACGATCTTGTATTGCCAGCCAACACAGTGCTGGAAGGACAAATTGTTGCTTCTGAAAAGAGTGGACATCTTGGTGCAAACGGTAACATGGCAATGAGATTAACTGGAGCAGTGACACCAGACGGTACACGCTTCCCGCTATCGGCAACAGTTGCTGTTGCGCAACAAAATGCCGAATTGCACGAAGACAAACAAGGCAACCTTCATGGTCGCTCTAAAAAGGCCACTGTGGCATCCGGTGCAGTAAGAACAGCTGCCTGGACCGGTGCTGGTACATTGCTTGGTGTAATCTTTGCTCCAATCGTAGCCGGATCGGTTGCAGCCGGAGCAATTGCTGGTGTTGCCACCGGCGGTGGTGTCGGTTTGGCAAGTAACCTCTGGAGAAAAGGAAAAGATGTGAAACTGCCTAGCGGTACACGCATTTCTTTCCAGCTTGATCAACCAATGTCGCTTTCTGCAAACGTAGCTGGTACCAACAACTACTCGCGCTAAAAAGCGGTACAAAAAACATTCAAGGCGGGCTAATCCCCCGCCTTTTTTGTTATCTATCTTCCACAAAAACTCAGCGTAGCGCAGAACTCCGAGGAGGAGTTCGAAGCGAAGCGGGCTGACGTGCGGAGAAGCTGATGCTATGCATCAGCGCCGGAGCGTTTATTTAAGGATGAAAAAGCTGGAACAACTTATCCATGGAAAACCTCAAGCGCACCGGTCGACCATGAGGACAAGTATCGTTGCGCGGTGTTTTTGCCCAGTCGGACAATAAATGAATGATGTCAGTTTGTGACAAAGGCATGCCGTTTTTAATTGCAGACTGACAAGCAATTGACTTGGTGGCTTCTAGGCTAAACTCCGCTTTGTCTGTTAAACAAAGATCGTCAACCAGCTTTTGCACCACTGTTTCATATTCTTTGGTGGCAAGATCGCTTGGTATTTGCTTGCAAAATACTTGCCCGTCATGATTGTCGAAAGTGAAATCAAAACCAAGCATATTCAAAGCAGGGAGATTTTCTTTCAAGCACGATTTTTGTTCGGCTGAGAGTTTCAAGGGAATCGAAATGATCAATTTCTGGCTGCTATCGGCAATTGCGCCTGGATCTTCTTGTTTGGCTAAAATACGCTCGTAAAGGGTTCTCTCGTGAGCAATATGTTGCTCGATTATTTCTAAACCCTCTGGCGTTTCAACCAAAATATAAGTGTTGTGCAAATAACCAATTACATGCCAGCCTGAAGGTAGTGTCACGTGTCCGTGAGACTTGGTATCAGGGGTGATGGCATGCGCTTTTGTTTGCGCTGGTGAATAAGCAAGACCTTTGGCTATATCAAGTTGCCTTGCGGCTATTGGTTGTGGAAAACCAACTTCAGCTTCCTTGACTAAAAGTGCAGACTTTCCGGCAGGGAAAGTATTGTCGCCATGTGCTATGCCGCCATATGAGCCGCTGTCATAGGTACTGACGGATGCGTTGCCAGGTAAAACTGCTCGACCCACTGCATTTGGTAAGCGTGCTGCTTCAACTAGGGCGCGTTGTAAAACCAAATAGACATCATTGCCGCGACTGTATTTAATTTCCTTTTTGGTCGGGTGAACATTGATGTCGATGTCTTGCGCGTTGAGCGTGACCGTGACGACTGCCAGGGGATGTTTGCCGCGTGGTATCAAATCAGAAAATGCATATTCCAGTGCCTTGTAAGTAATTGGACAACGCACCGGACGATTGTTGACTATGGAAAGAATGGATTTGCGATCACCGCGAAAGAATGTTGGTGGTGCAAGATAACCATAAACAACAATGCCACGACTTGTGTCGGCATAAGTTACTTCTTTTAGATCTTCTTTGGCAATATTCTTTTGACCAGAAAAGAAATTGGTTTCGGTTAGCGCTAAGGCAAGCTTGCCGGAACCAGTTGTTCTTAAAACAACTTCGCCGTCATTGATTAGTTGAAATGCCACCAAAGGATAAGCAATCGCCAGAGATTGCACGCATTCAAAAATATGAGCGAATTCGGTTGAGCCCTTTTTGAGAAACTTCAATCGGGCTGGGACATTGTAAAAAAGGTCGCAGACTTCGATCACAGTTCCCGGGGCGCAACCAGTTTCGGCTGTGCTTATCTTGCCATCAGCCAATTCAAGCTTGGTGCCAGTCTCTGTGTCGTGACATCTGGTGTAACAAGTTAGCTGAGAAATAGAAGCAACGCTTGGCAAGGCCTCGCCACGAAAACCCATGGTGCGCAAATTCCACAAATCATCTGCCGACGATAACTTGGAAGTTGCATGTCTTTGAAAGGCAAGTACAGCGTCATCTGCGGTCATACCGCAGCCATTGTCGGCCACGCGGATGTCGCGACAATCCGAAGCGATGGAAACTTCTATCTGCGTGGCACCAGCATCAATGGAATTTTCCACCAACTCCTTAACAACTGAAGCTGGACGCTCAACTACCTCGCCAGCAGCAATCTGGCTTGCTATATGCTCGGGTAAAACATGTACTTTCGGCATGCAGAAATGGTATCACGCGCCCGCTTTTCCTAAAGGCGCATTTCTTTAAGCCAACTTGAGACGCGGGCAGAAACACGCAGTTGTGCCACTTGACTAGCCGGCGTTGGCAGACGCGGTTATTTTTCTGAGCGGCGGTTTTGGAAAAACTGAACCAGCATTTGTTTGCATTCGTCAGATCTCACGCCGGCAAAAATTTCTGGTAGCGGGTAAAGGCGTCCTTGGACAAATAAATTGAAGGCTGAACCGCAGGCGCCAGAAAGTGGATCGTATGCACCGAACACCAAACGTGCGACGCGCGCTTGAATAATCGCTTCGGCACACATGGCGCAAGGCTCAAGTGTCGTGTACAAAATGCTTCCGTCCAGTCGCCAGGTGCCTAGCTTTTGAGCGGCTTTTCTGAGGGCAACAATCTCGGCGTGAGCTGTGGGATCGCATTTTTCTTCGCGCTCATTGTGTCCGCGCCCAATTATTTTGCCATCATGCACAACTATGGCGCCAACTGGCACATCGTTGCCCGATGCTTTTGCTTCAGATATTGCCTGGGCAAACCAGGCATGATCTGTGTCTGATAGCATCTACAAATATTTTTTGGTTACGCCCAGATCCAGTGCGTATTTGTAGCCGACAATTTTGTAAATCAATTTGGCAACCAAAAGCGCCGGCGCATTGAGATTTTCAATTGGCGAGAATTCGCAAATATCAACTGCCACCACATTTTTACGTACCAAAACGTGTTTGATTATTTCCAGTAATTCCCACCAGTTGATACCACCTGGATCGGAATACTTGGTTGCCGGCATCAGGGCAGAATCAAGAGCACTAACATCAATTGAGAGATAAACGTTGTCTGACAATGAAGCAAGCATCTCGTTCATATTCCAGGTGTCTTGATTGCGTGCCCAGAAAGTATTGATGTTTGGCTGTTCGTTCTCAATCCATTCCGCTTCGCCGGCACTGATATTACGTATGCCGACTTGGGTAATTTGTGGTTTGGGCAGCAATTTATAAAGATGGTAAGCAGTAGATTTTGCTTGGTAAGGCGAAGCTTGCGGATCGCGCTGGAAACTATCGTCAAAATCCGTGCTTGAGTCAATTTGCAAAATTGAAAGATCGGGATACTGATTTACACAAGCGCGTACGGAACCAATTGATAATGAGTGTTCGCCGCCGATCACAATCGGAAACTTTTGGTTGCGCAGAAGAGGCGAAATTACATCGGTCAATTCGGCAAAAGGTTTTTCGGTTTGCGCTTCCAGGGCTTTGATTTTTACTGGTTCGGCTGTATGAATACCAATTTTGAATGGCTCGACCCAGAGCTCATCGTCAAAAGTTTCTGTGGATGCACTGGCATGGCAAACTGCTGTCGGTCCAAGCGCGGCACCTTTGCTGGACTTGCCATTTGCGCCGCTATAAGGCACAGGCACAATTACGACACGAGAATTCTCCGGTTGCGAATAATCTGCGGGCAAGTTGAAGAAATTGGCATTGGCACTTGGCATGTCCGTCTTTGTCTCTTTGTTTAACTCAAAGTAATAACTGTAGGCTTTTATACCATAAATTTTGACCTATGCTTTAGTAATGAACTGGATGATTTACGGAGCTAATGGTTACACTGGAAAGTTGGTGGTCGAACGCGCACTTGTTGCCGGCCATAAACCAATTCTGGCCGGACGATCTGCCGAGGCCGTTTTGGCCATGGGACGCAAGTATGATCTTCCTGCGCGAGTATTCTCTTTAGACAATCCAAGTGAAGCGGCTAAAAATCTCAACGATGTTGATGTCGTGCTTCATTGTGCTGGACCATTTTCTCGCACGGCATGGCCGATGCTTGAAGCCTGTATAGAATCAAAAACCAATTATCTTGATATCACAGGCGAGATTTCCGTATTTGAAACCTTGCAACAAAAATCAGAGTTGATTGCTAAAGCTGGCATTTGTGCAATTTCTGGTGTTGGTTTTGATGTCGTGCCAACAGACTGTTTAGCCGTGATGCTAAAAAACGAATTACCGGATGCAAAAACTTTACGGTTGGGAATAAAAGGCATTGGTCAAAGTTTGAGTGGTGGCACGGCTAAGACAATGTTGGAAGGTGTGGGCAAGGGTGGCTGCATTCGCAAAGATGGCAAGCTTTTGCCGGTGCCGGCAGCGCATCAAGTGCGTATGATTACTTTCAATGGCAAATCAAACCAGGCTGTGAGTATGCCTTGGGGTGATGTGGCTACAGCTTTTTATTCAACCGGCATTCCTAATATTGAAGTTTATTTTGCTGCCACCAAATCCGGTATCAAGATGATGCGTTTAGCTTGGAACTTGCGCTCGATAATTTCTTCTCCCTTGGTGCAAGCCGCTCTGAAACAACTCATTGGTATGCAAGTGTCCGGGCCAAGCGATCAAGAACGGGCGGAAAGCAAAATCACAATTTGGGGAGAAGTAGAAAGCGCGGCGGGCAAGAAAGTTGCTATGCTAATGCAGTGTCCAAATGGTTATACGACAACTGTAGATTCTTCTTTGGCGATTGTGGAAAAGATTTTGAACGGTGAATGTGAAAAGAAAGGTGCATTAACACCAGCACAAGCTTTTGGTGCAGAGCTGGCGCTTTCCTTGCCGGGCATTACCGTGCAAAAGATTTAGATTTATTTGTAAACCCGTTTCAAGATATTGACTGGAGCGAGTTCCGGAACTACTTGATCGTCTTTGGAAACGATGTACGATTGCTCTAAAGCATGTTGTCCGGAAAGTACCGAATGGCTAACCATATCGGTAAACACCATCCAAGAAGAACCTGGTGGAAAGCGCCAAATATCTTTGCGCGCCGTTGCTTGAAACTGGGAATTTTCTTTCAAGAAATTGTGGAAGTTCAACATCCACTTGTCGTAAGCGGATGAGGCGTTGGATTTGAATCCGAGCAAATCACCTAATTGTTTGATGCCCGGTAGATCGCGCAAACTTGGCGAGTTGGTCTCGCTTGGTGGATTGACTTGGTTTTTAAATCCATGAGCGAGAGTCTCGAATGTATCGGATGTGCGCCAGACGCGTTCGAGTTCCGGATTGATGTTGGTGAAGACGCGGAATATGCGGTTACCAAAAACCGGTCTGGTTGGGAATGAATCAACATGCAAAAGATCGTTTCTGGCTCTCAGGCGTAGCTTTCGGCCTTTTTCTTCCAGTGGGCGGAAACTGGCAAAATCATATTGCCAATTGCGCGTATACGGCGCGAGAAATGTATGTAAAAATTCGGTGACCGATTGTGAATAAGCACGTAAAACTTTGCGCAAGCGTTCGACGTCCGTACCAGAGTTAGCCTTAACACCGGTAACGCGATCTTCCAGTGGGCGATAACAAATGTTTTTGTGATAACCCGCTTCCAGTTGTTTTTGGGTCAAAAGGAATGACTGATCTTCTGGGCTAGGAGCAAAAGGACTTTTGGGGAAGAAAATAATGCCACCACGTTCTAGAAAAGCGCAGGCCTTTTCTGCATCGAATCGGGCATCATTGACGGCAAGTGCTGGGCTGCTATCCGTCATCATTACTTGATAAGAAAGATACTCTGGATTTATTTTCTGGCTTTCCGGATGACTTTCGGCCAGTAAAATATTTGCCTCAGAAGACTTACGGTTGTTTAGTCCGGGCGCTTCAATTAATGTCATGAGGTTGCCTCTCAATTGCCAAATTCAAAGCTAAAGTGTACTAAATCTTGGCAACCAAGGGGGCCATTTGAAGTTAAACTTCCAGTAAATGAACCACAATCTATCCAAATTACAGCCCTATCCCTTTGAAAAGCTGGCAAAACTAACCAGCCAAGCCACGGTTTCCAACTTGCCGCCAATTGTAATGTCGGTGGGTGAACCAAAGCATCCGGCGCCACAATTCGTGCAAGACGAATTAAAAGCGCACGTGGCTGGACTTTCGCAATACCCCAGCACGCAAGGTACACCCGAGTTGCGCGAAGCAATTGCTCGTTGGCTCGAGCAGCGTTTTAAATTGTCTTCTGTTGATGGACAAAAACAGGTCTTGCCTTGCAATGGCACACGTGAGGCACTTTTTGCCATTGCCCAATGTGTGGTTGATTCCCAAGACGATGCACTTGTGGTCATGCCCAATCCCTTCTATCAAATTTATGAGGGCGCAGCCCTTTTGGCAGGCGCCAGCTGTGCTTTTGCTAACTTGACTGACGCGAGTGGTTTTTTGCCAGACTTCAATTCAATTACAGAAGCAGAATGGCAAAAGTGCCAATTGCTTTATTTGTGTTCGCCCGGTAATCCAGCTGGTAAAATCATGCCGCGCCAAAATGTTGAGGCCTTAATTGCCCTTGCCGACAAATATGATTTTGTCATTTGTGCCGATGAATGTTATTCGGAAATTTACTTTAATGAGGGTGAAGCACCGCTTGGTCTTTTGCAAATTGCGGCCGGCATGGGTCGCGATGATTTTTCTCGCTTGCTTGTCTTTCATAGTTTGTCCAAGCGTTCTTCATTGCCTGGCTTGCGTTCTGGTTTTGTGGCTGGCGACGCTAAACTAATTGAAAAGTTTCTTTTGTATCGTACGTATCACGGTAGCGCCATGAGTGTGACGGTGCAGAAGGCAAGCATCAAAGCCTGGCAAGACGAAGCACACGTGAGAGAAAATCGGCTTTTGTATCAGCGTAAGTTTGAGGCCGTGATCAAAATCCTTTCGCCGGTAATAGATATCGCCCAACCGGAAGGCGGATTTTATTTGTGGCTGAAAGTGCCAGGAGACGATCAAGACTTTGCTCGCGAGCTGTTCAGGCTGTACAATGTAGTCGTACTTCCGGGCAGTTTCTTGTCGCGCACCGTGCATGGTATCAATCCCGGCGAGGGCTATGTACGAATTGCTCTGGTGCCACCATTAGATGAGTGTGTTGATGCGGCAAACAGGATGAAGGAATTAATTGTTCAACTTGCTAAAGGAAAGTAGTATGACCGAAACCAAGGCCGGCATAAAAGACATCATTGAAATTGCTTACGAGTCGCGTGCTGAAATTACGCCGGCAAATGTTAAGTCGGATGTAAAAGATGCGGTGATGGAAGCAATCAATGCTTTGGACAAAGGCACTTTGCGTGTGGCGGACAAGATTGCTGGCGCTTGGGTAGTGAACCAGTGGCTGAAAAAGGCCGTGCTTTTGTTCTTTCGCATCGAAGACAATCGGTTCGTTGACGGTGCTCATACGAATTACTTTGATAAGGTGCCAGCCAAATTTAAGAGCTATAACGAGAGTGGTTTGCAAAATGCCGGCGTGCGCGTCGTGCCACCGGCGACGGTGCGCCTTGGTGCTTATGTGGCGCCTGGTGCGGTTTTAATGCCGTCTTTTGTCAACATTGGTGCCTATGTTGATTCAGGTACCATGGTCGACACTTGGGCAACCGTTGGCTCTTGCGCGCAAATTGGCAAGAATGTGCATTTGTCCGGCGGTGTGGGAATTGGTGGAGTGCTTGAACCACTGCAAGCCAATCCGACGATTATTGAAGATAATTGTTTTATCGGCGCACGCTCGGAAGTTGCCGAAGGTGTGATTGTCGAAGAAGGTTCGGTTATTTCCATGGGCGTCTATCTTGGCCAAAGCACAAAGATATACAATCGCGAAACAGGCGAAATAACTTATGGTCGTGTACCGAGAGGATCGGTGGTTGTTGCCGGCAATTTGCCAGCTAAAAACGGCAGCCACAGTCTTTATTGTGCGGTAATCGTCAAACAAGTCGACGAGAGAACTTTGCAAAAGGTTGGCGTCAACGAGCTTTTAAGAATTGTGCAAAGTGATAGTTGAGAATGGAAATGACTCAAGCTGTAAATTCCGAAACATTGACATTAGCAATTGAGCTGATTAATTGTCCTTCGGTAAGTCCTGATGATGCCGGCTGCCAAAATATTTTGTTGCGCCGTTTGGAAAGGTTGGGATTTGTATGTGAGCAAAAACGCTTTGCCGATGTGGACAATTTATATGCCAAGCACGGTTCTTCTGGTCCGCTGCTTTTGTTCTTAGGCCATACTGATGTGGTGCCGGCAGGACCAGAAAGCGATTGGCAGACGCTACCATTTCAAGCTAGTGTGCGCGACGGCAAGTTGTTTGGCCGTGGTGCTTGTGACATGAAAGGCGGCATTGCGGCCATGGTTACCGCCATGGAGCGATATGTTGGCAAGAACAAAAACCACAAAGGCACGATTGCCTTTTTAGTTACTTCTGATGAGGAGGCGCTGGCTCTTAATGGCACAGTGAAAATGATTGATTATCTGACCAAGCGCGGCGAAAAAATTGATTGGTGCTTGGTGGGCGAGCCGTCTTCCAATCAAAAAATCATCGATACAATAAAAAATGGTCGGCGTGGATCTTTACATGGACGACTGGTTATACATGGGGAACAAGGGCACATTGCTTATCCGGATCGCGCTGCCAATCCGATTCACTTATTTACGCAATCGCTCAGCCAACTTTGTGCTGAAACTTGGGACCAAGGTAATGATCATTTTTCTCCCACCACCTTTCAAATCTCCAACATTCATGCCGGCACCGGTGCCGACAATGTCATACCAGGACAACTTGAATGCATCTTCAACTTTCGCTTTTCCACAGAATCAAAAGCTGAAGCATTGAAGACAAAAGTCCATCGCTTTCTGGACGACCAGAATTTGAAGTATGACTTGGAATGGCGTCTGGCTGGTGAGCCGTTTTTGACGCAGGTTGGCAGCCTTTCCAATTCCGTAGCCGAGGCAATTGAAGAAATTGCTGGCATAAGACCAGTGCTTTCTACTTCCGGCGGTACATCTGATGGTCGCTTTATCGCTCCACTTGGTGCGCAAGTTGTAGAGGCTGGCCTGATTAATGCCACAGCCCACAAAGTCAATGAGCATATAAGTATTGCCGATCTAGAAGTCGTCAGCCAAATCTACGAACGCCTGCTAGAAAAGCTGCTCAATTCTTGCGAAAAATGCTGAGATAATCCGGAGGCGCTACTACCGGCGGCAAAACCTTTTTGACAATTAAAGGTGTCTGTAAAACAAATTCTGGCGAATCGCCTGCTTTGCTTGTGCCAGGGACAACGACAGAATTCTGTGGCACGCGTCCTAAAAATTGTTCGCCACTGGCAGCATCAATAACTTGAGTATTGGCAGTAATAATTGTGCCTGAGCCAATTACAGAGCCGCTTTCAATAATTGTGCCTTCGTAGATGCCACAGTTTCCACCAATAAAGACTTGGTCTTCGATTATTACCGGTTGGCTTTCTGTGTCCAAGAGACTGCCACCAATGATCGTGCCTGAACCAATGCGTACATTTTTGCCAATGTAAGCACAAGAACCAATTGATACGAGAGAATCAATCATTGATTCAGCGTCAACATAAGCACCGATATTTATAATGCTGGGCGATATGATAGTCGTTCCGCGTCCAACAAAAGAACCAAAATGTTTGTCGGGAATCGGGCAGGCGTTGAGACTTTCCATTGCGGCAGTTGCCGACGTGGAAGTTACTGTACTGGTCTGAGAAACAAACTGCAAATAAAGTTGCAGAGCCTTTTTGAGCCAAAAATTAGTTTGCCAAATTCCTGCTTCGTTTTTCTCGACAACTTTGAGATTGCCTGTCGCTAATTGGGCAATTATCTCCTCAAGAATTGTCGGCATGGTCTCCGGCAAAGATTCAGAAGCAAACAATTCTTCTATTTGCTCGGCAAGACTTGTGCCAACATCGGCAATTGCTTCCACTTTATTCTCCTTTGCCGTTGTTCAGACCTTTGACAGTCATCAGGCGGCGAGCGGTTTCAGCTAAAATGGCCGAGCCAATGTAAAGACCGGATTCATCGATATTGAAAGTTGGACTGTGATGCGAGCGGCGATCGCCTTCAATTTCTCCACCTAAAAACATAAATGCGCCTGGGGCAACATCAGCCAGCATGGAAAAATCTTCGCTCCAAGTTTTTGGCGGAATAGTCAAAACATTTTCTTCGCCAATTAAATCGCAAGCCGTTTCTTTCATGATTGAGGCAACATCAGCATGATTGACAGTCGTGGGATAACCAAGCTCCCATTCGTTTTTGTAATCGCCGCCTAAGGCGCGGGCAATTTCGCAAGCCCGTTCCAGTTCTTGCATAAGCTTTGTCCGGGTGGCTTGATTGAAGCTGCGAATCGAACCAAGCAAGACAACAGAATCTGAAATTACATTTGGCCGTGTGCTGGACGAATGGATGGAACCAACTGTGACAATGGCTGGCTCAAGGGCCGAAACGCGGCGCGAGACAATTTGTTGAATGGCTTGAATCACATGCGAGGCAATCACTACGGAATCAACTGTGGTTTCTGGATAAGCGCCGTGGCCTCCGCGTCCGTAAATGGTCAACTTAAAGCAATCGGCAGCTGCCATTACCGGTCCGTCCATAATTGCCACTTTGCCAGCAGGCAGTGTGGCGTCCATGTGCAAACCAATTACTGATTGCACATCCTTCATTGCCCCATCTTCAATCATGCGGGCAGCACCGGACTTGCCTTCGTTGTCGCAAGTCTCTTCCGAGGGCTGCATTAAGATGCGCAAACGCCCCGGCAGCTTTTCTTTGGCTAAAAGTTTTGCCGCACCAAGTACGCAAGAAACATGAGCGTCGTGCCCGCAAGCATGCATGACACCAGAATTTTTACTGCGAAAGGAAAGATCGTTTTCTTCTTGAATTGGCAACGCATCCATGTCGGCACGAATGGCCACGGTTGTGCCATCACCAATATCACCAACTAAACCTGTGCGAGCCACGCCGGTTTTCAACTTATAGCCCAATTGCATGAGCATTTCGCCGGCTAACTTGGCTGTGCTGCGCTCTTCGAAAGAAAGTTCAGGGTGAGCATGTATATGCCGACGTACATCGACAATGTCTTCTTGCAAAAGCTTGGCTTGCTCTAAAATTGGACTTTCTTTGCGCATGGACAAAAACCCTGAAATTAATCGCCGAAGTATTGCGAGCGCGAGCCTGGGCCGCTCAAACGCAAGGAAGCCATAGCCTCTTCGACAATTCTGCCGGCTATCTTGAGAACAATGATTGCCAGAGCATCAATTTGCTCTTCTGTGAAGGTGGCGCCGCTTTCTTCCAATGCACGACGAACCATATGCACTGCATCGCCTTTGAGCATATCCTTACCCCCTGAAATGTAATCTCGCCGTTTTTGTGCACGGCATTATTCTTGATTGCAATCTTTGAGTTTATCGCAAATTAGTTAAAAAAACCTGGGCAATTAACTTGCCAGGACGAGAAAGTCCTGACAATAAAGATAAGAGCAATTTGCCGAGGAAATAGACAAGTGCAATTCGAAGTTGAACGTAAGTTCCGTATATCGGACGCAGAAGCCGGCCAATTGCCGGATAGGTTGAAAAGTCTTGGTTTCGAGTTTATAGAGAATGTATTGACGACAGATATATTTTTGCCAGTTGAAGCCGAAGATGAAATGTTGCGTCTGCGCACACAAGATAGTAATGGCAGAAGCAAACTTTTAATCACGCACAAGCGCTGGGTGGTCCTGGAAGATGGACACAAAGAGCGGCAAGAGGCGGAAGAAATGATTGGTGAACTTACCAAGCAGGCGTTTTTGCTTTTGGCTCATCAAATTCCCAAAGAAAAGTTGCCGCCCAATAGCAAGCGGCGGGACTTTTATCAGGGCGAGCTTGCGGGTGAGCAGTGCTTGATTTGTCTGGATACGGCAGAAGGCATCGGCAAATATTCCGGGCATTACTTAGAGGTGGAGCTCTTGGTTGCCAATCATGAGGAAATTGCCGGGGCACGCAATAAAGTCCTGGCGTTTGCCAAAGAACTTTTGGGTGAGGCAAGACAACCGGAGGCCCTTACTTACATGGAAATGCTCAAGGCAAGCCTGGCTGCCGGGCCGTGACCGGGCGGTGATATCATTAGTAAATGCGCAAGTAAGTTTTGACCAGCGATTTGATCAATACATTGAAGCAGGAGACTAATATGAACACTCGGATAAAGAATCTGCAGCGGGCTTTGATCAAACAAAAGCTGGACGGACTTTTGGTGCGTACATTTGAAGGTGACAATCAAAACGTTCTTTATTTAAGTGGTTTTGGCGGCACAACAGCAGTACTTTTAATCACGCGCAAGAAGGCGTACATAATAACTGACGCACGTTACTGGCTGCGCGTTAGACAAGAAGCACCACAGCTTAAGTTGGTGAAGGTAGATCGGAGCAAGAAAATCACCGAATTTGTCAATCGAGCCTTGGCGGATTCCGGCCTGACCAAAGCCAGCCGAATTGGTTTTGAGGCAGCCCATATCCCGGTGATGGTGGCTAACAATTGGCAAAAGGAAATACGTGCCAAGCTTGTGCCGACTACACATTTGGTTGAGCGCTTCCGCCAATTCAAGGATGCTGATGAAATTGCCAAACTCGCTCATGCTTGTAAGGTGACAAGCCGTGTCTACAACGAAGTGGAGCCTTTATTGCGACCAGGGATGACGGAAGTGCAAGTAGCTTTTGAGCTTGATATGCGTTTGCGCAAACATGGAGCAATTAGCAATAGCTTTACTTCCATTGTTGCTGCCGGACCAAATGCTGCGGTGCCGCACCATGCAACATCCGATCGTAAATTGAAAGCCGGCGAACCAGTAATTATGGACTTTGGTGGTTTGTTTGAAGGCGGCTACTGCTCCGACATTACGCGTACGGCTTTTGTGCCGGGCAGAAAACCAGATCCACGCATGGTCGATATCTACAACGTAGTTTTAGAGGCAAACAAAGTGGCGTTCAAGGCCTTGCAGCCCGGTCTGATGTGGCGTGATTACGACGCAGTGGCGCGTGATTATATTGATGAAGCCGGTTATGGTAAGTATTTTATTCATGGATTAGGACATAGCCTTGGTCTGGTGGCGCACGATCCTTATGATTACGAACATGATGCATTCGATGTCGGAACGGTAATCACAAACGAACCGGGTATTTACATTGAAGACTTTGGTGGCGTGCGTATCGAAGATGATCTGGTGGTGACGGAAACCGGTGCTAAGCGTCTGACCACGGCACCATATTGGCAGTTTTGAGCTTGGTTCTAAGACAGAATCTAAGACAGATTTTTCAGTAATTGGCAAAGCTCGTTTGTTACTTTAGCAATGAGAATTTCTACTGGACCGACAGTGGTGCCGGTGATACCACGTGATTTTCTTTCCACAAGCCAGCTCAAGAAAATTAATCTACTCAAGGCGGCGGCATATGGCAATTGCTCAAGGACCTCTTTGGCGTCGCGTCCGGATTCATCGCAGTAAGCTTCAATCACTTGGGCACGCTTTTCGGCAAAGTGGCCGTTTTTTACGTGGTCGATAGTGAGAGTGCCTAAGTCCATCAGCGGCACGCCAATGAAGGCAAAATGTGACCAGTCAATAATATATAAACGGTTGTGGCGAATGATTAGGTTTTCGGCATAAAGATCGCCATGCACTAAAGAAATGGGCTCGCCAGCCAGCTTTGAGGCTACTAAGCCGGCAAGGTCAACCAAGGCTTTGGACTCTGCTTGGCTAATCAATTGCCAATCAGAAAGTTCTTTGGCTAAGCGCAGTGCATATTGCTCGTAATCAATCGGTAAAATGTGAGGCAAAATATCCACCGGCAACAAGTCGTCAATGCGATATGAATAACCGCGATGCATTTTGGCTAAATCTCGGCCCACTGTCTGGGCATAATTTATTTCTGATTCGGACAAAAGGGAGTGCTCGCCTAGATCTTCCATGAGCATGGCGGTCATTTTCCCATAGTGAGCAGTTAAATAAAGTTGGGCAAAATTGGTAATTGATGGCACAAGTACACGTTGATGCAATTCGTGCTCAATATCAAAGGGTGGTAAGACCAGTTTGTAAATTACTGATTTGGGAAAGCCGTCTTTGATATGCAGGCGCTCGACAAAGGATAAGTCCCGATGACGCAAAGTCTCGCGTTTGAGGATTTCGACTTTTTTGCCGTAAAGCTCTGCTAACCAGCAAGCAAGATTGCTTTCTGGTACCAGCTCAATTAGGTTTAGGCTTTCATCTTCCAAATTCGAAATCTCTTGTGTACAGTATAAATGACAAGTGGGTGTTAGTAGTCTTGGGGAAAAAATAGGCGAAAGTCATTTTCGTGCTTGCCGGGACGAATCAAGACAAGCTTGCCCTCTTCCCGCTTTGGCCTGCCCGAGCGGTTCAATTCCATAAACATATTAGCGACAATATCTTCTTGAACCGACCGCTCTCGCATTTGATTGCGCGCTAAACAAATGTCTAAGGGGACATCCATGAGCCAGAGTTGAATGTCGGAATAACCGGCCTTGGCTGCTCGCTCTAAAATTGGCTTGCGCTGCTTGAAATTGAGATTGGTATTATCAATCACAATGTCCAGGCCTTGCGCAAATGCTTCTTCCAGGCGTTTGAAGAAAATGCCAAAAACTTCTTCCTTGTCTCCTTGTTCGGCAGGATCGCCATAAAGCTCTTCTCGGATCGAATCAGCATTCAAGCATTTGTAGCCTTTGGCAATTAAACGTTGAGCAAGCGTTGTCTTGCCTGATCCTGGTATGCCAACTAAGAGAACTAAGCGCTTCAACTAAATTTCCTCACTAACTTGCCAATCTGATTTTGTCAGTGTTCCTGTTTTGTTAGTGTTCCTGTTGTTCATGGTGGGCGTCTCTGGCATGCTCTTCCGCAAAACTCATAAACCAAATTGCTGCCAGAATAAGAGTAACAGAAAGGTATATATAGCCAATTATATGCCGAAAGTTTGTTTGTTCTTGCGATTCAACGGCCACCCGCACATCAAACCAGGGATTGGTGTAAAAAACCAAAGCCGCAGAGCTAAAGTAAAGACCGGTGAGGAGATAGCCAAGCCGGGTCCAAAAGCCAAGCCCGCGCCATGACCAGATTGTTTGCAGGACATAAGCCATACCCCAGGCGGCAAGGGCTAAGCCGTAATGCTGGAAACGAGCCATGGGTATATATTGTTGTACTGGTATGAGAAAGACAATGAAAGCTAAAATTGGCCCGAAAAAATAAAGCGGATAATGCCGTGCTCTATACCATTGCTTGTTTATATAGCTCTGCATGACGTGCTGTTACTTGTATTGTACGCTTACCAGACTGCCGGAAAGACGCTTTGGCATCCTTTCCTCGTCTTGATAAACAATCTTGCCTTGGTAAATGGTCAACAAGTTTTTGCCAGTTAGTGATTTGCCATTGTAGGGCGAATTGTCACTCTTAGAATATCCGGATTCGGCTAGATAAACCCAACGGCATTCTGGATCAAGAAGACAGATATCGGCAGGAGCACCCGCCTTAAGCGCAGGCTCGGGCAAGCCAATTATCTTTGAGGGTCTGGTGGTGAACAAGGCAATTAAGTCCAGCTTGCTTATTAGCTTGCTTTGGACAAGCCGCTCATAAGCTAAAGAAAATGCTGTTTCCAGTCCGATGATACCAAAGGGTGCTTCATCCATGGTTTTGGATTTATCAAGCCGTGTATGTGGTGCATGATCTGTGGCAATGGCGTCAATTGTGCCATCAAGCAAACCGGCCACCATTGCTTCTTGGTCTTGCTTGGTGCGCAAAGGCGGATTCATCTTAAAATCCGTATCAAAAGTTTGGATATCTTCATCGGACAAGGTGAGATGATGTGGTGTCACATCGGCAGTGACATGAATGCCCTCTGATTTAGCAAAGCGAATGAGAGAAACCGATGCAGCTGTTGATACGTGGGCAAAATGTAAGTGAGCGTTTGCTTGTCTGGCCACTTCAATTTCGCGAGCAATGGCTGCCGATTCCGAGGCGCCAGGAATGCCTGGTAAACCCAAGCTAAATGCAGCTTTTCCTTCGTGAATTGCTCCACCATGCGAAAGATCTTTGTCTTCGGCATGGCTAATGATTATTTTGCCAATTGGCTTGAGGTATTCCAAAGCCCGGCGCAAGACAGCCAAATTGGTAATCGGCATACCATCATCAGAAAATGCTTGGGCGCCCGCATCTGATAATTCGGCCATATTGGTTAGATCAAGGCCTGCCATTTGTTTTGTGACAGTACAAACCGGCATGACTTTGATGCAGGCCTTTTGTTCGATGCGATCTTGCAATAGGGCAAGCATGGCCGGAGAATCAATTGGTGGTTCGGTGTTGGCCATGGTCAAGACTTTGGTATAGCCTCCGGCCGCCGCCGCTTTGGTACCAGTGGAAATATCTTCACGATCGGCTTGGCCAATTTCTCGCAAATGCGTGTGAATATCGACAAAGCCGGGCGATGCCCAAAGACCTTTGGCGTCAATCACTGTTTCATCTTCATTGGCAGTTAGATCTTTGCCAATCTTCTCGATTAATTCGCCCTTGATGCGAATGTCAGAAATTGATTCTGACTTTGATGCCGGATCAACCAGCAATGTATTTTTGATTAGGATGTTCATGGCTATGCTCCCGCCGTGAGGTATAAGGCAGCAATTCTCACGGCGACACCGTTTGTCACTTGCCTGTCTATGACTGAAAATCTTTCGTCTGAGGCCAGCTCATCGGTTATCTCGATGCCACGATTGACTGGACCGGGATGCATGATGACAACATTTTGTTTGGCGTTTTTGATCCGGTTGTGATCTAAGCGAAATAATTTTTTGTATTCGCCTAAGCTTGGTATAAGCCCTTGTTTTTGGCGCTCTAATTGCATGCGCAGAACAATAATGAAGTCACAATCTTTAATCGCCGGTTGAATCTGGTCGTGGACACTGACATTGAAGTTGGCAATGTCGCGTGGCACCAAGGTTGGTGGTCCCGCTACGTGTACGTCCATTCCTTCTTTCTGCAAAAGCCAGATATCCGAGCGAGCCACGCGGCTATGGACAATATCGCCGACGATAGCCACTTTTTTGCCGGAAAGCCCGCCGCGTGCTTCCCGCATGGTAAACAAATCAAGCAAGGCTTGAGTCGGATGCGCGTTCCAACCGTCGCCGGCATTGATAACCGATGTCGACTTGTCCAACATTTGAGCTAATTGATATGCAGAGCCGGAAGACTTGTGCCGGACAATTATCGCCCTGGCTCCCATGGCGACAATGGTGCGCGCTGTGTCGTCCAAAGTTTCGCCCTTGCTCACAGAAGATGAGCCGATATCGAGGTGGAGTACTGAGGCACCCAAGGCAGAAGCGGCTAACTCGAAGGAACTGCGCGTGCGAGTCGAATTTTCAAAAAAGAGTGTAGCGACAATTTGATCAGCAAGCACTTTTGGCAAAGGCTCTTGCGGATATCGCTTGCAGAGGTCGGCGAGAGCCAGCAAACACTCAATTTCATCACAAGCCAAATCTTTCGTGTCCAAAAGATGCTTGCGCTTCTTCCACTTTTGCACCGCCTCTTCGTGCTCTTGCAGGCAGGCAGAAAGTTTTTCGCTAGCTTGGCATGACTTCATCGTGACTCTCCATCGTCGTGAATATTGTGGCGCATTTGCTAAGTCCCATCAAGCAAATTGCCTCTCGCGTGACGAATTTTTGCTCTCAATTGTGCTCGCTAAATCTTCTTATGTGGAGAAGAGGGTTAAAACCAGCTTAGGTATTGCCTAAAGGGTTGCCAATAAGTGACTATTCGGATAACATTTTGCCGTGAAGACGGCATATGAAGCGTAGAACCAAAAGGCAACTAGCGCATAAACGATGGAGGACAATTGTATATGTCTACCAATTCGGACATACAACCTGATATGACGGGAGCCCAGGCAAGACCAAACAACTTTGCGTCCAGACTGTTGTCTAGAGCGATTAGCGAGAGACAAAAAAGCGAAGCAAAGAAAACGGGTGGTGAGCAAAGCCAGGCAATCGCTTCGACTCAGTCGGAAACGAAGGAACCCGTAGCACTAGCTAAATAGTAGCGTTCTGCGAAAATTTACAGGGTCAGCTTTGGCTGGCCCTTTTTTTATATAATTGTTCAGCGTAGAAATTATAGGAATTGGCAATGACTGCTCAATTTGCTGCCGAAGAAGTTTTAGAAATCACTAAGGGGCGCTTGGCTCAAGGCATGATGCCTGACTGTGCCGGCGCCATTTGCTCGGATACGCGGACACTTTCCGAAGGTCAATGGTATTTGGCTCTGGTGGGTGAGAATTTTGATGGGCACGATTTTATTGCCGATGCATTTACGCGTGGTGCGATTGGTTGCATTGTGCAAGAACGACAAGGCTATGCCATTGGTAATCAGCAATTTCCGTTAATTGCTGTCGGCGATACTTTGGCAGCCTATCACGACCTGGCGCGCGCCTGGCGATTGAGATGCCAGCCAAAAGTGGTGGCAATTACCGGATCTTCCGGCAAGACGACAACCAAGGAAATGTGTGCCAGTGTGGTGGCAGCCTTTGCTCGAATGCATAAATCACAAGCCAATGAGAATAACGAAATTGGTTTGGCGAAAACCATTTTGGCCATGCCGGAGAATACGGAGGTCTTGATCTTGGAGCTGGCTATGCGTGCCGCAGGTGAAATTGGTATGTTGGCCAGAACTGCCTTGGTGGACATTGGTGTGATTGTCAATGTTGGCACGGCGCATTTGGGACGTCTTGCAAGTCTGGATGCAATTATTCAAGCCAAGTGCGAGCTTCTGGAAGAAATGGATCCCGGTGGTGCAGTGGCGGTGATTGGTCAACCGACTGAGCCGTTGATGAAGCGAGCCAATCATGTCTTCACTGGCAAGAAAGTGGTTTTTGATCATGGTGGCATCAAAGTTACTTCTGTCGATCCGGAAGGAACGCACTTTGCTTTGTCTGATTCTAAGACGGAGTTTTTTGTCAAAGCTCATGGAGCATCGCATTTGCAAGACGCTTGGTGTGCTCTCATGGTTGGCAAGCTGCTTGGTGCTGATGACAGCAAGTTGGCAAACGGCTTGCGTCAATATAGCCCGGTATCCGGACGCGGCGTGCGCAAAGTCAGTCAAAGTGGTGCAGTGATTGTTGATGAGTCTTACAATGCCAATCCTGATTCTGTTAAAACAGCCATTGAGGCTTTTGTCGATCAAAGAGCTTTTCCGCAGGCACAAAAATTTGTCGTCTTAGGTGAACTGGCCGAGCTTGGTGATGAGACAGAAAAATTGCATCGCGAGCTTGGTACTTGGATCAGAAACAAAAATATCTCTGCCTTGATAACAGTTGGCGCTATTGCGAAAAATATTGCGGACGGATCTGGCGGCGCAAAATTTGAAGTAGTGGCGTGTTCCGATCAAAGTGAAGCACAAGGATGGCTCGACAGGCGTTTAGCCAAAGATGCTGCTGTATTGATCAAAGGCTCTCGTTGTGCCCAGCTTGATCATTTAGTATTGCATCTGGTGCAGGGATAGCTCGTTTCCCCATTGGCCGAAAAGCAGTTCGGCTAAATAAGAGGACAAGCCCAGTGCTTTCGCTGCCTAGGTTTGGTCATAATATTTGATGACTTATCATGGTTCTTGGCGCCCCTTTGAAAAGCACAACGGATGCTGCTTTTGGGACAATTGAACTTTTTTGCAGTAGATTAAAAGTCATCATATATTATGACTTTGATTAAAGAAGAAAATTACTTAGGCCAAGGAGACCAGACAGCTATGCCTACAGGCTTGCTAGAAAGTGTTTGGCAAGTCGACCCGACGGACGATGACTTTCTTTTTTAAATCTTTCACGAATGCAGAAAAGGCTTGTTTGGCGGACGATAGGCTGTCATGCGTTTTTTCCAGGAGCACATTCGTCGATTCCAGAATAAACATCTCCGGTGCTTTTCTGTCGACAAACACTTGCTTGAAGTTTGTGGCAACTGAGGCATCGACAATTTTGTCTGCCACTCGATTGAGAAACTCTTGTTTGTCTGTGTCAGAAAGTTTTTCTTTCTGCTTTTCTTTCGCTAGTGCACAAGCAATATCTGCACCGGATACATTATTGAATAAGTCAGCATTGCTTTCTTCTTTGAAGGCTTGATTCCATTTGTGATTCCAGGCAGGAGCGGCGAGCTCGACAATTTCTGCTGCTACTCCAGCGGCGCGCGTTGTTAGGCCCGAGCCAACTTTGGAAAGTTTTTGTGATTCATAGCCCATTGCTGACAAATGCAAGAAAGCGTGTTCTTCATTTGGTCCGCGGGCAATTTCATTGGCAGAAATATGCAGGCTCTCGGCTTTTCTCTTTCTTGCTTCGCCAATGTATTTCTCTGCGTTTTCTTTCGACCATTCTTTCCACAGGGTTCGCGCTGCCATGGCATTGAGATCCTGGGGAAACTGAAATTCAAAAGAAGGCTCCCATTTCTTGGAGGCTTTTATTGTTGAATCGTGAGTTGCCGGAGATGACATTGCGCTTACCTTGGCTAAAGGATTTTCTGGCTGCGGCCTCGTAATTTGTCCCGCTGATGATTGCGCCAGATTACTCCTTGAGAGTAAGGCGAATTTCTAATTTAGCCAATACGTGCCAATACGAAGTAATTACTTCTTTTCCTTGTCTTTTTCGCCACAGCAACTGCCATGATTCGGCTCTGGATTGCTGCCCAAATTGGCCGGTGCCTTGCTGGCAGCCTGACCTTGTGGGTGCCAAAGGCGGGTGGCTAAGTATTTCTTCAGCGCTGGCGTCGGATCTTTAAACGGATATTTGGATGAGTAACCTTCATCAATCGATTGCTGAATCACTGCTAGCGAATCACCACTTCTATACTGGCGCAGTGCTTGCAATGCTTCTTCCTGGCAAATGTGGCAGTCAACGCCATGCATACCTGTAAAACAATCCAAAAGTGATGAGTGATTATCGGTAATGTCGCAGCCGCAATAGCAAAAAATGTGGGCGATTATTTGTGGACAGCCCTTGGCTGCGGCATAACCCATTTGAGCCAGACCAACAAAGCTGCTGGGATCTAATACTGGTGCCAGCTCTTCTTTGCCGCTGGCAGCCACTTTGCTCTTAACCGATTCGGCAGCGGTGGCAGGCATCAATGCCAATTGAGGCGTAGGCACCAATTGGATTAAAAGGAGCGCACCCAAGGCCAGGCTGAATTTCTTGATGTTTCCCATGATTTCCCGCTGAATTGCCTTATCTCTCTAATTCTAATCTTAAACTCATGAACTTATTTGTAGCAAGCCAAATTGCTGACGTCAAATACCCCTTTTTGCTATTATCTCTTGACTGGCGACGGAGACGAGCGCCAAGCCAGCGAACGTAAGATTGCGACGAGCAATCTGCAGCGAGCGTCGAAAAGAGCGGAGGAGCCGTTAGGCGACGGAGCGATTAAGTGTTATCCAGCGATTTTGATGTGATTGTAATTGGCGGCGGTCATGCCGGCTGTGAAGCTGCGTATGCCTCTGCTAAATTGGGCTGCCGCACTCTGCTTTTGGCTGTGAATCTGGATACGATTGGGGCAATGCCTTGCAATCCCGCTGTTGGTGGTCCAGGCAAATCGCATTTGGTGAAAGAAATTGATGCGCTCGGCGGTGTGATGGGCATTGCTGCTGATGCAACTTATTTGCAAATGCGCATGCTTAATTCCAGTCGCGGTCCAGCTGTGCAATCGCTGCGCGCTCAATCAGACAAGCGTGAATATTCGGCTTGGATGAAAGATTTCATGGAAACTTTGCCGAATGTTACTTTGCGTCAAGGCATGGTGGTGGCATTTCTCACTGAGGGCGAACGCGTCGCCGGCGTGCAACTTGGTTTTGGTGAGCGCTTGTCCTGTAATGCAGTTGTGCTTTGTGCTGGGACATTTTTAGAAGGAACAATTTGGATTGGGCGCGAGACTCAGCCGGCTGGTCGGGCTGGTGAGTTTCCTTCAATTGGTTTGTCCGGATGTTTGAAGGCGCTGGGATTCAAAATGGATCGCCTGAAGACGGGCACCCCGCCGCGTATTGATGGACGTACGATTGACTATACCGATCTGGTTTATGTGCCTGGTGATGAGAAGCTTTCTTTTTTCTCGTTTTTAGATAAGCGTCCGGTGCGCGAACAGTTGCCGTGCCACCAAACGCGCACAACAGAGAAGACGCACGAAATTATTCGCGCCAATTTACACGAATCGCCAATGTACTCTGGCATGATTCATGGTGTCGGACCACGCTACTGTCCTTCGATTGAAGACAAAGTCGTACGTTTTGCTGATAAAGATTCACATGGTCTCTTTTTAGAGCCGGAAGGGCGCAACACTTACGAAGTTTATTTGCAAGGTTGTTCGACAAGTTTGCCGATTGCTGTGCAAGCGCAAATTGTTCACTCATTGCCTGGTCTGGAAAATGCTCAAATGATTAGACCAGCATATGCAGTTGAATATGACTATTTGCCAGCGATTCAATTTACACATGCTTTGATGTCTAAAGACTTGAAAGGATTTTTTGCTGCTGGGCAAATGCTTGGCACAAGCGGTTACGAAGAAGCCGCAGCCCAAGGTTTGATGGCTGGTATCAATGCTGCTCGTTTTGTGCAAGAGAAAGATCCGTTTATCCTTGAACGCTCGTCGAGTTACACAGCAACGTTAATTGACGATCTGGTGACCAAAGAAATTGGTGAGCCATATCGGATGATGACCTCGCGTTCTGAATATAGACTTTTGCTGAGACAAGATAATGCTGATCTGCGCTTGACGCCAATTGGGCGTGAAATCGGCATGGTTGATGATTATCGTTGGCAATTGTTTGCGAACAAACAAGAAGAGATCAAAGCCGAGTTCAAGCGCTTGAGCCAAACGCGCATACATCCAAGCAAAGAATGTGATGAGCTTTTAGCCAAGCACGACGAATCACTCAAACAAAATGTATCACTGGAAGAATTGCTCAGGCGTCCACGCGTTCCTTACGAAGTAATTGAAACGCTTAGTCCTGCATCTCCAGGAAAGAAATTCGCCTGGCATCAGGAAGTAGAAACCGAAATCAAATATGCAGGATACATCGAACGGCAAAAGTCACAAGTTGCTCAAGCAGAAAAACTTGATGGCGTTAAACTGCCTTCAGATCTCGATTATCTCGCATTTGAGAATCTCGCTAAAGAAGCAAGAGAAAAATTGAATCGTGTTCGCCCGGAAACTCTCGGACAAGCTGCGCGCATTGGCGGCGTCAGCCCGGCCGATGTATCTGTGCTTCTCGTCTGGCTAGAAACGCGCCGCCGCAATCAAGCCTACAAAGATAAACAAGCCCTGGCTGCGTCTGCCGGGCAAACAGTTGCCGCTGCAGTTTCGTCGTAACGGATAATTGTTTGATTGGCAGGATTTTTAAATGACAGAAGAGAAATCATGGCAAGAGCTAATTGACGAGGGCGGCAAACTCTTTGAACAAAGACGTTTGGCCCAAGCCGAGCTACGTTTTCTTGACGCTATGAAACTGTCTGAAAGTTTTCCCCAAGAAGATCCCAGACGCGCCACAAGTTTGAATAACTTGGCTGCTTTGTATCACAGCCAAGGAAAATACGCTTTTGCCGAAGATCACTACAAGCGCGCGCTAGCAATCAACGAGAAATTATTCGGCAACGAGAGCCTGGAAGTTGCCCGCAACTTATACAACCTGGCCGTTTTATACAGCGCCAAAAGCCGCTTCGACGAAGCCGAACCACTGTATGCAAAATCTTTGACAATCAAAGAAAAACTTTTAGGAGCGAATCATCCGGATTTGCTCCACCATCTAAAACAGCACGCCGAACTCCTGCGCCGCATGGGAAGAGAAGACGATGCGACCAATATGCTGGCTCGCTCTGCTGCTTTGTAATGCGCCTAAACACTCATTGTGCAGTTGATTACGGCTTTGCCTTCTTCGTCTGGAGCTGCCCAGATGCGGCCGCCCATTCTTTCGACGGCGTTGCGGGCAAGGTACATAGCTAAGCGTGAGCTGTAAGTTTCTTCGGCGTGTTTGCCGGCGATGAAACCGACGAACATGTCTTGTAATTCTTCTTGCGACATTGGTGGGCCGGAGCTTGAAATGCTAATGCGAATGTCGCGATCTTTTAATTTGTTTTCCACGCGCACTTTGCCACCTGGAGCAGTGAGCGAGATCATGCGTGACAATAACTCGACGAGCACCTTTTTCATGGTTTCGCGATCGACATTGGCATTGGGCAAGCCAGTAACTGTCTTGTAGTCCAATTGCAACTTTCTTTCTTCTGCCTGTGGCGCAACTACTTGCATGCAATCAGCAAGCAAACGAGTGACGACTACCGGTTCGTGAGCTTTTTGCATGGATTGGATTTGCACGCCATACATCATCAAAAGGCTGTCGGCTACGCCAGACATTTGAGCATAGTGATTGTGTAATTGAGCCAGTGCCTGCCCAACAGTTGGGCTAACTTTGTTTTGTGATGCTTCTTGCAAAATTGAATCCCATGCCGCTTCTGCTTGCGACAATGGTGTGCGCACCGAATCGGAAAGAATATGGACAATGTCTTGCCGCAACTGATCAATTTCTTTTGTCAATGCGCTGTCGCGCAAAATCATGATGTAGCCACGTACAGATCCATCATCCGCTTTAACCGGCTGCAGGCTGGCGTGCACTGTCTGGGCTTTTTCTTGCAAGTGATGATAGACAAGGCCGTCGGCAAAAAATTGCTTTTGGATGTCGACTTGTCCTGGGTTAATCGGCGGAGTGTCTTTTGGCTCGCCAGGACGTTTGACTAAATCAAAACAATGCCGCCCGGCAATTTCCCCTTCTGTTGAGCCAAGCCAATTGAGGAAAATATGATTGGCAGAAAGTATGGTGCCGGCTTGATCTAAAAACAATATTCCGTCTGGTGATACTTGCATGACAGCATGAATGCTTTGATCTTGCTCGACAATTTTTTGATTGGCAGAATTTAGTTGGCGAGAAAGATCAGTCAATTGTTTTGTTTGGGAGGAAAGCTGGCGATTGACTGCATCAAGTTGTGTGGAAGTTGACTGGGCCATTTCCGTTTTTTCTTTTTCATCCGTGGCTTGTTTGAGCATCTGGGTTTTTAGCCCAGTCACACTTGTGCGCAAGGATGATACGGCCGTATCCATCAATTCACCAAGCTCAAGGAATTCGCCTTTTAAACTGTCGAGTGGCTCAACCGCTGATTTTTGGGCGGCAAAGTCACGCGCTCTTTGGGAAAGAAATTTCAAAGAATAATTGATCTGTCCACTCACAATTGCTGCCACAATCAAAGCAAATATGACCGCGGCGGCTGCGGCAATACCATCTTGAATCGCTAAATCCTTGGCGCGTGCTAAAAGATCCGGCACTGGCTTTGATACCAAAAGCACGCCTAAGGCATCGGTTGGTTTTTGGGGATTCGGTGTGAGAACATAAGGCTCCCACAATCGACCGTCCGCTTCAAATTCACCAAATGGTGTTTTGGACAACTGCATAATCGTGGGCGATTTGCCGCGCAAGAGTCCTGCTGACGTGGCGATTATTTTGCTTTCTGCGGTCGAATAGAGCGCCAATTCAGCACCAGAGAAATTCTCGTCGCGAGCCGCTAACTCTGCGGCAAGACCGGTCAGGTAGTCACTGTTAAGCGGCTGACCACAAACGACAATGCCTTGCAAGCTTGGCATTGGCACCATGCCCGCCAGAGAAATTGAATCGGTTGCACCCATGGCTATTGGGCCAATCCAGTTTTGTCCTTTGCTAAGGACAAAGTCGACACCAGCGTTGCGGTTACGCAAGGAAATTCCCGTAACGTTGGGAGTCTCGGTTGAATAAAAAATATGACCATTGTCGTCGATCACCGTGACGAATCCGGAGAAGGAATTGCGCGCGATGAAACTTTGCATTTCATTTGCAACACCAGAGCGATCCTTGCTCTGGTAAGAAACCATGAACGACGGATTGACGAGCAATTTGCTAGCTAATTCCACATTGTAATTGGCAGCTTGGCGAAATGAGTCTTTCAGTTTGTCGATTGCCGAATTGAGGTGGTCGCGAGCCTGCGCATGACCAACCTGATATTCGGTGTAAAGTCCATAAGCAAAAAAGGTTAAGACCGTGACGACAATCACGGTAATAAAACCAAAAATTATTTTTGTACTTACTCCCAAAAGAACCTCGGCTTGAGATGCTTTATCAGTCGCTGATTCTTGGTCTTACTAAAAACTATAAGAGTTTAGCTGTTAACCGAATCACTGCATATCTATCTTCAAGATCTATTTTCTAGATCTTCTACTTAAATCTATTCCCGCCAATGAAAAGACGAATCGCAGATCAACATAGATCGGCAGCGGCTGACAACCAAAAGTCAGCCGAAAAGACGGGAGTGGATGATAAAAAAGGCAAACTAGCGGGCGATATGTCCCTTGCGCAATTCAGACTGAACTTGAATACCCCGAATTAATTGGTTCGGGCTGCAGTAGCCAAGCTCAAGCAGGATTTGGCCCAATGGCTTTTGCTCAAGTCCCTGCTCCGTATCATGGCGCTGGACGGCAAGCCCCTCTTCAAGCTGATAAATAGTGATATATCCGAGCTCAACCAGGATTTGACCTAGTAGGGTTCTGCTCGCGTCTGGTTCGGCTTGGCTTTTGGATTTTGTCATGGCTTTTTAAATCAAACTTTCAAGGCAAAAATTGTGAAGGCTCTCAATAAAATTAAAATGCAGACCGCTGGACACACCCGAAGGTAACAACTTATGGCTGCTGGGTTTCCCCTCTGACCAGGTTCGCTGGCCTCCGCCGTGCCCAACGATCTGTATCAAGTAATTATAGCTCATTGTCTTGATGCCAAGAAGAGGGTGGGGCGCTAAGTTAGCATCTAATTAGGAGATAATGGCTCGAATATCGAATCCTGGGGGAAGACAAGAATGAAGTTAGAAATGAAATCAGAAGCTGGGCCCGCAGAAGAAAAGAGCCAGTTGCCGCCTATGCAGTTGATGCAGGTTTTGCATACGCCCTGGGCGTTTTATGCTGTGAGGGCAGCGGTGGAACTGGATTTGTTCTCGGTAATTAAGCAGGGCAAGAAAACCGCTTGTGAAATTTCTTCTCAGGCGAATATCGATCCTCGCGGAGCGGAAGTCTTGTTGAATTCTTTGGTTGCGCTGGGATTTCTGTCAAAGCACGAAGATAAGTTTGAGAACGCGGAAGTTGCTGAGACGTATCTTATACCGAACACCCCCTTGTTCATGGGACATTACATCAAAATAAATGCCGAAATGCAAAAGGCCTGGTATCAATTAGCCGATGTGATTCGATCCGGCAAACCGGTTATGGAAGTGAATCAGCAAATTGTGGCTGAGGAATTTTTCCCAGCCTTAGCAAGCTCTATTTTCCCCTTGAATTTTTTCAATGCTAATGTGGTGGCACGCGAGCTGAAGATCGATGAATTAGCTAAGGGTTCCCGCGTTTTGGATGTTGCATCCGGCAGTGCCGTTTGGAGCATCCCTTTTGCCCAAGCCAATCCGGAAATTTCCATTGATGCTTTGGATTTCCCACAAGTATTGAATGTGACAAAAGAATATGCCAATAAATTTGGTGTGGATTCGCGCTACAAATTTATTGGTGGCGACTGGCATGAATGCAAGTTGGAATCCAATAGTTATGACGTGGTGATTCTGGGACATATTTTGCATAGCGAAGGACGCGTGCGTTCGGAGCAGCTGATTGCTTGGTGTCAGGAAATTCTTAAGCCAGGTGGACAGCTTGTAATTGCCGAATTTTTCCTGGACAAAGAAAAGACCGGTCCAGTTCCGCCAGCTTTATTTGCCATCAACATGTTTTTGGCGACTGCCAACGGATGTGTTTTCAGCCAGGAAGAATTGGAATCCATATTGAAGTCCAAGGGTTTTGGTAAATCCAGGCGTCTGGAAATGCCAGGCTATGGCAAGGAGTCCCCAATTTTAATTGCAAGTAAATAGGAGAAGTTACTGTGGATCAATTGTTTGATCTGGGGATTTAGTCTTGCGCACCGGCAGCAAAATCCGAGCCTGTATCTGGCATGTTCCAGCGTAACAATTCGCGGCGCCATTCCAGATCGGCCTGGGCTTCTTTCAGCAAGCCTGACAAGCCCTGATAATCAGCAAAGGAAAGATCAACGGCAACGCCAAGATCAAACGTTAGCTTCACGCGTTCATAACACGGTGTGCAAGCCATGCAAACAATATGCTCTGGACCACAAATTTCAAACGAACGATTTTCTTCCGATTGCAGAGGGTCCTTTTGCCAGGTCAAATAATCAACCAGATCCTGATCTTCCAAACTTTGTTGAATTAACAATACAAGGGCTTGGTATTGAGTTTGATTCAGATAGACAGTGATTTCTTGCCGGCGTAAATCAAGGGCAACTTCACCATTTTCCTTGTCCAAATAAAGGTCGGCAAATGCGTTTGCGAAGCTGATTTGATATGCGGTACTGGTCTTCATTAAACAATCCTCTTGGATCGGGTTGGAGCAGGTTGTGGGCAGCCAAAATTCGCCATCTTCATGGGCGGCTAAGCCAGGTGGCGACATCCTGAGCATGATAGGTAATAACCAGGTCAGCGCCGGCACGGAAGATAGAGGTGAGCGCTTCGAGCACCACCTTTTTCTCGTCTATCCAGCCATTGGCTGCTGCTGCTTTAACCATGGAATACTCTCCAGAAACATTATATGCTGCGATGGGCAAGTCTGTAATAGCCCGGGCGCGGGAGATGACATCTAAATATGGCAAGGCGGGCTTAACCATGACGATGTCTGCTCCTTCAATGATATCTTGTTCGATTTCTCTCAGAGCTTCACGGGCATTGGCTGGGTCCATTTGGTAGGTGGTGCGGTCGCCAAATTGTGGGGCTGATTCAGCGGCTTCGCGGAACGGGCCATAAAAGGCGGAGGCAAATTTTGCACTGTAAGCCATGATTGGTGTTTGGGCGAAACCCGCTTCGTCAAGCGCTTGGCGAATAATGCCGATGCGTCCGTCCATCATATCGGAAGGCGCAATTATGTCAGCGCCAGCTTCGGCTTGCGATACTGCGGCTCTGGCGAGAATCACTAAACTTGGGTCGTTGAGAATCTGCCCGTTTTCGACAATGCCGCAGTGTCCATGACTCATGTATTCGCACAAACAAGTGTCGGCCACCACCAAGAGGTCTGGGAAGTGCGATTTTAATGTACGAGTTGCCACCTGAACTATGCCATCTTGTTTCCAGGCACCACTAGCTTCGGTGTCTTTGTTCTCGGGAATGCCAAAAAGTATGACAGAGCGAATTCCGGCAATATATGCGGCTTCAACTTCTTTGACCAGATTGTCCAGGCTGAGCTGAAAAATGCCTGGCATCGAGCTAATTGGCTTGCGAATTTTTGAGCCAGCCACGACAAAAAATGGGTAAATCAACTTTTCCAGGCGAATGTGTGTTTCGCGCACCATTGCACGCATAGCTTGTGATTGGCGCAGCCGGCGCATTCTGGCAGGGAGGAGAAAGTTCGTTTGGTCAGAGACGGCCGAATTGGCTTGTTCGTCATCTGCAATTAAGCTTTGCATGAGATCTCTCCGAAGGTTTCATCAAATATATTGCATATATTTGATAATGGAAGTTTTCTCTTGAAATCTTGCATAGAATTAATCATATGTATGTTCTTCAGAGAACGTCCTTGGCTGGGGTTTTGAGACAAATTGGGCGATGGATTCCAATAAGCCGTCAACCGTATATTGCTTGGCTTCAATATCAACTTTGCCGAGTTCTTCGAGTGCAGCTTTGGTTGTCTCTGGTCCAATAGAGGCGACAAGCACATTAGTAAGCAAATGTTCGTGTGTCTTAAGTAGTGCTGCTAAATTGCGTGCAGTTTGAGCGCTCATCAAAGTGATAATGTCGATTTGTTTTTCTGTGAGCAATTGCAAAAGTTTTTCTGCTGTCTTTTTGCTATCCGCTGGCCCACTAGTTTTGTAGCAGGTGACAATATCGATCTTGGCACCGGCCGTCCGCAATTCCTCGACAATATAATTACGTCCGATGTTTGTGCGTGGCCAAAAAATCCGTAGTGCGGATAAATTTGGATAACCGGGGAATTCTGCTACTAAAGACTCGCCAATAAATTTGCTTGGTCTAAATGCACAGGGCAAACCATGTTCGGCTAAGAGTGCAGATGTGGAAGGACCAATTGCTGCTAGTTTTACTTGCTTTAGTTCGCTAGTGTCCAGACAAAGTTGTGCCAATCTTTTTAAACAAGAATCAACAGCATTTGCTGAGGCAAAAACAAGCCAATCATATTGAGATAGATTTTGTAATGCTTGATCAAGTGGTTCCCAGGAATCAGGCGGGCCGATGGAAATAAGCGGCACTTCTATTGGTGTTGCGCCAAGGCTAATCAGCTTTTCTGAAACTTCGCCGGCTTGTTCGGCAGCGCGCGTGACCAAGATTTTGTAATTGTCTAGTGGCTTTGGTGGGGGCATGGCGCGCTAAGGAGGTGATACCAGGGGTGGTGTCTGAGCAAATGACTCGAGCAACTCTTTTGCGCCTTGAGAAAGCATTTGCTCTGCTAAATCTTGGCCAAGTTTTGTTGCTGCATTAATGTAATCATTCGTCAGCTCTATGCCCTGGGTTTCGCGTAAAATCTTACTTCCATCGATTGCGCAGACGCAGCCGGTTAGACTGAGGCTGGCGCCGTTTGGTCTTTCGGTCAAGCGCGCCAATCCGCCAATTGGCACGGAACAACCGCCGCCCATTTTGTGAAGAAAGGCTCTTTCGGCGGTAATTTCAGCCCGCACGTTTTTATCGTCAATGTGTTTGAGCATATCGCACACAAATATATCTGATGATCTAGATTCGATTGCCAGCGCCGCTTGTCCGACTGCCGGCAAGCTTATTTCTGTATCGATAAATTCTGATACGTGTTCGGTCAAATTTAAGCGCGCAAGCCCAGCGGCAGCTAAGATCATTGCATCACATTGCCCTTCGGCATGTTTGCGCAAGCGCGTGTCGATATTGCCGCGTATGTCGACAAATGTCAGATCGTTGCGCAATGCGGCAATTTGGGCTGAGCGCCGGCGACTGGAAGTAGCAATGCGAGAACCGGCTGGCAAATCTTTCAAGCTCAATTTGTTGTGGCTGATCAAAGCATCACGAGGATCTGTGCGATCGAAAACAGCAGCAAGCAGAAGACCATCAGGCATATCTGTCGGCAAGTCTTTCAAACTGTGCACGACAAGATCTACGTCATCGGCTAAAAGTGCCTCTTCCAATTCTTTGACAAAAACTCCGCGCCCGCCCAATTCGAAAAGCGGCTTGTCGCGCACTTTATCACCATGTGTGGTGACCGGGCAGATTTCAAATTGCAGTTTAGGAAATGATTCTTTTAGTCGTGCAACAGTTAGGTTGGTCTGGAACAGGGCAAGCTTGCTCTCGCGGGTGCCAACCCGAATTGACCTTCTGCTTTGCTGGGAATTATTAGTCAAAGGCACGCTCTCTATGAAAGTTGCATCAAACTTTCTTTTAAGGCTTGAGAAAAATCTTTCAGCGAATCCCTGGTTTCCTTGTCCATTTGCATGAACCTATCCGCAGTCAGTTCAGCAGTCAGTCCAGCTGTCGATTCTAAAGCGCCCATTTCCATTTCCGCGCTACCCTTTTGAGCCATTGCATGCATTGGGCAGCCGGTTGGAATTGAACCAAGCGGCAATGAGCCGGCAGGAATGGATTCCGGCATTGATTGTAAACCCGATCGCGAAGCTGCTGCTTGTGGAGAAGCTTGGAAGGATTGTGATTTGTTGTTCCGGCTTGGATCAAGATTGAAGAGCATGCGCAGGGCTTCCGCTTGTTGGCGCAGAACTTGATAGTCCTTGGTTGCTTTCAATTGAATTGTTGGATGGTGCAAAATCTGATTGACGATGGCGCGACTAATTTCTTCGATGTTTTTCTGGTCTTGGTGATCTTGATCGGCGCTATCGAGAGATTCCGATTGCAGGCTCTTTTGCATGTGAGCCAAGCGAATTGATTCGATTTTTTCTCTCAGCTCGGTAATAGTTGGTGCGACCAGTAATGATCTTTGCCAATTGTGGAAACCATCGAGTGATTCAAAAATTATGGATTCTGCTTCTGATACTAGAGCTTCTCGCTCAGAGAGATTTCTATTTACAATGCTGGAAAGATCGTCTGCGTGGAATAAGCGAACGCCAGGAATATCACCGCAAGCCGGATCAACATTGCGTGGTACGGAAATATCGATTATGCAAAGTTCTTTTTTGCTGTCAGACAGGGCAATGTTTTCTGGAGTGACAATATGATTTGGCGCGCTGGTTGAAACAATTACTAAGTCGGCGCTAGAAACAATCGCCGTAGTATCATCGAGTGTAAATCCGGTTTTTAGACGATGTTTATTGGCTAGATTGTTTTCTAGAAGCGTACCAATTGCTTCTGGGCTGCGGTTGAGAACAACTACTGGTCCTTTTCCTGCATCATTGAGCAAGTGTTTGACGCAAACCTTGCCCATTTTCCCTGCGCCAATTACGCAAATCGTGCGGTTGCCCAGCGGTCCCAAAATTTCTCTGGCTAATTCTACTGCTGCTGATGATACTGAAACGGCGCGACGTCCCATGGAAGTTTCCGAGCGCACGCGCTTGCCGCAATTTAGCGCAAGCTTGAAGAGTTGATCGACTATCGGCCCAGCAGTTTGTGCAGACAATGCTTCCGAGTATGCCTCTTTTACTTGAGACATGATTTGTCCTTCGCCCAGCACCATTGAATCCAAGCCGCTGGCGACGCGGAAAAGATGTAAGACAACGTCTTCTCTCAAGAGGCGAAAATTTGGCTTGAGCACTTCGTGGTCGGCAACAGTTTGGGTTGACAAGAAAAACGAATCGATTTCGTGCAAGCCGGCCTGTACATCGCTGACCACGGCATAAACTTCCGTGCGATTGCAGGTGGATAAAACAGCAGCTTCTTTAATGTGCGGCATGCGGGCAAGAGCGTGCAAGGCATGCTTGAGACACGACGGCGGAATAGTAAAGCGCTCGCGAATTGCCAGAGGGCTTGAGTGGTAGTTAAGTCCGGAAACAATGAGATGGTTCATCAGGATGCCAACGCGGTACTAAATTTAAAAGCCAACCACTTGACTTTTGGTATATATACTTGTAATTTACTTGGGCAAATTATAGCTATCAATCAGATTTACCGATAGCCTCCAGTGCTAAGGGTAACGAAATTCCACATAACATTATTCTGAAGTCCTACCACGGGTGCTACCATTTGCAAATAACGATGAAAAAAATAACAAAGTTTCAGCGAAGCGAAGGACGCCGAGGAGGCGTCCGGAGTAAAGCGTCATAACGCGCGGAGGAGCCGATGCAAGCATCGGTAACGGAGCGCTTAGGTTTGAGGATATTTTTTATGGTGCGCACAGACAATCTTTATGAGCTACCGACAGGTTTGCCGATTCCGAGTGATGACGGAGCATGCAGGCATTTGCTTGGCGCCGGAGTTCCTGCCTTGTCGTTGATGTCGACTCTCGGCAGACCCGTGGATCTTGCCGGACTTTCTGGTCTGACTGTTGTTTATTGTTATCCGCGAACTGGTCGCCCGGATCAAAATGCGCCCGCCGGTTGGAATGAAATTCCTGGTGCACGAGGATGTACACCGCAATCTTGTGGATTTCGCGATCACTACAAAGAGATTCAATCGCTTGGTGCGCGCGTGTTTGGTTTGAGCACGCAGTCAAGCCAATATCAACAAGAAGCAGCAAAGCGATTGTCGCTACCATTCGAATTACTCAGCGACGAGGACTTCGCATTAACAAGGGCGTTGAGATTGCCAACCTTCGTAGTTGATTCTGTTGAGTTGATCAAGCGTCTGACTCTGATCATCAAAGATGGTTTTATCGAAAAGATCTTCTATCCAGTATTTCCACCAGACCAAAACGCAGAACAAGTGCGCGATTGGCTAGTAGAACAACTGCGCCGCTAAAACCGCCACAATAATTATCGCCAGAAAAACCTTGAAGATAAAAAGCGCATCTTTTATCTTTTTTCTTTGAACTTTTTTGCCCCTTCTCCGTCTTTATACATAGGGATCAATTTGCATTGTGTTCGCTTGACAGGCGTTCGCAAATATGCGAACATCTAAGGAGGAGAGATGCCGCCAATTGAAGTGGTTTTCTACAAGGATGATGATGGCTCGGTTCCGATGATTGGCTGGTTTGCAGAATTGTCCGAAAAGGCGAGAATTAAATGTCGAGCAAGATTAACACGATTGCAATCGATGGGGCATGAACTTCGCCGCCCGGAGTCAGACTATCTTAGGAACGGAATTTACGAGTTAAGAGTTGGTCTGCACGGTTTGAATTTTCGGATGTTGTATTTCTTTTGCGGCACTCAGGTTGTGGTTATTTCGCACGGAATTATAAAGGAAGATGTGATACCGGATCGAGAAATTGAAATTGCGATGTCGCGCAAGATCAAATTTGAGCGAGAGCCGGGCAGACATTTCTATAAGGAACTCTAAACATGGCCAAGACAAAGAAGAGAAAACCAACATCTGATGCAATTGAAATTTTGCACCGCCACTTCTTCGAGGGAAAGCCTCATATGATGGAACTGCTCGAGGAAGAGATGGCTAACTGCGAAGTTGCGCAGATGATTTACGATCTAAGAATGGAAGCTAAATTGTCACAGCGTCAACTTGCCAAAAAAGTTGGAACAACTGCATCTGTGATTTGTCGTTTAGAGGACGCTGATTACGAGGGACATTCGTTAGCCATGTTGCGCAGGGTAGCCGCGGCTCTCAACAAAGAAGTGGAGATCAAGTTCGTACCAATCAAGACTAAAAAACGCAGGATGGCTTAAACGAGATTGTAAAATTTCTACTTGCTTCGCCACGTGTTTAGTGATTGTTGTAATTCTGGGTGTAATTTTGAGGCGAGCCAGAAAAGGCCGTCAAGAATTCTTGGGGTTGGACGAGAGAGTCTGTCTTTGTCTTGTGACGGTAGGTAATAGACTTTCTTGTTTTTGACGGCTCGCAAGTTTGACCAAGGAGTTTTGGCAAGGAATTTTTGTCCTTCGGCTTCGTGAGGCAAAATGATCATGTCTGGGTCTGAGAGGACCAGTCTTTCTAGGCTGAAGCGTGGATAAGCCTGAGGTAAATTGGCAGCGATGTTTACGCCACCGCAAGCAGTGATAACCTCATTGAGAAAACAATTGCCGCCTGCAGCCAGTAAGGGCTCTGGCCAAACGCAGAAGAAGACACGTGGTTTGGTTTTGGACTTACGTATAATTTGGGCAAGATTGTTGAGAGCAGTTGAAAGTGTTTTTGCCTGTGCGTTGGCTTTATCTTGATGTCCGGTTAGCTCACCGCAAGCAATGAGATTTTTGGCTATTTGATTTAAGTGATCGTTTGGTAGAACAACGGTCTTATAACTGTGATGCTGTAAAGACATTGCCAGAGACTCTTGTCCATTGACTAAGAGCACGAGGTCGGGCTTGAGCCGGGCTAACTTTTCCATGTTTACCGAAACGAAGCTTCCGACCTTTTCTTTTTCTTTGGCCTGGGGTGGGAAGTCGCAAAATGTGGAAACACCAAGCAATTGATCTTGAGCGTCAATTGCATAAAGTAATTCTGTATCGCTTGGGGCAAGCGATACGATGCGATGAGCCACGGCGTATGAATGCAAATCGCTGGTGATTGAAATTAACAGCACCAGGATCAAAACAATCGACTGTTTGGATTGTGAACAACAACGCCAGCGCTTCTTTATTTGTTCAACCAAGCAAGCACCTCGTTCACTCTCTCTTCTAGAACTTCTGCTTTGATTGTATGGGTGCGCTCCCAGAGTCCCCACTCGTAGAGCGTCATGCGCACCAAGCGATCAAATTGCATTTGATAGTCCGGATCCGTCCAACGTAGGCCATCATCATCCGCAGCAAAGAGCGGAGGAATATAAATTACGTGTGTATACTTTTCCGCTCGAGGCTTTGCTTGATTGTAAAATTTTTCCGTGTCATAACTCATGGCGCCGCAAATGCTCCAGCGTTGCCAAAACACCCAATAGTCCAGAGCTGAGCGATCGCTAACAAATGAGGTCAACTTGTCTTCCGCTTCAATTTGTTTTTGCAGAACTTGAAAATTGAAAGTTTCGCGGTCGAGAATTTCCGTAAATGAATAATGACCCAACTCCTGGCAATGTTGCCGGCTCACCTCTGCAATCATTGGCAAGCCAAGTTTGCTAGAAAGTGTTTCGGCAAGAGTAGTCTTACCGACACTACTTGCACCGGTAATGACAATTCTCATGTTCTGATTTTCTGTTACCACTTAACTATTCAACTATGCTTTTGGGGGGTTAGGGGTGTCATTACCGTTTTCTTTGTCTTGGCGCACTGCCTGGATCAAATCAAATCCGGTCAATCCTTTAATCATACTCAAGCTTTGTGCGGCTACGCTAATGACATCGCTGGAAATTTTGCTTGCGCCAGCTCCGTCGCCACCTGTGGAAAGCACGGTCATCTGACCAATTTTGGAAATTGGTCCAGCAGCAGCTCCAACAAGATCAGGCAATTTGTCAATTACCATTTGCGACATTGCAGCTTGATTGTATTGCTTGAACGATTCTGCTTTCTTAAGCATCGCTTCGGCCTCTGCTTGTCCCTTTGCTTGAATGACTTGCGCCTCAGCCATGCCCCTAGCCTTGTTGGCTTCCGCTTGTGCTAATCCGGCAACTTTAGTGGCTTCTGCTTCTGCGATTGCCCGCAACTTGGTGGCATCCGCTGCACCCTGAGCTTGCAGTTTGGTAGCCTGCGCGTTAGCTTGAGCAATAATTTGAATTCTGGTTTGTTCAGCCTCAGCCGGTTTTGTTACAGATGCTTCCAGTGCGACTTGTTGTCTTTGCACTTCTATTTGTTGCAGTTCGACTTGCTTTTGCGTCTCAACAATTTTGATTTGTTGTGTTTCTAAAATCAGCCTTTGTTCTTGTTGAGCCTTGACGATATCGTAAGCAAGATCGCTTGAGGCCTTTTGTGCAGCCACTTCTGCTTGATACTGTGCTTGGCTGACTTGGAATTTCTTTTGCGCTTCAGCCACTTGTGTGTCTGCAGCAAGTTTTGCTTGCGCTCCTTCTTGGGCGGCTAGTGCCTGAGCAATTTGTGCATCACGCTGAGCGTGAGCTTGTTCAATTTGTGTTTCCTTGGCTGCGTGTGCAACACCAATGTCGGCATCACGCCGCACATCGGCTGATCGTTTTCTGCCCAGTGCTTCCAAATACCCGACATTGTCTTTGATTTCTTTGATTGTAAATGAGACAACGGTCAAGCCCATCTTTGCCAGGTCGTTAATAGTTACTTCCTGTACCTTGGAGGCGAATGCGTCAAAGTTTTGAATCAGCTGCTCTACTTCCATGGTGCCAAGAATGGCTCTTAAGTGTCCGACCAATGTTTCATGAGCGATGGTGGCAACTTCTTCGTCTGATTTACCAAGAAATTGCTCAGCAGCAATTTCAATCGAATCGTGATCACCTTTGACCTTGACCTGAGCAACGCCTTCAACAAACATGGGGATGCCACTTTTGGTGATAATTGGCGCTTGCGATCGGACTTCAATTGTCATTACTTCAAGACTAAGGAATTTCCTATCCTGAATGATAGGCAAAACAATGGCGCCACCACCCTTGACGATTGAACAGCGCCTGCCATCGCGTTCAGCGCCAAGGCCAAAGACAAGCATGGCTTGGTTCGGCCCGCACTTTTGATAAAAGCCGGAAATGATCCAGGCAATGAGAAAGAGCATAACGATACCGAGTCCCGTTATCAAAAGCATTTCCATGGTGAACATAGTTTCAACTCCTTATTCACAAAATCAAACAGTTAACCAACTTGTCTCCAAGCAAGAACAATAAAGTGGACAGAACTAATTCCTTTCACTTCTTAATTGTGAGAAGTCTTGTCTAAATGTGCTTCTAAAAATAAATCTTTCAACGGTTCAACATAAGCAATGTTGTCGCGCAGATCTTTGATCATGACTTTTGCTCCGCGCTGGAAGTCTTGATCTGGTTGAGCGGCGCGAGCCGGTGTGTTTAGGTGCGTAGAGTGAACTTTATAAGTTACTTCGCCAAGAGAACCGGCTGAAATTGGCAAACAGACCTCTGCCACTTGTCCGATAATTTCTTCTGTCTTGGGTACTGTCGTGACAAACATGCGCGAGGTAATCCAAGTCATGCCGTATAAGACTTGCCGTGAAAGTATCCATCCCAATGCTAAGGCAATCAAGGCAGTGTAATCGCCGAGCGCCGGAAAGACCCGTTCGCTCATCAGTCCGATCACGCCAAAGAAAGCTAAAAATAGAGCTATGGAGAACGGACTCAAAATCCGCAGAACGACTTTGACAAATGAGGATAAGTGCCGAGGCGGATCGTGCAAAATTGGGATTTGCTGACCGCCACCGTCTGGTTCGTGCATGGAGGGAAGGTGCGGATGTAAGCCAGCACTATGCGAGCCGTTATTCCCCAGCCCATGGTCAGAAGCGTGACCGGCATGTGTGTGACCGCTGATATCGCCGTGTGCTGCGCCGTGACCAGAGTCTAGCTGCGCTGGGTGCCCGGAATGGCTGGTAATGTGTCCGACATCGCCATGACCGTGCCCGCTATTTGCCTGACCGAGCAGCGCGCCAATCACCAAATAGCTTGAGCCGATGGCGGTGCTAATCATATAGATTTCGCTGACGCAACACATTCAGAATCCCCCTGTTTGGCTATCAAGCCGATAATGCCCATTCCAGCACATTACTAAACCAATTTATGTATATATGTAATTTATATTTAAGCCTTAGATTTAAACGCTCCGACGCCTATCAGCGTCTCCGCGTGTCAAGACGCTTTACTTCGCAATCCTCCTCGGATTGCTGCGTTACGCTGTGCCTCCTTAAAGCTTTTTTGTTTAGCCTTTTCCGGGCATAATGATTGGGCGGGTGTTTTGCTGCGATTTGGACCGGAGCAACTGTGTGGAAATAGTCCTTACCCACAACAATATGGATTTTGATGCCTTGGCCGCGCAATTTGCCGTGACCAAGCTTTATGCCGGCACGCGCATTTTGCCAGGCTATCCCTTGGTTGGGAACGTGCGTGAATTCCTTGCCCTTTACCGGGACACATTGCCGCTTTCCCAGCTCAAGTATTTGGATTTGGAAAAGGTCAACCATATCTACATTGTTGATTGCCAGCATGTAAACCGATTGGATGAGCTAGCGCAGAATCTCCTGCGAGATAAGAAAAATCCACGCAGTTATACAATTTTTGATCACCATCAAGTTGATCCGGACGGTCTTGGCCCGGGAGCTCGGGAGGACTCAATCATCAAGCCGGTTGGTTCGACCACAAGCATCATGGTTGAACAACTGATTGAGAAGGGAATTGAGCTGACACCGTTTGAGGCAACGCTTTTAGCAATTGGTATTTATGAAGATACCGGTTGTTTGACTTACCGCGGCACGACTGAACTTGATGCGAGCTGTTTGGCATTTTTGTTGAAGAATGGTGCGGACTTGGGTCGCATCAATGATTACCTACATCCTAAATTGAACGATCATCAAACAAAACTGTTGGAAGAGCTTGTCAAAAACGTCAAGATTTTCATGGTTGGTGGCGTGAAGGCTGCTGTCGCTACTGCAGATCTGGCCGACTATCAAGAAGGGCTGGCAACGCTGACTCGCAAGCTTGTGGAGGTCGAATCACTTGATGCGGCCGTTACTGTGGTGCGCATGCGCGATCGGATTCACGTGGTTGGCAGAAGTGATACGCCAGCTATTGACGTGCGCATGATCTTGAGACATTTCGGTGGTGACGGGCATGCTGGTGCGGCATCCGGTGTGACGCGGGATAAGACTGTCGATCAAGTGGCCAAAGAAGTTGTTGATCTAATTACACAAAGTGTAAAACCGGAAATTACTGCCATAGAAGTAATGCAAAGTCCGGTTAGAACCATTCGCTCCAAAACAACCATGGAAGAAGCCTATCGCATCATGTTGCGCTACGCTTCTGATGGTCTGGTTGTGACGGAAGGGGACGATGTAGTTGGTGTAGTGTCGCGGCGTGATATTGATCAAGCAATGCATCATAAGCTTGGTCATGCTCCGGTGCAAGGCTTCATGAGTCGACCCGTAATTACAATTTCTCCTGTGACACCGTTGAGTCAAATTGAACATTTGATGGTGAAAGAAGACATTGGCCGGCTGCCGGTAATTGATGATCAAAATCAGCTGATTGGCATAGTTTCTCGCTTGGAAGTGTTGAAAACTCGCTATGGTAAAAATCTTCCCGATAGAGAAGAGGATGTTTTGGCGACACATAAAGCACGCTATGGGCAATTTAGAGAAAAGTTGGATGACCTTGATGAAGCGACAAAATGGTTGTTTGCTGAAATTGGTAAGGCGGCTGCGCAACTAAATATGGTGGCATATGCTGTTGGCGGTTGTGTGCGTGATCTTTATTTGGGTCGAGGTAATTTTGATCTTGATTTTGTCGTTGAAGGAGCAACAGCTCAGGGATCTGAAGACAAGTCGTCGGCTGATCAGGTAGTTACGTACCCGGCGGTTGCTTTAGCCCAGTGTCTTGAGTCTCTCTATCCTGGGCGGCTTAAAGTTGTGGCTAAACACGATCGCTTTCAAACCGCGACTTTAGAATTTATGGCAGGACAGAAGCTGGAAGTTGATTTGGCTACAGCTCGTACTGAGTTTTATGAATTTCCAGCTGCTCTGCCAACTGTGGAAGCCTCTAGCTTGCGGCAAGATCTCTTTCGCCGTGATTTCACAATCAATGCGTTGGCAATCTGTCTCAACCCGGGACAATATGGTGAAGTTGTCGATTACTTTGGTGGGCTTGATGATTTGGAAGCGCGTCTGATCCGTATTTTGCATCCTTTTAGTTTTATCGAAGATCCAACTCGCATTGTGCGAGCCGCTCGTTTTGCCGCACGTCTGGATTTTTCTTTGGAATCGCGCACAAAGCAACAAGCCGAGCGTGCAATTGGCATGGGCATATTTGATAATCTTGGTGGTGTGCGGCTGCGCACGGAATTGCGCTTGATTCTCGAATCTTCTCATCGCTTAGATGCTTTGGATTTGCTTGGTGAAATGGGCGGAAAGCTAAGGTATCTTGATGCCGAACTTACATATGGGCCGACGGTTCGTCAGCTAATCAGGCGGGCCGAACGCTTGATTGAAAGAACCACCGATGGTGGCACAGAGGGCATCGTCTTCCAAGGTCGAGCCTGGGTTGTCTACCTGGGATTATTGGTATCGCAGCTTTCAACTGATTCACTTGCCCGCGTTTTGGACAGACTACAGTTAGCAAATGATGACATTGCTCACATAGAAAGTGGCATTGCTCTGCCTCGGGAATTGCAAGACTTGGGTGAAGGTGTCAAACGCAGCGAAATCTACAATCAATTACATGGCAGAAGCGATGAAACATTGGCGATTGCCGCCAGCTTGGCTGCGCCAGGCACTTACGTCAGGCGCGCGATCAAGCTTTATCTAGAGGAATTGAAAGGACAAATTGTCGAGTTGTCCGGATCTGATTTGCTGGCCATGGGTTATCCACAAGGTCCAATCCTTGGCCAAATTCGCAACGCAATTTTGGTCACCAAACTCGATGGCCAAATCAAATCAAAGCAAGACGAACAAGCATATGCGCTAAGGCAATTCCCTATACAAGTGTCATCGTAATCGTTGCCCTTTTGATCGCTGTCATCCTGAGCAAAGCCCACCAATGTGTCATTTTGAGCAGAGCGAAGGATCGCTCATAGAACTTCGTGGAAACATGAGAGGTCCTTCGTCGCGCAGAGCGCTCCTCAGGATGACATGCTCTCGCTCATGTCATTAACTGCGCACAAGTTAGCGGCGTGTTATTGACCGTCTGTGGAAAAATCTTGTTTGGTTGAATAGCCGCTTAGTCCGCGACCGGACAAAATATCTTTCCATTCCTCGAGCACGAAGGCAAGTGCCGCTACATAAGTCATCACGCTGCGAGATTTGGATGCAAGTACCGGTTTGTTATGTTCGAAAAGAAAATGTCCAGCTACTTGCAAAATTAATCCGGTAATAAAAAGACGAATGGCTAGGCGTGGATTGAAGATAATCATCGGCAGAGACGCTGCCAAAAGAGGCACGCCAAACATATGTGTTATTTTGCAACCCAATGTCTGGTGTTGTGTCTTATAGAGCTCTATATGCTCTTCAAAAGTTTCCATCGCCGGCCCCTCGAGTTTTACTAATTGATAGTTTACACCTTGATCTATTTAGAGCGCTAGTCGATTAACAAGTGTGCCTTACAAAGCTGGTACTTGGGCCAACTCTCCGCCAGTCGCAGCCATTGGGCGTTCTATTATTGAGGCTCCGTCGCTGACTTTGGCAATGTACACTTGCGCGGTAATACCTGTAGCTTCTGCATACTGTGGCAGCACCCGATTTATATAGCTTCCTACGCTTGAGGAATTCATGAGGGAGACGGTGCAGCCGCCGAATCCGGCTCCGGTCAAGCGGCTCCCAAGCACGCCTGGATGAGCTTGAGTCCGTGATACCAACAGGTCAATTTCTTTCAAGCTCACCTCAAAGTTGTCTCTAAGCGAAGCATGGGATTCATTCATTAGTTCACCAAATTTGGTGACGTCGTTGGCCACAAGTGCTTGGGCTGCTTTAAGTACCCGATCATTTTCTTCGACAACATGCAGGCAACGTCTGCGCAGCGCCAAGGGTAGAAAGTGTTGATATTTGATGAACTCGGCAGAGGGAATATCTCTGAGACTTTTGATGTTTTCGCGCTTGATGATTTTGATCAGTAACTCAAGTCCCGTATTACATTCTTCTTTGCGTTGATTGTAATCACTGGCTGTCAGGTTACGACTGATTCCGGAATTTGTAATTACCAAGGCGAGATCATAACGTTCTAGATCAAGGGGAATAGTCTCGGTCGTTAAATTCTTGCAGTCTAATAAGACAGCCGCGCCATGCTTTCCGCTAAGAGAAACAAACTGATCCATGATGCCGCACTGAACACCAACAAAGTCATTTTCGGATTTCTGGGCAAGCAATGCAATTTCTTTGGCGCTGAGGGCGGTGTTGCACATTTGATCAAGAAGAGTGGCAACCGCTACTTCGTAAGCGGCAGAAGAGCTGAGCCCGGCACCTTGGGGAATATTTCCATCAGTCACAGCGTTAAAGGCAATTGCGGATTTATGTTGTGCCTGCCAGGTTGAGACAACGCCCCGCAGGTAATTGCTCCAATGATATTCGCGGCTTGCTTGGATATTGGTCAGCGTAAAAGAGTCTTTTTCTTCGTAATTGTTCGACCAGACAGTTATCTTCTCGCCACTGGCAACTGACGCAGCAATAATAAAGTCACGATCAATTGCTGCAGGCAGAACAAATCCCCGATTGTAATCGGTGTGCTCGCCAATTAAATTTACTCGTCCTGGCGCACGCACAATATATTGTGGTAAATGTCCGAATTGTTTTTGAAATTCGGATTTGATTCTTCGCAAGCGAGCTTGTTCATGCATACTCATTGTGTTTGTCATCGCAGTCTAATTTGCTACCTCGATGACTCGGAGTTCGAGCGCCTTTTCTTCCGGAAGCGTGTCATTAATGAACGTGCCAGCGCCGGATTCGCAGCCGGCTAGAAACTTCATTTTCGCCGGGGTGCGATGTGGAGGATAAAATTCGATATGAAAATGACTGCCGTGATGCTCCTTGCCGTCGGTTGGTTTTTGGTGCATGACCATCATGTATGGCATGGAAAAACCCCAGAGCAAATCATATTTGCGAACCACAGTCTTAAGCAATTCAGCCAATGCCTGATCATCTCTGGCATCAAACTCAGAGAGTGAGGGCAAGTGATGCTTGGCGTAGAGATGAACTTCATAAGGCCAGCGAGCATAAAATGGAACGAAAGCAACGAAGCGATCATTTTCTGCAACAATGCGAGAGCCGGTTTGGTTGCTTTCTGCTTGTAATTCCTCGGCCAGGATATCGCAGTGCAAACAGCGATTGGTCTTTTGGAAATGCGCGGCAGCACTTTCTACTTCTTTGGCAATTTTTGGTGGCAAATAGGTAAAGGCATAAATCTGTCCGTGCGGATGTGGGATAGTTACACCAATTGATTCACCCTTGTTCTCGAAAATGAAGACGTATTTGATTTCTTCCCGCCGGCCAAGTTCTTCGTATCGATCTCGCCAGACGCTAATTAATTGCCGAACTTTCTCGAGTGGCAATTCAACCAAACTGGAATTGTGCTCTGGTGTATAAAGTACAACCTCGCAAACTCCTTGCGCTTTCTGCACGGGCAATAGCTCGGTTGCTTCAAGACTGGGAATTGGTGCTTGGCGTTGGAAAGAAGGAAACTTGTTTTCAAAGACAGCAAACTCGAAATTGCTATCCGGAATTTCGGTCGGAAATGTTTGATCGCTTGTCGGACAAAGTGGACAGAAATTTTCTGGTGGCAAAAATGTGCGGTCTTGTCTATGTGTCGCTGTAACGACCCATTCTTGCAGAAGTGGATTCCAGCGCATTTCAGACATAAATCAGTTGGCTACCACGGCTGACGAATTTGGTTGGGTGAAGCTATTAACGCATGGCTTGCAAGGAGATTGTTCAGGCTCTGCCTGCGCTGGTTGAGCCGCAAACGATTTTGGGAAGCTATAGTAGATCAAATAGCGGCCATCTGGCTTTTCGAGGACTTCTTTCCTCATGGCTTCATATTGGCTTGCCGACGCGCTGCTCATGACTTCCTCTTTTTGTGACATGATCTTATAACAAAATATGGCGCTCAATGTTCTGCGTTATAGTTATATCGTTCGAAATTAATTCGCGGAGTGTATACCGGATGTCGGTTGAAGAAATAAAGACGGCAATCAAAGACAAGAAGCTCGTTTGCCCACAATGTTCCAAGCCGGTTACGGACTTCGACAAGTACATCCAAATGACCGTTGACGTGTGGGATGGCTTTGGAGATTCGCGCCTGGGTACGGGTGGAGACAAGGTTACCCTTATTTGTGGCAATGAAGGCTGCTCTTGGAAAGAGCGCACAGAGTATTGGCGCAATTTCCTCGGTTAGAAGATTTATCATCGCCTGAGCGTTTACCAAGTTAAGCGCAACATGGTCTCGGCGCCGCGTACGTCTTTGTATTTGACCGGTACAATTTCCGTTTTGATCTTTCTGGAATTGAGATCAGAAATTATTTTGTCGACAAATATTTTTGCCTTGCTTTGTGAATCGTTGACGTTCGGAGCACATAGCGGATAGATTCGAATTTCGTTTTTGGTGACTCTAATCAATTCCAAAATGGAGGCGATATGAAAGTCATAATCGAACGTTGATTCGTCAATCACGCCACCGTCTTTGGTGTCGGCATAAAAAAATAACAAGTAAGAAGAAAGGGCAATGTCGAAGCTCTTATCGGCAAATGGCAAGTTTGGCAATTTAGCTACAAGGTAGCGGTGGCTTTTGAAGCCGTTCGGATAATCTTCTGAGAAGCGGTTGAGTGCAGTAAGTTTTTCTTTCTTGAAGATTTCGCGATCAGGATCGCCTTCTGTATGAAAAAGATGTGTGACTTTCATGGACTTGGCCATACCAAGTTCGATGGAATCGCGACCGTGTGTGATCATGGATTCAAAATCATTTTCGTAAACCGGATCGACTCCCGTCACATCAATGCCAAGTTTGTTTGCCTCTGCGACAAATGAGGCTGGTCCTGATGGACAGTCCAGGACTTTCTTTCCCTTGAGCTCGTCAAGGTTGAGGTTGAACATCTCAACATATTCAGCCAGTGATCTGCCAAAAAACGCAACGGTATCAAATTTGAATAGTGACATTTGCTTATCCTAATCCGGATTGTGTGTGACTTGAAGAGATGAAGTCATTTCTTCAAGTTTGGTTGGTCCTTGCACTACTATAATCTGCGAGCCGCGCTTTTCGCAGGCGGTGAAAATCTCTTTTAAGACAGTCTTGTTGCTGCTCAGTTTGTCTAAGCGTACTACTAGAAGCGCACACTCTGAGTTCAGTTTCTCTATGGCTTTGCTAAGCTCAGGTCGATCTCCGTAGGAAAAATCACCAGATACCTGTTCTTGCAGATAGTCGCTCAATTCGTGTCCGTGCTCTTGGCAAAATCCTTGTAATCTTGCTTTCTGATGCACGAGTGCTTCTTGTCCGTTTGCATCCGGCACCACGCGTGCGTATCCGATCATCTTCATTTTTATTCTCTCCGCTTGCCCTGACTATTTATACCAGGTATTGAGGCTAGTCTGGCTGCATTGCCGGATTTTCTTCCGGCGGCGGTGGGACAAGAATGGTCACTGCTTGCGGCACCACTTCGATGTCCATTGGCAATGTGCCACAAGCGTCGCCATCGATCATTGCAGTTGCTTCTTTCATTCGTGGTGGCAGGTTGCCTGATTTACCAGAAACATAATTTCGTACTCTTTGGCTGAGGAATTGAAATGATGAGATCGGGCTTCTGATCGGTAGTACCTCTAAGTGTACTTTCTTTACTTTGCGAATATAGTAAGGTGCTTCGCCGCCAAAGGCACCAACCGTGAAGTGAAAGCCGAGACGAAAGTAGTCGCGAAAATGCTGAGGGTTGAGAATGCACATATCAAGCCAGCCGTCATCCAATTCTGCCGTGTCGGAAAGCATTCCCATTCCGACATTGGCAACATTTGAAACGAAGATGCCGGAAGCCGCAAGCTGAAATTGATCGTTGTCGGCAGTGATACCAAAGACGACTGGTGGCAAAGCAAATTTGTGCATCATGGAAGTTGCATAAGCGAGCAATTTCCAATTGGCTTTGTCGAAGCGCCCTGCTTGAATGGTGGCATCAGCAAGCGGCCCGGCGCCAGCCGCGACGGAAAAATAGTGTCCGTTCATGATGCCCAAGTCTATTTGTTTTTCGCTGCCATTTAAAATGACACTAATTGCATCATCGAGCGGATCGCTCAAAATATTTTCTTCGTAGAGTTCGAGATTGCGAGCGAGAATATTGGCCGTCCCCATTGGGACAATTCCCACTTTTGCTTTTGAGGGGCAGTTTGCCATTGCACTTAAGACGAGACGCACTGTGCCATCACCACCTGCTGCCACCACCATGTCGCAATTAGCAAAGTGAGGAAGCAAATCTTGATGATTCATATCTAAGGATGTCGGTATTACGTTTACAATTGCCGGCATTTCCTTGCACAGCCTATTGACAACTTGTCCTAACCACAGGCTCGGGTCCCCGGCACCACCAGAGACGGGGTTGTAGACAATCAAGACTCTTTTCAATTCATTCATATAAAGACATTTTGCCCAGTGCGGTGCAGTTATCGCTTACTAAAAATTGCTTGATGATCGCTAAGTTTTAAGTGATCTTGCTTGGATAAGTGGTTGCGGGGAGGTAAAATCCTAGACTTGCAGCGCTATTAGCTAACCGAGATTATTTTAAGCTTTATTGTTTTGGTTGGTTATCAAGAAAAGCACGGCGATGGAGGAATTGATGACTATGTTGCCGAAAATGGCACACTTGCTAAGTGGTAGCACCATTGTCTTAGCACTGTCTGTGCTTGGCATGTCTGGTCAAGTTGGGTATGCACCAGCCGCCTCTGCTAAAGGCGAGATGCAAAATACCGCTACCGCTATAGTCTATGACGAAAAAATTGACGGTAAGGTTTATCAAGTTAGCAAATTGTTGATCAATGCTTCCGTAGATCAAATTTGGCCATTCTTGATTGACTACAAAAATGCACCGACTAATTTCCCGACTGTGAAAAAGTGCCAGGTAATCGAGGACAAAGGGAACCTTAAGAAAATCAGTTACACGGTGCAGCCGACCGGATATCCGATGACGACATTCGATTATATTTTGGAAGTAAGTAATCGTCCAAAGTCACTTGTGGAATGGCACCGCATTGGTGGCGATTTCAAGGAAGTGCTCGGATTCTGGAAGCTAGAGCCGCAGGGCAATGGTCGCCAGACACTCGTGACCTATGGAACCTACCTGGTTGGTGATTTCTTCACGCCACAATTTCTGATCAAAAAGTCGGTCAAGCAAGATTTGCCTCTGGCAATGAGCGCATTGAAAAGACACGCAGAAAGATCAACCGAGGTTGCCGGACGCCCAAACGCCGGTGGCAGAAACGAATAGCCGCTGCTAGAATATATTTTGATTTGAGGAGAGGTACCGAAGCGGTCATAACGGCGCCGCCTCGAAAGCGGATGGGCGCAAGCCACGTGGGTTCGAATCCCACCCTCTCCGATTTTTTTCTCGGAGACGGTCAGAAGCTATTCGAAGTCTCCTAGGTTTGTAATTTTTACTGGACGCGCATTTGGAAAAGTTGCGATTAGATCCAACTTTCCACCCATCGCTTCGACATATTTACGAATGGTGCTCAAATATGTGTCTGTGCGTCGTTCTAATTTTGAAATGTCGCCTTGTCTGCAACCTAATAGTTCTGCCAGCGTCTCCTGAGATTTTTGCCGCGCCTTGCGAAGTTCTCTCAATGTCATTTCTTCCGCTATAAGTTCCTGTGCTCGCGCCAGAATCTTTTTCTGCCGCGCAGAAGGAAGTTTCTTCATGTAATCATCGTGAGTGATATTGCGCTTCTTCATTGTCTCATCTCATTCTCATCGTCCAAAAACAGTTGATATCTTTTCTCTGCGCTTCATCCTGCAAGTTCTCTGGTTGAGAATCAAGCCATGCAATGAACTCATTGTGATAGATCAGCGTCCATTGCATAGAATCAATATATTCCTTCAAAGCAATATTGTCAACTGGGCGCAACTCGGTAGCTGTATGTATTTAAAGACGGTCAAGAGGTAATTAAAGTTCAAAGAAAAAGGATTAATTCTTGAATTTTTTTTCTGGTTATTGGAATTGGGACAGTCAGAAGCTATTCGAAATCATCAACTAACTGCGACCAGTGGCGCAGAAAGTCAGGCGAGGTTTTCTGTTCCGGATAATATAACTGTGCGTGCAAATGGCAGTTCGTTTTCTTTGAGTATGGTGCCATTATCAGCACTTTGAAGTAGCGGTAATCGAAAGTCTGCGGTAGGACTGCTGCTCCATTGTATGGACCGGTCTGGACACGGAGACGGCACAAAATACCATCGGGATGCGGTCCCTGCTCCGGCCGCGCCTCCTGCCACTGTCCTGTCTTTGTCGGATGGTGAATCATGAACGTGCGCGTGCGGTATACGAAAGACACTTCGTGATCGTTAGTCGTAACAGTCATCTCGGGATAGTAATGCTTGATTAGAGCTGTCATTTTAGTCATGAATGGCTTGGGCAAGCGAGGTTCGTCGTCAGTGGCCTGCGCCATTGCTAAGTTCGCAATCAGCAACAGACACGCAGTAGTGATCAAGCGCAATAAAATACTAAAACCCTCTGTTTGATGTCGATGTATCCGGTGAACTAAATATTCCACAAGAGAAGAATCTCGATGGCAAATGCTGAGGCAATTATCGCTAGGCCTTTTAGATTTGTTTCTAGAGTTTTGTTTGCCTGAGGGAACAGCCACCATTTGAATAGGTGATTGGCTAGTGGCACCATTAGCATGGTGACAAGGGCGACGCTGCATCCTGTGCGGACGAAAATCATCGGTGCTTTAGGTAGCCAGGTTAGAAACGGCGTGATGAATTTCAGTGTTAGCATTGCCACTGGATAAAGACCGAGCAGAACCATGAGTGATGTTTTCCAATTTGGTGGGCGTTTGCCAGTTTTTGCGTCTGCGGGAAACCAACCGATTAGTGATGTGGAAGGCCAATGAAATTTGCGCGACTGAATAAATGATTCGCTTTCGGCAAGAAGTTCCTCGCGAACTTCTGAATTGAACCAATTGTCGAGTGTATCCGGTGAATCGAAGCGTATAAGCGTTGTCCACTGATTAGGATTGCTTTTCGAAGGTGGCTGAACGTAGGAACCGCGATAGCCGGGAAAGGCTATTTGAATTTGTTGAAGCTTCGATAGCCAAGCACAATAGTCTGTTCTCATGCCGGGTTTGAGATCGGTGACTATTGCTGCTGTTGCACTTGAGCGCGAGTCATAACTAGCTACTTCCGCCTCTGAAAATGTGATGCCACCAATTAACAATAGCGGTGCTAATTCATTTGATAGTTTTTGTCTCTCGGCGGATTGTTTCCATGATTCAAGTTGATCGGATGTTCGGAAGCGCTGCACCAAAGTCCAAGTGTTTTCCTGCGGCAATGGAGGAATGATTTCCATGCTGAGCAGACCGGGAAATCCTGAGCTGGCAAACATAAGTTCAATTAACCAATCGATGCCGCGACCATCCGGGGCCGTTATGTTTAAGTTGGTAACAAGAGCGGTAACCTGAAGGTCTTTGGTCGGCTTGTCCATCTAAATTTGTCCTACCCAATCCTTCTGGGCCACCTTGCGCCAGTGATCTCTGATTTCTTCAAATTCGGATTCTGAGAGTTTGCCTTCGGCAAGCATTTCCGCATTTTCTTTCCAGCGACCGGGTTTGGTGGTGCCGACAATGGCTACATTGACGCCAGGCACGCTGAGAGTAAAGCGCAAGGCTTTACTGAAGGAATCGCCTGTGCCGTTGATGAAATCATAATGCAAACGTTGCAGGCGTTCCCAGTAAGGTACAAGATAAGGGTCGCCCGGTTTGGAACTTGTTTTCCAGGCAGCATTGGCAATCGGGCGTTTGGCGATGATGCCCATCTGTTTTTCGACAGCCAGTGGAATAGTCAATTCGATTGCTTCTTGATCGGCGATATTTAATGATGTTTGCAAAGAATCAAACGCACCAGTACTGATTGCGTACAAGGCATCAGTGCTGTCGCCACTATAACCAATGTAATGCGTTTTGCCGGCTTGTTTTGCTTCCTGTAATGCCTCGATCACATCGCCTTGGCGAAGAATTTGCTCAGAACAACTATGAAGCTGGAGAAGGTCAACGCGATCGGTTCTCAATCGTTTGAGACTGCGATCGATGCTTTTGGAGATGTCAGATTTGCTCCAAGCATCTTGTGTGTAATTGTCGCGATGACCGCATTTGGTGAAGAGATAAAAATCATCTCGGCGAGTAGATACGGCTTCACCAATAAGCTCCTCGCTGCCGCGATAACATTCGGCGGTATCGATTACATTCAATCCCTGATTTAGCGCTTCGGAAAGTAAGTCTTTCACAGTATTCGGAGAAACGCCCTGGTAGCCAATTTCGGCGCCGCCAAACCCCAGTGCGCTGACTTGCATATCGGTCTTGCCAAATTGCTGCCTTTCCATTTTCACCTCTTACATTGTTGCGGGTAAGTGCAAAACTTGTGCTACTGAATGTTCAATTGTTTTACAATAGCTCTCTAGCGGTAGATTGTCGTCGCCGATACCAAAAGGCTCTTCAATGTCTTCGGCGATTAGTTCGAGACCAATAAAAAAATATGATGCGAGCAAAACTACAGGAATTGTCCAGATGTGAAAATCCGGTGTCAGTTCCCAGGGTAAGGCAATCAAGCCAAAAAGCAAAGCTTGGCGGATCAAGGCTCTATAGGATAACGGAATCGGCGAATTGCGGATGCGCTCACATCCGCCGCAAATATCCATGAGTGCACGCGAATGAACATCAAGTTGTAAGTGCTCATAGCCATCGATCAAACCTTCGTTTTTGGCTTTCTTGAGAAGATCACAAAGTAATTCGGAAAGATAAAGCGGTACATGCTCGGGAGTGGCTGAAGAAGTTTCAAAGCCCGGTATTTGTGAAATTTGCACACCGTTGCGCAATTGATCTTTCAAGGCAAAAGCAAATGCCACCAGAATGCGGTGTACCTCTTGCCGGTAGGTGTGATGATTTTCCATGAACGCATTGACTTTGACAGCCAGGTTGCGTGAATCATTTACAAGCTGTCCCCAAAGCTTTCGCCCTTCCCACCATCTTTCATTGGCTGTATTGGTGCGAAAAACTAAAAGTACACCAAGAACAGTTGTACCAAAGACGGTAATACTGGCTTGAGCAAGGGTTTTGATTTCTGAACTATCAATCTTGTCGACCAAGATTGTATATAAGGCCATGATAAAAAGCCCGGCGACCATTTTTCGCGAAACGGGAACGGTGGCGATTCTGGTTATGGCATGGACCCAGTTCAATTTGATACCTCTAAAAGAGTGTCAAGAGTTCCTCATCAGCAACCTTGTTCCGCTCGATTGTCGGATCATCTTTGATCTCTTCATACCATTTTGGGAGGTAGAGATTTGTGTTGTCGAGGCAAACAATAAATGGAGCAATGCAAACATCTCTAAAGAGACGCTTCAGCCGAATGTACTCGTATTTTAAGGCATCGATTTCGTCTTCAATTGAGTATCTGGCAGCTTGATAGCGAATATACTCTTCCGCGCGATCTTTATGCCAGCCTTGCTTGATTAACGCCTCGATCATGGCTGGTGTATTGGCGTGAACTTGCGTCATTCCACAATCGTTGTGGCCAATCAGGGCGATGTGTTTTACTCCTTGGGCAAAGACATAGGCTAAGCTAAATTCTGAGCCGACTAATCTACCAGAGGCACGGCGAATGACGTAGGCATACATGCGTGGTACTGGTAATGAATAGCGAAATTCTATACAAGCAGCAATCAAAAGTTTGGGTTTGCCAACTTCTGTGATTGGCTTTTGGAAATTGTGAGCTAAAATCAAGCTTTCAATTGGCGTGCCTTGCCACTCTTTGGGAATGTCCTTTTCTTCGGCAATTTCAAGCAGACGCTTGGCATATTTCGGATCGTTAGCAATTGATTCCGGTAATGTCATATGACTGAACTCCCTGAAAAGTTGACCACCATTACGAGCGTTCCCAGGCAGCGCCGTTGCCGGCGGTGTCCATCACGTTGATACCTAAAGCACCAAGTTTGTTGCGAATCAAATCAGAAGTTGCATAATCTTTTTTTGCGCGTGCTTCTTGTCTAATTTGCAAAACAAGACTCATAATTTCTTGGCTAGTTGCAGAATCAAGATTTTGGCTCGTGTCTTCCAGCGTTAAACCGAGAACGCCGGCGTAAAGTTGTAGAGCGTAAATGTGACTCAGGCGCTTTTCAATTTCGGCAGTGGTATTTATCTGATCGGCAAGGCCATACAAAACCGCAACAGCTTCTGCGGTATTAAAATCGTTATCCATAGCCTCGGCAAAAGCAGCGCCAACTTTTCTCAATTCTTCTTTTGTAAAAGCAGATTCAGCAACTTGCATTTGGGAGGCAAGTTTTTCCGCGTCGTCTTGGCTGACGCCATTGGCAGCGCGAATTAGGCGCTGCAAGCCATTTTTCACGGCCTGCAAACTTTCGGCCGTAAATTCCAGCGGCGAACGGTAATGAGTTTGCAGAATGAAAAGACGAATGGTGTCCGGAGAATAGGTTTGCAATAAGTCTTGAATTGTCTTGAAATTGCCCAGCGATTTGGACATTTTTTCCGCATCGATATTCACCATGCCATTGTGCATCCAATAACGCGCCAAAGGCTTTTTGTGCAAGGCTTCCGATTGAGCAATTTCATTTTCGTTATGGGGAAAAACTAAATCTTCACCACCGCCATGGATGTCGATGGTATCACCAAGCACATCGGCGATCATGGTTGAGCATTCTAAATGCCAGCCGGGCCGGCCAAATCCCCAGGGCGTTTGCCAGCCAGTTTCTCCAGCAGCAGCGCCTTTCCATAAGGCAAAATCCAGAGGACTTTTCTTGCGTTCTTGCAAATCTTGTTGTGAAACGGCCAGGTCGCGTGCACCAACGAGCATATCTTCCAAGCGCTGTTTTTTTAGCTTGCCGTATTCTTTGAAAGAAGACACATCAAAGTAGACATCGCCTTCCGAGGCATAAGCATGACCGGCTTTGATCAATTGGTCGATGAAAGCAATCATTTGCGAAAGATATTCTGTGGCGCGTGGTTCGAAATCCGGCAGGCCGATGTTCAGCGCCTTCATGTCGCGCCAGTAACCGAAAGTGTATTCGCGGGCAACTTGCTCAGGGCGTATGCCCAGTTCTTTGGCCCGATTGATTATCTTGTCGTCAATGTCCGTAATGTTGCGCGTAAAAATTACATCGTATCCGCTGAAACGCAAATAACGCACAACCATATCCCAGGTAATGGCTGAGCGCGCATGACCGAGATGACTTAAGTCATAAACAGTTGGTCCGCAAGCGTAAATCTTCACCGTCTTGCCATTTATCGGCGTAAACAATTCTTTCTTGTTGGATAATGTGTTGTGGATTTGCAGCGGTGACATTTCGATTTTTGCTTTATGACTGGTTGTCTTCTGTTAAATGAGGATGTGGCGATTTGTGCTTCGAATTAGTTTTCGAGTAATTGTGGGCAGGGAAACCCCGCCCCTACGCGTGCTGTTTACATTGCTGAATAGCAGCGTCCACACGGGTGGACAAGCGTATTTTGCCGAGGATGGAAATTATCGATCCTAAATCTGGACCTTGGGTTTTGCCGGAAATTGCCACGCGAACCGGCCAGTACAGATCCTTTCCTTTTAATCCAAGTGACTTGCCGATTTCGTCGACCGCTTTTTTGCAAGCCGCATGATCGCCAAAAGGCAGGTTGGGAATTTGATCGTAAAATGCTTGCAGGACTTTGGTTGCTGATTCTTTGGACAAGACGGAATTCATCACGTCCTCTGGAATCACCACAGCATCTTCAAAAAAGAAACGCACGGCCTCTGTTAATTCCGAAAGCATGGTCAAGCCATCGCGCACGCAAGCAATAATTTCTTCCAATTGCTGGCGGCTGTATTTCTCCATGGAAAATTCAACCAAGTAAGGCTGCGCCCGATCGGTCACTAGTGTCAATGGCAAATCGCGAAGGTAGTGACTGTTGAACCAGTTTAAACGCGGCAGATCAAAAACCGCCGGGCTCTTGCTGATTTTGCTTAAATCAAAAATACGGCAAGCTTCATCAAGCGAAATAATTTCCCGGTCCTCAGGCAAAGACCAACTCATTTGTGCCAGATAGTTGACCATTGCTTCCGGCATGTAACCGTCTTGGCGATAACGATCGATGTGAACTAACTCACCATGATGTCGCTTAGAAAGTTTGCGTCTTTCAATGTCAAAAATCAAAGCCGGATGGGCAAAGCTCGGCGTTGTCTCACCCAAAGCTTCGTAAATCAAAATCTGTTTGGCTGTATTGTGAATGTGATCTTCGCCACGAATCACATAAGTCATCTTCATGTCGATATCGTCAACTACAACGGCAAAATTGTAAATTGCTACACCATTGGATTTGACGATCACCATATCGCCACCAAGATCTGATGAATCAATGGCGATTTCGCCTTTGATTCCATCGTGCCAACTGATGACGCGCGGCTCGTCAATCTTAAAACGAATCGCAGGCACGCGACCTTCAGCCACGTATTTTTCTTTTTGTTGAGGGGTGAGGCTGCGGCAACGATTATCGTAACGCGGACCTCTGGTCGTGTTCTTTTGCTCTTCTTTCAATGCTTCCAGTTCTTGCGGGGAGCAAAAGCAAAAGTAAGCAGCTCCCTTTTCCAAAAGCAAATTAGCCACATGACTGTAGCGATCGATTTTTTCTGTTTGGCGATATGGTGCGAATGGCCCACCAATATCCGGACCTTCATCCCAAGTCAAACCAAGCCAACGCAGCCCATCGAAAATGTCTTTGGTATAGCTCTCATCCGAGCGTACTTCGTCCGTGTCTTCCAAGCGCATGACAAAAGTGCCACCATGGCGATGCGCGTAAAGATAGTTGTAGAGGGCCGTGCGTGCTGTACCCAGGTGTAAATTACCTGTGGGGCTTGGCGCTATTCTGACTCTAACTTTATCCGGCATATCCGTTTCGTCCTTGAAAGAAGAAAATCTGCATCATCAAAAGACGCTGGTTTTTTTGTCAGCAAGGGCGGGGCAACCCCGCCCCCACAAAATGATTTTCTGCTGCAATTTTAACAGACGAATATATATGCCACTTTAGAAGGTGTTGGTTGCAAAGGGGCGGTGCTCTCTGTGGGGGCATCGATTTTGGTTGATAACCTATAGGTTATCAAATACGGCGTATACGCCGTCACCCAAAAAGCATATGTGCCGGCAGGACCTTGACGATCCAATGCAAAGCATCACGAGGGCCAGTGAAGCGTAGGAAAGCGAGGAGCATCCCGCAGCGAAACGTCTGAACACGCGGAGGAGCTGATGCAAAGCCGCAGCGACGGAGCGATTTAATTAGTACTACCGATCACCAAGCAAGCCACCGGTGCAACACCATCGGAAAGCATATTTAATTGGCGAGCAGCGCCGCGTGACAAGTCGATGACGCGATCACCAACGAATGGTCCACGATCGTTTACTTCGACTACGCAGGTTGCGCCGGTCTTACGGTTCATTACCAAAAGCTTTGTACCAAATGGCAAGCTGCGGTGAGCAGCAGTCATTTTCTCTTGGTCAAAGCGGTGCCCGTCAGATGTCAGGCGGCCGTGGAAGTGAGGTCCATACCAAGAGGCTGTGCCGGAAAAACATGAAACCAATTTCTGAATTCGCGCAGAGTCGCCTCCTGCCCTTTCAGACAGGCGTAAAAATTCAGCTGGCAGGGTTGGGGCACCAAGTGCGGTACGAATCTCGTTTACGAACTTCCAGGACACTCTCAGCGCTTGTGAGCGGCAGCCTTTTTCCAAAGTCTCTTCACTTTGTGCCGGTACTTCAAATGACAACACAGGGCTTCCCTGTACTTGAATCACCGCTTGATTACCGGAGCGGGTCGGGATTAGTTCATCGATGGCAAACTTTTTGTCGTCTAAAAGATCTTGGATTTTAGAAGCTAATTCTTCCGCTTTTATCTGAGCTTCTTGAGAATCCTTAGGGCAATGGAAAGATATAAGCTCATGTCCGTTCAAACAAACGGAACCTACTTGATCTTCATCTTCTTCCCAAACAGATGCAGAAACCTCAGGGGTGAAATCTCTGAGCTGACCAGGTAATTGTGCTGCATTTGCGTTTGGTGTAGCGCAGGCGAAGGCAAGACCCAAGCTGGCTACAAACGGTAACGCAACGGCTACTGTAAAACTAGTTTTTGAAGACTTCACAAATTGCTCCTGTCTAACGTCTTTGCGTCAGCTGGGCTGACCAATCAATTCGACTTTCCTTAGACTTTGGGGGCTTACAAACGTAAGTCGCCTTGAATATACGGCGACTGTCGGACCTTAGCCATACGTAGAATTCGTACGAAAGCCCAACGCAAGGCGAAAAGTTAACAGACGAGTCGGTGGCAAGTCAATGGTCTCTTGGCATGGCGAATTTTTCAAACAGGGGAATGCATTTGGGGTTTCTGGGAAAAGTATTATTTTCAAGGGGTTGACTCGGCCGAAATTATGCGGTGGCACTTTTGCGATCGCTGTATTGCTTAGTAGACAAGGGAATCGCCAGTCAATTGGGAGAATCACGAACACTTGCGATCTGGTGGTCAAGAGAAAAAGGTTAAGGAGTGTAACAAGTTGCTAAAACTCTTTACATCTTTTGTGTGTCAAGCGCCGCTTTGAGCCCAGTTCTCTTGCATCAGCGCCATATCCATGTCGAAATTAGCGTAAACATTTTGAACATCATCGTGGTTCTCTAAAATGTCTAAAAGTCGCAACAATTGTTTAGCTGCATCTTTATCGGTTACTTCAATTGTTGAACTTGGTGACATGGTTATTTCTGCGGATTGCACTTTATAGCCAGCTTTTTCCAAGCCTTGTTGCACGGCATCAATTTGGTTTGGCTGGCAAATGATTTGCACGATTTCTTCATCGTCTGTTTCCATATCTTCACCGCCTGCCTCTAGTGCAGCAAGCAAAAGGTCATCTTCATTGAGCTTCGGAGTCTTTACGATTCTGATTTCGCCACGCTCTTTGAACATCCAACCGACGCAGCCGGTTTCACCGAGGTTGCCACCATACTTGGAAAAATAACTGCGAATGTCGCCTGCCGTGCGATTACGGTTATCGGTTGCGCAACGTACCATAATTGCTACACCGGATGGACCGTAGCCTTCATATGTAAGTTCTTCCATGCTGTCGGCTCCAGCACCGCCGGCACCCTTCTCAATTGCCCGAGCAATATTGTCGTTTGGTACGCCTTCGGCTTTGGCTCTATCTATTGCTTGGCGCAAGCGGAAATTTGCTTGCGGATCGCCGCCACCAGAACGCGCAGCAACAATTATTTCGCGCGACATTTTGGCGTAGACCGCCCCCCTTTTGGCATCAACTACCGCTTTATGGCGTTTGATAGTGGCCCATTTTGAGTGTCCTGACATATGTAAGTTCTCCGTCGCCAACCGTTCAAAGTTAATGGTTTGGGCGGGGGATTTCATTTATATTGCTTAACATTTTTGGCGCCTATTAAGAAATATTGTCGCCGAACCCCTACCTATATAGATGTTTCTTTCTGATTGGGAAAGTTTGAAATTAGATGATCTCCTTCAGACATATCTATATATATAGATTGGAAAACCCAGCGAATGAGGTAGTTATGCAAAATCGCATACTGGCAGTAGTAGTAAGTTTGTCTTTGGCGGGCGGGTTTTTGCTCTGCAATTGTCAGAGCACGGACGCCCGCGCTGGTTCTTCTGGTCAAAAGCGAAAGTTCAAAGTCCGAATTGAACGCGATGTGATGATGGCCGACGATTTGATGCTCAAAGGAAAGTATGCCGATGCTGCTGATCTTTATCGTCAGGCAGCCGCGCGCAATGCCAGAAATCCGTATGCGGCAGCGGGATTAGGCATGGCACTTGCTAAACAATTCAAACTTGATGCTGCTGATGAACAATTGGACAAGGCTTTGAATTTGGATGGCGGCAATCCCATGGCGCACGTTGGCAAAGCAATTGTGGCGATGAATCGTTTGCAGTCTTCTTCAATGACGATCATCAAACAAAAAGATTCCATGCTCAAGCAAGCAGAAGAACAATGCAAGCTTGCGCTGAATAACGATCCGAATATGCCGGAAGCTCACTACACTTTGGGCATGGTCTATAAGGAACAGTTGCGTCTTGATGATGCGGCTAACGAATTTAAGCAAGCCCTGCGTGCTGATCCCAAATATTCCGATGCTTTTGCTGGCCTTGGTTTGGTCAAGCTTATGCAAAGTAGTTATGCGGAAGCACAAGAAAACTTCAAACAAGCAATAAATTTCAATTCTGGAAATTCCACTGCGCACTATGGCTTGGGAAAAGCCTATATGAAGCAGGGCATGGTTGATGCGGCAATAAAAGAGTTGAACACAGCAATGTACCAGAATCCCAAGTCGGCTCCCATACATTTAGCCATGGGCGAGGCTTATGAGATTCAAGGTAACAATGTTGCAGCCATTAAAGAGTATCAAGAGACGATTCGCTTGAAGCCGGAAATACCGGATCCCTACATGCATATTGCCGATGTGCGAGAAAATCGCGGTGACTTGGAACTTTCCATTTCCGAGTTGCGCGCCGGGCTTGAGCTTGTTACCAATAATCCGGATTTGCGTTTGCGCGTGGCGGACACTTGTTTGAAGTTGGAAAAACTTGATGATGCAATCAAGGAATATACCAATGTGATGAATACGGATCCGAAAAATGCGCAAGCGGCAAAGGGTTTGACGCGGGCTTATTATTTGAAGTCTGCCAAAGAAGCGAGCTCGGCCTTTTTTGCATCTAACGAATATGAGCAAGCGCAACGCATGCTCGATCAAGCGATTGCCCTCAATCCGAACGATATGGAATTGCGATTGGCAGCAGCAAAATTCCGCGCTATGTCCGGAGCACCAATCGATCTGGCCGCCTTGGGTGCACCGAAGACAGATGGTGAGCGCGTTGCTTATGCGGAAGCTCTCTTGGCGCAAAACAAATTTGGCGAGTCGCGCGAGCAAATGAATATTGTCTTAGCGAATGCTAATACTGCTAAGCAGACCTTTGCAGTTGGCGATTTGGCTTTGATGATCAAAGACTATGATTCGGCCGAATCGGCCTACAAAAAGGGCGCCACTTTTGCTGGCTCGGAAGAACGGGCTAAGCGGGGTGCGGCTTTGGTGGCAAAAGCCAAAGACCAAGCCCGCCAGGATCTGACTTTGGCTGACGATTTGGCACGCAAACGGCAGTTAGCTTCGGCAATCGACAAATATCATGCTGCGATTTACGAGAATCCCCGTGTCTCTGATGCGCGCATGGGCTTGGCTAAGACGCTTGAGCGGGTCTCGCCGCCCATTCCTTCTGAGCTGAGAGAAGCCTGCACCCAATACCGCGCATTTATGTCCTTGGAGCCGGATATGCCGCCCAAGGAAAAGGAAAAATTGCTCAAGCGCATCGCCTCTTTGGAAGAAAAGGCTTACCGTTTGGAGCAAAAGGCGAAGCAGCAGAAACGTGGTTATTAGGTTGTAATATCACCTTGTCAAGCCACCTGTTACAATTTGTGGGTGGCTAATTGGACAGGTAAACCAGTAACTATTTTGGGTGCCGCTCGCAGCGGTATCGCCACCGCATTGTATTTGGCAAATTGTGGTGCCAAGGTCTTCTTGTCAGACGCTGGTGCACCAAATGACGAAAAGCTTTCTCAGATCAAAGAATTGGAAACTAAAGGTGTAAAAGTTGAAGTGGGCGGACACACGGATCTGGCTCTCAACTTCGCTGACTTGTTAATTGTTAGCCCAGGCATTGCCCCGACCACACCAATCATTCAAAAGGCAAAACAATTAGGCAAGGAAATCATCTCCGATATCGAGCTTGCCTGGAGAGAGAATAAAGCACCAATCATTGCCATTACTGGCACCAACGGTAAATCAACTACTTCTGCTTTGATCTCACACATTTTGCAAGGTGCTGGTTACAAGGCACCAAGTTGCGGAAACATTGGCGTGCCAATTCTCAGTTGCTTTGATCTGGAACCAGACTTTCTTGTAGTCGAAGTCAGTTCTTTTCAATTGACCTATTCACCAAAATTTGCCCCAAAAATTTCTATGTGGCTCAATCTCACGCCCGATCATTTGGATTGGCATGGGAATTTGGAAAGTTATATTGCTGCGAAACAAAGTGTTTTTGCTCAGCAAAGAAATATGCAAATTTCAATTCTCAATGCCGATGATGCAATCGTGGCAAATACCAAAACTAAGACTCAGATATTTTGGTTCTCGATGGGCAAACCAGTAACTCCTGATTTTTCTCTTGCAAACAATGCTACTTTCCAACGTGGCAATGAGCTGGTCTTGAAGAAGGGCGGCCAAGAGACAGTTATCTGCAAGACAAGTGACTTGTTGATTATGGGTAAGCACAATGTAGAAAACGCGCTGGCGGCAATTGCTGCTTGTGCTGCTTGCGGAATTGATGCAGAAGAAATTGGCAGCCACTTAAAAACATTTGCGGCGCTGGAACACAGATTGGAATTTGTTGCCACTGTCGATGGGATCAAGTTTTATAACGACTCCAAAGCCACCAATACAGATTCGGCAATTAAAGCATTGGAATCTTTTGTTGATGAAAAGGTAGTCTTGATTGCTGGTGGCAAGGACAAAGGTACTGACTTGACTGAGTTTGTTGATTCAGCCAAGAATCATGCAAGTGCGGTTGTCTTAATTGGTGAAGCAAAAGAACGTTTTGCTTCTGCTTTTGCGAAAGGTGGTTTTAAGGAAATTCATCGGGCCGATAGTTTTGCAGCTGCAGTTGATCTGGCTGGGCAACTGAAGTTAGGACCGGTATTGTTATCTCCAGCGTGTGCAAGTTTCGATATGTTTAGGGATTATGAGGAGCGTGGACGTGTCTTCAAAGATATTGTCCGTACAAGACTCAAAAAGCTGGCGCCGTCAGCCTAAGGGCGGCAAAAGGCAAGAACCACCCGTGGGACCAGAGTTCCGCGGGCTGCCTAACCGTGCAATCATAACCATTGTGCTTTCATTAGTTTGTTTTGGTTTGATGGCTGTTTATAGTTCATCAGCCAATGAAGCTTTGCAATCGTTTCAAGATTCAACCGTTCTGCTCAGGCGTCAAGCAATTGCGGCGATGGTAGGAATCTTCTTGATGTTTACTTTGAGTAAACAGGATTACCGTAAGCTGCATAAATATGCTTGGCCGCTTACCGGTGTAGCTTTGTTTTTCTTGGTTTTGACAATGATTCCGCATATGAGCATTACAGCCAAAGGCTCAAGCCGCTGGATTGCTCTGGGACCATTTCAATTCCAGCCTTCGGAAATGGCTAAAGTTGCTTGTGTGATTTTGTTATCGTCCGGACTTTCCAAATATTTTTGGTGGAACCGCCAAGTCATATCGCGGATAGTTGTCACTCTTGTGATTGCAGCAATTGTGGTTAAGCAACCGGACCTGGGTACTGGTCTGATGGTCTTAGGAACGCTTTTGGCTTTGCTTTATTGTCAGGGCGCTAATTCAATGTTGCTAGGCTCTGCCCTTGTCGGTGGTGGCGCGCTGGTTTGGCACCACATTCAAAAAACACCTTATCAAATGGCGCGGATTCAAAGTTGGCTTAATCCATACAGCGCCCCGCAAAAAGAAGGCTGGAATATTATTCAGTCGCAATTAGCGATTGGCTCCGGTGGGCTATTTGGCGTTGGCTTTGGCCGCTCTTTGCAGAAGCTTTATTACTTGCCTGTGCAACATGCGGACTTTATTTTGGCAGTGATTGCTGAGGAATTTGGCTTTATTGGTTGTCTCTGCTTGCTTGGCATGTTTACGCTCTTTGCCTATTACGGATTCAAGACAGCCTTGGAAGCGCGCACTTTATTCGGAAGATTCTTAGCCATTGGTATCACCAGTCAAATTACTTTGCAGGCGCTTGTGAACATTATGGTCACATCAGGTGTGCTGCCTGTTACTGGTTTGACATTGCCCTTTATTAGTTATGGTGGCACATCGCTGGTTGTCACTCTCAGCATGGTTGGCATTTTATTGTCTATTTCGCGCGACCGGGGACAGCTTGATGAAGAAGAAGAGTTTGATTTGCCGGAAGCGCGGGCTTACAGGTAATGTTTAGGCACCGCATAGTTGTAACCGGCGGAGGCACAGGCGGCCACATTTATCCAGCGCTGGCAGTGTGCGACATTCTCAAAGACGATCCGGATTTGGAAGCGCTTTTATACGTAGGCTCGCAAGGCCATCTGGAAGAAAAGCTGGTGACTGAGCGCAAGATTTCTTTTTTTGGTGTTGCTATCAGGGGTTTGCCGAGAAAAATTTCTCTCGATCTGTTTTCTTGGATCTTGGAATTCGCGCAAGCTGTCAGGCAAGTGAGAGACTTGCTCAGGCGTTATCGACCAACGGTTGTGCTTGGTACCGGCGGCTATGCTTCGGCACCAGCTTTAGTGGCAGCCCTGAGTTTGGGTGTGCCCATTTCCATGCATGAATCAGATGCGCATCCTGGACTGGTAACTAAGTCTTTGGCTCAATATGCCACGTTGATATCTTTGGGCATGGACGGGGCTCTAGCAAGAATCAAGAAATGTCGCGGCAAGATTTTCGTCAACGGCAATCCGGTTAGTCAAAAATTTGCCAATCCGTTAAGACGTGATTCGGCTGCGGCTGTGCTTGGCTTGGATCCGGCAGCTAAAACAATTTTGATCACGGGTGGCTCACAAGGTGCCCAAGCTATTAATGAGGCAGTGTTCGGTGCTTTGCCAATTTTGCTTGCTCTTAATCCGCCTGTGCAAGTCGTTCACCAAGTGGGCAATAAAAACTATCAAGCCTTTCGCGATCGCCTGCCACAAGATATTGCCAATAACAAGCAATATGTTTTGCGGGCCTATTTCGACGACTTGTCCTCTGTGTACGCTATAACAGACCTGGCCGTTTGCCGCTCCGGTGCAATTACAATTGCCGAGCTGGCTGTGACGGGCACGCCGGCATTATTTATTCCATTGCCGACAGCAGCGGCTAATCACCAAATGATGAATGCCAGATCGGTTGAAGCAAAAGGTGCGGCCTTTGTTCTGCCGCAAGATACACTAACAGGTGATGTGCTTGCCCAAAAAATTGCTTCTCTAATCGGCAAGGAAGACGAGCTGAAAGCGATGCGCGAAAAAATGCATACCATTGGCAAACCAAGAGCAGCAGCTGATCTCGTTGACCAAATCAAAGAAGTTAGTGCCGCTTATCAAATGCGTAAGCAAAGAGACGCGCAAGAGGCAAGTTCGGCTTAAGCTAACAGAGTATTTTAGATGGTGGCGCCGGCGGTATCACTCTGGCTGAGTGCACTGGCTGAGTTTGCGGCTTGGATTGTAGCTGGTGAACCAAATTGTACTTTGCCACGGTTAGCAATTTTGACCTTGCGTTCGATTCTCAGAATCAGAACTTCCATTCTTTTAACCAAGCGCACAGCTTCGCGATCGTCGCGCTGCAGGCGAACAACAATATCTTTCAGTTGTTTGATCGTGCCGTGCAATGAGCTTTGGGTTGGAAAAGCCATCTTCTATCTCCGTGCCTGGGCAAGAGTTTAGCACATCAAGGTTATATGCCAGATATAATTTCATTAGAGGATAACCCTATATGTGTGGTGGTGTTGAGTATCAATCTTTCAATCCCAAAACCGGTCGTGTCGAAAGCCGCCGGACTTACTTTCCCATTCCGAAAGCCCAATTGCCGGTTGTTGGTTCTAAAGGGGCAGCCTTGGTAACTTGGGGAAGGCGCGAAGGTGAGTTTGAAGAATTAGGCTTGCCTAAAGGCGGCTGGGCTCGTCTTGACAGCCTTGAAAAAGGCAAATGGAATCGCTACCATCCACAGCCAGTAATCATTCCTGTTTCCGAATTCATGGAAAAAGATAAAAATGGCAAATCGCACTGGTTCAAACTGAAAGAAGACGAAGTAATCCGAGGTGTTGGTGTGGTAGCTGCCGGCAAAGCCTTTGTTTATGTAGTCACGACTGATGCCGGACCAGACGATGTACATGTCCGCACCCCTTGTGTGATTACGCTTGCTCAAGCAAGACAGCTTGGCGATTTTAGTTGGGAAAACAAATGGCCATGGCAAGAGGGAGAAGCACAGCCAATGGGCAATACTGACAACAATCCAGCTGATCATGTTGCTTAAGTAAGCGAAGGTTTTATGTAATGGATCCGAATGCGTTTGCCTTCAATGTTTTAGCTTTTATGACTGTCTTTTATTTGGCTTGTCTGATTTTTTCCTTTCTATTTGTGATTGGTTTTGGTATTTATGGTTGGAAAAAACTTGAGCAATATTTGAAGATGCGCCGCCGAGAGGCTCTTCGGCGCATGAACGATTACAATTTGCGTTTGAGCCGTGTCGTCAATCATTTGCTCGCGCGCGCCAATGAAGTGGATCAAGAAAGCAAATACATTGAAACCAAGATGACAAGCCGGTGGTCGCAAGCCATGGCAAATACTTGTACTGAATTGGTTTTACTTGGTGACGCGGTAAAAATGATTGAAAGACAAATTGAGTCTGCCGACTTGCAATCATGCCGCAAAAGTATGCTGGAGTCAGTGCATATAGCCGGGCATTTGTCGCTTTCTTTAGACGGACTTCAAGCGGAAATGCGCTTGCCGCAAGGGGAGTCAATTAAGGGCAAACAGAAAGAGAGCGGATGATCCTTATTCAATTACAAAAGCCAGTCTGCGTGCTAGGATCCACCTAATTTAATAGGCGCACAATAAAGTTCTCAGGACCGAAATTTGATGGAGATTGTCATGGCAAATTTGTTTGGGAAGAGTCGTAGGGCTATTGGTCTTCTATCCTTGAGCCTGGTCGCGGCCGGCTTAAATGTGCAATTGTGCGTTCAAGCCGATGAGCAAAAGGTCGCGGCAAGTCAAAGCCCGTCCAATCCCGGATTGGCTGGCGACAGTAATGCCGTGTCAATGCAATACAATCTGGTTGATATGCACGGTACGGTGGACAAGGTTGCCCGTACGGCAAAAGACTTTGTACACGAATGTGAACGTAAGCAAATTAGGCTAACCGATCCGCCGGAATTGATGGATTGGAATGTGATGCCGATGATGATGGATTCAATTCAGGGAGATGCTCAGGGACCTGGGGCTTGTTTGCCACCACGCTCGGAACACATTGATCTGTATGTTTCTGAACTCAAGCAACTGATGCCAATTTTAGAAAAGGATCTTTTGGCCATTCCGGATTCCAGTGTGGCTGATGTGCAAGTGGAAATCACAGAAATGAGATCTGTCGTGAAACGAATGGATGACAGTGGCAGTTTGTTGGTTGATCTTTGTGGCGGTCCGAAATATCAAAACATCTTGATTGACAAGCAAGCTCGCCGCTTGCATGATGACGCTGAAGGATTGGACAAAATTATCAAGCGCTTGATGCAGAAATTGAAAGCAGCCTAGTGGATAAGAATTAAGGAAATCAAAATGACGACTGCCTCGATTAAAGAAACTCCATTAGCCTCTGCGCATAAGGCGCTTGGTGCCCGCATGGTGGATTTTGCTGGCTGGAATATGCCAGTTCAGTACAAGTCAATTATTTCTGAGCATATGGCTGTACGGACGAAGGCAGGATTGTTTGATGTATCGCACATGGGCGAGTTTATTATCAAGGGAGCCGGTGCCTTTGATTTTGTCCAATATATGATCGCCAACGATTTGCAAAAATTGCCCAAGCCGAACATGGCATTGTACACGCAATTTGTTATGCCGCATGGTGGAACGGTTGATGATTTGATTGTTTATCGCCGCGAGAATGACTTTCTTCTGGTTGTGAACGCATCAAATATCGACAAAGATTGGCAATGGCTAGAAAAACATGCACGCAAGTTTGACGTGAACATGGAAAATATTTCTGATGCGACTGCGCTATTGGCTTTGCAAGGACCGAATGCGGCTCTCATTTTGAGTAAGTTTGCCAAAGAACAAGTGAGTGCCTTGCCATCATTTTGTTACGGCACGGGAATTGCCTCCGGTGTGGAAATTGGTTTTGGCCGCACTGGTTATACGGGTGAAGATGGTTTTGAAATATTTTGTGCTGCGGAAAAGTCACCAATTCTCTGGGACACGCTTTTGGAAGCGGGTAAAGAGTTTGGCATTGAGCCTTGTGGCTTGGGCGCGAGAGATACCCTCAGGCTGGAGGCAGGCCTGCCTTTGTATGGACATGAATTGGACGAAGAGACAAGCCCGCTTGAGTCCGGCTTGGGTTGGAGCGTTAAGTTAGACAAGCAGGATTTCCTGGGCAAAGATGCCTTGGTAAACCAAAAACAAAATGGGCTTTCCAAGCAATGTGTTTGTCTGGTTTCTGAGGGGAAACAATTACCAAGACAAGGCTATGAAGTTTATGCCGGCGACAAAAAGATAGGAATTGTTTCTTCCGGTTCACAAGGAATTTTTGTTGGCAAGCCAATTGCTTTTGCCTTCGTGCCACCACAATTTGCCACCATTGGGCAAGCTTTGACAATTGAGATTCGCGGCAATAAAATTCCGGCTTCCGTAGTTCGTCGGCCCTTTTACAAACGAGCGCGGTAAAATATTGGCAAAGCCCACATCGGAGGAATCATGCTCACTTATCCCCAAGAATTGAAATACGTCAAATCGCACGAATTTGTACGCGTGGAAGGCAATGTGGCTGTGATTGGGATTACGGCTTTTGCTGCTGATCAACTTGGAGATGTGACGTTTGTTGAGTTGCCGAAAGCTGGTACCTCTTTCAAGCGAGATGACAAGTTTGGCGTAATTGAATCCGTCAAATCGGTTTCTGATTTATTCATGCCTGTGTCCGGCAAAGTGGTGGCTGTGAACGAGAAGCTTTCCTCTGAGCCGGAATTGGTCAATTCCGACTGTTATGGAGCTGGCTGGATGATGAAAGTCGAGCTTGCAGACGCATCCGAGCTTAATTCAGCTATGAGTGCCAGTGACTATCAAAGCTTCGTAGTTGATTAAAGCGCCTTGTTGTCAATAAATTAATTCGTATCTCTTAAAGATCGCAGTTATTTGCTACAGATAATTGTGGTTCGGATCTATAGTGAAATTGGTGATTTAAATTGGTGACCAAGGTTAGTTGACTAGCCGAGGGGGAGACACCATGAAACAACCAATTTACTTAGTTCTTTACCTGTTGATTTTTTCCGGCATAAGCCAGTCTGGGCAAGCGCAAGATGATAGCTCTCAGCCAAATATGTCTGTGATGGAAATGTGCGCCATTGCCCAAAGGCCCCCGGAAAGGCCATTGGGAGTGTTTAAGCTTAAGGCTCGTTTTAATACGGATTTTGATCCGGTTTTGATTGATTTGAATGGACCAAGAAATCGACCAAAAGTAGATGCAAATTTGATTAATCAAATTGACCAGGTAAAAATGGCAGTGCCAGGCTGGCACGGGCTGCATAACATTATTCCTGGGGCAGGATCTGCAGGCGGACACTAAGAAATAGTCAAAACAATTGACGTTGACTGACGGGCTCAGAGCTTCGCCAGATCAAGCCATAAGTAGCGATTCAAATCGATCGCTTCTTCCTCGTTGAATTTGATTCCCTCTTTTTCCAGAAGCTCGCGCTGTAAGTCCGGCGGGATATTGGCGTTTTTGTGCGTGCTCAGACGCCCCTGAGAATTGATCACGCGGTGCCAGGGCGTATTAGCGACGGAAAAGGCAGAGGAGACCTCTGTGGGCAAAGCCTTTAAGGCCCAACCGACGGCTTGGGCGGACAAGCGCCCTCCTAGGTGATGCGAGATCATGCCGTAGGTGAGGACTTTTCCCTTGGGAATGCGTTGGACGATTTTGTAAACTTGCTGGTACGGACTTAAACCACTGTCCGTCTTTGCTTTTGTCTTTGTCACACCAACACCCTTTTTCATTAGGGGGTGGCGTCCTTCAGTTCAGGCAATATTGGTTGTTTTTCCACTGGTGCTTTTATCGGAGCTTCTTCTGTAATGGAAGTGCCACCTTGCAGTGTGGTTGCAGAAGGCTCGAAATTTTCTTCAATAATTTCTTGGGCCAGAGGGAAGAAGCGCGAGCCGGGAGGAATTTGTTGTAATTGATTCAAGGCTGCGTCAACATCGTTATCTACTTCCAGCTTATCCATGGCATCAAGATAAAGTGCTTGCGCTAAAAGTTCTTCTGGATCAGATCCAGGAATGGTGAAGAATCCAGGGAATGGTACACCCTTGAGCAAGGCAATTGCGGCTTTGTAATTGTGTTGCGTAATGCTTTGCTCAGCTGTATGCGTAACGTAAATTTTGAAAAGACCGATTGTAAAACCACCAACAGTAACTAAGAGACCAAAAGCAAGAATGACATCAAGCCACATTGGATGTTTTAGTCGTCCTTCTGTAACTGGCTCTTCGGGCTCGTCTAATACTTCATCAAGAATTTTTGAAACATGGTGCTGATGCATTTCGTGATCTCTGATCACAGTACCTGTGTCTGGAGCATCAGGTGCGGATGTTAACGCAACATCTGGTGCGGATGAGCCTTCAGTTGCCGGAGCATTGTCTTGTGCGGCTGCTTTTTTAGACTTGGCACTTTTGCCTTTGCCTGAGCCATCAGACTTTTTGCTTTTGGGCTTGGTTGGTTCTTTGTTTTCTGGTTGGTCGATTTCAGAAGACATCTTGTCTTGACCTTTAGAATGTGCGTGCAAACTACCAGAGGGTTCACTATTACCTTATCATGGCAAATCAGGTGCTGCTGTCAATGTTTAGATCTGTAAGCCAGGAGGGAGTTTGCTGGTTGCCTAATTTGGTGGTCAAAAGTTGATTTTGGTCAACTTTGTGTTACACATTATCTGCCTTTTGACATTTCGTCAGACACTCTTGCAAGAGCTGGCGCCTAAACTGATTTGTCTCACCTTTAATTTTTGCCTCTAGGGCAGTTTTTACTTCCTCTATATACCCATGCGTGGCAAGTTCTTCTAAGGCTGCAAGGCAGGCACGCTTAACAGATACTTCCGAGGAATTGATTAATTTCACAAGTGTGGGCAAGGATGTGATGAAGGAAAGACTGGCAGCGCCATCGATAGCGCAAACCTTAACTGTCGGGGCCGAATCATGCAATCCCCGCATGATTGCTTCGTTAATTTGTTCACCGTAAGTTTGTTCAGCGCTCGGCAATGTCTGATACAGTTTTTTGTAAGTGTTAACCAGTGAAGCTAAGGCTTGTCCACGTTTATCCGGGGCAAAATCTTCTGTTGCTTTCAGGAGATATTCAACTGCCTCTGTGCTCGGCATTTGTCCGAGTGATTTAAGAATCGTCCAATAGATCAAGGCCTCTCTTGCTTCTTCTTCTTCGACCGGTCGATTAGAATTTGCGTGCGCGCGCCTTGCCTCCAAGTTGATCAAGCTTGAGCTTAGTTTGATCAAAGTGTTGGCCGCACTAGCATCTTGCAATTCGCCGAGGACCAAAACCAGCTCTGGCAAGAGCGGGTAATCGGGGCTTGCTAATTGCACCAATTCCGGTACGGCGGAATATACCGACAAATCGCCGATGAGAAAAAGAGCGTGTCTCGCTTGACCGGCTTGCAATGTATTTTCCCAGTTGGTTTTTTGCAAACTGGCTAACAAGAGATCTTTGTGCCGAGGCGCCGTGATACTGCTCAAAGTATTAGTAATCGCTTGGTTAAGTTGATCGGCGGAATGCTCTGGCAAGCGCTCGAGTATTTCATTGGCGAAATCCGGATCTTGCACATGACTTTGAAGCCATAAAGCCAATTTGCGAGCAGCTCGCAAGAGGCGTGGACTTGGATTGCTTTCGTTGAGATTGCGCACTTGCGGCCAGCACTCAATAATGCCACGCTCTAAAACAATATCTGAGGAAAATGTTTGAGCAGATGCCTCCAAGACGCCAATGATAATTTCCAGCGCGCCTTGCTGGACGATCTCTTCTTTGGCTAACAAATCCTTGGGATTGTGCTTTTCAGCAATTGTCACAGCCATATAATCGGAAAGACGATGGTGCGAAAGCACGGCTTTGCATAGCTCTCTGATGATTTCTGGATTTTTCTCTTTGTCTTTTAAATTGGTCAAGGCTCGGGCCGCATCGACTCGGAACCAGGATTCATCGGCATAAAGGTAAGGCAGGAGAGCAGACTGACAGGCTTCTGAATCTAGCGTAGCCAGTTCGGCCAAAGCAAAGGCAATGTAGCAAAATGCCGGCGTTTTGTCGGGCGCGGCACCACCTGTGGTGTCATTTAGCGAATCAATCAATTTTGGCACGGCTTCTTTTGCTTGCAGAAAAGCAAGCAAATTAGCAGCATTGGCACGCACTCTCCAGTCTTGATGTAAAACCGGATTGTATATTTCCGGAGACTGGTAGGCTTTGTCCGGATTGTCCGCCACACCTAATAAGACCGCAATGGCTTGTTCGCGCTTCTCGGTAGATGTTTTGGTTATCTCGGCCAGAATTGACTCCAGCCTTTCTTCCCACCAAAGTGGTGGCAACTTGAGGGCGGCAGCCATTGCCACCGAGCTGCCATTTGCAATGGCTTCGATAATGTCCACGCGCACATCGCGAAATTGTCTTTGTCTTTCATCTTGCGTGCCAACTAAACCGTGATAGAGAAGAAAATGCTCCATCGCCAACTCATCTACATGTGCCTTGGGTTTTTCTGCCAATGACGAGCCGATAGAGGAGCCGACCTTTCTCAGTTGCTTGATAATCGTTGTTAGAAGGCTGGTTTTCATGATTTCTGTTATAGAGGAAAGAACTATTCTACAATAAGCACGCGGTGCTACCAGGGCAAAAATCGGAGCTGATTGCGGTGAATCCAGATTATTTATTTACTCATTTCGACCAAGCATTAGTTTATGTGGCTACGAAAAGCCCAGTAGTTGTGCCATTTTGGGCGGCAGTTGGTTGGTTGATTGTCTTAATTACCAGGCAATGGGCCTTGAGTTTGATTTGCCAAGCCTTTGGTGTAAGAGATGAAAAGGTCAAGAAGGCAATTGTTTCTCGCATTGATGTGCCCTTTCAACTTTTCCTGATTACCATTGCTTTTAGCCCATTTCTCAAGCTGGTTCCCGGCGGTGCCTCGGTCGTCAAATTTTCTTACTTTGTCGCTGCCCTTCTGGCTTTGCATGTGTTTGTCCAAGCTCTTGATCTCGTGGTTTTTCGCTGGTATCTTATGGAAAGGCAATCTGTTTCTGTACCGGTTGTCTTCCGTTTTGTTTTTATGCTTTTGATCTATTTGGTCTTGCTTTTGTGGCTTTTAGACCTAATGCTCAATGTCAACGTTTTGCCCCTGTTGGCAACATCAACTGTCATAGCGGCTGTAATTGGTTTGGCTTTGCAAGATACTTTGCGCAATATCGTGGCTGGCTTGACCTTGAGCTTTGAGCATAGTTTGCGAGAAGGAGATTGGGTGAAATTTCGCATAAGCGATCGCGATTATCTGATTGGGCAGATTTTGGAAATTGGCTGGCGCTCAACAAAAATTCGCACATCAAACAATAATTCCGCCTTGATTCCCAATTCGCAATTCACCTCATATACGCTTGTAAATTACAATGCACCAAGCACGCAGCAAGCTTGCCAAATTGTTTTTCCGGTCAGTACTCAGGCACAACCAGTGATGGTGCGTTCGGCGCTGGAAAAAGCAGCAACTGGGGACAAGAATGTTTTGCCGGTGCCGAAACCAAAAGCGCTGCCGATCGAAATTAGCCAAGCTAGCGTGAGCTATCAATTGGAATTTTGGATTGACGGATTCGAAAAAAAGGATCAAATTGTTGGTGAGGTAATGGAAAGAGGCTGGCAAAAATTAGCTGAGATTGGCGCTCTGGCCAGCCAGTAGAACATGGTAAAATCGGCAGCGTCATTTGATTTGGAGGCCTCGGTGAATACCTTTTTAAGTGCGGCACAAGAAACGCTCAAATCTAATTACCAAAGCATTGCTGAAAAGCAAATAATGCCAATAGCCAAGGCTTTAGAAGAGCACAAGCAACCACTTAAAGAAGTTTTTGCCACGTTGGGTCAAGCGGCCTGTCTGAATACTGCCGTTCCCAAGGAGTATGGCGGGCAGGGCGGATCGTTTTTAAATTTCGCCTTGTTTGTGGAAGCAGTTGCACAGTATGAAGCCGGGCTCGGATTGAGCTTGGCATCACATGCTAGTGTGATTGAGCTGATTAAAAAATACGGCAGCGAAAATCAGAAAGCCCGCTACTTATCGGCTTTGGCAAGAGGCGAAGAAATTGCTACTTTGGCTTTTGCCGAAGTAACAGCTGGTACAGACTTCAGCGCTTGCCAAATGGAAGCCAGAGAAAGCAAGGGCGGTTACAGTCTGAACGGCAAAAAAGTTTGGGTTGTGAATGGTGAAGTAGCTAGTTTGGCGGTTGTTTTGTCGCGAGTCGCTGAAGACAAATTAGCAATGTTTTTAGTTGATTTGAAATCGTCTGCCTCTCTAAAAATTTCTGCCAACCGGGAAAAACTTGGTTTGCGCTCGGCATTTACCAACGACATTGAATTTCACGATCATCAAATCAGCGCGGAAAGTGTATTATTGGGTGATGGTGCCGAGCAAGCGCTTTTTGCTTTTGACGTGTCGCAAGTTTTGATCGGTGCCTCGGCAATTGGTCTTGTGGAATCAGCCACCAATCATGCAGCCGAACATGCTCGTAAACGTGAACAGTTTGGCGTGAACATTGGACAGTTCCAGGGCATTCAATGGAAGTTAGCCGATATGGGAACTGAATGTGCCGGTGCGCGCTTGCAGGTCTATCGTGCTGCTTGGGCAGTCGATGAGAATGCCAAAGATTTGCGCTTGTACTCAGCGATGTGCAAATGGTTTGCTGCACGTGTGGCTCGCATTCATTCCGGAGAAGCACTGCAAGTGATGGGCAGTTTTGGCATTAGCGAAGATTCGCCAGTTGAGCGCTTTTACCGTGATGCCAAAGTCATGGAAATTGCCCAAGGCACGGCAGAGTTTCAAAAAATGACAATTGTGAAGCAATTAGATATTTAATTACGTTTCTAAGCTGATAATTCCGGGTAGAAAATGGCTGGCGGTTGTTTTTGAAGCGGTGATCGGTGAGGAGACAAAATGCTTTACTTTCCACGGCTTTGTCTATTGAAAGATTGTCTTTCAGTACTTTTACGCCTGCAGGTTAGCTTGTGCATGACGCTTGTGGCAATGCTGGTTTTCTGTTTGACGGCACAAGCAGGCAGTTTTGAAGATGGTGTTCAGGCCTACACTAAAGGCAACTACGCCCTTGCGGCGCAAAAGTTCGATCAAGTAATCAAAGCTGCTCCCAGTAACAGCGGTGCGTTACTCTATGCCGCTATGTCTTACCGAGGCAAGGGAGATCAGGTTAAAGCAAGAGAGTATTATCAGCAAATCTTATCCAAGTTTCCTGGCTCACAGGCAGCACAATACGCAGGTCAGGCGCTGGGCGTGAGGAGTGGCCAAACGCCCGCAACGGCTTCGCCAAATTCTTCCAGCAACAGACAAGCCTCTATTATTCAAGGCTCTAATCCAGCAGCAAGTGGCGGCCAAGATAGCTTGCCTCAAGAGGTCAAAGTATACTTTACCAAAAGTGCTCGCAATAAGATCATCGTAGACGCTTATGTGAATGGTCGCCCCACCAAACTAATGTTTGATACTGGAGCGGAAGGCTGTTATTTCACCAAAGATCAAATTGAAGCCTTGGGCATCAAAGCACCAGATGGACCTCCTACAAGCAAATCATTCGGCGCTGGGAATGCCGAAGTCGGCACGTGGCATATGCCGCTGGACATTCAAGTCGGACCGATAAAGAAGCGTTTGACGGTTGGTGTGGGCAATGCTGAGTCCGATGGCGAACCGGCTCTATTGGGACAAACATTCTTCAACGGTTTTGAATACGACATTGACAATGGGGCTCATTGTATTCGTTTTCGCAAGAGTGTTGCAGCCGGGGGAGGGCGAACTGCTTCTGGTAACGCCAGCTTATATTCAATACCATTTAGCAAGCGTGCGGGTTATGGCAACGACTTAGAAATTACTGTTAGTGTTCACGGACGCAGTTGTCGTATATTATTTGATACTGGCGCGCAAACCACCATGATGTCCAAGGCAAATATTAAGGCTCTTGGCTTGGAGGTTCCGCCAGATGCAGAGCGATCAGCAATCATTGGTGTTGGTGGAGCAATACCGGCCTATCATATGGTGATTGATGAATTGCGAGTCGGTCCGGTAATTCGTCGAGATCTCCAGGTCTCGGTAGTTGAAACCGGTGATGGTTTGCTTGGACAAGATGTATTTCAAGATTGGCGCTATACAATCGACAATCAGAATCAACAGATCAAGCTGTTTCATTGAAATGTGATTTCGACTGGAATATAGAGGTTTGGGATAGATGACAAAATTTGTTAGACAGCGATTGTTGCTGTTAATTTCTATCCTTTTGTGTTTAAACAGTATTCCGGCAAGCGCGAATGATTTTGCTGAAGGTGTGAAGTTCTATTCAGCGGAAGAGTATGCACAAGCAAGAGATAAGTTTCAGAAAGCAATTGATGCATCCGACAGAGAAATGGATGCGTATTATTACTTGGCACTGGCAAATCACATGATGGGTGATTTCTCGCAAGCTAAGCAATACTACAAACTAGTGGTTGAGCGGTTTCCGGCAAGCCGTGTAGCAAAATACGCTCATGAAGCCTTGTCGGTTTTTCCTAATCTGGTTTACGAACCTAAGGTTAGTGAGCTTGGTTTGGATAAGCTGCAAGGCGAAGTGAAGCCGGATGCGCCAGACTTGTCCGTCATACCAGAGCATGAGGAAATTCCTTTTGAGATTTGGCGCCAAGTGCCGATTGTGGCTGCAACTATCAACAATCGTCCGACGTACATGATTTTTGATACTGGTGCCGGTCTTTGCAATATTGGCAAGAATCATTTGCGTGATATGGGCTTACCGGAGCCAAAAGGGGTGACAGTGGGGAAACAGCTGGGGGCTGGTGGTAGCAAGAAAACCGTTCCATATCAAATCATGCTTGCTGATTTGCAGGTGGGAAAAATTTTGCGCAAGAACGTTCGGATTGCCGTGCATGAGAACATGTCCGGCGTGCCGATTCTTGGACAGAATTTCATTGGTAATTTTGAATATACGGTAGATAATCGCGCCGGATCAATAACTTTCAAGAAAGAGTCGTCGGAAGCAGCACTGGCGGATGAGCGTGCCGTGCCGTTCGAGAAAAAGAGACAGGAGGTGATTGTCACAGCCACTCTCAATAATGTGCCATGCGAGATGATTTTTGACACAGGTGCATTTATGACAATGATGTCCGTCAAGCAATTTTCCGATCTCGGTTTTGAAATACCCAATTATATTGAGCCGACGAGAGCCATTGGTATTGCCGGTGTGACGCGAATTTGGAAGGTGCCAATTGCTACGTTTCGCCTGGGGCCGATCGTGAAACAAAATATGGAAATTGCCGTAGCAGAAGACTTTGCTATTCCTTATCCCTTGCTTGGCCAAAATGTTTTTGGTGAGATGGTTTATACGGTCGATAATCAGCACAAATTAATTCGATTTTGGCGCTAGCTCGAGCTAATTAAGCACAGATAATGATGGCGCGGGCAAGCGGCTCACATATAATGCTTGCATGATTCAAGCATCGATTACGCAAACTGAGCTGCCAGTATTGTCTTTTTTGGTGTCTGCTATTGCCGCCTTTTATTCTTCTGTGGGTGCAGGTGGTGGTTCTGGTTATTTGGCTGTATTGTCTTTGTTTTCCTTGACACCGGCTCAATTGGCGACATCCGCTCTTTGTCTTAATGTCATGTCTTCCAGCACGGCATTTTATAACTTTCGCCGGGCTGGGCATTTTTCCTTTCCGCTCACCTGGCCTTTTGTGGTTTCTTCCATTCCTTGTGCCTTTATTGGCGGTGCCGTACATTTAAAAGAACACGTCTATCATGTGCTCTTGGCTGTGGTTTTATTTGTGCTTGTGATTCGTTTGTTGATCGATGCTTTTGGTAAGAAGGTGGAATTAAAGATAGTCAGCACGTCATCTGCGCTTTGGCCGAAGCTTCTCAGCGGTGCTTTGATTGGTCTTGTGGCGGGCATGGTGGGAATTGGTGGCGGTGTTTTTCTTGGCCCCTTGCTCTTGCTCACCGGTTGGGCTGAGCCGAAACGAGCCGCTGCTTGCGCAGCCGGTTTTACATTATTTAATTCACTTTCCGGACTTGGTGGCAGAGTGGCGACTTGTGCCGCTAACTTCCATTTTGTTTTGCCGCTATTGGCTTCTGCCTTTATTGGCGGCATGATTGGCTCTCGCGAAGGATCTAAATCCTTCAGTGACAAGGTTTTACGCCTGATTTTGGCGGTTGTGATTTTGGTGGCGGCTATCAGGTTGGTTTAAAATTAGCGCGTCATTTTTCTAAGGAGACTTTCTGCTAGCCAGCCATTTGCGCAAGTTGGCTGTGAGAATGAATATGGCCAGAAAAATCAAGAGTGCGGCAATCCAAGGATTTTCAGAGATGAACAACATGACTTGGCGCCAAGGGCTGATTGTACTAGCTGAGGAAAGTGGCGTTGCCTGTACTCCTTTGATTATCAGCTCAGGCGAAACTGAGGCGAGACTTCCCCTCAATTCGTGCCGCAAGGCCGGATCAAAGATTGAATTGATCGCTAAATTAAACGACTCGATAGAGTTGGCTTGGCAGAGCAAGACAAGTTTTCCGGAAGCCCAAGGCGAGAGAACTTCTTCCAGGAAGCCGTTATGCTCACGCTCTGAGACCGTCAATTCATTACCATTTTTACTGACAAAAATCTTTTCCAGTTTCTCGCTGTTGTTAAGCGTTAAAACCGTGCTCAGTGATTGGACAAAGGCATTTTGTCTTGCCGGATCAAGAACAATGAGATTGCTCTTGGCGCGAACATCCTCCGGCAAAGATTTGTCAAAGTAAACATTGGACCAGGATCTTCCTGTCCATTGCCCCATAAGGCTGGATAATTTGAGCAAGCCTCCGAGAGTAGCGGGGTTTGTTTGTGAGGGCAAAACGACGCTAGTTTGATCGCCTGACTTATCCTGACAGAAGGGATAGCCTTGATATTCGAGAAGCGATAAATCTGGTAGACCATTTAAGTATTCGCGATCAATTTCAAATTTGGTTGTATCGTATAAGGTTCCCCAAAGTGGTTTGTCGATTAAAGGCTCACACTTGCCAATACGTTTGGGATAAAGGTGGAAGATAAATTCAAAACGATTGTGTGTGCCTAAGAGTTGATTGGGGATTTCAACCAGGTCTTCGTGGTGTTCTTCGCCGGCCGTCTGTGATAATGCATACGATCGAAGCGATACTTTGTTCAGTTTGATTTCAAACGCGGACAAGTCCGGATTGACTTGGGCACTATAACCAAAGACGACCCGTAATTTTTGACTCTGTCCAAATACCTTAATACCAGGCAGAGTATTGGCATCAACCACTAAAGTTTCTGCCGATACGCCGTGAACTGTAGTTGTATTGTAACCAAGATCTCGCAAGCTAAAATTTTTGCTGCTCGGCATCAAGCCCTTGGTATTAGGAGCCGAGAGGGGTTGTACATTCTTGACGGATACCTTCTGCACCAAAGCTGCTTGCCCACCAAGAATTGGATTCAATTCTTGACTGGCTAGGGCCTGTGCAGCTTTTAAAACACCTTTGCTGGAATTGCCGCTAACAATCAAGCAAGCAAGATTTGGATGGAAAGGAGAGGGAACTAGGGCAAGCAAGCCTGTATCTTGTGGCAAATTGCCACCACCGGCTTGCCAGTTTAGGTCTGGCGGTAGCTTCTCTTCAAGTAAGGCAACAAGGGATGATTCTTGAGCTGTGCCAACGGCGATAAGTGGTGCGACAGCGCGCGTATCAGTTGTTACATCTAATGGACGATAAGAGGCGTGTGCCCCGATTGCCGAACTAACTTCGGCAATTGCCCGAGCAGTTTCCAAGCTAGTTGATTGAGGCAGGGCAAATGCTACTTCTGATTTGCCAAGCGTGCGCAAGTCGACGATTGGAAAAGGCCAATTTTGTAAGTTAAGCGCAAGCGGTGCTTGGGCATAATTGAAAACAAAACGCGATTCTCGCCCTACTTGTGTCCAGAGAATGGCTGAATATGGATCTTCGCAATCTTCCTGATAGTGCTGCCCCACTTTTAGAGCGATGCTGTTGTAATCTTTGAGCAAGGCAGGATTTATTGACACCGCTACATCAGTGCCGGCTTCGTTTGATGCATCCAAGCGAAGTGTTTTTAGTGATGTTCCATTTAGTTCGACAGAGATATACGATAGCTGCGGGATCAAACCGGGCGAATGACTTAGGTGAAGATAAAGAGTTCCGCCTGCACGTGGCAGCCAGTTGCGAGGCCAACTAAAGTCAATGGACTGAGTTGCTTGCTGTCCGTGGAAGACCAAATCATGATCGATGAGTAAATCCTTGCCAAAAAAAAATGCTTTGCCTTGTCCGCCAGTGGGAGTGGATGATGATGGAGGCAATGCTTTGGCAGTTCCCTGGCTGCTATCGCTGGCAAGATTTGCGGCATAAAGTGGCGCTTGGGCGCTTAGGCAGATCACGGTGAGCAGAAGGTAGAAAACAATTTGCGAAAAGGTCCTTTTGGGCTGACTCGAGTAAAAATTGTCTTGTCGATCTCTGGATTTCATTGGAGTTTTCCCTGCCGTTTCGTCTGAAAGTTTATCATTATCGTCATTTGCCTGCGCTGAGAGTTATGTATTGAGTTGATCCCAAGTCATACGGCCTACTCTGATTGGTGTTGTAATGATGTTCCACATCGATTTCAAAATTGAATCGTATGGTTCGCGAAAATCTGTCCATGTATCCGGAGAGCAATAAACTAGTTTGACTAGTGCACTATATTTTTCCTCCGGTTGCGGTGGAAATTCAAGTCCTATCAAAAGCTCGCCTGAGCGGCTTTTGGAAATTCTTCTGATATCAGCGTCCATAACTAGGTTGTGCGGGTCAGAACCGAAGGTAAGCGACAGGGTTTTACCAAAGTGAAAAGGTTGAGAATTTGATGGGGAGCCGCTAGGCAGAGTGGGAGAGAATCGCACTAAGGCGCCAATCTCGTTGAGATTTTCTGTCCTTCCGACCAGTACATTATTTGAGTCAGGACTTTGGGCCAGAACCTCCGTGAATTTTGGCACTCTGTGTATGCGTCTGCGTTGTGGCCGTTCTAAGCAAACCCAAATCGCCGCTGAGGCAAAGACAAAGTTGTAGATTACCCAGCCCAAGTTAATTATTAGCGACTGCTGCTCGATATAATCGTGCGAGTTAAACAGGCGAATTGGACAGATCACAAGCCCGAGAAAACACAAGAATGTAAGGACCAGCATGGGCCAAGCTAAAACAAAATCGTAAAAAGGCTTGTCGATCAAGCCGCCCTTTGGTGTGACATTGAATTTGCCAGCCTTGGGATTCAGGAGGGCAAGCGTCGTCACATATGCCAGGTATGGCGCTAATGTGGTTTCGTAGATTTCCGACCAAAATGAATGGCGGAAATTTTTGTACTGATAATTATTGGCCAGCGTAGCCAGGGTGATATGCGGCAAGGCCATGATTACAACATCACCAGGTAGCGCCATGAGTGGATGCAGATTTAGAGTTAAGTACATCAGCGGCGTTGCATAAAAAACCAAGCGTGGTATGCCGAACATAAAGTGCATCATGCTGTTGAAATAACAGAATCGTTGTTGCCAACTTAGTCCGGGCTTAATCAGAGGATTGTCCACTCGCATGATTTGCACCATGCCGCGTGCCCAGCGATTGCGCTGGACAACATAGCCGGCAAAACTTTCCGGTGATAAGCCAGCCGAAAGTGGTGTGGAGACATAAAGCGATTTGTATCCGAGTGCATGCATCTTCATCGATGTGTGGCAATCTTCCGTCACCGTCTCGACGGCAATACCACCAACTTCCAGAAGTGCGGTTCGTCTCAAAACGGCAGCCGAGCCGCAGAAGAACGCGGAGTTCCAGCAATTGTTGCCCACTTGCACCATTTGATAGAAAAGCTCTTGTTCTTGCGGCAAAGTGCCATCGAGATACAAATTTCTCTCTGCCGGGCCTGGATTGACAAAGCGATGCGGAGTCTGCACTAAAGCCATTTTTGGATCTTGAAAGTAGGGAACAGTCTTTGTCAGAAAGTTTTCCACAGGAACATGGTCGGCGTCGAATACGACAATGAGATCGCCTGAAGTTTGGGTCAAGGCATAATTTATATTGCCGGCCTTGGCGTGTTTGTTGTCCGGACGAACAATGTACTGGCAGCCCAACTCATTTGCCAGCTTACGCATTTCTTCACGCCTGCCATCGTCGAGAATGTAAACAGTCTTGTTTTGATAATTGATATGCAAGGCACCACAGACGGTGCGGCGCAAAATATCGGTGCTTTCATTGTAAGTTGGTATAAAGATGTCTACGCTAGGAGCGAAATCCGGATTGGCTGATACAGAATCACTGTTTCTATCTAAGCTTAAGACCTGAAAGTAATTCGCGACCAAGATAAAGACAACATAGAGTTCGGAGAAAAAGAGAACCAGGCTGAAGAGTCCGTCCAGCGGATTTTCCAAGTTGAGAGTATGCAAGGCCCGCCAACATATATATCGTACGGAGGCAGCCATAGATAAAAGTAAAAGCGCAAGGCGAATAGCATCCGAGCCTCTGTATCGCCAGAGGGCAAGGCCTAAGCCAAAGAGCACAAGCGAAAGAGTTTGTTGAGTGGTGATAGGCAGATCGGCAAGCAATATGGAGGCCAGCAATACCAATGCTGCACCAACAATCAACGAAGTCTTAGCTTGATGCCGTTTGATTGCAGGCTGCCATTCTAGTTTGCGATATATCGATGCCATTCTCGAGTCCAGACCGGTATTGACGATGTCAACAACCAAAATACTTCGCCCGAGTGATAAATTGTCGCTAAATTTAGCGACAACCCCATCATTTTAAAGGATGATTTCAAGAAATGGCTATGCAGAAAATACGCAGTTTGCAAAAAAGTAACAGCCAACTGCGATTGCTAGGATGTGATTTCGATATCAATCTTGCGATTCAAGCGACTGGCAACGGAACGGACCAGGAGTCTTAGGGCGCTAATGGTCTTGCCACCCTTGCCGATGATTCGTCCCGTCAATGTGGGATCGCAAGAGACAGTTAAATGGGAATGACCCGGCTCGGTGCTCGATCTTTCAATCTGCACTGTTTCGTGTTCACGAGCCAGGATTTTGATGACAAACTCAGCCAAATCTTCAGCGGCTTCAGAGTCGCTCGGGGGTCCGGACGGACCGGGTGGTCTGCGGTTTACGAAGCGGCCTTTCTGATAAGGCTTGCGACTGTTTCGGAAGCCTGAGCGCCGTTTTTCATCCATTTTTCTACTGCTTCCTTGTTAAGCTTTAGTTCCTTTGTCTTTGGATTATATAGCCCAACTTCTTCAATAGGCATGCCATCGCGTCGATTGCGACTATCGGTAACGATAATACGATAAATAGGTGCCTTTTTTGCTCCAACACGCTTGAGCCTGATCTTTACCACGAAAATTTCCTCATTTGAATCATACAAAAATCATACATATATATATGGGATGCTTATTTTAGCAGAGCTTGGCATCAATTCCGCTTACCCTTCTTGCGATAGTACCCGCCACCGGGACCCTTGAGAGATAACCCTTGGGGTGGTTTAGGTAGTTTTGGCAACGGAGAGCCTGGTGCAAAATTGGGCGGTAAACCCGGCATACCAAGCGCTTTTCCGCCTTGGCCTGCCATTTGTCCAAAGAGACCTGCGCCTCCCATGCCAAGCATTTTATTCATTTGTCCGAACATTTGCCGCATTTGCTCAAATTCATTTAACATTTTGCCTACTTCATTATCCTGAAGTCCTGAGCCATGGGCGATGCGACGACGGCGGCTCATGGTAATGATTTCCGGGCGTTTTCTTTCATCAGGCGTCATGGAATTGATAGCGGTTTCGTAGAGATTGAACATGGCTTCACCATGGTTGGCAATCTCGTCTTGTTTGTCTGACGATAGTCCGAGCATGTTGCCCATGCCCATCATCTTCATGATGTCTTTCAGTGAGCCCATCTTCTTCATCATCTTCTGAGCATTGATGAACATTTCCAGTGTGAATTCACCGGCCATCATTTGTTTGGCAACGCGTTCGGCTTCTTTTTCGTCAATGGTCTCTTGCGCTTTCTCGACCAAGCTCAACACATCGCCCATGCCTAAAATGCGGCTGGCCATGCGGTCCGGATAGAAAACTTCCAGGGCGTCCAACTTTTCACCGGTGCTAATGAATTTGATTGGTCTCCCTACCGATTCACGCACGGAAAGTGCAGCACCACCTCTCGCATCACCATCAACTTTTGATAACAAGACACCAGTAATATCCAACTGGGTGTTGAAAGTCTCGGCAACGTTGACGGCTTCTTGTCCGGTCATTGCATCAACAACTAGAATTTTTTCTTTTGGTTCCAAGCCGCGATCAAGAATCATCAGCTCGGCCATAAGATCAGTATCGACTTGCAAGCGACCGGCCGTATCCAGAATTACTGGATTGAGCCCTTCTTGTTTTGCGTGCTCAATTGCTTCTTGCGCAATTTGTACGACGCTTGAAACGCCACTCAAGGTAAATACAGGAATGGAAATTTGCTTGCCTAATGTTTCTAGCTGAGTAATCGCAGCCGGTCTTTGAATATCGCATGCCACCATTAATGGCTTGAGACCATCTTTGCGCAACTTGAGTGCAAGTTTGGCACAAGCAGTAGTTTTACCTGAGCCTTGCAATCCCAAAAGCATGATTACCGAAGGGCCACCCTTCAAATCAATGGTTGCTGCTTCGCCACCAAGGATGACGACAAGCTCATCATAAACAACTTTGATGAATTGCTGTGCCGGTGTGACGGAATCAAGTACTTCTACACCTAAGGCACGTTGCCGCACGCGGCTAATGAATATCTTTACGACTTTGAGCGAAACGTCGGCTTCCAGCAAAGACTTGCGTACTTCGCGGATTGCTTCTTCGATGTTTTCTGCCGATAGTTTGCCTTCACCACGGACATCTTTGATTAGTCCTTGAAAGCGATCGGTCAAGAGGTCAAACATTTGTCAGTCCTTTGTGCGGAGAGGTCTGCGGAAGGGAATTACTAAGATAACAAATTTAGCTCGCGGTTGGTTGTAATGTGATCCAAAGCTTAAGGATCGACATTGGCAAGGAACCCATGGGAAGGGCTTGAGATCCGGGCTTGAGATCAGCTGACTGCGGCCAGTTCTTGTAATTTCCTAATCTTCTCCTGAGCTTCAGCGGGAAAGATCAACCACTTGGAACGGAAATTGCCTTTAATCAAGGCTTCGACTGGGCGCGAGAGCGAAGACAATTCTTTGATTTGTCCATCATCGGTGCGCACCATGATGTTTGATTGAGGATTAGCAGCATCGGGACTGTAAAGATCGTACGGTCGAATACCAGTCGATTCGGTGGCAACATAATATTCGGGATCTAGGCCAAGCTCGGCGACAATCCCTTTTGCTTGAGCTTCCAGCTCGTCTGCGTGCGCAAGTGATTCAGCCGTTAATCGCACAGCCTTAAACAAACGGCGATTGATCAAGCGCCCTGCCAGATCGCTCAAGATTGGATCCGGATCGCACATCCAGCGTTTGATGTGATAAGTCATTTGCACATCGTCCAATTGCAAATATTCGCTCGCCTTAAGTGGTTCACCTAAAATCAGTTTGCCGGTCGGCTCATCGATAAAGGAAATCTTTGAGCCTAATAACTTGGCGCGTTTCATCAACTTGGCTAAAAGTGCTTTGGAAGCAAGGTTTTTCTTGTGATAGTACACCGAGGCATACATAGAATATCGAGCAAATAAATAATGCTCGACCGAGGTTTGTCCTTTGTCGCCGGAAACGACAATGCGATCGTTCTCTTCGTCAATCTTCAAAGAGGCCAATATACGGTTGAGGGCAAACAAACCATAAGCGGTACCGGTCATATAACTGTCGCGCAATAAATAGTCAAACCTATCGCAGTCAAGTTGGCTGGAAACGATGTCCGAGACATAATGTGGTTTATAAGTCTTCTTGAGAATACTTGTGATTTTGTCAGCCAGCCCGCTGTCAAAATTGTTTAAGACCTGGGTGACCGTGGTATCACCGGCAATAATTTTGCAAGACCAATCTTCGTGGTCATAACCAAGAATGTGCTCCGTGACATGGCTATAAGGGCCATGTCCAATATCGTGTAAGAGTGCTGTTGCCATAACCAAGGCTTTCTCGTATTCCAGACAATGAGGATCAAGCTCCAGCCTTTGTTCATGCAATTGCGCAAACATGCGTGAGGCTATATGCATGACACCAACTGAATGGGTGAAGCGAGAATGTTCTGAGCCTTGGAAGGTGAGGTAAGAAACACCAAGTTGGTGAACGCGGCGCAAGCGCTGAAACTCCGGAGTATCAATTAAGTCCGTGATCAATTTTTCTGATGGACGGCCACTGTCAAGAACGATGTCCTGATGAATTGGATCCAGATAGGTGCGCTTTGCCATGTATTAGTCCTCCATCTGTTTTATTTCTTCCACGTCGAAGGCTGGAACCAACATTGATATGAGGGCAAAAAGTATTGTCAAAGAAAAAACAGCGCGCGAGGTTTCGTGCAATTGCTTGAATGCCTGGTGTGCTTTCTCGTCTGTCTTCATGTAGGGGCGCAAGGCTTCCATGGGAGGGACTATGCCCAGCGAGAAAACCATAGTGGCTGCGACTGCCAAGAAACTTGCACCATAGCGAATGATTGCCAGTCTGGTTGTTCGGCGATCTAAAGCAAAGTCCATCGCTTCTGCAGCAAGTAGGGCGATGGCCGCACCAAGAGCAATCTTGGCAAAAACGATAAAGACCGGCGCGTTATTGCTGGCTGCTTCCATGACTGGAACACCGGCTGCTTCTGCTGCCTTGACCAAAGTAACGGCAGCCACAACTGTCGCAATTGAACCACCAAACAAAAGAGCAAGACTAATTGAGCGAATGGCGATGCTTAGTCTTCGGATCCAAATTGCCATTTCAGAGGTTGCCATTTTAAATCTCCTGTTATATGCGCTCCGTCGCCTTGCGGCTCCTCCGCGCGTAGTCCCGCTTCACTCTGCATTGCTCCTCGCAATGCTACGTTTCGCTGAGATATCCTTTTTCTACTTCCTTTCGGCTTAACCTAAGCCGGACGTTTGGACACTCAGCCAGGTTTTAGTTCTGGCACTTCATCGGCCTCGGTAAATAGCTTGATTGGCTTTTCGTTTAAAAGCTCGGCCAAGCTTGCCGCTAAATCCTCGAGATCGGATTTCATGAAACCTACAATGCTTTTCTTGATGTTGAGATCCTCGCCAATCAGAAAAATGGACGGTACATTTGTTAAGTCAAAGTTGACGGTAGTTTCCAATCGATCATCCAAAAGCATAGGAAAGGAACAACCATACGTACGCGCGAAGTTTCCGGTGGCATCGACATCGTCTTGAGACATGCCCCAGAGCTCGAGTGTCTCATAACCACGCTGCAATCTTTCTAAATATGGAAAGGTAAATTGGCAGACGGGGCAAGAAATTTTGAAAAACGCAAGCACGACACAAGGAGTGCTCTTGAGAGTCTCCCTTAGATCGTAGACCTTTCCGTCTACGCCTTTTAATTGAATCGGTGGTGCTTGCGCGCCCACTTCCAGTGCAGTCATGAATTGTCTCCCTGCCACCATAGTATCTTCTTGAAAAGTAGATTTATGTGCTTCTCGAGACTGCCTGCGCGAGGAATTCCTCACTTACATCTGCAATTTAATTCTCTTTGCGTGAATGCTTAGTAGCTTCGTGGGACAATCTGAAATAGGAATATATGAGGGTAAGTCGTTGAAGCCGATTCGTACTTTTGAAGTTGTGCCGTTTTTGCCACCGGAGCTTGCCGGTTTGCGTGAGCTTGCTTATAACTTGCGTTGGACTTGGGATCATCAGGCAATCAATTTGTTTCGCCGGCTTGATCGTGATTTGTGGGAGGAGACGGGCCACAATCCGGCATTAATGCTCGGCATAATTAGCCAAGAAAGATTGAATGAGGCGGCTAAGGACGAAGCGTTCCTTGCGCATGCCAATCGCATAGTTCTCAAATTTCGCGGTTATCAGAAAAGTGAAAACACTTGGTATTTAAAACATGGCAAACGCTCGAAGCAAGGCACGATTGCATATTTTTCTGCTGAATTTGGTCTGACCGAATGCTTGGCTGTTTATTCTGGTGGTTTGGGTATTTTGGCCGGCGACCATATTAAGGCGGCGTCCGACCAAGGTCTGCCTTTGGTGGGAGTTGGTATTGCTTATCAGGAAGGTTATTTCCAGCAATACCTTAATCCCGATGGTTGGCAACAAGAACGTTACCCAATCAACGACTTTTACAATATGCCAATTTTGCCCGTCAAAAATAGTGCAGGCGAACGGCTGTTAATTTCCTTGGATTTCCCAGGGCGGAAAGTTTATGCCCAAGTCTGGCTGGCGCAAGTTGGTCGTGTGCATCTTTACTTGCTTGATACCAATATTTCCCAGAATTCCAAAACCGATCAAGATATTACCGATGCTCTTTATCACGGCGATCCGGAAATTCGCATTCAACAAGAAATGGTGCTTGGTATTGGTGGCATGCGGGCTTTGGAAGCGCTCGGCATTAGGCCGGCCGTTTGTCATATGAACGAAGGGCACTCGGCCTTTCTTGCCCTTGAGCGGATTCGCATGCTTATGCAAGAGCACGGATTGAATTTTGCTCAAGCCAAAGAAGCAGCATTTTGTGGCAATGTGTTTACGACACATACAGCAGTGCCTGCTGGTATTGATAAATTCTCGCCCGATCTAATGGAAAAATATCTGGGCGAATATTATCGAGGACTGGGATTGCATCGCGATGAATTCCTCGGTTTGGGCCGGGCTAATCCCGCCGATCACACCGAGCCATTTTCCATGGCTAACTTAGCTTTGAAATTGTCGTCACGCACCAATGCGGTTTCACGTTTGCATGGTTATGTTTCGCGCAAGCTTTTTGGCAATGTTTGGCGTGGTGTGCCGGAAGAAGAAGTACCAATCACGCACATTACCAATGGTATCCATGCTCGTTCTTGGATATCGGAAGAAATGAAAGATTTGTACGATCGTTACATTGGTCCGAGATGGTCGGAAAACGTAGAAGAACTAAATATTTGGAAGCGGGTGGAAGATATTCCCGATGAAGAACTTTGGCGAATTTCAGATCGCAGAAGACAAAGACTAATTGCCTTTTGCCGCAAGCGCTTAAGGCAGCAAATAGAAGCGCGTGGTGCCTTGCCCTCGGAACTGAAAGAAGCAGCCGAGATTCTTGATCCGGAAGCCCTGACGATTGGATTTTCGCGGCGATTTGCTACATACAAGCGCGGTACTTTGCTCTTGAATGATATCGAACGGCTGAGTGCAATTCTCAATAATAAAGATCGGCCAGTGCAAATTATCATGGCTGGCAAGGCGCATCCGGAAGATACGCCAGCTAAAGAACTGATACGCCAAATTGTACATTTCTGCCGCAATGAAGATGTGCGCCGCCGATTTGTTTTCATTGAGAATTACGATATCAATGTGGCACGCTGGTTGGTAACCGGAGTAGATGTTTGGTTGAATACACCGCGCCGATTTTTAGAAGCCTGCGGCACGTCCGGTATGAAGGCAGCTTTCAATGGTGCGATCAATATGTCCATCTTGGACGGTTGGTGGGACGAAGCATACGAGCCACACGCCGGTTGGGCAATTGGACACGGTGAAGTTTATGCTGATGTTGAATATCAGGACAAAGTGGAATCGAATGCCATTTATGAACTTCTAGAAAAAGAAGTGGTACCACTTTTTTATGACCGGGACAAGGACGGCCTGCCGCGCGCTTGGATTCAGCGTATGAAGCAAGCGATGCTGCACATTTGTCCGGAGTTCGATATCAATCGCATGGTGAGAGATTACGCAACGCGCGCTTATTTCCCCGCCTCCGATCGCTACAACGAATTTCTTGCTGATTCGGCCAATAAGGCTAAGCAGCTTTCTACCTGGAAGCAAGAGCTATCCGGTCACTGGCGTGAATTGAAAATCGAATCTATTGAAGCAGCTAACTTGGAACAAGTGCAAGTCGGTGACGATATGCGCGTGCGGGCCCGTGTCCACTTGGGCAATTTGCGTCCGGATGATGTCGCTGTGCAGATTTTCCACGGTCCAATTGATTCACATGGCAATATTTCGCAAGGCGAAGTAATTCCAATGGTATTGAGTGAACAAAATGATGGACAAGCTTGTTTGTTCTCGGGAGCGATCCGTTATTTCAAATCAGGGCGTCATGGCTTTACGGTCAGAGTGCTTCCGCAACATGATGAGCTCGGCTCACCAATTGAGACCGGTCTGATTCACTGGGCTGACGGGCGGTAAGGTGGACATCAACAAATGGCAACCAACTTTGCTTGCTTATTTTCGAGATAAATAAAATTTGATGCATTTGTTTGTTTGCTGCTCGTTTCGGCAACTTATTTGCTTGATCCGCACAGGCTGGCACTCGCTCGGGAATCCGGCGAGAATAGTGGTTGTCAGGCGCCACAAAGGCGGCACTCTTGCCGAGTCTCCTACAAATTTAAGTTAATGACTAAGTCGGGGATCTATGACATCCTAATACGATTAGAAATGGTGTCTTTCCTTGGTATTGCCAAGGGGCGCTCGCGGAGTTTTCTGATCGGTGAAGACTTTTGAAAGCATAGAAGAAAAATATGAGGGCACGATGAATGTCCTCATAGATAAGTGCGCGCCGGCAGATGTAGATATCAGTTCGCTTCCAGATCCAAAGCGTGCTGCCTTGCTTTCGCTTTTGCCAGGACTGGGACAGCTTTACATTGGCGAGAAGTTCCGGGGAACTTTGTTCTTACTGGTTAGCGTTATCAATCTTTCGCTCTTCGTCGCCATGGCGTTCCCGCTTTTCTTGGCCGCTGTCTTGAGCCAAGTTGGCGCTGTCTTTCACTTAGATCTGAATCCAGACTTAATGCGTCCACTTCAGCGCGGGCATGGTGCTGGCTTTGTGCTTTTCGTTTGGTTTATGCTCTATTCAAGCTACGTACTCTTTTCTGTACGTTCAGCATACGACCACACCGTTAGAATTCACAAAGGTCGCAAATATTCGCCAGTTGGTTTGGGTCTACCGGAAGCTGTAAGCGGATCTTATTTGTTCCACTACGCATTTATGGCCTGCTGTTTGCTCTTGCTTTTGTTTGTCGTGGCACCAAAGCCTCCAGTTGAACAAGCCACTGATATTGAACTTGTCGAGCCCCCACCGCCAGAACCGGCAGCCAAACCAAAAGCCGCTCCACCAAAAGTCGAGCCGGCAAAAGTTATCGAGCCTCCAAAGCCGGAGCCACCGAAACCAATTCCTCCGCCGAAGGTAACCCCGGTTGCCGTGGCAGTACCTTCTAATGCACCATCGCCGGACGCAGTCGCTTTGGCGCCCTCGGCTCCATCATCTGCACCAACCGCGACATCAGGCTCTGGTGATCCGGGTGCATCATCGGGTTCTGGCGACTCGTCCGATGTTGATTACGGTGCTTATTTGGCAAACATGCAGCGCAAGATCAAGAAAGCTTGGTTCCCACCAAAAGGCAATGAGTCCAAGACTGTTACTCTTAAATTCAAGATTCATAAAGACGGTAGCGTTACCGACATTCGCTTAGCCAAAGGTTCTGGTATTTCCCAAGTCGATGATGCTGCTACACAAGCTGTGCAATCAGCATCTCCATTTGGCCAGCTTCCAGCGGGCTCCGCTGATGTGATCGATATCAAATTCACATTTGACTACAACGTTTTCAACGCCGGCGGTAGCCGCTTCCGCCAGTTCTAGGACTATGTTTGTGCACCAATATTGAATAGCCGCACAAAGTTATTATTCGGCCTTACAATAGTGGGCAATTGAGAAAGAGAGAAAAGTAAAGGTGCGGTTAGAAAACGCATGGCGCTAAACGGCAAACTAAGTAAATTAGTACTGAAGGGCTTCAAGTCGATTGCTGACTGCGAGCTGAAGATGAGGCCTTTGAACATACTCATTGGGTCTAATGGGGCTGGTAAATCGAACTTCATAACATTTTTTCGCATGATTCAACAATTGTTGGATGGTAACCTCCAACAATTTGTCAGCCAGCACGGGGGACCAGATTCGATCCTACATTTTGGTCGTAAGGTAACAGGGACTCTAAGCGCCGAACTGCACTTTGGAAATAATGGCTATAAGGTGTCCCTTGAAGCTACGCAAGATAACCGGATGATGATAGCCGAGGAAGGCTTTTGGTGGGATGCTCCAGATGGTGCTATTACCAAGATAATTGGGCGGGGACACTTTGAAAGCAAAGCGGAAGAAGGAACTGGCACAAAGATAGATAAATATGTTGTGCCGGTTTTGAAAAAGTGGCGTGTCTACCATTTTCACGATACTAGTGATAGCGCGTATGTGAAACGGATCCACAGAATAGCTGACAACGCATATTTGCGCTCAGATGCAGGAAACCTGGCTGCCTTCCTCTATTTTCTTCAGCAGGTATATCCTAAAGAATTCTCGCAAATTGTTCAGACCATACGTCTAGTCGCTCCTTTTTTTGGACAATTTCGCCTTCGTCCAAATGGTGTCAATGGAGAAATGATCGAGCTTGAATGGTTTGAACGAGGAGAGGATATCCCATTTAAGGCACACCATCTTTCTGATGGAACATTGCGCTTTATTTGTTTGGCGACAGTTTTTTTGCAACCGGCAGATCTCCAACCAGAAACTATTTTAGTAGATGAACCAGAACTAGGTCTTCATCCGTATGCCATTACCACATTAGCCTCGTTAATTCGCTCTGCATCAAAGTCAAAGCAAGTGATAGTTTCGACACAATCAGTGGAATTGCTGAACGAATTTGATCCAGAAGATGTTGTTGTCGTCGACAAGGATGAGGGCGGTTCGGTATTCAAAAGACTAGATACTGAGGAATTGCGCTCATGGTTGCAAGACTACAGCCTGGGCGAGTTATGGAAGAAGAATCTTTTGGGGGGAAGACCGTCCAGATGATCCGTGTACATGTATTTGTCGAGGGCCAGACAGAGGAGACATTTTTAAATCGTCTCTTGTATCCGTATTTTATACAAATGAGTATATTTTTGAATGCGATTCTTGTACGGACGAGTTCAATGGGTAAGGGTGGAGTTGTTAGTTATGCAAAGATCAAGCCACAAATAAACAATAAATGCCTTGAGGATAAAAGTGCCTTTGTAAGCACGATGTTTGATTTGTTCCGTCTGCCACCAGACTTTCCTGGACGGAATGACGCCGGCAAGATTTCAGATCCTTTACAAAGGGCTTGTGTACTTGAAAAGCACATGGCGCAAAACATCCAGTACAGCAATTTCCTTCCTAATCTTTTGGTCCATGAGTTTGAAGGACTGCTATATAGCGAACCGGGCAAGTTCTCCCAGTGGTTCGATGATAAAACTGTCGATGTACTTAGGACAGAGAGAACAAGTTATCCATCACCGGAATATATTAATGATGGACCAGAGACCGCTCCATCCAAACGTATTCTTCGCGTATGCTCAAATTATGAAAAACCGCTTCATGGAACAAACATCGCTTTAGCAATTGGTTTGGATCGCATTAGAAGTGAATGTCACCATTTTGATGAATGGCTGAGGCGCCTTTCTGCGCTTAGTCTAAATAAATAGGTTGATAGAGAAGTAAGGCAAACTCTCGTGAAGGGGTTTGCCCTAACATGTAGCACTGATGTCAGCAATTATTGTAGTTCAGTACGATGCGCCATAAATCAGTACTCCGGGCGTTTCTACGGTGCGCTTGTCGCCAGTCTGAGGATCGATGGTAACAGCGGCGGCAGTGCCTCTTAAGGCGCCAGACGCAGTTGCAGCAGGCACTATTGTCACTTTTGCATTTCCTCGTTTGAGCCCCTCTATAAAAGCCTCGTCATATGAGTCTTTGGCAATTACTACGGACAGTTCAGTGGAGGGTTTGCCAGCCTCAGTGGTCAAGAAATTACTGATTACAGGTGGTGCTTCTTGAAGCGTTTTTAGATCGACTTTCTTGCCGACTAGCCCAACAATGATTCTAATAGTTTCTGGAATCAACGACATACCAATGGCTGCCGTAGAGAGGATTGGATTTAGTCCTTCAAAGACAATCGTCGGCATCATGTCGTTAGGTAGGCGATCGCCGGGCTTAAGTAAAGCCAGCTCTTCTTGCTGAAATCCCGCGGAATCAGGAATTGGAATGCCATCAACAACGATGCCTGTATCTCCCCAAATAACCGTGTTAATTGAATGGGTGATGGCCGCAATGTTGCCTTCCTGATCGATGACCACGATTGCATTGGAGTGATGAGAATTATCGTTTGATGGCACATAGAGTTGGTTAAGCAATGGCACTAGCGCGCTTGCATATTGTTTTGTCAGTTGAGACTTGGGTGAGCAATCAATTCCTTTGTTCTTCAAAATAGTCAGGACGTTTTTATCAAGCGTTGGAGCCTGGTTGGTTGCATCACTGATCCTCTGAAAATCACAAAGTACCGCCGGATCTTGCCAATAATTTTCATGCTCTTCCAGCTTTAATGCTTCTGCCAAATTAAGTCCTGTCAAAACGTGATAAGCGGCATGACTGGGTAATCCCGCAGTTACCACTTGATGCCCGAGATAAGTGGTGCTCAGTGGTTCGCTCCAGATCACGTGGTAGTGACTCATGTCCTGGGAACAGACCTTCCCGCCTTCTCGCCGAATCGTATTTACGAAGTGCTGCCCCCAGGCGCCGGTGTACATATATTTTGCACCATGGTGCACTACGCCGCGCAAAGTGGCAGCCAGTTGGGGTTGCATAAAACGATCGCCCACTTGGGGGGTGTCATTTCCAGCTTGACGAATAAACTGCTGTCCTTCTGGTGTACGAGCGAGAAACTTTTGCCTTGAGGAGAAGAAATACTGCAAATGCGAATTTATGATCGTGCCATGCTCTGCATACCAGATTGCTGGTTCAAACAGGTCAGAAAACGGAAGCTTGCCAAAGCGGTTGTGCATTGCTTCGATGCCTGCCATAAAACCGGGAACCAACGTTTCCCGCCCTTTTTTCCCTCCGACAGAAGGCGGACGAAAATAATTGTTGCTCAGTCCCAGGCTTTTGGCCTTATCGGTGGTATTTAGCACACCCAAGTCTGATATAGGAATGCTTGCCGGATCGTTTTCTTGACGATACGAGTTATAGCCAGCATCCATTGAATAAACTTTTTTGCTTTTCGCATCAAAATATACCAGTGACATGATGCCGGCAAATGACACCACAGAACCGAGCTGGGTTGTCACTTGTGTCAAAGCCACTGTTGCTGCCGCATCGGCCGCATTTCCGCCATTCTTCAAGGCCTGAATGCCTGACTGCACGGCAATCGGTGATGCAGTGGCTGCGATTACGCAGTTCTTTCCGCTCAATGAACGCGCCTTCAAAGACCAGATTCCGGCTGCCTCTTTTTGCTCGGCGTCTGCTCGCAGCGCTTCCGGCCAGCTTGTCGGCGACATGCTGGAGCCAAAACAGGATTGTCCCAGAATGATGATGCTTGATGCTACGGTAAATGCTAATCGATGAATCTTCACAGAGGACCTATCCGATGCGGAGTGTTGATTGGTTATAGAAAGGGCGAGTACTTTACAAAGTACCCGCCCTTGGCTGTGGACTTGATCCGCTTACTGGGCTTGTGGAGCTGTTGAGCCGATTGATTGAGTGGCTGGTACCACTTTGATTTTGCCAATTGGAACAATTGATTGTCCGCTTGGCGTTTGTTGTGATACTGCATCAATCACTTGCAAGCGTCTGTTAGCTTCAGCGTCGACAAGCGACATGAAGACTGAATATTCGCCAGGTTGAAGATCCGGCATCTTCAGTTCTTCTTCCCAAGTTACAGGTGTTCCGGCTTTCCACAAGGTTGTGGAAGTTTTCGGTGTGTGCAGAGAAACAACAACCGGCTTGCCGGTGCCATCTCTCAACTCCACTTGCATTCTGTAGCTTACGGGGACATCCTTATCCAATTGGCGCGATGGCTTAAGTGGAACGGTATCACCGACATTCAAGAATGTGAAGGAAGCCTTGATTGGCTGACCTTGCGGTACTGAATCCGGTATCGTTGCCTTTTGCAGCACGAGTTGATATCCGAGGTGTGAAGCCAAGGCGGAAAGTGTCTTAGAGATAGCCTCATCTTTACTCAAGATTGTGGCTGCCGGCATTTCCACGTAGCTATTGCCGTCATCAAAAGCAAACTTGGCAATCTTGGTCAATTCTTCTGCACTAAGATTGGCAGAAAGCTTGAGTCCGGTCAAAGTATCCGCTTTCCACTTAAGGAAGATTCTGTATTCATCAAAACCGTGCTTGTCATTTTTCACGTCTTGACGGGTGAGGAAAATACGCTGGCCATAACGGAAGATCATATAATCCGAAATTTCATCCAAGGCATTTTGACCGGCACTGTGTGTAAGCGGTGCATTGAGGGCAAAGTTCAAACGTGCAGTTGGAAAGGCTTTGACAAACAAGTCACCAACATATTTCCAGTGTTGGGCAATTTGGCGTGCATTCATGCCAAATTCTTTTTTGAACTTTTCAGTTAACTGGCTGGAATACGCTTTTGGATTGTCCGGAGTATCTTCCGCTTTTGCCTCGGATTTGGCATCGGCTGTCGTTTCCGGTTTGGCGTTTGCGGTTTTAGTGTCATCTGCCTTTGCGTCATCGGCTTTTGCCTCGTCTGCTTTGGCAGCGCTTGCATTGTCGTCCGTCGAGTCATCTCCCGGTGCGGCGCCAGCTTTCGGCTTGACCATCTTATTGATCACCACTTGGGTATCTGCATCAGGTATACCAAGCGGCGGCACTAAAGCGGTGCCACCAAGGGCGCCACCACCAGTTATGCCAATCGAATGGATATTGGGATTTTTGTCATAGCGGCTGCCCAACTCTTGAATGAAGTTGGACCAGTCGGCCAAATAATCTGTATCCCAGTAAACCGGCATTACGTGTGCTTGTTGGTCTGCACCCATGTACTTAATTGACTTAATGCCTTTATCCAAAACCCATTTCGGTGTGTCGGAGATCACATCTTTACTCTGATCCATTCCACTTGTGGAAACGCGCAGAATAAGCGTCTTGTTGTACTTAGCGCAAACGCCAAGCAGACGATCTAATTCAGCAAAGTTGAATGTGTCTTCCTGTGGCTCAAGTTGCTGCCAGGAAAAATAGATCGACAATCCATTTACATATGGTTTAGCAAGCAGCTCATCAACAAAGTTTTGATCTTGGGCTTCCTTTTGTGTTACTTCGGCAAAAAGGCCCAGCTCTTTATTGTTGACGGCATCAAAAGCCGGCATGTTGGCTGCCTTAAACGACTTTTTCTTGATTACCCGGTCTTGTTTCTGGTTTACGTATCCTTTTTCCGGTAGCGGATTGAAATACTTGAGAAACTCGACGGGCTGGTTCTTGGCAATCGCCGGTGCGAGAAATGCTGGTGCTAATATGCTGGACAGAGTAAGTCCAACAACAAACGTTTTATTGATTCCTTTGTACGGGAATTTGCTCATATGACCTCCGGCCAAATGAAATTGGTATTTGGGTGCAATTAGTAATATTCTAAGGTGTTGACAACTTATTGAATTTAAAATGATGCAGAAGTGAACGGAATCAGATAAATTTGAGCCATATGAATTTGAGATATTTAGGTCACAGCGCTTTCCAATTTGATTTGGACGGGCTATGCATTTATATCGATCCTTATTTCAAACAGCCCGTAGACTGGGGGCGTTTGAAGAAGGGACAACTGGTCTTGTTGACCCACGGGCACTTTGATCATGGAGTTTCCATGACGCCGCGTTTGTATGAAGCTTGGCGCTGCCGCTTTATCGGCCCGAAAAAATTAATCGAATGGATGAAGCGCAAGTATCGTAAGCGCGTGCCGCCGGAATATTTTATTGCTCTTGACCACGGACAGAAAGTCAAGGTAGACGGTGTGCAAATTTTGGCCGTGCCGGCTCATCATCCGCAAACACGACTTGGCAAGGCTATTCAAGAGATTTTTAAACGCACAAAAGCACCGTCTAATCCTGTGAACGGATACTTTTTCGAGGGCTACTATCATTCGGGCGATACGCTTTATACACCCGTGATTGCTGAGGCCTTGGCTACTTGTAATGTACATACGGCGTGTTTGCCGATTGGGGGCAGATATAAAGTGGCATCGCCGCACGAAGCTTTGCGCATTGCTGAGGAAATTGGTGCCGATCGCTTGGTGCCGATGCATTGGCAAGCACTGTATGACCAATTCACTTTCCGCTATAAGCCATCGCATTTAATCAAGCTGGCCAAGACTTCCAAGACAAAAGTGGAAATTTGCGCCCTGGCAATAGGTGAAGTGCTTGATTACAAAGCTCGGACAGGACGGGGCGCAAGGGCTCGCTAACCTACTATCTAAATACTTAAGATACCCTCAAAACATCCTTGGCATCAAAAATATAGGGCTATGCTAGGTACAGGTTATATAATTTCCGAACAGAGTTAGGGAGTTTCAAAAAATGGGCAAGTCAGTAGGCATCGATTTGGGTACCACAAATTCTGTGGTCGCAGTCATGGAAGGGGGAAAGCCAACGGTTATCCCTAATGCCGAAGGGGGACGGACAACGCCATCGGTTGTTGCCTTTACTAAATCTGGTGAGCGCCTGGTTGGACAATTAGCTCGTCGCCAAGCCGTGCTCAATCCGGAAAATACCGTTTATTCAATTAAGCGTTTCATCGGTCGCCGTTATTCGGAAGTAGAATCCGAGCGCTCGATTGTCTCTTACAAAGTCAAAGAAGGTGGCGATGGCGGCTGCAAGGTAGCTATCCAAGGCAAGGATTACACGCCGGAAGAAATTTCCGCCATGATCTTGCGCAAGTTGAAAGATGACGCAGAAAAATATTTGGGTGAGAAAGTTACATCTGCAGTAATTACGGTTCCTGCATACTTCAACGACTCCCAACGTCAATCGACAAAAAATGCCGGTACAATTGCCGGATTGGAAGTCTTGCGGATTATCAATGAGCCGACAGCAGCAGCTTTGGCTTATGGTTTGGATAAGAAGACAAACGAAACCATTTTAGTTTTTGACTTGGGTGGTGGCACATTCGACGTTTCCATTTTGGAAGTGGGCGATGGTGTTTTCGAAGTGAAATCAACATCTGGTGACACACACTTGGGTGGTGATGATTTTGACCACTGCATAGTCGACTGGGTTGCTGATGAATTCCTCAAGTTGGAAGGCATTGATTTGCGCAAAGACCGTCAAGCTCTGCAAAGACTGACGGAAGCAGCAGAAAAAGCCAAGATTGAATTGTCTTCGGTTACCGAAACAAATATTTCTTTGCCATTCATCACCGCAGATGCATCCGGTCCAAAGCACTTAGAAATGAAGTTGACCCGTCCGCGCTTCAATGAACTGACAAGACTGTTGGTTGAGCGCTGCCGCAAACCAATGGAACAAGCCTTGCGCGATTCCAAGCTTAACTATGATCAGCTTGATGAAGTGGTTTTGGTAGGTGGTTCAACCAGAATTCCAGCCGTACAAGAATTGGTTAAGAGCATTACTGGTGGCAAGGAGCCAAACCAAAGCGTCAACCCGGATGAAGTGGTGGCAGTTGGTGCAGCAATTCAAGCCGGAGTTCTAGGTGGTGAAGTCAAAGGCGTTGTCCTTCTCGACGTCACACCGCTTTCGCTCGGTATTGAAACCATGGGTGGTGTCTTCACCAAATTGGTGGAGAGAAATACAACCATCCCAACCAGAAAGTCTGAGATTTTCTCCACAGCCGACGATAATCAAACTGCTGTAGATATTTATGTCTTCCAGGGTGAACGTCCAATGGCGCGTGACAATAAACTGCTCGGCAACTTCCGTCTGGACGGTATTCCGGCAGCGCCGCGCGGTATTCCAAAAATTGAAGTGACATTTGATATCGATGCAAACGGTATATTGAATGTGACAGCGCGCGATCAATCGACAGGCAAAGAGCAAAAAATTACGATTACTGCTTCTACTAATTTGTCCAAGGAAGACGTCGAACGCTTGGTGACCGAAGCCGACCAGCATGCGGAGGACGATCGCCAGCGTAAACAAGCTGCCGATGTTTACAACGAAGCAGACTCGATGTGTTATGCCGTAGAACGTCACTTGGCTGAGCTTGGTGATCGTGTGACATCTTCAGAGCGTTCGCGTGCTGAGATGTTGATGAACGACATGCGCCAAAAAATGAAAGATGGCGTCGACACTGATACGCTCAAGAGCGTGATGAACGACTTGCGTGGCGCACTTGTGCTTTTGCAACAAGCATCGGCCAGATCGCCAGTCGGTGCTGGCACCGAAGGTGGTGGCGCTGCCGGTGGTGGAGCGGGCGGCGGAGCGGACGATGTGGTAGATGCGGAGTTCCGTCCATCAGACGAATAGGGACAAATGTCGCTGCCAGTAATTCACGATAACGATGGTCATGTCGATGACCTCTTAGCTGCCCTTCTGCTTTGGTTGGCGCCAGGCGTAGATTTGCAGGCGGTGACAATCACAGCCGGTGACAGTTATCCGGATCAATCGTTTTCTGCTTTTCTAAAAATGGCAACCTTCCTGGATTTGGAAGGCCCGGAAATTGCTTATAGTGAAGACGAAGTCGTCAATCCATTTCCGGACAGTTGGCGCAGTGAAAGCCGGCTGGTCAATGGTATGCCGCTGTTTTCCGAAATTTCGCTCAAGTCAGCATATCAACAAGGGCCTGTGCGCAAATCGCATTCAGTAATTTCTGATTGTTTGAGCCACACGAAAGAGCCAATTACGATTGTCAGCACTGGACCATTAACTAATGTCGCCAAAGTGTTTGATGATCGCCCGGAACTGAAGAGTAAAGTGAAAGAGTTCGTGATTATGGGTGGCGCCATAAATGTACCGGGCAATGTTGAGCAGGATAATTCCGATGGTAGTGCAGAATGGAATTTGTATGCTGACCCGCCGGCGGCCAAGACGATTTTTGATTTGAATGTACCGATTAAACTTGTATCTTTGGATGTAACTAACCAATTGCCGTTTTCGAAAGACTTTTTGGAACGCGTGCAAGCGCAAGCCGAGACTTCGCGCGCTTCTCGATTGGCAGCAACGCTCTGGTCCTTAGTAAAAAGTATTCAGTACTATTTTTGGGACACGCTCACGGTTGCTTGTGTAATTCGCCCCAGTCTTTTTGAGTTTAAGGACGTTAAGGTGGACGTGCTTACATCCGGCATGAGCCAGGGCAAAACAGCAGGACGCTTGCTCGGTGGGCGCAAGGTGAAATTCGCTAGCACCGTTGACAAGGACGGCTTTAAAGAATTATTGCTTGAGCTTCTGCGCAGCCGCTAGGGCTTTCGGGCTGGTCTGATTGAAGATTAGCCAGATCATCTTGACAGGCAATTTTAATAGAAGTAATAATTGGGCGATTGAATTTCCTCGACTTTCGCTCGGGAGCATGACAGTGGATAGACCAGGCGTTGCTGAACGGCCAAATGCATCCTACGGGGACTCACCAGACTTCAATGAAAGCTCTGGCGAACAAAGTTTTTCCTCTAGAGATCTCGGTACAGATCCCGGTCAAAACCCTGGCAAATTTGCGGGAAACGCAGTTAAGTTCCTCTTGAATGTTTTGCTTGCTGGACGTCAGTTTTTCAAGCAACGTCCTTTTGTGGCATTGTTGCTTCTAGCTCTTTTGCTTGGTGCGATAATTGGTGTAAATCAATTCTTCAATAAAGCCAAAGAAATTCCGGCACCACCGGTGGTGGCAGTCAGTGTACATAGCTGTGAAGTCGCACCAATCAAAATGGAAGTAGAAGTCAACGGTGCTGTGACTGCCTGGGATCCTTTAGCGATTGGCGCTGAGCTTTCCGGTCTGCGCATTGAAAGAGTTTTGGTGGAAGAGGGAGATAAGGTCAAGTCCGGTCAGGTCTTGGCTCTGTTGAATGCTTCGATTTTGAATGCCGAGTTGGAACAAGCTCAAGCAAGTTTGGCAGCTGGTAGAGCAAACTTAAAGAAAGCCATTCAACCCAATCGCCAGGAGGATATTCTTTCTATGCGCGCGCAGTTGGCTCAATATGGAGCCAGCGTGGCAGAGGCAGAAGCGCATTTGAGCCAGGCTGAAGCTAATGCAAGCGAAGCCAAACATAATTCGGAGCGATATGAAAGTCTGGTGACAGAAGGTGCTGTTAGCAGACAAGATGCAGAGAGTAAGTGGACATTGGCGCAGACTGCAGGCGCAGAAGTGCACAGCGCTAAGCAAAAGGTGAAAGCCTCTGAGTTTATTTACGAGCAAGCCAGGCAACGACTGAAGATGGCTAATGCTGGCGGACGCTTGGAAGATATCCAAGTATCCAAGGCAGGACTGGCGCAATTGGAAGCTTCCGTGAAAAAGCTCGAAGCAGAAATTGCTCAAACAAGAATTTGTGCACCGGATGATGGCTTGATTGTCAAAAGAGATGCGCACATTGGTGAAATAAGTTCGGCGGGCAAAACTTTATTTTCAATGGTGCGCAACAATCGCTTAGAAATGAGGGCGCAAATTGCCGAAGTTGACCTAAATAAATTTACCCCTGGGCAAAATGTCTTAGTCTCAAGCTATGCTGCCGGCAGCCGATTGATCGAAGGGAAAGTGCGTGAGGTCAGTCCATTGATTGACTCAGTTAGCCGCCAAGCAACAGTGCGCATTGATTTGCCGGAAGATAGCGATTTAAGGCCTGGCATGTTTGCCAAAGCGAAAGTGCTTTTGGGTGAAAAGGCGGCCCTGACTGTTCCAGCTAAAGCCTTGATTAATCGCGACAACGGCTCTTATGTGTTTGTGCTTGTGGATAATAAGGCGAAACTCACACCAGTTACCGCTGGGCAACACGCAGGTGACTATGTGGAAATAACATCAGGACTTATTTCTGGACAACAAGTAATTGTAAAAGGTGCCGGCTTCCTCAAAGATGGGGACGTCGTACAAATTGGCCGGTAACGAACAACCCTATGCGAATTCTTAGACGATATACAGCAAGCGCAGGACGCCGAGGAGGCGTCCGTAGTGACGCGTATAAACGCGCGGAGGAGCTGGTGCTCAGCACCAGTGACGGAGCGCCATTGAGAATGCGAATATCCAGCGTAGCGCAGAACTCCGAGGAGGAGTTCGAAGTGAAGCGGGACTACGCGCGGAGGAGCTGGTGCTCAGCACCAGTGACGGAGCGCCTATAATATGAATTGGAACATCTCAGCTTGGTCAATTAGGAATCCGGTTCCAGTCATTGTCTTGTTTATTATACTGACGGTTGCTGGTCTGCAAGCATTCTTTGGTCTTGGTGTTGATGAAACGCCAAACATTGATGTTCCGGTCGTGGCTGTTACCGTATCGGAGGCCGGTGCATCGCCTGATGAGATGGAAACGCAAGTAACCAGAAAAGTAGAAAATGCAGTTGCCGGCATTGGCAATATCAAACACATCGTTTCGATAGTCAATCTTGGTGTTTCTACAACAAGTATCGAGTTCGAGCTTGGCACAAATACAGACCGGGCAGTTAACGATGTGCGCGAAGCAATTTCCCGAATTCGCCAACAGTTGCCTGAAGGTATTTATGAGCCGGTTATTCAAAGGCTGGAATTTATTGGCGGCCCGGTTGCCATTTACTCACTATCTTCAGATCGCCACTCAGCCAAAGATCTTTCTTGGTTAATCGACAACGACATTGCTCGCTCAGTCATGCTGGTGCCTGGCGTTGGTCAAGTCTTGCGCTATGGTGGAGTTGATCGTGAAATTAGAGTCAATCTTGATCCTAATCGTTTGGATGCATTAGGTGTGACAGCCGATGCTGTCAACGCACAATTACGTGCGTTGAACATCAATCTTCCTGGAGGGCGAGGAGAAGTGGGGGCAGGCGAACAAGCGGTGCGGACTCTTGGCTCGGCATCAAGTTTGGAGGCTTTGCGTCAAACGAAAATTGCTTTGCCAAACGGGCACTGGGCAAGCCTCGGCGATCTGGGCACTTGTGTTGATGGATCTTCCGATATTCGTGAATGTGCTTATTTAAACGGCCAACCAACAGTGGCTTTTGCGCTTGTGCGTTCCAGTGGATCAAATATGGTGGATGTGGAAGATGCGGCTGACAAGAAAATCGCCGAAATTAAAAAGACACTGCCGCCTGGTGTTTCGATGTCCAAAGTTTATAGTGCTGGGAAGTATGTGCGGAATTCTTATGAAGCCTCACTAGATTCTTTGGTGGTTGGAGCAGCATTGGCTGTATTTGTCATTTGGCTCTTTTTGAAAGATGTGCGTGCTGCGGTAATTTCTGCCTTGGCTATGCCACTTTCCGTGGTGCCGACATTCTATTACATGAAGCTTTCCGGTTATACGATGAACAATATGTCGTTATTAGGGCTGGCGCTTGTAATCGGCATACTAGTTGATGACGCGATTGTGGAAATTGAAAATATTGTTCGTCATATAGCCAAAGGCAAGAAGCCTTATCCTGCAGCAATTGAAGCGGCTGACGAAATTGGCATGGCCGTGATTGCCACCACATTTACAATTGTGGCTGTCTTCATTCCGGTTGCCTTCATGGGCGGCATTCCCGGACAATTCTTCAAGCAGTTTGGTTTGACGGTTGCAGCGGCTGTTATGTTCTCATTGGTGGTGGCACGGATGTTGACACCACTTTTAGCTGCATATTTTCTGACTGCCAATCACAAAGTTGATGCGCAAAGCAAACTAGCAACAATCTATAGCAAAATGTTGGATTGGGCATTAGCGCATCGCCGGATCACGGTTGGTCTAGCCGTTGCCTTTTTTGCACTCGGCATCGTGCTTTTCCAGCTTGTGCCGACCTCCTTAATTGGCAAGGTGGATAAAGGCGAGACACAATTAAGTGTTGAATTGCCGCCAGGATCAACTATGGAAGAAACGAAGGCTTGTGTCGATCAAGCTAGCAAAATTGTTCAGGCCAGGCCGGAAGTTGCTTCGGTATTTGCTACTGTTGGTGGGGCAGCGGCAAATTTTTCTGAAGGTGGTTCCGGTGAAGTCAATCAAGCTAGTTTGTATATTACTCTCAAGCCGCGAGCGCAAAGGAATGTTTCGGAACAAGAATTTGAAAGTGCCGTTCGTCCCGAACTTAAGCTAATAGCTGGGGCGCGCACGCAATTTAAGAATTCCTTCGGCATGGGCGGCACACTGAAAGTGCTTTTGGTCAGCCAAAATGCAGATAGCTTGAATCAAACTGCCGATGCGCTTGTTGATCAGATGCGCACGATTTCCGGCTTGGCAGATATTCGCTCAAGCGCAGCACTGGTACGTCCGGAAATTCTGGTTGTGCCGGATATGGCGCGCGCTGCCGATCAAGGCGTGTCGGTTCGTTCGATTGCCAGAACGGCACAGATTGCCACGCTTGGTGATATGGATTCCAACTTGGCAAAATTTGATCTTTCCGATCGGCAAATCAATATTCGAGTTCAACTTGATCCGGCTTATCGCAAGGACGCTCAAACAATTGGCAATTTGAAAGTGATTAGTGCTGACGGTCATGCAGTACCTTTGAAGGCGGTGGCGAAAGTAGAGTATGGCGCCGGTCCGTTTCAAATTGATCGTTTCCAGCGGGCTCGGCAAGTAACTATCGAGGCTAACCTTTTAGGTGATTTGCCTCTTGGTGTGGCACGCAAAAAAGTACACGAGTTGCCCGCTTTTGTTTCAATGCCTAAAGATGTGAGAGAAGAACTTTCCGGCGATGCTGAAATTCAACATGACGTTTTTGCTGGCTTTGGCAATGCAATCGGTTCGGCAATTTTGTTGATCTACGCAGTTTTGGTTTTGCTCTTCGGTGGCTTTTTGCAACCGTTGACGATCATGATGTCTCTGCCTCTAGCATTGGGTGGAGCACTGATGGCACTGGTATTTTCTGGCCAATCGCTTGGTATGTATGCCCTAATCGGCATAGTTATGCTCATGGGTCTTGTGACCAAGAACGCAATTCTCTTAGTGGAATATTGTCTGGGCGAAATGAAAAAAGGTGTCGATCGTATGCAGGCAATTAAAGATGCCGGCAATACTCGCATGCGACCGATTTTGATGACGACCATCGCCATGATTTGCGGCATGCTGCCGATTGCCATCGGTTTGGGTGCTGGCGCGGAAGCAAGAGCGCCAATGGCACTGGCGGTGATTGGCGGTTTGATAACATCAACCGTGCTGACACTTCTAGTTGTGCCGGTTGTTTTTACTTACATAGATGATTTGCAAAACTGGATCAAGAGAAAAGCAAAAATCAAGCCTGTGGACAAAGGTGAAGATATGTCACCACAATTGGTGGCATCATCTCGAAGCCGCGAATAAGATTTTAAATTGACTAAACTTCTTCCGACTCAACATCCGGAATGATTGTAATTGAAGCTTCAGCCAAATCTCGGATGCTCTTATTGAAGAGTTTCAATTCCTCAAGCTCACGTTCAATTTGTTCAAGCTTGGAGGTGATTTCTTTTTTGACAGTGGCAGACGCGGCTCCGCTTTGAGCTCTTGCGGATGTTCCGCTACGTCGATTGACAAAACTATAGCCGCCATTTATGCGATCGTTCAGCATGCCGCTTCCTTTATGTATATCCCAAGCAATTACAGACACAATTCTCCTGGTTGATGGGCATTCGGTCAATGGGGATTTCACGAATTGCTGTTAAGATGTCCTGATGACCGCAGACGAAATCATCCAACTGCTTGGGCTTGAGCCACATCCGGAAGAGGGTGGCTATTTCCGCGAGACCTATCGTTCGGCAGAAAATATTGCCAACTTCTTGCCTGGACAAGAGAAAGCTTGTGGCACGGCTATCTACTATTTGCTTACGCAGACGACATTTTCTTGTCTGCATAAACTACGCACCGACGAGATATATCACTTTTATTTGGGCGATCCGGTGGAAATGCTTTGGCTTTTGCCCGAGGGCACCGGACAGACGCAGGTTCTTGGACAGGACCTTCAATCAGGGGAAAAGGTCCAGTTGGTCGTACCTAGGGGAGTTTGGCAAGGTTCACACCTTAAGCCGGGTTTAAGTCGCCACGGCTTTGCCCTCTTAGGCTGCACCATGGCACCAGGGTTTGACTACTCGGACTACGAAGAGGGCAAACGCTCTGATCTGGCGCAAAAATACGCCCAATTTACCAACCTAATTGCCCGGTTAACAAGGAATTAAATGCCAAATTTGTATTATGGAAGTGGCACCGCGCCCCTTTTGCTAATATCATCTATATATATTTCGCCACGAGGCGACGGAGCGATTAAATAATGATATTCGGAAAGAAAGACAAGCTCACAGAAGAGCAAGTAATTGAAGCGCTCAAGCAAGTTATGGATCCAGACTTGCATGTAGACATCGTCACTCTCGGCATGATTTCGGATGTGAAGATTGCTTTGCCGAAAGTGCACTTCAAGCTAACACTGACAACTCCCGCGTGTCCGGTGAAAGAGAAGATTGAACAAGAATGTCGCGATGTGGTTTCGAAATTGGCGGGCGTTGAACAAGTAGAATTAGAATCGACTGCGGCAGTTACACAACAACGCAAGGTCTCCGGTCGCGAGCCGGTTGCCGGCATCAAGAACATTATTGCCGTTACTTCTGGCAAGGGTGGTGTTGGTAAGACAACCGTTTCTTGCAATCTTGCAGTTGCGCTGACGCAATTGGGAGCCAAGGTTGGTCTCTTGGATGCTGATATCACCGCACCAAATGTGCCATTGATGATGTCTTGCGAAGACTATCAACCGCAAGGCAAAGACAACAAAATCATGCCGCCAGAAAATTACGGCGTCAAGTGTATGTCTATGGCCTTTTTTGTTTCCAAAGATACGCCTGTAATTTGGCGTGGACCGATGCTGGATAAAGCAATTAGACAATTTTTGCGTGATGTAGAATGGGGCGAACTTGATTACCTTATAGTGGACATGCCTCCAGGTACAGGCGATGCGCAATTGACGCTCTGCCAAGCAACAAATTTGTCCGGCGGTTTAATTGTCACAACTCCGCAGGATGTAGCTTTGCTTGACGGACGCAAGGCGCTTGCCATGTTCCAGCAAATGCAAGTACCTGTTTTGGGCTTTGTCGAAAACATGAGTTATTTTGTTTGCCCGAATTGCGACCATCAATCAGATATCTTCAGCCATGGCGGTGGGCGTGCTCTAGCAGAAGAGCTTGACGTGCCGTTCTTGGGCGAGATTCCCCTTGATCTTTCCGTGCGCAAAGGCGGCGATGCCGGCTATCCAATTTGCGCCCAAGAAAAAGATCACCCAATTTCTCAAGCTTTCTGCCAATTGGCGCAAAATCTTGCCGCTCAAGTCAGCATCCAAGCTTTGACCCCGGTTGCATAAGAGAAGATATAAAGGGGACATGCCGAAGGCTGTCTCTGCAAATCTAATTTCAAAATACGCTTAGCAAGCGTTATGATATTTGGCGAGCTGATTATCAGAACTTCCGCCAAGTGAATTGAGATGCTTGCCGAACTTGAGATAAGAAACTTTGCTCTCATTGAGCAACTGCGTTTGTCCTTTTCTGAAGGGCTGAACGTTTTGACGGGCGAAACTGGGGCTGGCAAGTCAATCATCATGGACGCACTTAGCTCTGTGCTTGGTGGCAAGACGTCGCCAACATCCATCCGCATTGGTGCAGAAAAGGCTTATATCGAAGCGGCGTTTCGTCCGGATTCAGACGTAGCCGCTTGGCTCAAGCATAATGAATTGCAAGACTTGGATAGTGGCGCAGAACTTATTGTCACAAAAGAAATTACAAAGACTGGCTCGCGTTCTCGCGTTAACGGCATTGTTGTAAATTCTGCGCAATTGTCAGAGCTGCGAGGCAAACTTTTGGCTATTCATGCGCAGCACGAAGCACGTACATTGATGTCGCGTGAATCGCAGCTTTTGATATTGGATTTGCTTGGTGACAAAACACACAAGAAGCTTTTGGAAAAAGTGCGTACTCAATATGTGCAAGTGCGTGAGTTGACCAATGAGCTAAACGCCTTGAACATCTCAGAAGAAGAGCGCTTGCGCCGCTTGGATTTTACTCGTTTTCAATTAGATGAGTTGAACGAGGCTCAACTTTCCGAATCAGATGAAGACGAGCAAATTATTGGTGAACGTTTGATTTTGGCCAATGCAAAATTGCTTGAACAAAAAGCATTTGCTGCTCAAGAAATGCTTGGTGAACAAGAAGGTTGTGCAATTGATTTGGTGAATTCAGCGCTTTCGGAAATTGAAAAGGCAAGTGCCATTGATGCCAAACTTGCACCGGCTGCCGAAGCGATCAAAACAGCTTGTGAATCAATTGAAGATGCGGCGCGCAAATTGCGACACTATCGCGAATCAATTGATTGTGATGAAGAAAAACTTGCTCTCTACGACGAGAGGCTTGCTTGTTTGGCGCAAATCAAACGTAAGTACGGCCCTAATTTGATTGATGCAATTGCATTGCGCGATAGCTTAGCCAGCGAGCTTGAGAGACTGGAAAGTTCAGAGGCAAATCAAAAGCAAATGCTTGCCGAACTGAAAGAATTGGAAGCGGCGCTTCTGGAAACGGCTGAGCAACTATCTGCCAAACGTAAACTGGTGGCAGAAAAACTTTCAACCGATATCGTTGTCAGTCTGCATGAATTAGGAATGCCGAATTGCCGATTTGAAATTAGCTTTTTGGCCCAAGAAGCAGATTTACCAGCTGAAGATGCAGACTTGCCGGGGCAAAAAGTGCAACACGTTGGTGTATCAGGTCTTGATCGCCTTGAGTTCCAAATAGCGGCCAATCCAGGTTTGCCTCCGGCATCGATAGCCAAGATTGCCTCCGGTGGCGAGCTTTCACGCGTGATGTTGGCAATCAAAGCAATTTTGTCCAAAGCCGATCAGGTTGGCACTGTGGTTTTTGACGAAATTGATACCGGCTTGTCCGGGCGCGCTCTGCAAGCCATGCGTGACAAGCTGGCATTGTTAGCAAAATCACATCAAATACTGTGCATTACGCACCAGCCCATGATTGCTTGCGTGGCTGACAACCACATTGAAGTGACAAAGGAACAAAAGTCTGACCACACGGAAATTTTCTGTACTGCACTTAATCAAAACCAAAGGCTTAAGGCACTGGCTGCTATGGCTTCCGGGGCAGAAGACCAAAAGGCAGCCCTGGCTTTTGCCAAGTCGCTCTTCGAAGAAGCAAATTTTGTTAAGATGCGCCTGAATTGATGAAATAGAAGATAGAATTCAAGCACTGAGCGCAAACTCCCATGCGTCCCGTGATAAAATGCTGATTCGCTTATCTTGGGGCGTCGCCAAGTGGTAAGGCACCTGGTTTTGATCCAGGCATTCCGAGGTTCGAATCCTTGCGCCCCAGGTAATGCTTTAAAGTCTTAGAGGTACAGTCAAATGGAAAAATTCAAGCTAGAGCTTGAGAAGCGCGAAGCTAAAAACCCCCGTTCCTTGCGCCGTGACGGCAAAATTCCGGCAACCATTTATGGTCCTGGGGAAGCATCTCAATCTGTCCAACTCTCAGCCCGCGAATTCAGTCGGCTTCCAGCTGCAGCGTTCTCGCACGTTGTGGAATTGGTAGCTGGTTCAGACAAACCGATTTCTGCCCTGATTCGTCATGTGGATAGAAGATCGACAACCGCAGAAGTTTTGAACATCGAGTTCTATCGCGTTGCCGCTGACCGTAAACTCACGGTTACTGTACCGCTCAAACTAATTGGTACATCGCCAGCCGTTGGTGCCGGTGGACAATTGGTAGAAATGTTCCAAGAAGCAGAAATTGAATGCTTCCCAACAGACATTCCAGATTTCTTGGAAGTTGATTTGTCTCAGATCGTAGAAATTGAACAAGGTATTCACTTCTCCGAATTGAAGATATCCGACAAGATCAAGATTTTGAACCCGGCTGATGAAATCGTTGTGCGTGTTGTCACACCACGTGCAGCAGCTGAAGAGACACCGGCCGCCGCTGCTGCTGAAGCCGCTGCAACCGCAGCACCAGCTGCTGAAGCTGCTTCTGCTCCACCGCCAGCCAAGACAAAAGAGTAGTTGTCTAGCTGATTCAGATTCTCATTGCGCCGTCCACAATAATGGGCGGCGTTTTGTTTTTGTCGCGACAACAATTTCTAGGCTTCTGTATATTGGCCAATCGGCTCGTCCACTTTTGGTACGTGATTGTTTGTCGATTGTTCTTGGCGTTCTGCTAAACGTTTGGCAATTAGTTCCTTTGGTGCCAAGGGCAGTTTGACAGTAAAGACAGAACCTTTGTTTAACTCTGATTCCAATTCAATTATGCCGCCATGCGCTTTGATGATTGTCAGTGCAATTGCCAGACCAAGGCCAGTGCCACCACCATAAAGCCGGCTGCGCGTGCGCGATCTTTCAATGCGATAGAATCGATCAAATATTCTTTGTTGATCTGCAGGGGCAATGCCGATACCTGTATCGACCACGCGTGCCACTGCTTCTGTTTCAACAGCATGCAATGTCAAAGTAACTTTGCCACCACCTTGTGTGGCTTTGATGGCATTGTTCGTCAAATTCAAAAATATTTGTTTTAATCGATCACCATCACCATAAACCCAAACCGGCTCTTTGGGCAGAATGCAGCGGATCTCAATTTGCTCTGGAGCAATAATCGAAACAGTGTCTTCGACGGAATCAAGCACCTCTCTCATATCAACAATTTCTTGCTGACTGAGAACTTGTTGTCCAGCATCGGCACGTGCCAATTGCAATAAGTCTGATACCAAACGAATCAAGCGACCCGATTCATCCGACACTGTTTGCAAAGCTTCTGATAAAAGTTGTGTATCTATATTTGCGCCGCGACGTTGCAGAAGTTTTGTGTAACCCTGAATAGACGTAAGTGGTGTACGCAATTCATGGCTGGCATCGGCGACAAACTGGCATTGAATATTGAGCGATTCTTCCAAACGATTCAAAAGACGGTTGAAAGCCTTTCGTACTTCGTGAGTTTCAATTGGCTCATTGGGATCAATGTCCAGGCGATGACGAATGTCCATGGTTGCCAATTTATGCGTCGAAAGTAAAAGTTGCCTGACCGGAATCAGCACGACTCCAGCCAAAAGCCAGTTGATGGCAATAAAAATCGGTAGAAGCGGTACATACCAGACAAGCGTCGGGTCCAAAAGTTTGACCTGATCTCGGCCCGCGACAATGACGTGGCAAATAATAATTGGCAAAATCCCCGAAGAGGACATGACAATAGCCATGCGCCACTGCATGGAGCGTAAGCGATCAAACAGTTTTACCGGCTTCGGGTTCATAGCATCTTTTATTATTCCCGGAAATTGCCCTGCTTTCGCGGATTTATCAGGATATGAGCAATTTCAAACAAGCATCGTGCACGTGGCCATTGGATACCAGGCAAGAACCGGTGTAAATTGACTGTCCGCCTTGTAAGTCCGAAAAGCGCCCGCCGGACTCGGTTGCCAAAACCTTCATTGGCGCCAAATCCCAAGGGTGTACGCCAATTTCCAGGGCGGCTTCGGACTTGCCCTCAAAGACATAGGTGAAGTTCAGATAGTCGCCATAACAACGCTGCCAGTAGGATTTAGCAATGAGATTGGTGAATCCAGGCCAAAGATTGTCCTTTTGTACCCGTTGGGGCGAGCCAAAATTAAATTGGCTGGCGTCAAGCCGGTCAATGGCAGAAACAGATATTGCCTGCCCGTTTTTAAAGGCTCCGCCGCCTGCACTTGCCCAAAAGGTGTCGCCCACAGCCGGAGCGTTGATAATGCCAAGAGTAATTTCGCCATCTTCTTCTAGGGCAAGCAAGCTGGAAAAGATTGGGATGCCGCGTGTGAAGTTGTAAGTACCATCGAGCGGGTCGACAATCCATTTGCGAGTATTGCCAACCTTGCCGGACTTACTATGTCCTTCTTCCTCACCCAAGATGCTGTCATCCGGATATTTCTTTGCGATGGATTCTCTTATCAGTCTCTCGGCTTCTTGATCTGCCTTGGTGACAAAGCTGCCATCACTTTTTTGCTTGGCTTCAATTCCCGTTTGAAAATAATGCAGCAAAATTTGTTCTGCTTGTTTCAGAACATCTATGGCGAAATGAAGGTCTTTATTTAACTGATCCGTCACCTACCGGCTCCTCCGCAGGTTTGCCCGCTTCACTCCCACTCTAAAAAGGCAGAGAAAACTCCCGCCGTTCAATTCGGCGGGAGTAATTCTAGGAGTCCAATCACATTGAGGTCTTATAAGTCCTATAGACCTAATTAGAACAAGTATTCGTAAATAGCGCGGGCGCCACGTCCGACACCAACACCGATATCACGAATATCGATAACTGTTCCTTTGACCACGCGCTCCCAGAGGAAGCCCTTTTGGCGCTCTGCGTAAGCAAGACGCATATCTTGTTCAACATTCTTCTCTTCAACAGCGGTCATGCGCTTTTCGAGAGCATCAACGCGTGCTTTGAGAGCATTCAGTTCGCCACGGAACTCTTCGAGAAGTGCCGCAAACTTTTCGAGGTCAGCCTTATCAGCTTTTTGAGCAAGTCTTTCGACAATGCACTGCTCGTATTTATAGAGCGCAGCTGCCAATTCAAAACGTGTTGCGGACTTTTGTCCACGGAACGTTCTGTCTGGATAACCAACCAAGATGTGACATGGATTGTTTACCAGTTCCTTCAAGGCATTGTATGCCCACTCATTACCAACAACATCCGTTAGTTCGCTGATGTTGCTTGCTCCTTGAGCACTGGCAGGGGACGTAGTAATAAATGTGCAAGCGCCAGCTGCAACAACCAAACTTACTAAGGTAGTAAAACCTTTCTTCATAATAACCACTCCATCAAAAATGATCTAACTCCTAAGTGACCATCTTATCCTACTGGATAGCTTATCGAATAGGTGTCAAGCAAATAAATGTAATAGGGAATTTGCAAATTAATAGAAAACACCGCCAGTGCGAGCGTTTCGCTCTTTTAAATAGTGTTAATACTTTGTATTATAATCACCCCAAAATATATATTTGGCGATCTCGCGAAACCCAGTTGTTATCAGCAATTCATGGCAACCGATAGTCAAGAATTCGTGCGTGTCCGATAAGTCTGCAATGAATACATTTATATACATAAGAATGACCGATAATGCATCAAATTGTAGATGACATGAGGAGTGCAATCGTTTTTGATTACATTTCAAGTAGTATCACCCCTGGTGCCTGATAATTTTGCATTTGTTTTGCCTGCTACTCTGTAATTTGT
>JAGVKG010000007.1 GCA_020050685.1 Candidatus Obscuribacterales bacterium | reverse complement strand
TTCTTTTGATTGCTTGACATTTGTACGCCTCCTATCTGCGACATCATATCCGGAGGCTTCGTACAATTTCATCTGTCTATTTTTAGGGGGATAGCTCAGCTTGGTTGCCAGCGACCACGCATACTTTGACCTAAACGAAAGCCATGAATCAAATTTGTACGCGTCAGTTGATACAATTCGTTCAAACAATTCGGATCATCAATGCCATACTTCATTGCCAGGGCATTCACTTGCTGCATTGCCATAGCCGAAAAGTAAATGAAGACCTCATCGCGCACTTCGCCATGACCTTGTTTTGGCAAACGCAAGATATCTTTGCCAAAATCGTTGTTTATCGCGTCAAAAAGTTGCTGATCGACAAAATCTTCGAAAAATGTGTCTGACTTTGTTGCCATGCTTTGTTAGCTCCGTAAATCCTGTTTTGTAACCTGAACTGAATAAAAATCTTGATTAGGAAAGTGCATCCAATGCTTTACGCACTTCCTTGATGTCCTGCCACATTAACCATTTCGGCGATCCGACTTTGTTTGTGTCGTTACGCAAAAGATAGGATGGATGAAAAATTGGCATGACCTTTGCGCCGTTTGGCCAATCAAACCATTGTCCGCGAATCTTGCTAATTGGCGACTTGGTTTGCAAAATTGCACCGACTGCTGTCGCGCCGGCCAACAATATCAATTTCGGCTTCACTTTCTCAATTTGGAAATCAAGGAATGGTTTGCACGAATTCCTTTCCGCTTCGGTTGGCACGCGATTTTCCGGTGGTCTGCACTTAACGATATTGCAAATGTAGACATCCTTTTCGCGATCAATATCAACCGACCCGAGAATCTTGTCCAAAAGTTGCCCAGCTCGACCGACAAAAGGTAATCCTGTCTCATCTTCGTTACGTCCTGGACCTTCACCAATGATCATCAGTTTGGCTTTCGGATTGCCGCGAGAGAAAACTACATTCGTACGTGATTTCGAAAGTCCACATGCAGTGCAAGAGCTCGCCAAATTGGCCGCATCCGAAAGTGACGAACAAAGCTTGATTTGTTCGATTACCTTGCTAGAAGATTGAATAGACGTCGGCATATGTCAGTTTCCGATAACCTAAGCAGGTCTTGGGAAAGACCGGGCTGAGAAATTTGAGCCTCAATATTAACACGCCTAGTCAATTAGTTTCCGCTAACAATCCGGATTCAAATTGCTTCAGCTTGCGTAGGAGATTGCGAAATTAGTGGCTGCGTTGTCGATTGTGGTATCACAGGTAGTGTCACACTTGCGATCAATGAATCTACTGCAGAAGTCGGAGCAAGTTCATCGACACTGATACCATATATCGTACCCAAATCATACCCGAGGCAGGTTTCTGCAGCCTTGGCAAAATGCGATGGTGAGCCAGTTACGTACACATCAACATTTGCATCGTTGGCATACTTGGGGAAATTCAATTCAGCAATTTTGTCCACGACAAATTTTGCCGGATCGATAAGTTGAATATCCGGCGGCAGCATCTGACGCAACACCGGTGCAAAAAATGGATAGTGAGTACAACCAAACACCACAGCTTCCACTTTTGCTTTGCACAATTCATCGACATATTTAGCCAAAGTCTCGGAGCTAGACTGATAATCTATCTTGCCCGCTTCTACCAAGGGCACCAAATCGGGACAAGCCACTTCAAACACCGGCAATTTTGCATCAAAGCTAGCCACCGTTTTGGAAAATGCTTTAGCTTTTACCGTCGAGGACGTGGCAATCACGCCAACTTTCAATTTTTCTTGGGCAATGTACTGGCAAACCGGCTGAATCATGTCAAAAATCGGTACAGACGATTTAGATTCAGCTAAATCCAGGGCTTGGGCACAAGATGTATTGGACGCCATAACAATGGCATCAGCACCTGCTTTAGAAAGCCATTCGACAATTTCCGAAACGAAAGTCCTGATTTCCTTTGGCGAACGATCACCATAAGGACAACGTGCCGTATCGCCAAAATAAATGTATTTTTGTGGGCTAATTTTATTGCTGGCTCTTAACTCTCGCAAAACCGAAAGCCCGCCTACGCCGGAATCGCAAAGTGCGATCGTGCCTGCAACTTTTGCTCCTAGGTTCGGTCCGGCGGTCAATTTAGCTCCTTGCCTGTCTGCTTTGGCTGATTCAGATAAAGGATAATACCGCACGCTAAGGACCGAGCTACCTGCTCCTGGTAATCAGAAGAAATTAATTTATCCCGTTCTTCCTTATTGGAGATGAAACCAACTTCAGCTAGGACGGCTGGCACCTGGGTGTGATTGACCACGTAAAAACGTGCCTTGCGCACAAACCGGTCCGGAGCCGCCAATCCTTGCACCAAATTGGCATGGATCGAATCAGCCAAGGTTTTGCTTTGCTCTGTTTGGTAATAAGTTTCGATGCCATGAATTTCTGAAGTGGTTTCAAGTGAATTGATGTGCACGCTGACGAAAAGATTGGGGCTAATGGAATTTGTTTGATTGACGCGATCTTGCAGAGAAACAAAAGCATCTTCGCGTCGGGTCATTTCCACCTTCACACCTTTTGATTGCAAGCATTTAGCCAGCTTTTGCGCAATTGAAAGTGTAATGTCCTTTTCCTGTATATCGCCTCTTTGTGCTCCGGGATCGCTGCCACCATGGCCAGCATCCAGAAGTACCGTCATGGAAGGCGGTGCTGTCAATTTGTTTAGATCTATAGCTGGCGGTTTTGTTAAGTCAGATGCTTGTTGATTTTGCGGAACAGGGCCTTGCTTGCCGACAAAAATCGACAAAATGTTTGTCGCTTCATCGAACTGCTCGGATATGGGTACATCAGAAGATACCAGATCCAGAACCAGCCTGCCACCTACATTTGCCAAGTCTCCCACACCAACACGAATCGACTTGATATAAGAATTCTCCGCACACTGAGGTACTAGAGAGGAGACAATCGCTTGCATTCCTTCACAATCAACTACGTATCTGTCCGGACCAGCAAGACGAAAAACATGATAATTGATCTTGGCCGGGCATTTTATTTGCACAATTATCGGATCCAAGCCGGAAACTGAAAGTTCCGGTGGAGTCACAACTGGCGTAGTTACCACTGACGGAGCCAACAAAGGATTATTGCTCGCCTGTGGATCTGTTGAACTGGTTTGGGCAACTGGTGACGGGGCATCAGTTGGCGTGATCGAAAGGGATTTCATCACCGGCAGCAATGCTGGTGCCATCGTTGATGTCCTTATAGGCGCTGCCGGTATCATCGATGTTGTTCTTGTCGACGATGGCATTGCCTGTGTCGTTGCCTGCATCGTCATCGGCTTCATTGAATACGAACGGACAGGTTCTTGCGCAACCGGTGGAGATGAAAGACCTTGATTGGCGGCAATTTGTGGTGCCAAAACTGGTCTGGGATTTTGTTGAGCAACTACTTTCGGTGCAAAGGCTGGCTCAACTTGCGCATTTGAATTCGGACGATAGGTCGGCGGATTTGGCTTACGGGAGGCCGAGCCCCACTTGATAACAAGCGTGCCCGGACCAGAGCGAAAGGCAAAGTTTCTAAAAGCATCAGGATGATTAGCAGTGACAGCAATACGAAAGATAGAGGGAAATTCTTGAAATTGCCCCAGTCTAATTTGCTGTACGTAAGGTCTAAATGGCATTCTGGCGAAGGCTGTTTGACCAGACAAAATATTTGCCGGTACTGGTGGATCAATGGCTTTGGTCGGCTTGTTCCAAGTCAAGCCATAGAAATCACAAACCATAATTGTGGTGCCATCCGGCCCAGGCAAATACTGAATTGACGGACTGGGGATTTGCGACTTTTGCGACATCGTCAGCACAAGCATCTTGCCGGCATCGTCTTCAATTGCCGAGACAACACAATTGCCGCGCGGATTACTTCTGATATTGGCAGAACTATTCACCGAATCCGGCGAGGGAATCGGCACACTTGATGCCAAGTACTTTCCTGCATACACCGGTTGCACCGAAGCTGCAAAGAGTCCGATAAGAAAAGACGGGATAAAAAGTTTTTCTAGGATTAGCTCTGTTTCTTTGACTACATGCTTCAAGCACTTTGACATGAAGCTACCCTAACTTTCTAGTTCGGCGATATTTTATCACGCCAAGAGCCAGATCTCACGTCATATCAAGCCATCCAGCCAGACAAAGTCATTCTTGAGATCCACGAGAGCACTGCTTGTCATGAACAATTGCACTCTACATAGATAAATTTTGCAATCGGGAAAAGCAAGTTCAATTTAGGTATCTTTCTTATGTATATATCTGTAATTTCTTTCGCGCTAGAAAGGGGAGTTCAAGGTGGAGCTAAGTAGTCTGCTTAATAGTCTATTGACACCAATTGTCTGTTCCGTAATCGCACTTTTGTACGGACTGTTCGTTAGCATGTGGGTTCTAAAATTGCCTGCCGGCAATGAGCGCATGCAATCGATTGCCTCAGCCATTCAGGAAGGGGCTCGTGCTTACATGAACCGTCAATACGCAACCATTGCTGCTGTTGGCGTTGTCTTATTTATTATTATTGGTGTGGCCTTAGATTGGACAACTGCAGCAGGATTTGCTGTTGGTGCCATTTTGAGTTCCTTGGCTGGGTACATTGGCATGTTCGTTTCCGTCAGAGCCAATGTCAGAACAGCACAAGCAGCAACTGAAGGTTTGGAGAAGGCACTCGATGTCGCATTCAAAGGCGGCTCGGTAACCGGTCTTCTTGTAGTTGGCTTGGGACTGCTTGGCGTATCCGTATTTTATGGATTGACAAACAATATCAACGCTTTGATTGGTTTGGGTTTCGGTGCCTCTTTAATCTCCGTGTTTGCTCGTTTAGGCGGCGGCATTTATACCAAAGCTGCTGACGTCGGCGCCGATCTTGTTGGTAAAGTCGAAGCCGGAATTCCGGAAGACGATCCACGCAACCCAGCTGTGATCGCCGACAACGTCGGTGACAATGTTGGCGACTGCGCAGGTATGGCTGCCGACTTGTTTGAAACATACGCAGTTACAGCTATTGCCACCATGCTTTTGGCATCGATCACATTTAAAGATCAAATAGCCAATAACCCATCCGTGCTTTTGTATCCCCTAGTAGTGGGCGGTGTTTCAATTGTGGCATCCGTGATCGGCACATTCTTTGTCCGCATTGGCGCTGACAAAAACATCATGGGCGCACTCTACAAAGGTCTCATAGTTGCTGGCGTTCTAGCCGCTGGTGCTTTCCTGCCAATCACTAACACAATGATGTCCGGTCTGATCATGAATGGTTCACAAGTCGAGCCAATTCGTTTCTGGTTTGCATCTTTAGTTGGTCTAGTGGTAACTGGTTTGATTGTTTGGATCACTGAATACTACACATCCACTCACTTCAAACCTGTGCAATCAATTGCCTCTGCCTCGCAAACCGGACATGCCACCAATATCATTGCCGGATTAGCAGTATCGATGCGTTCAACGGCTCTGCCAGTAATTGTGATCATTGGCGGTATTTTGATTTCTTATGCACTAGCAGACATCTTCGGTGTAGCACTAGCTGCCATGTCCATGCTCTCCATGGCCGGCATCATCGTGGCAATCGACTCTTATGGACCGATTACCGATAACGCTGGTGGCATTGCTGAAATGGCCGAAATGCCAAAAGAAGTTCGCGCCATTACCGATCCTCTAGACGCTGTCGGTAACACCACCAAGGCCGTAACCAAGGGCTATGCAATTGGTTCTGCCGGACTGGCTGCAATTGTTTTGTTCAACTCTTACACCCAAGATTTGCAACGCGCAATTACTGAAGCTGGATCAAACGCGATTATCACTTTCGACCTGTCCAATCCTTTTGTACTTTGTGGACTCTTCCTCGGGGGCTTAATCCCATTCTTGTTTGGAGCGTTGGCCATGGAAGCTGTCGGCAAAGCCGGTGGCTTGGTAGTCGAAGAAGTACGCAGACAGTTCAAAGCCATACCGGGCATCATGGAAGGCACAGCTAAACCAGACTATGCTACTTGCGTAGACATCGTCACCAAATCAGCCATTCAACAGATGATCCTGCCGGCCCTTTTGCCAGTTCTCACACCAGTTGTGATTACGGCAATTGGTTATTTCTGGCTTTCCAACACAATGCCAGGTCAATATGCTGCAGCCAAAATGCTTGGTGGCGTATTGGTCGGTTCAATTGTCACTGGTATATTCGTAGCAATTTCCATGACCTCCGGTGGTGGTGCTTGGGACAATGCTAAGAAATACATTGAAGAAGGAAACTTTGGCGGCAAAGGATCAGATGCTCACAAGGCAGCTGTTACTGGTGACACTGTTGGCGATCCGTACAAAGACACCGCCGGTCCAGCCATCAACCCGATGATCAAGATCTTGAACATCGTGGCTCTGCTACTGGTTCGTTTTGTAGCTCGATAAGCAAATCAGAACGCAGCTATTTAAAAGGGACGATCAAATGAGATCGTCCCTTTTCTTATACACTGCGTCAGTTCACTACTTAGCTATGAGGCATATAAATGTAGTTATCTGTTGTCCAACTGCGTGTTGTGACAGAGTTGGTTACATAACTGCCCGTATATGTTGTCGTCACAGTATTAGTTGGACCAACATACCAGCCGTTACCAGCTTGAGAAGCGGGAGTCAATGCCTTAGGATCGGTCGAGAAGTCTAGACCACCGACAGACCAATAGGCGTAGCTATAAGTGGTAAACTGGTTCCAGTAATTAGTTTGATAGACAGTCTGTGAATTTCCCCACAATTGATAACCGACAGTTCCGGTCCAGCCGGCACAACCCTCGTACAATAGGGTACGGCTGACGGCACCATAAGAGCTAGTTTGCCCAGCCAATTGACTCCAGTTATAACTGTAGTCCGGATGGAAAGTCACTGGTTCCAGTGGCACAGGAATGTCACCGGAAGTAGTCTGAGCAATCGGACAAGAAAGCTGCCATTCAAATGCCAGCGCCGGGCAACTTGGATAATACTGACTGGTTGTAGTGCCACTTTGTTGTTGGCACCAATTGCTTTGACCACTACCGACAGTTTTTGCACCACCGGTAGCGTTCATATCGGCAAAATATCCGGCAGGTATGTTTGGCTTGCTTGCATCTGCAGATAGACTTGGATACGCATTGGTATTTTCATCACGTGCCTGTACTTGATAGACAGTGGAAGTAGTAATGCCTGGTGTGACCATTACCGTACTTGTGCCGGTTGATGTGGTGATCGTCTTATAAACCGGCGGTGTAACCACCTCGATTTTCAGAGCATGGACACTTTGGTACAACTGCTGTCCTTCGAGAATTGACTCTCCGGCAAACGGAGCTTGACCAACCACCATTTGAATTTGTCCAGTACCAGCACCACTTGTGGAACTAGCACCACCAACAACAGAGAAAATGAATTTCAATTTGTCGAAAGCATTTTGACTGGACGGAGGTGGAGCGGCCGCCCAGGCACCTTGTTCAAACCAACGTCCATCACGACTTCTCCTGCCAATTTGTGGCTCCTCATGGTGCTTGTAAAATTCAAGCTGGCTTATATTGTTGGCAATTTTTCCACACCAATCATGCGGTCCGCCGGCGGCGGCATCTTGACCGGTGGAAATCCGACCTTCGGCCAAAATTTGTTGAACCGATGCGGCCTTGGTTGCCGGATAGAAATCGGCTCCGGCCAATTGAAAGTGCTTAGGACTAAACTCATTTGCACCTAAAGAAGTCAGCGCCTTAAAGTTCATTCCCATGCTGTACATAACATACAAACAATAACTGGAGTTATGCAAAGCTAGGAAAGCACGGGGCTCAAGCTTGAGAGCTTCCGGAACAAGTTTCTTCATATCCTGCTTCGGATCTTCCTTCAATAATTTGTTCATTCGGTCATTGACAATCTTCCAGGCATTGGCTTGTGTTTCATCGGCAACCTCTGTCGTAGTTTTGATTGCTTTGTACATATCTGTCAAAACTTGGGCCGGATTGCCATCAATAGTGCTGACATAGCCATTCACCACTTGCACCATGCGCGCTTGATCAGCAATGACTGGATCGGCAAGAACATAGCCCCACATATTGCTTTGCTGTCTGCGACCATTTTCAGGATCTTCAGCCCAACGCTCGAGATTACGTCTATCTTTTTCCTCATTACCAAGACTGATATCAAGGAAGGCACTGCTCATCCCGTGTTTCATCTCTCCGTCTTGAGCATAAGCAGGCTCGGTCCAATCTTTATCCAATGGGCTGGCCGGAGCTAAATTATTAGCTATACCACCTTCGCCATTGTCCGGACCATACATATAACTGATTGGGAAACTGGGATAACGCGTTTGATAGTTTTGGTTAACGATGCGATCTTGCAGATCGTAAAAACCTTTACTGAGATTGGCTAACTTCAAAGCATTAACAACTGACGTGATATTTGGTCGTATACCCAACGTTCTCAACCAATCATAAAGACCAAAGGATAGAGCAACTGATGGATTAGTGGTAATTTGTCCTGTAATTCCTTTAAAAGCGCTAGCCTTCAAGGAAGCACCGGCACTGGCAGGCACCGGACCACCAGTGGCTTTGAACCATGGTTGTGGCGATCCATTTCCTTGACCGGGCCAGTTTGCAGCCGCACCACCAGTGGTGGCATCAGCCGGGGCAGCATTCATAATTGTCACAACATTGGAAAAATCAATTGGTGATGCTGTCTTATCAGGAAGTCCGCCAGCATTAGCAAAACTAATTTCAAATGCCCCGGTTGGAAAAGCTTGGGCGGCAGTGCCACCACATTCAGCAGTAGCAATCTCTCGCAAAGTTGCCGTGAGCTTTTGACCCTTCACTTTTACTTGGGATGTTACCGTCTCATCGACAGCGACCTGCACCACGGATGGTGCTATATAACTGGCAGCCGTAGCCGGTGCCGTGGATACAAAGGTATCATTTGAGATTAAGGCAACCGACGAGCCAGCCAAGGGAATGAATTGAAACTGCATGCTAGCAGCTGCACCAGAAGCACCGCCTGGAATGTTTTGATATGGGGTGTAATAGCCACCGCTTCCCGAAGTAAATGGATCTTCAGAGGCTGGCTGGGGGGTAGGAATGTTAGTTTTGGCCTTTGAGGGATCGAGATAACCAAAACTAATCAACAAAGTTGGCGCCGTAGCATTTGCCTGTCCATAGCTGCGCTTATTGGCGACATAGGCATCCGTCGCATCCTTCTTTAAATTAATTACCGAACCATATTTATCAATAGCTGTGCCACCAGTAGCCATTCCGGCAAGCGTAGTCTTGAGCATTTGCGCGGCAGCCTTGGCATTATTCAGGTCTTGTTGAATCAAATAAAGAATAGCCGTGTTGCCACTGGGTGAATTAGCCGACGAGAGTTTGCTAGCAATGATTGCATCCAGTCTCATCGTGCCCATGACCGTATTTATTCCGAGTACCGGTCTTGGATCAACTTTGCCACCAAGTGTGCCAGTCGGCACGACAAAGGCAGGTACATCATCCACCAAGCCAATCCGCCCGAGAGGGCCGTTCACCACCACTTTGCCCATGTCTTTAGCCGCAGCCAACGCAGCAGCATCAATAGCTGTCTGTGCCTCTTTGTGTACACCAGTCAATTGGCTGTAATTCATCACGAAAAAGCCAATTAAAAGGGCGACAATCCCAATTGTCACCAAAACCAAAGCCAGCGTATTGCCGGACTTTCTATTTTTATTCATCTTCGCCACCCTCAAAGAACCCTACATCTTTGGCGACCGATCAATTTTGCTGACAAGGAAAAGGTCGAAATCTAAGCCCAGTCGGCCAACCAAAACGTCTTCCCGGACATTACATTAAGCAGGATTAAGGAAACATACTACATATCTATCATGTAAAACAGAAAGCCGTCAAGGTGCATCCCCTTCTGCTATCTGTTGCAATTTATTCCCAACCATCACGACTGACTCACCAATTCAAGCTGGAAATGTGTTTAAGGTAGGGGCAAAAGTAAGGTCTGTCGCAAGGGGGGCTGGCGACAGACTTTTGAAACTAATTTCTCCAACTCTTAATGGCTAAATTGTTTTGGCTAACTATGGATCATGAAGATATAGTTTTGCGTAGTCCAACTGTATGTAGATCCCCATTGACCAGCATAGCTTGTACTGGTAGCTGCAGTCGTGCCCACATTCCAACCGTTGCCTTGGGCTTGATAATCACCAAGTGCGCCCGTGGAAAAGAGCATGCCACCGACGGACCAGTACGAAGCAACATTAACTGTCCAGAGATTGTACCAATCAGTGCGTGAATTAGACCAAACTTCCACTCCGTTATTGGTAGCCCATTGAGCACAACCGGAATAAATCAGCGATCGGCTAGTTCCGCTTGATCCGGCAAATGTACTGTAATTGTAGGAATAGGCCGGTTGGAAAGTTACCGGTTGAATTGGCACTGGCACATCGCCCATAGTTGTTTGAGCAATCGGGCAAGACAGTTGCCATTCAAATGCCAGAGCCGGACAGTTCGGATAGTAGGTCTGATCTGGTGTACCCGATTGTTGCTGCTGACACCAATTGCTTTGTCCACTGCCGACTGTCTTTGCTCCTCCTTGGGCATTCATGTCAGCGAAGTATCCGGCTGGCGCTTGCTGCCGAGTCGGGTCTGCAGACAAGTTGGGATACGCATTGGCATTTTCATCACGTGCTTGCACCTGGTAGACGGTTGATGTTGTGGTTCCAGGTTGAGTAATCGTGATGTTATGCCATTGATTGATCGGAACGGTAGATGTAGTTGGTGGAGTTGTTACCGTTGTCATCAAAGCATGTACACTTTGATATAACTGTTGTCCAGGCAATATAGATTGACCGGAAAATGGTGCTTGACCGACCACCATTTGAATTTGTCCCGTGCCGGGCGGACTATCGCCACTGGCCCCACCTTGAACTGTAAATATGAACTTGAGTTTGTCAAAAACATTTTGACTGGATGGCGGTGGTGAGATAGCCATGGCCGGTTGTTCATACCAATTGGTGTCAACTGAATGCGTGCTGCCAATCACTGGTTCATCTGCGTGTTTGTAAAATTCCAGCTGACTGATTTGCTTGACCGTTGGCGCGCACCAATCTTTTGGTCCCGGTGCATCTTTATCTTGTCCTGTAGGAATTGCTCTTTCACTCCTTATATCTTCTACCGATGCCGCTTTGTTTGCCGGGAAGAAGTGTGAGCCGGCTAAAATATAGTGATTGCGGTTTACTTCATTTGCACCAAGACCGGTGAGAACTTTGAAATTCCGCCCCATCGTGTACATGATCCAAATAGCCATGCTGGAATTATGCATTGCAAAAGATGCACGTGGCTCAAGCTCAATTGCTTTGGCCGTAACTTGTTTCATATCCATCGAAGGATTTTCTTTTATTAGCTTGTTCATGCGCTCTTGCAGTATCTTCCAAGCATTTGTCTGCGTTTGATCGGCGGAAGCGGTCGTCGCTCTGATACCAGCGTAAATACTGTTAAGCACTTCTACCGGATTACCATCAGTGGTGGCAACATATCCATTTACGACTTGCACTAAACGCGCTTGTTCAGCAATAACCGGCTCAGCAGGAACATAGCCCCAAACATTACTTTGCTGTCTGCGTGCTTGTTCCGGATCGCGATTCCAGAATTTGAGATTGCGCCTGTCACCATCTTCATTGCCTAAACTTATGTCAAGAAAAGCAGTGGTCATCCCTCTTTGCTGACGCGATGATCTTTCGGCATATGCAGGTTGCATCCACTCATCGCCTTTTGTCTTATCCGGACCAAACATAAAACTGATTGGGAAACCACGATAAACACTTTGGTAATTTTGATTGACGATGCGATCTTGCAAATCATAAAAACCTCTGTTCAAGTTAGCTAACTTCAAGGCGTTTACCACGGAAGTAATGTTCGGTCTCAAACCTAAAGTGCGTAACCAATCATAGACACCGAAGGAAAGTGCCACACTGGGATTCGTCACCATTTGACTAGAGATGCCTTTGAAGGGAGCAGCTTGCAAGGACGCTCCGGCATTAGCCGGCACCGCGCCACCCACCGCCTTAAACCAAGGTTGCGGCTCGCCATTACCAGGTCCGGGCCAACTCGGTGCAGCTTGACCGGAAACCGGATCGGCTGGGGCGGCATTCATTAGGCTAACAACACTTGTGAAATCAACTGCTGATGCTTGTTTGTCTGGCAATCCACCAGCATTAGCAAAACTAACTTCAAAGGCACCGGTCGGAAATGCGACATTAGCTGTGCCACCACATTCGGCTGTTGCCACCTCGTGTAATGTGGCAACCTTTTTTTCAGCCTTGGCGATTTGTGCACCTTGGCGCACGCCTTCGTCCACCGTGACTTGCACCACAGATGGTGCCACGTAGGCTGCCGCTGTCGTCGGCGGTGCAGAACGAAACATCTCGTTGCTGACTAAGGCCACTGAGGCTCCAGCCAAGGGCACAAATTGAAATTTCATTTGTGCACCAACACCTGAGCCGCTTGCCGCGATATCCTGATACGGAGGATAGGTTACATGTCCCTGCGTAAGCGGATCTTCGCTTGCCGGCTTTGGTGTCGGAACATTGGTGGTGGATTGTGTCGGATCGAGGAAACCAAAAGCAATAGTTATATTCGGGGTATTATTGGTTTTTAGCGCCAAATCTTTTTTGTTACCCAAATAAGCATTGATTACATCTTGTTTGATGTTGATTGTATTGCCAAATTTATCCATGGCTGTGCCACCATTCACGGCTTCAGCTAGCGTGGATCGCAAAAGCAAGGCAGCCGCTTTAGCGTTTTGCAAATCGTGTTGCACCAGATACAAAATTGCCGCATTGCCACTTTGGCTCGTACCTGAGGAAAGCTTGCTGGCAATAATCGCATCCAGTCTTAGTGTGCCCATTAAAGTGTTCACACCAATAATCGGTCTAGGATCAGCTTTACCAGTCATGCCATTGGGCACAACAAATGCCGGTGTATCATCTACTAGACCAATGCGTCCCAAAGGTCCGTTGACCACCACCCGGCTCATATCTTTTGCCGCAGCTAAAGCAGCCGCATCGATGCCAGTCTGAATTTCTTTGTGCGCCCCGAGCAATTGGTTGTAGTTCAAAATGATAAAGGCGGCAATCAGAGCCACAATGCCGATTGTCACCATTACCAAAACCAAAGTATTGCCCGCTTGTTTGCTTAGTCTCTTCATCTGCCGCCCTCACAAATTCCCAGCCATTCACCCAGACGGTCATAGAGGCATCTCCAAACAAGAGGGAAGGCTTGTTCGGTCGGCTACAAGATTAAACGGGGTTAAGGAAGCCTATTACAGATCTATCATGACAACCTAGACCAGTCAAGGACTAGGGCAAACGATTGTATTGCCTAATTTACATATAGGTTCTATTACAAAGTAAACTTGCGCAAAGGCTTAGGCAAGTGGTGCAGGCAAATTGATGTTCACGCCTGATGGGCGCGCACCAGAATCAATAATCTCTGTTCTGGATAGCTGATCGACAATATAATCCACGCCAGCAACTGTGATCACGAAGTCGCGTTCTGTCCGCACAATATAACCCTTTTCCCGCAAATACCAGAGCGTCCATTCAATATCAGTCATGTTGCAATTCAAACAATCCAAAAGCATTTTGCCGGAAGCACCACCGGATTGCGGTTTCTTGCGTCTGGCTTCCATCAAAACTTGCAAAACAGCCAACCTTAGTTCAACTTCCGACCAACTCAAACTTGGTTTGGGCACCTGCGCATAACCAGAGCCCGGAGCGCCTTGCGGAGTCTGCATGGTCACGCCTTGTTGAGCATCATAGGCTTGGCGGCGGCCGGCATCTGATAATACGCGCCAGGCTTCACTAATGACGCGGAATTTTTCTGCATCACCTGATTCAGCATTGTCCGGATGAAATTGGGCAGCCAAAAATCGGTAAGCATAACGAATGATGGTTGGGTGCGCATGCGAGTCAACTTGCAATAGCGAATAAAGTGTCTCTTGCGGTTGAGGCTTGGCTGGAGGAGGTGGTTGCGGTGGTTGCCACGACATATTTAATTCCCCTTCAATATACTGTTTGCAATAACCAGTCTTTGAATTTCCGATGTCCCTTCATAAATTTCCGTGATTTTGGCATCGCGCATTGCACGCTCAACTGGATAGTCAGTTACATACCCATAACCACCAAAAATTTGCACACATTTTACTGTCGAGCGCATGGCCATTTCCGAAGCATATAACTTTGCCTGCGCCGCTTCCCTTGTAAAGCGCTCCCCGCGATCTTGGGCAACACTAGCGTGATATGTCATAAGGCGGGCTGTATCAATTTCCGCGGCCATTTCTGCCAGCATAAATTGAATGGCTTGCAATTGATTGATGGTTTTGCCGAAAGCCACACGCTCTTTGGCATATTTAGATGCATGATCCCAGGCACCTTGGGCGATACCACATGCTTGAGCAGCAATACCAATTCTGCCGCCATCAAGCGTGACCATTGCCACCTTGAAGCCATCGCCGATACCACCAAGCATATTACCGACAGGCACCTTGCAATCCTCAAAAATTATCTGACAGGTGCTTGAGCCCTTAATTCCCAGCTTGTCCTCAAGCTTGCCGAAACTAAAGCCTGGTGTTCCCTTTTCGACAACCAGTGCCACCAACCCTTTATGTCTAAGTTTAGGATCGGTCTGAGCAATGACTAAATAATAGTCCGCCTCAATTCCGTTGGTGATCCAATTTTTCGAACCATTCAATATAAATTCGTCGCCAGATTTAATTGCCATGCAACGGGCAGATGCCGAATCCGATCCGGAACCGGGCTCTGATAAGGCAAAGGCACCGAGCTTTTCACCCTTGCACATTGGCACTAAAAATTTCTGTCTTTGTTCTTCCGAACCAAAGATATAAATTGGTTTGGCTGTCAGTGAAACGTGAGCCGAATAAAGCACAGACGTCGTGGCACAAGCTTTGGCTAGTTCCTCCACCACGATGGCATAAGAAACTGCATCCATGCCAGCGCCACCATATTGTTCGGGAAAGACTAAGCCACAAAGATCGGACTGAGCCAGCAAATCCCAATTTTCTCTTGGGAAGCGGTGGTTCTTGTCAATCTCATGGGCCTTTGGCGCAAATTCCTTTTGAGCCATGTCGGCAACTGTTTCTTGAATCAAGACTTGCTCTTCGGTGAAGGCAAAGCTCGTAGGTAATAATTCCAGGGCTGTAACCATATTTGAGGTAGTAACCATATTGCTTAAGACACCCATAAATTCTCGAACAAAGGTTCAAGAGTCCATTTTCGAATTAATGATAGCAAAGAGTCCAACCAGAAATAAGCATAATGGCTTGCCATGAGGTTTGACTTTCCAGATTTGGGTATGACTTAAGCGGAGAACTGTCGCGCAAACCAGCGAACTTTAAATAGTCTTTGAAATAGTCCGGAAGTGGTCGGTAAATTCTGAGGTAGGAAATCATGCCTGAAACCAAGACAGCCAAAAAGCAGAACAATGCTAAGCAAACGGAAAAATCCCTGGAAAAGCTTACCCAAGCAGCAACTGGCAACAAAGCAATTTTGATTGATAATCAAAGTGCCCAAGCCCAAGACCTGGGGCAAAGTTTGAAAAAGGCTGGTTACCAGGTTTCACCATACAAAAAAGAATTACCGTCGCTAGACCAACTTCGCGCCTCAAACTCAAAATTGGCAGTTGTTTCATCTGATCTTCTGATTGAATCTTTAGTTGGCAAAATGACCCACTCTCTGATAGACGCAATTGAGCCACGCAATAAATTCTTGGATCGTTACTTTGAAATTGCGGCTGAGCTTTTCCATGTGCCGGTTTGTGGCATTGCCCTTTTAAGTACCAGCAGACCATGGGCCACATTTTCCGTCAATTCGGATATTAGCCACGAATCGCTGGATAAACTGGTGGACGAACTTTCATCCGGTCTGATGCTGGCAAATAATTTGTCTATTGATTTGCGTGGTGAACCAAGCCAAAAAGGTGGCAAGCAGTTGAGTCACCAACACATCATTCATATCAAACAAGAAAAGACTCCGGTTGGCGCCTTGGTTTTTGCCAGTGACGACAAAGAAGCCTTTGATCCAATTACTAAATCAGCCATGGATCATATGGCCGAAAGAATGCTTCCCTTGATGCGATTGGTATTGGCCAATCAAGAGTTGGAAATTCTCTATCAACGAGAACAATATCGCTCATCCACAGATCCACTCACCGGACTTTATAATCTTGAATTTCTGGTTGGCTTCTTGCAACAGCAGCTGCTCTTCTCTTATCGTCAACGCTCACCAGTCGGTCTGGTGATGATTGATATTGACCATCTGAAAGCAATTAACGATGAGTATGGTTATGAAATGGGAGACTTGGTGCTTTCATCAATCGGCAATAGATTATTGGGCATGACCCGAAGCTCAGACCTGATTGCTCGTTATGGCGGCGGTTCATTTGCCATTGTCATGCCGAACACCGACGTGAACGGCTCACGCGTGGTGGCGGAAAAGACGCGTTTGGAAATTCAGCAAATGACTTTTGCCCGCGGACCAAATCGCCAAGGGCCACATGTGACTGTTTCAATTGGTTGTGCTTGTTTCAACATGGAAGATTTGAATCCGGAAACTATTTTGCGTGATTCGAAGATTGCCTTGCAACGAGCCAAGCAACATGGTGGCAACAAAGTCGAAGTCTAGGACTGGCTCGGCTGCAATTTATTGACCAATTCACAAACAAGCGCAAGCGAAGCTGTCCACAAGACAAACGAAGTTAGGCCGAGCCAGCATTGTCCGATGCCTTCTTGCCAAAAATTGATTTCGGAAAGCTGCCGGTGCGTAGCCACGGAATAAAGAATCTGCGGACAAGATAGGACAAGATTAGCCAAGACCAGAACGAAAGCTAAACTGATAAGCTCAATTGGATATTTCCAACAAAGCTTGAAGGCTTGATTGGCTACTTGATCAGGCGCAAGTTCAAGTTCGGCCGAAAACCGAAAAACTACAAATGAATAAGTGCAAGCAATTATGCCAAGGCAAGCGGAGATCAATTGCAAGCCGAGAAGCCAAGGCTGAGGAATTTCAATTGCAGCTGGCAATTGCATTTGGCCAATTGACTGCAAAAGGAAGAGAAACATGAATGGTACGACCACCACAAGTAAATAAAGTGAAGCAAAAAACCATACCTTGGCCAAATAAAGTTGTTTGGACTTTGTCTCGGTAATCGCTTGCTCGATTGTTTGCTTATCAAAACGATTGTCCCGTTTAAGGTACAAGTGACAAAAGGCTGTCAGCCTCAAGAGCCAAAGCCATGTCGACCAGAGCGTTAGCCCTGTTGAAAGCAATAGGCAAGCACCCGTGATTAGTGTCACGCGCAAAAGATCCTCAAAATTACCCACTGCACCAACGCCAGTTGAACCCTTGAAGAGATTAAGAAGATAGCTGCAAGCAATCAGCAATAGAATGCTGGCAAAAGTCATAATGCTTGCAGGCATTATGCATTTCGGTGCAAAAGCAAAGGCACTATCGCGACACCTTTGCCAAAAGTTTGCCGTTTGCAGAAATGAGAGTTTTTGCCAGGGGTTCATATTCGATCGAAAGATATGGACTAGTAATACGGGCAAGGGTTACGCCAGAGTTAAGCGCGTTTTACTATCTTGGCAGAATTGGTCATAAGACTGCAAGTCATCACGGCTAGTGGCTCTCACAAATTTGAAACTAAGCTAACGAATTGCGGCTTCTTGACAAAATTCTGTGATGATGATGTTCTTGATACTTACAAATAAATTTCCCGCATTTGGCAGCTGGCAACCGGGTAGTCAAGAACCACGACAAGCTGGACCAAGAATTACCAAAGCAAGAATTACATAAGCAGAATTACAAAATAGGACTCCCGTGATACTCGTTTTACAATCGAAGGCAAATTCCGCAAGCACTGATTTGCTCGTGCAAAATGTTTTTGCCGGATTGGCAAAACTTGGTTTGTCCGGCAACTTGGTACAAAGTGGCGACGAGACTTTGATTACCGTGCAAGAAGACACAAGAGCACTGGCAAGTCATCTCTTCAACCAAATTCCCGGTGTAGCAAAAGTAATTCGTCTGGCGCCACAATATGCCATTTCCAGTTTTAACCAAGACAAGTCAGGCACCACCTGTGGTGCTACCGCAAATAATCGCACGACAATCAAGTTCGCAAACGGAACAGAAATTAGCAATACGGCATCCGGAAGTTTACCAATCATTATTGCCGGTCCTTGTTCTGTGGAAGGCAAAGAGCAAGTAGTTGATTTAGCTTACAAAGTCAAAGCCGCAGGTGCAAAGTTATTGCGCGGAGGAGCCTTCAAGCCACGTACCAGTCCATACGACTTTCGTGGTCTAGGAAAAGCAGCATTAGAATATTTGGCAGAGGCCAAAAGGGTCACAGGTCTGCCGGTTGTTTCCGAAGTCATGTCCTGCGAGCAAATTGCCGATGCTGAACCACATGTGGACATGTATCAAATTGGCGCTCGCAATATGTACAACTATGAGCTTCTGAAAGAAGTGGGCAAGACGCGAAAACCAATTTTGCTCAAGCGCGCCATGTCAGCCACTATTGATGAATTCTTGCAAGCCGCAGAATATATTTTGCTGGAAGGCAACCTGCAAGTCGTCTTATGCGAGCGTGGTATCAGAAGCTTTGACACACAAACCAGAAACACTTTGGATTTGAGTGCGGTTGCCTTGCTCAAAACTCTTACCCATTTGCCCGTACTTGTCGATCCAAGTCACGCAACAGGCAGACGCGATCTTATCCGTCCCATGTCCCGTGCAGCAATTGCTTGTGGTGCTGATGGTTTAATTATAGAAGTACACGACAATCCACAAATGGCCATGTCTGATCATCAACAAGCAATTACGCCGAATGCTCTGGCGCAAATTGCCGCGGATGTACAAGCAATTCACCAAGCACTAACAGGCGATAGAGAATCTACGACCACAAGCGCTAACCACGAACCTTGTCTTGTAGTCTAAACGACAATAATCACTTTGGTGTTCAGGAAATCTGAGTCACCGGAATTGCAGTTTCCGGATAGAAGGTTACTGATTCGATTGGCGATTTACTACCAGAGGATTTCTTCGCGTCTTGAACCATCTTTACGAAGTATTGATGCACGGCCTTGTTGCCTGTAACTTCCGGATGGAAAGATGTGACCAACAAATTGTCTTGGCGAGCCATGACGATGCCTTGAGGAACTTTGGCCATGACTTTGACATTTGGTTTGCAAGTAAGAATTATCGGCGCTCGAATAAAGACGGCAGGAAATGGCTCATTGCTAATTTCCGGAATTTCCACCAGTTGCTCAGAGCTAAATTTCTGCGGACCAAAAGCATTGCGACGGACTTTGATATCCATAAGGGCCAAGCGACCTTGCTGAGAGCCTTCAATTTCTTTGGCCAGAAAAATCGAGCCCATGCATGTGCCGTAAACCGGCATGCCGGATAAAGCCATTTTTTGAATGGTATTAAAAATAGTATCAATACTGGCTTCAATAGCCAGTTTGGCAATTGTCGTAGACTCACCACCAGGAATAATCAGGCCATCAACATTGGCCAACTCTTCATCTCGTCTAATGGCAAAGGCATTGGCGCCCAAGCTCGCAAGCATCTCTATATGCTCGGCAAAGTCACCCTGTAAAGCTAGGACGCCAATGTTCACCATGTTCTACCAGCCTCTTGTTGCTAGTTCTTCTTCCGGTGCCAAAGATCTGGCAGTTCTGCCGACCATTGGCTCGCCCAAATTGCGGCTTACTTCGGCAAGCATCTTCGGATCATTGAAATAGGTTGTTGCCTTAACAATGGCCAATGCCCGTTTTTGCGGATTGCCTGATTTGAAAATACCGGAGCCGACAAATACACCATCGACACCAAGTTGCATCATCAATGCCGCATCAGCTGGAGTGGCAATGCCACCGGCAGCAAAGTTGACGACTGGCAATTTGCCTTCTTTAGCAACTTGCAAAATCAATTCAAATGGTGCGCCAATTTCCTTAGCATAGCTCATCAATTCTTCTTCCGGCATGACGGTGAGCTTTTTGATTTCGCCCAGAATCGTACGCGCATGACGCACTGCTTCGACAACGTCACCAGTACCGGCTTCACCCTTAGTGCGGATCATGGCTGCACCTTCACCAATTCTTCTCAACGCTTCACCCAAATTGCGCGCACCGCAGACAAAAGGAATAGTGAATTTTTTCTTGTCGATATGATAGGCCTCATCAGCCGGTGTCAACACTTCTGATTCGTCAATACAATCAACACCAAGTGATTCCAAAATTTGAGCTTCGACAAAGTGTCCAATTCTGGCTTTGGCCATAACCGGAATGGAAACGGCTTCAATGATTTTCGCCACAAGCTCAGGATCGCTCATGCGAGCCACGCCACCATCGGCACGAATATCGGCTGGCACGCGCTCAAGAGCCATGACGGCACAAGCACCTGCTTCTTCAGCAATTTTTGCTTGCTCTGCATTCACGACATCCATAATTACGCCACCTTTAAGCATTTGTGGCAATGCGCGTTTTACGAGGTCAGTACCAGTTTTGATACCGGCAGCGTCTTTTACTTCTGTAACCATTTTCTTCTCCTTTAAATTGCAATTTTAAATTGCACACAATCAAATTAGCGCTGGTTGGCTGATCCAGGCATTCTGGGCCTCTTGTGAAAACGCAAATTCGGATTTGCGTTTTTCCAAATAGCAATTGAGAGCCTTGCTAAGTCTCTTAATTCCCGTCTCAATCGTTTCTTCATTGGATTGAATAAACGACAGTCTTAAAAACTCTTGGCGATTGCTGTTCAGAAAGAACATATCGCCCGGCGTAAACGTGACACCTTCTTTTTCCGCATAGGAAAACAATTCCCGAGCCGAAGCACCATCTGGTAATTTGCACCAGATGAACATGCCGCCTTTCGGCTGATACCAGACAAGATCCTTGCCAATGTACTTTGCCATTGCCGAAAGCATGGCATCACGTCTTGCCTTGTAGATTTTACGCAACTTACTTACATGCTTTTCGTACAGCCCTTGCCTTAAATATTCAGCCATTACAACTTGTCCTTGCGAATTAGTTGACAAGTCACGGGCTTGTTTTGCCATGCTCAAGCGAGCCATGACTTCTTTGGAAGCAACCAAATAACCAAGGCGCAGACCAGGGCAAAGGGCTTTGGAAAATGTACCCTGATGAATAACCAATCCTTTCTTATCCAAAGACTTCAAGGATGGCAACGGAGTTTCGTCATAGTACAAATCACCAACATAATTGTCTTCCAAAATTGGCACCTGATACTTGGCACAGACATCCAACAATTGCTTGCGCTTGGCTAAAGAAAGCGTCGAGCCGGAAGGATTCTGGAAGTTCGGCATAATGTACAAGAGCTTGGCCGACTGGCGAGAAAGAATTGTTTCAATGGCCTCGACATTCACGCCATCTTGATCTAGTGGCACGGAAATAAAACGTGCTTGTCCGGCTCTAAAAGTCGAAAGAGCCAGCACATAGGTTGGTTCTTCAATTAAAACGCAATCGTCCGGATCCAAAAGTGTATTAGCGACCAGATCAATGCCTTGCTGTGAGCCGCTAACTATCAAGACTTCATCATCGGCACAATTTATTCCTTGCTTGGCCAGATGATTCTTCACCTCGGCCACTAAACCGGGATGTCCAGCCAAAGGACTATAGCCAAACATTTCCTCAGATTTATTTTCGGCAAACAAGCGCGCCACAATTTGTTTGAAATCTTCGTATGGATAAAACTCGTCTGTCGGAATTCCGGAAGTGAAAGCAATTGTGTTTTCGCTGCGTGGTATTTGTTGCACGCGACGATTGGCTATGTCGAATATGGCACCACTGGCACGCGAGAATTTCTCCGACCAAAACGTATCTTGGTTTTGTTTGGCTTTGACAGAAGCAACTTTGACGATTGTGCCTCGGCCAACATGACTTTCAATTAGACCAGCCTTTTGCAATTCAAAATAGGCTCGCGAAACTGTTGAGCGATCGATATCAAGAAGTTCTGCCAGCTCACGATTAGTTGGCAAGCGCAAATTGTCCACAAGTTGGCCGCCGGCAATTCCCGCCTGCACGCAATTGAATATCTGTTGATACATAGGTGTTTGGCGGTCAGACGACCCTGCCAATTTTCCAAACACATCCAGCCAATTCATTCAATACGCCTTCTTTCTCGACTTATTACCCAGCCAATATTTCTTCAGCAATCCGAAGATTAGATATCTCTTCAGAGCAGTCCAGGCATTTAAGACGGATTGAGCATACAAAGAATTGGCTGGCCAGTCAATCCAGCCAATTTAATCTTGTGTTTCCAAGAGAAGCTTATGCGGGCGATTTTTTTGCGTCAGCAAACAAACCTAACAAGGCAAACCAAACGGCCATGTAAGCCCGCAAGATAAAGACAATGGCTGGTGCAACTTGATGATCACCAAGCAAAGCAAAAGCGGCACAAGACAACATCAAGGCAACAATCGGCATGCCCGACCAAGCTATCCACTTGGGAAATATTTTTGTCGCAAGCATACTGCCAACAATGAGAAACCAAGCAATGCCAAATAACAAATTGGCTTGCAAAACGCTTTGCATATACCACTGATTTAAGGCTGACCAAGTTAGCTGCAAAGTCTGATGATAAAGAAATGATCCATGCACCGAGAGCAAACTGGCTAAATTAGGAAAGACAACCATGATGGAAAATTGCCCGTTCAAATCCTGAGTCACACCAATGGCAATCAGGAACATGGCAATTGTCATCGACGTATGATAACGCCTATCGACAATCTCTCGATAGCCAATGGCAAAAGCAATCAAAAGCAGGCTGGACATGGTGTTCAAAAGGCAAGTAAAACGCCACAGCACCAAATGCGATGGCACAAAATGGAGCAAGCCGATCAAAGTGATATGACCCAAGTGTCCTTGCCGCACACAAACGCAAATCAGTAGTGCAGCAAGAACATGTATTATTGCCGCCGCTAAACAGATGTTAGAAAAGTACCTACGCCCTGAGCGTTCACTTTCCATCGGCAAGTTGTACCAGCGCTTCTCTAATTTCTTGTTTGAGGGTTTTGCCGGAAAGGCGAGCCAAGTCTTTTAACTTATGCTTCTTGCTCAAGACTTCTGCAATTCTCATACCAATATAATAGCCACTGCGTGCTGGCATACCGACTGGTTTTGCTTTGGCACTAAAATAGTAGAGATGATCGGAAGCAGTACGCGAATCAAGTTTGATCATTACATCGGCTGCCAATTTGCTTGTGAGTGGTGGACACTTGGTCGCTAGCTCCGTACTAAATAGAACATCGGCAAGAGTTGCCTTAGGAGCAAGAACTTTGCTCACATATGTAGACAAGCCTTCTGTCCACAAAGTCAAATACAAAGGTTCAAGCGGCCCTTTGGCACCAACATATTCAGCAAATGCTTCCGGTCCGACTTGCGCATGATAAATATGGAACAACTCATGCGCATAAAGTACATCCAAGTTATCCGTGTCACGTGAAGCTATCGTATCCACGCCAAGAAAAAGCGCTCTCTGACCTTGGAATGCTTTTGTCTTTGCATCAAATGTAAACAGCGATGGCATGAGATAAGCATTCCATTTCCAATCCATATCCGGAAACTTATCATCAAAAGTTTTGCAATGATCTTCCAAGTCCTTCGGTAACTTTTTGGACCATGAATGCATTGGCCGCAAGTAGCCGCTCACTCTAGTAAGGAATTGAGTCAGTCTTTCGGAACTGAGATTTTCATTCGAGGCGACTACGCTTGTGTAAAGTTCATCGTTTGGCATAAGCACTGCATCTCTGAACACTGGTATCTGATATTCGACATCAGCTTCACCGGCTCTTTCCCAAAACACCCAGAACTCCGGCATCAGATTGACAATTTTGCAATGTGTCTTTTTCGGCGGAGCATCGCTTTCAGCAGGGGCAGCACTGGGAGCAGTGCCTGGAGGCACCATCTTTTGCGTACTCGATTCAACCGCAAAACTTGCAGGGAAAAGTGAAACAACCAGAATTGATACCAGACCTAACATAATCGTTCTAACTGAACGTGAATGTTTCGGTGACAATTTTTTTGCTCGTGAATTTTTCGTTTGCACTTGATAAGCCCCGCATCAAACCGTGACTGCACCATTTTATAGGTGCAGACCACTTGCCGCAAGCTTTTGCTCTTTCGGACGGAAGAGTTTAGTTTTTTGGCTTCAACTCATCCATGCCACCAAGATAAGGCACGAGGACTTTCGGGATGGTGACTGAGCCATCAGACTGTTGATTATTTTCCAGAATTGCCGCCAGCGTGCGACCAATTGCCACACCAGAGCCATTCAGTGTATGCAAGAAACGCGGCTTGCCACCATCGGCTGGTTTGTAACGCAAATTAGCGCGGCGTGCTTGGAAATCACCAAACATACTGCATGAGCTAATTTCCCGATATTTGTCTTGCGCTGGAAACCAGACTTCCAAATCGTATGTCTTTTGTGAATTCAAACCAAGATCGCCTGTGCAAAGTGCAATGCGCCGATAAGGCAATTCAAGCGCTTCCAAAACAAGTTCTGCACTGCGTGTCAGGCTTTCTAACTCTTCGTGTGAGCGGTCCGGCAAGCAGAATTTCACCAGCTCAACTTTGTTGAATTGATGCTGGCGTATATATCCGCGCGTATCTTTACCGGCCGAGCCAGCCTCGCGCCTAAAGTTTGGCGTGTATGCACAAAGATATATCGGCAATTGCTCCTCATCTAAGACCTCATCACGATAAACATTGGTCAAAGGCACTTCTGCTGTTGGCACCAAATAAAGTTCATCATCGGCGCACTTGTAAAATTCGCCTTCGAACTTTGGCAACTGTCCTGTGCCAATCATACATTCACGATTGACAAGAATAGGCGGAAATAATTCCCGATAACCACGCTTTGAGTGAAAGTCCAGATAGAAGTTCATGATGGCGCGTTCAAGTTTGGCACCATTTTCTTCCAAGAGAGTGAAGCGCGACTCAGCTAGTTTCACGCCCCGTTCAAAATCGAAAACGGCCAGAGTCGGACCAATTTCCCAGTGGTGTTTCGGATCTTGTATTGTCGGAATCGTGCCCCAACTGTGTACTTCCACATTGTCATTCTCATCTCGCCCATCCGGAACTGTTGCATCAGGCAAATTAGGCAAGCCCAAACGCAAGGTCTCAAGCTCATCTTCAAGTTCCGCCTTTTCTTTTTCTAAATCCTCACGCCTTTTTTTTAGGTCTTTGCTTTCTTGGCGCAAACTTTCAATTTCTTCTTTACTTGCCTTACCTGTCTTAAACATCTCCGAAATTACATTCGATCGTTGATTGAGTGATTCCCACTCCGCCTGAATTTGGCGAAAGGAGCTATCGACTTTGACAATACCGGAAAGCGAATGACCACCATTACGGCGAGCCAGCGCCTTTTCTACTTCATCGGCATTTTCTCTAATTAGTTTCAAATCAAGCATAGGTTAACTTTCAAGATCCATTTGAACTTTTTGGCGGGACAAACGTCTTATTAAATAGGGAATTGCGGGACAGGCAACCAGGTTGCCAGAGCCAGCCTCTAAATTATATCCAAGCAAGAGCAGGAGAGCACCAATGCACGACAAAAGTTGCACAACTTTTACGACTGGCATGCGCAGAAAAGCCTTCGCGCAAGAAGGCGAAGACCTGGCCTGCAACCTATATATTGATAACGGCTACACAATCCTGGACCGCAACTATCATGCCAGGCGCTTTGGCGAAGTAGATTTGATTGCCCAAGATGCAGACGGTCTAATTGTCTTTTGCGAAGTGAAGACCAGACACAGAGAGCCGGGTCTGATGGGCTTTGAGCATCCAGCTTTTGATGCAATCACACCCAAGAAAAGGCGGAAAATCACCATTTCTGCCTTAATGTTCCTAGCCCGCTACAACCTGGTAAACGTCGGCGTGAGGTTTGATGTAATGGTGATTGAATATACGGATGCGCCGAAACCGGTTGTCACGTGGGTCAAAGATGCCTTTTAGCCTGTTTTTCTAAGATTATGGTCATCACCTACGTAATTCCACCAGTGACGCCCGAGCGATCAATTTGCTACTTTGTCTGGCAACACCCAATTATTGGAAGAAAATGCCGTGAGTATCAATTTTGTTCAAGTAATAACTAATAAGCTTAGTGAGCTTTTCGGCTTGGCTGGTCTTGGCGGGCACGACAACGATGAAGTGGTTTACATATCGGCACGACAAAAGCTTCGGCAAGTATTTAACGAGCGCTCGCAAAGACGCCGTACTTGCAAGGCTCGCTATACACCAGATTTGACTTCCAGACGAGCAGTCAGCCTCTTTCCTCAACCAATTGAGGGTTTACAAAAAGAGCAAATGCAAACTACCAATGTCAATTTCTACAAGCTATTGATCCAAATAGAAGGCAATCAATGCTCCGGCTGCTTGCAAATCACATCGCAAAAAAATAGAAGCCGTTCGGCGATTCTAGTTTACAGAGGCCGCGTGATTGGCTGTTCTTGGGGACAAAGAAATGTCGAGAAACAATCTTTTGGGCAAGAAGCCCTTGAACATGCACTTTCCGATTTAGCTTCGCCAGATAATCAATTGGTGGCATATCAATTAAGCGAAGACATTGTCCTTGCCGCAGCAGCATTATTTCATGGACAAGCTTTATCATTTGATCAGTCGCAAGGCGTGAAAGAAAATGCCCAAAATGCAATTCTGAGCATACGCTCCTCAGAGTTCCCTGGCACCGTAGTGATTAACCGCGGCGCCCAAGAAGACATTTGCATGGTCTACATTGCCCAAGGCAAGATACTTGGCTTACATTCAATTGAACGAGGTTGGCTAGATGGTGCCAATCTTTCCAATTTCTTTGATGCTTTGGAAGCTCACGATGCTAGCGTACAAGCGTCCGTGCTTGTGGCTCGCTCCAGCCAAGATGCTTACAAGATTGGTTTAAGTTTGACAGGAATTGGCGATCGCATACGCACCACAAAGTTCAGCAAAGAACATGTGGAATCGATGAGAAATACTGGCGCTCGCAGAATTCCTGGTCCACGCAAAGTATTAAAAATAGCACCACGCACCAAAGATCGCACACCGAGCGTTACGCACGTGCCAAGTCCAGGACAATATACGGGCTTCCATGCAGCACCGATTCCCCGTCAAGTTAGACATTCGCATTCTATCAGTCCATAAATAGGCGCTTCCATGAAAGCGCCCGATTTGTCAAGCCCAGCCAAATGACCGTAGCACGTTAAACCATTGTGCAGTCAGGCAGCAAAAGGAGTGAACCTG
>JAGVKG010000022.1 GCA_020050685.1 Candidatus Obscuribacterales bacterium | reverse complement strand
TGATAAACAGATCTGCCAAGAACCCTAAAAAAGCCAATCGAAAAGAGCGGCAAGGGAAACTTTGCCGCCAAAGTCAGTGTATTTCAACACCCTGCTAGGGCGAGCCGAGGATGTCGTTAGTCGCGCTTTGCAATATGATGCGATGCGAATGAATCCGGGTGAATATGACAAGATGCTTTCAGAATGGCGCAAGATCAATCAGGAAGATATCAAAACAACAGTCTTTGATAAAGGCAATTATAAGCTGCCGGAATTGGAAATCGGTGCGCCCTGGGATTCTCACCGCATTACGCTTGATAAAAATCGTGGACAGATGCGCCTTCAACAGGAAGGGGATAACGTATTGACGGGCCAGAAATATGAGGAGGCTCGCCAGATGAAGGATAATCAGCACCCACACTCAAGGTTCTCATATGCAGGATTGATGGACCGCGATCCGCTAGACGAAGCGCTAAACCAGGGAGGCAGTTATCCAACTGATTCGATGCAGCAATCTTCTCTGCAGCAGGCGGGCCAGGAGGCGGCGATTCTTCAACAAAGGCTAAATGCACAAGCCGAAAGAAATCAATTGGAAGATCCAACACGCTATCACAATTTTAGATTGCCAAATGGACAAGTATGGCAGTACGAGAAAGTGGCTCCCGATCAAGTGCCGGATTTGGTGCAGCAAGGAGTTATTCTCCAACAACATAACAACGACTTGTACCAACCGAAAACTCGCCTTAGATAAACTGCCACCACCTACGGTGTAGATGCATTGTCGTCATTGATTATTTGCTTTTTGAATTTTCCAGCTTGCTAGCTATGGATTCGCAGAGAAAAATACGCTCTTTGATTTCTTCCAGTGGTGTACGCAAATCACTGTACGATAGTGATTTCGAACGCGCCTTGGTCGTGCCCTGATCGACTAACTCCGCTTCGATTCTCTCATTAATCCATTCTCTTATGATTGTTCCGATCGGCTTACGCTTTTTTACTGCGATCTTGTAGAGCTTTTCAATGCTTTCCGGCTCAAGTCGGAATTGCATGACTTCGCGTCTCACTATGTCGGCATGAACCATTTTTTTTAGTTCGGCCTTTCGTTTTTGCAGTTCCTGCTTGGACATCTTTTTCATATTAGTTCTTGTTGTTGCCAATGTTGCTCATACAATTTTCTAAATTTGGCATTAGCCTTCCGGGCATGATATATATGCGTCTCAAACTCTTTGTATTCGACACCAATTTCCAGCAATCTCTCAGTTTGTGTCTTACCCACATAGATGACAGTTGGATTTCCAGAAGCGCTTTCACCTTCTTCAACCTCAAGGACCAGCGGATCGTCTAAGGCTTCTTTGACTTCGTCAAGACTTACAAGGGCTCTTTTAAAGCTGTCATCGTTGTAGGTAAGAAGTGTCATTTCGGTGCTCTTACCTGCACATTACGCAGTGTACTACACGCGCAATACGCAGTCAAGGGGTGGTGTGCTTGTGACTCACAATGTGGAATGGACGGCCAGTCTGCGGTATTGGACGGCTTCGGCGATGTGGTCGGTTTGTATGTTGTCTTCGCCTTGTAGATCGGCGATGGTTCTGGCGATGCGAATGATTCGGTCGTAAGCGCGAGCGGATAGACCGAGGTTGGCTACGGCTTGGGATAGTGTGGTGCGTGAGCGATCGTCAATTTGGCAATACTTTTGCATTTGCCTATTTGTTAAATGGGCATTGAATGTTAATTGGCCAGGCTCAAAGCGATTTTGCTGAGCCTCAACTGCACGCATGATTCTCAGTCGCATAGTTTCCGATGTCTGACCGCGTTCGGATCGGGATAGCTCTTTTTCGTTTAAGCGTGATACTTGTATTTGCAGATCTATTCGGTCAAGTAGCGGTCCAGATAATCTTGCCCAGTAACGACTAGCTTGAGCGGGACTGCATACGCAGTACTTAATTGGGTCAGCTTTGTGCCCGCAGGGACAAGGATTGCAAGCGCCGACTAGAAGAAATGATGCCGGATAAGTTAGCGTGTGTTGGGCGCGACTAATTGTTACGTTGCCTGTTTCCATTGGCTGACGTAAACATTCAAGATGTGAACGAGGAAATTCTGTCAGTTCGTCGAGAAATAAAATGCCCAGATGTCCGAGGGATATTTCCCCTGGTTTGGGAATTGATCCACCGCCTACTAATCCGGATGATGATGCGCTGTGATGTGGCGAGCGGAAAGGTCTTTGGGCAACCAAAGTTTTCTTACTGGATAACAATCCAGCCACGGAATAAAGTTTGGTCAGCTCGACTGCCTCGTTGAATGAAAGTGGTGGCATGATTGATGGCAGTCTTTGCGCCAGCATTGATTTGCCCGAGCCTGGTGGTCCGACCATGAGAATGTTATGACGACCGGCTGCCGCAATTTCCAAAGCGCGCTTGGGATTGTCTTGTCCTTTAACATCGGCAAAGTCCAAATCAAATTGCATTGCTTGTTGGCTTTTGAGAAAAATTTCTTTGGCACAGTTGGCCAACGGTGCACCATTTTCCGGATCGGCCAAAATTAAACAAACTTGTTTGAGATGACTAACCGGATACACATTCAAACCTTGCACCAGTCCTGCTTCTTCAGCATTGCCATCCGGCACTATAATGTTTTTGATGTTGGCGTTTTTGGCTGCCAAGGCTATAGGCAAAACGCCAGATACGGGCCGAATCGAGCCATCCAGGCTGAGTTCTCCCACAATCCAAAAATCTTGCAAATGATCGCGGCAAAGTAATCCTGTTGAGGCAAGAATGCCAACTGCAATTGGTAGATCAAGTGCCGGGCCTTCTTTGCGAATATCTGCCGGTGCAAGATTGACGATCCATTTTTTGCCTGGTGGCATGAGGAACGCGCAACTCTTAATTGCAGAACGTACACGTTCCTGTGCTTCTTTAATTGCGGCGTCGGGAAGACCAACAACGCAAATCTGATTGATACCACTTGAGCAATCCACTTCTACTTCAATTCGATATGCATCAACACCTAAAACAGATCCGCTGTATATTCTTGCGAACATGACCAACCTCCTTTTGCATAGCAAAGCCAGCAGTCACCTTTTCAAGGGGCTGCTAAACCCGTCCTACTTAATAAGACGCTCGAGCCTTCAAAAAGTTCAAAATTTGCAGATTATTTTTTGGCTTGTTGGAAAAGCGCCAAATATTTTTTTGCCGAAGGGTTCTCAGGATCTTCCTTAAGCACCTTGTTTAATTCTTCGATTGCCGCTTTGCTGTCGCCTTTGTTATGCAAGGCACTAGCCAAAGAAACGCGCGCTTCCAAATTATCCGGATTCATTTCGAGAGCCTTATTTTCCTCGGCAATTTGCGCTTCGATATCCCCTTGCAAACCAAGCGTCTCGCCCAGTTTCTGATGAGCAACGTCGCTGTACTTATCCAAATCACAAAGCAAGCGGTACTCGGAAACGGCCGTGTCCAAATCGCCTTTGGCTAAAGCCGCATCTGCCAAAGACTTATGTGCTTCCGGCTCAGTGGGCGACAAAGCAATTGCGGTCTTAGCTTCGGCAATTGCCTGATCAAACTTGCCTGTCTGAAGCAAGGCACGCGAAAGCACGTAATGAGCAATTGTATTTTTAGGATCTATTTGGGCGGCTTGGGAAAGGACTGTGATCGCCTCATCGTATCGACCAAGCTCGTTTAACACCACGCCGAGGTTATTTGCCGCGGTTGAACTTTTGGGCTCAAGCGTCCAGGCTTGCCTGTATTCTTTTTCAGCACGTGTGTAATTGCCTGCTTTGAAATATTCATTGCCGGCAATCAAATATTCAGTTGGCAACTTTTGAGTGCAGCCGGCTAAAGTAAAAATGGCCAAGGACAAACCTGCGAGAGCAAAAATGTTTGTGCTGCTCAGCACAGGTTTGAATTTTCTTGCATCTGGTTCGGCAGTCATAGTTTCCATTTTATTGGGTTCGAGCCGGTTGTGCTGGTGGTTTTGCACCGATGTGCAGTTCCTTGAGTTGATCAGCGCTGGCCTCCGATGGGGCATTGGTCATTAGGCATGAACCGGATTGCGTTTTGGGGAAGGCAATCACATCACGAATTGATTTGCCGCCACAAAGCAGCATGACCAGGCGATCAAGACCAAGCGCTAAGCCACCATGTGGAGGTGCACCAAATTCTAGGGCATCCATCAAGAAGCCAAATTTCTCCAACGCAACTTCACGCGTAATGCCAATGGCCGTGAATGCCTTCTGTTGCACTTCTTGATCGTGAATTCTAATTGACCCGCCGCCAATCTCGACACCATTGTATACAACGTCGTACGCGCGGGAACGAGCCTGTTCCGGATTGGTGTCAAGCAAAGGTAGGTCTTCCAACCACGGGCTTGTGAAAGGATGATGCACCGCCATCAAGCGGCCTTCCTCGTCGTCATATTCAAACATAGGAAAGTCAGTCACCCACAAAAGTTTATGCAGGCGTGTGTCAATCAAGCCGAGCTCTTCGCCAAGTTTCAGGCGCAGCCGGCCCAAAACATTTGCCACTTGTTTCGGTTTGTCCGCCACTAATAAAAGCAAATCATCTTCTTTGGCGCCGGCAAGTGATTTCATCTCGGCAATTTCCGCATCGGAAAAATGCTGATGAATTCCAGAGGAGCGCAAACCATCTTTGCCCAAGGCAATCCAAGCCAGTCCTTTGGCGCCCGAGCTCTTGGCAAATTCTTGCCAGAGATCAAGCTGTTTGCGTGAAATCTTTCCTGCACCAGCTTCCACGACCAAGCACTTAAGTTGACCACCACTTTCGGCTACTTGGCGGAAAACTTTAAACTGGCAATTGAGAGCAAGCTTCGTCAGGTCTTTCAATTCCATTTCAAAGCGCTGGTCCGGCTTATCTGAACCATAACGGGCCATTGCATCTTGATGGGTCAGGCGCGGAAATGGTGGCGCCAAATCTACAGCAATACAACTAAAGGCTTCTTTGAGAAGACCTTCTGTGATTGCCATTACTTGTTCTTCATCAGTAAAAGACATTTCAATATCGATTTGGGTGAATTCCGGTTGGCGGTCGGCGCGCAAATCTTCATCGCGGAAACAACGGGCAACTTGATAATAACGATCGATGCCCGCGATCATCAGCGTTTGTTTGAAAAGCTGAGGTGATTGTGGCAGCGCATACCAGTGCCCGGGACTGAGACGGCTGGGTACCAAAAAGTCGCGGGCACCTTCTGGCGTTGCACGCGTCAACATTGGTGTTTCAACTTCGATGAAACCCTGAGCATCCAAATGACGGTGAATTGCCTGCGTAATTTCATGGCGCAAACGCAAATTGCGCTGCATTTCCGGACGGCGAATATCCAAGAAGCGCCACTTTAATCTTAGCGCCTCATCTACTTGGGAAGCATCGTCCAATTGAAATGGCAACGGGCGGCAGGTGTTGAGAATTTCCACTTCATCGGGATAAATCTCGACCGAGCCGGTCGGCGTGTGCGTATTGGCGGAGCCCTCCGGACGCAAACTGACAACTCCACTTGCCGCAATCACAAATTCGCTCCGCAGTTGCGTAAATTTCTCGTGCACGGCCTTATTGCGGTTCGGGTCGGCAACCAATTGAATTTTGCCCGACGCATCGCGTAGCTCAATAAAAATCAGCCCGCCCAAATCCCTTCTTACATCCACCCAGCCGGCAATTCCCACTTTCTTGCCTGCTAAATGTGTGCCAATAACTCCGCACAACTCGGTTCGTTTGACTTCCGACTTCACCTTTGTATCTCCGCGAGAATCTTAATTATAAGTCTAGCCATTATAAGGCTTGTAATTGAAAGGCTAGCTTTTACTATAAGCAGTTTCTCTGTTAGTCTTATTAGTAGTTTCCCGGATCTTCGCCCTCATATTTTCGGAAAGGTTGTTTAAGTGCCTAGCGAGTTAATTAGCCAAGAGACACTCAACATCGTCATTGCGGTCATTTGCATTGCGTTGGGGCTTTCCTTTGGTTATAAGTGCATATTGGCCACCTTCCGTGGCAAAGTAGCGTACTGGCAGGGCTTTTTGCCGTTTACGATTATTTCGCCATTTCTCGTGCATTTGCCACCGGGCAAGCGATCGATGATCAAGGTGGGATCAAGTTGGTGGGTACACGTGATTTTTGGGCCGGTTTTTTTCCTGCTTTGTCTTGGCTTTTTAGCAGCTGGTGCCGACAGGCTCGGCTTACCAGGATCCACTTCAATTAACTGGATCATGACAGCTGGCGGTAATCCGCGAATTCCTGCAGCAATTCGTTACAGCAGTAAATATGGTTATTCGTTTCCTTTTGTGGAACGCCTTAGTAAAGCCATGATGCGTTTGATTGAAGCAAAGCCGTTTAAGGACAGCATTCTTTAGGCCCAACAAAATTTTATACACGTTGCCCCTTGCCAACTAAGGAGAAGTTTGTGTCTGCCTCTTTATCCAATATTCGGAATATCGCGTTAGTTGGAATCAGCCACAGTGGCAAGACCAGTCTTGCTGAAACAATCTTGCACATCACAGGGGCGATTACTCGTCGAGGCAAGGTGACCGATGGCACGATGACTTGTGACTATGAACCTGAGGCAATTGCCAGACAGCTTTCTACTTCGACATCAGTTGCGCATACTACATATAACGATGTCCATTTTAATATTCTCGATTGTCCGGGCTTTGTTGATTTTTCTGAGGAAGTGAAGCTGGCACTGGCGGGCGCGGATACGGCTGTCTTTGTTGTCGAGCCGGATGCGCATAAGCTTTTGCAAATGGACACACTGCTCAGATACACGGAAGAAATGGGTTTGGCGCGCATGGTGTTTGTCAATAAACTGGATAAACACGATGTGAATTTTCGTGAGGTCTTGGATGCGCTGAAGAATATGCCGGGAGTGAAAACGCCAAAGCCTCTTGCACCCTTGCAGTATCCGATTGGTGACAATGGCATAACTGGTTATGTCGATGTTTTGAAGCATGAAGCATACAAGTATGGTGAGCATGGCAAACCGGAAAAAATTGAAGTGCCTGCTGAATTGAATGATGAACTTGATGCGGCACGCGAAAAACTTGTGGAGAATTTGGCGGACACGGACGACAGTGTCCTGGAATTATTTTTGGAAGGCAAAGAGCCGCCAATTGATCTTTTGGAAGCGGATTTGAAAAAGGCTGTGCAGAAAGGCACAATGGTGCCGATTCTGGTTGGCTCGGCCAATTCGGATGCTGGTGTGTTTTCTTTGTTGGATGCAATCATAAAAATTGGGCCATCGCCAATCGATCGCGAGTTCAAGGACAAGAATGGCAAAGTCTTGTCTATTAAAGAAGACGGACCAGTGGTGGCACAAGTGATCAAGACTTATGTGCATCCTCAGTCCGGAAAGCTTTCTCTCTGTCGTGTGTTTACCGGAACAATCAATGCAGAAAGTCATTTGGTTGATATCACGCGTGGTGGACACAAGGAACGGGTTGGCGGATTGTATTCGCTTTTAGGCAAGAAACAAGAAACAATGCCGCTAGCAGGACCGGGTGCAATTGTTGCACTGGCTCGCATGGAAACGCCGCATACGGGCGACACGTTGACTGTGGAAAAAGAAGCATGGCAAATGCCCACGCCACCTGAGCCGCCACCGCTTTATTCTTTGGCGATTGCGCCCAAGAATCGCAGTGATGAAGCTAAGCTTTCCACACTTCTACATAAGTTGATTGAAGAAGATCCACTTTTGAAAGTTGATCGCGATCCGGACACAAATGAATATTGTTTGTATGGACAAGGCGAAGTGCATTTGACTTTGGCTCGTCAGCGGCTGGAGCGAAAGTATGGCATTCAACTGGAAAGCTCGCGCCCGCAAATTGCCTTCAAGGAAAGTATTGCCTCCAAGTTTGAGGCACATGGCCGACACAAAAAACAAACCGGTGGTCGTGGTCAATTTGGTGAAGTGTATTTGCGCATTGAGCCTTTAGAGCGTGGTGCCGGAAACAAATTTGCCGAATCAGTAGTTGGTGGATCTGTGCCGCGCCAATACATTCCGGGAGTAGAAAAAGGCGTGGTCGAAGCATTGCAGCGAGGGCCGTTAGCCGGATTCCCTGTCGTAGATGTTTCCGTCAATTTATTCGATGGCTCGTTCCATGATGTTGATTCGGACGAAGTGTCATTCAAGATGGCGGCAATTTTGGCCATGCGGGAAGGGCTAAAAAATACCCATCCATTTATATTGGAGCCGATTACGGACGTCACCGTTTATGTGCCTAGCGCCTACACCTCTGGTGTGCTTAGCCAAATCACCGGCCGCCGTGGACATATTTTAGGTTATGGTGCGTCCGAAACGCACGCCGGTTGGGATGAGGTTATGGCTCATGTGCCACAAAAAGAGCTTTGGGATTACATTATTGAGTTAAGGACGCTGACTCAGGGCTTGGGTTATTACACCTGGAAATTTGCCCATCTGGCGCAAGTACCGCCAACTTTATCGCAAGAACTTATTGCTGCCAACGCGGACCATCTGCACGCTCATGCGGAAGCCGGCCACTAAAATCGGATGAGAGCAAAGATCTTGGCGAGCTGGGCCTAAGGTGCTAAAATCGCTCAACTCTGAGTCTCTCGGGGCAATTTTTTTCCGCTTATATTTGAAAGGAGGGGATACCATTGTCAGAAGTTCGAGTTGCAGAAGGCGAAAGCATTGAAATAGCCTTGAAGCGCTTCAAGAAGAAAATCCAAAAAGCAGGAATTCTCTCCGAAATTAAGCGTAGAGAACGCTATGAGAAGCCAAGCGTTAAGCGTAAGCGCAAGGCAGAAGCTGCTCGCAAGCGCAGAACTTAATTTAAGCGCTCCGGTGCTGATGCGCAGCATCAGCTTCTCCGCGCGTTAAGACGCTCGCGGCCGACTGCTCTGTCGCAGTCGTTTGCTCGCTGTAGATCGTGAAGTGCCCAGCTATTTAAGTTGGGCACTTTCTATTTGATAATCTCCTGACAACCAAGCGCTTGGAATTACCTGTGAATAAATTCCGACGTCTGGGAATAAACGATTTACCACGAGCGTTGTTGACCGGGGCCACCCGACCGACGCCAACAGTTTGTCCGGTAGAGGAAGGAGATGTCAAATGGCGAATCCCAAAGAGTCACCGAATAGTCCAGGCGGCAAGAAGCCAGAATGTATGAATATGGTTTCGGTGGAAACAGAGACTTTAAAAAATGAACTCAATCATTTATATGATGCAATGCGCGAGTGCACCAAAGGTGGCAGCCCGACGCCAGGTTTATTTGAATATCTCTGGGATTTGAAAGAACTTGCCTTGATTGAAGGCAGAGAGTCTGTGCAAGTGCCGACCAAGTGGCTCGATGAGCTGCACGCCATCGAAGACGAGTTCGTCACCCGCTAGGCCCACCAAAAATAGATTGTCACTTATAATTGCACGAGGCAATTCCTTTTACTCTGCAATTTAGTGAGCATGCTCTTTAAAAACAGATACGCAAATGGATATATCGCGCTTTCGCTAGCGTTCGCTTTCTGCCTGTTTTCTTCTGCCACTGCCGATGGTGCCTGGTGGGCTCGGCGTCATGGTATGACGACAGACCAAAAACAAATCGCTCGGATGATGGTGGAAAGCAACGCCATAGCAGAGGACAAGCTGCTTGTCGATATGAAAGTCATTGCAACATATTTGGAAAGCTATGTACACCAAACAAAACAGCTGCCAGAAGAAGCAAGTGAGATTGAGAAGTTCTGCCAGTCTGCATCTGCGCTTTTAGCGGAAGATCCTTACAATCCAAAAGCCGAAAGCCCAAAACCGGATAATTCAAATCCCGATAACGGAAGACTGCCCCAGCCATTGCCGAGAGAGTCTGACTTCGAAGCTGGCGATTGTGACTTGCCGGCCAACTCCAGAGTGGAAATGAAGCTTGATTACAGTTTGAGTGACGAGAGTGTTGCAGCAATGAAAGAACAATTACCAGCCTCATGGAAAGCCGAGCCGGGCAAGATTTGTCTTGTGACCAATGGCATGAGCTGGGCGGTGATTTGGGGAGCAGGCTCAAGCCAAATGCCGATTCGCTCTCACGAAACCGGCAAGCCGCTTGTAATTACTCTCAAGGTTCGGTAGGGCGAGAGTATGTTTTTACGAATTGTCTTACCCATTCTCGGTTTTATATTGATAATCGTTCTCGTGAATGCACCGAGAGCGCGAGGCCTGAATGGATTTTTGCACCCGGATTTGATGATCAATTTCCCACTTGCTAGCGCGAAAGCTTATGCTGAGCGCGGCGCTAAGCGCATGTTGATTGGTTATCGTGACGGCGCGCGCGAAGACTTTAGCGAAGCGATCAAGCGAGCACCGATGAATGCAGATTATTACTGCATGCGCGCGATTCTCTCTGCCGAGTCTAAGGATGACACAGCAGCCCTTGCGGATTGTGCCCAAGCCATTAGTTTGGACAGTCGATGCGATCGAGCCTACTGGCTCCGAGCCACTATTCATTTGCGAAATCAAAATTATGTGGCGGCAATGAATGATTTGGATCGGGCAATTCAAATTGATCCGCATAAAGCTAGACCATACATTCTTTATTCCAAAGTTTACTCTGCGCAAAATCAGCCTGATATGGCAATCACCATGCTCAATAAGGCCATGGCGGTGGAACAGAGAAATCCGGATGTGTACTTGGAACTGGGACGTGTAAATTTTGAATTTGATCGATTTGATGCTGCCACCACTGCTGCCTCCAAAGCTGAAAACCTCTACAGTGAGAGTGACAACAAAGCTGGTCGCGCCAATGCAAAGATAATTCTGGATGTAGCAAAATCGACTCGATTCGCGATGCCCGCGAAAAAGACGAAGTCACAGCCAGTAATCGTCAAACATGATGCTAAGCCGAGCCTTGATAAAGAAGCGAAAATTCAGCAGTTGGTGGAGCAGGCTAAGCGTTGTCTCAGGCAAGGAGACCAAGAGCAAGCGGAATTACTGAGAGATCAGGCAAACGATCTAATCCGGCAGCTTGATCGCTAGGGTGCTCGCGGTATCATCTGGTATACAAAAGAAATTCATTGAATCAGCTATAATTACCCAGTGCAATGCGGGGGAATTATAAATGCGAACAGTTTTTTCTTTTGTTCTGGCGACAATAATTGGGCTTGGTAGTACGACGAGCGGTTTGGCTCTTGTGCAAAGTAGTAATGCTCAGACGGATTTTGATCACAAGGCAAGCGAATATCTTAGCTACTACTATGCGCATAATCCGATTCGCGCAACCGGCTTAGGCATTCACAGTTATGACGATCAGATGCCGGATTGGTCCGAAACAGCATTGAAGAAAGAAGCTGCCGACCTGGAAGTCTTTCAAAAGCAATTTGAAAACATTGATGCAAAACAATTGGATCTGTCGAGACAAATCGATCGGCAATTGGCAATTAACGACATCAAGTCTACCCTGCTTGATTTGCAGAGCATCAAACCATTGGAGAAGCGGCCGAATCGATATTCGGAGGAAGCTTGCGAAAGCGTGTTCTCTTTGATCAAGAGACCTTTTGCCCCATTGCCAGAGCGAATGAAGTTAGCAATTAAGCGTATGGCTCTGATTCCGGTATTGCTTGATCAAGGCAAGACAAATTTGAAACAGGCACCGAAGATTTGTGTAGAAATCGCCCTGGAAGAAATTGATGGCAGCATTAGCTTCTTCAAGACAACTGCTCCACAAGCTTTTGCCTCTGTGAAAGATGCGGCGCTCAATTCCGAGTTCAAAGCACAACAAGAGAGAGTGCTTGCTGCTTTGGAAGATTACAAAGCCTGGTTGAAGCAAGATCTCTTACCTCGTTCCCTGCCAAATTTTGCGATTGGCAAAGATAACTACGAAGCAAAAATTGCTTATGATGAAATGGTCGATACGCCATTAGAAAAATTGCTTGGCCAAGGATACAGTGAATTGAAGCGCTTGCAAGATCAATTTGTTGAAGTAGCGAAGAGTATCAATCCTAATCAATCAGCCAGCGAAGTGTTTGTCGCCGTCTCGGCTAAACATCCACAACCACAAGAATTGGTGCCGGCAGTTAACGGTGTGCTCAATTCAATTCGACAATTTTGCATTGACGGAAAAATTGTTTCCATTCCATCGCCTGAGCCTTTGCACGTCGAGAACACGCCTGAGTTCGAGCGGGCTTTGAGTTTTGCCTCAATGGATACAGCCGGCCCATTTGAGAAAGTCGCACGGGATTCCTACTACTACGTCACGCCGGTTGAGCCCACTTGGAGCAAGGAGAAGATTGAGCAGCACATGCGCTTTTTCTCCAATGCTGATTTGATCAATACTTCCGTGCATGAAACATTCCCGGGGCACTATGTGCAATTCCTTTGGATTCAAAAAACCCCATCGGATGTGAGAAAAGTATTTGGCTGTAGCTCAAATGCAGAAGGTTGGGCACATTACTGTGAAGAGATGATGCTTGATCAAGGATTGAATAAGGGCGATAAAGAGTTAAAACTGGTTCAATTGCATGACGCGCTTTTGCGTTGTTGCCGTTATATCGTCGGCATTCAAATGCACACACAAGGCATGAAGTTTGAGGATGCGGTTACCTTTTTCATGAAGGAAGGCTATCAAGAAAAGGCAAATGCTGAGCGCGAGTCGAAACGCGGGACTATGGATCCGACTTATCTTGTCTATACGCTAGGGAAGCTGGAAATCAAAAAGCTGCGAGCTGATTACAAAGAAAAAATGGGAGACAAGTTTACGTTGCAAGATTTCCACGACAAATTCCTAGCGCAAGGTTGCCCGCCAATTAAGTTGGTACGGCAAGCTTTACTGGCGAACTAAGAAGTTGCCCTGAGAGACTGAGGTCTATCTTTTGCCATAAGTAGAATCATGATCTTGTTGGATGGTTAGAAATCTGATGAATTGACCATCGCGGAAAGCAGTCGCCCTTCTGGATTGGGTAACTCGCAGGGAATATATAGCATCGATCCCAGGGGCTGGTTTGATGCTTGAAATTTTTTCCCACTTAAGTCCTTGATCTTTGTAGAGCTGGTTCCAAGTAAGCTGCATGATCTTTGACAATGTGTGCGTGACTCTATCGCGCTCGGCTTTTTCCAAGCTCAGCCAATTTTTCTGAAAGACCGGATTATTCAGGTCTAGCCTAACGGTGCTTTCTGGTTGTTTTGGCATGCTCTAGCTTGCTAATTAAGGTTGAGGGAGCTGATGCTTGCGGCTTGTTTTTGCTGGCCCAATCTAAAGCGTCACCCAGGTCCCTTTTGGCTTTTGGTTGATGAAGCCAAAGTTCATTTTCTGGTATTACGACAGCGGCACGAATAAGCCAAACGCCTGGCTCGCACTCTTCAACTATTACCTGGCGCCCGGCAAACGCCTTTCCTAGCGAAATTTGACCATTGGTTCCAATAACCTTAATGCTTTGATTGGCGGGGTTGATGCTCATGTCTGGCTCGCGTGTTTTCGTTGTGCTTGTATTATAGCACAAATGCACTAATATCCTAAAATAATAAGGCACGAAATTAGGAACAGGCGCTAAAAAGAGAAGGGACGGTAGAAATACCATCCCTTCTTGTTTGGTTTTCTAATTTAGATCTCGTTGGATTTTATGAGAGGTCCTTCGTCGTGTTGAGGGCGGGGAGACCCCGCCCCTACAGGATGACAGTCGTAATAACGAAATCCTTCACAAGAAGCGTTCCAGTTTAGTGGACGCCGCCGATTCCGGCCTGCTTGTTTTCTTTTTGAGCTAGTTTAAATGCTCTCTCGTCCAAGCTCGCGATCTTCTTGTTGTACTTTTCCACTTCCTTAGGAGGCATATCCGGCGTTAAAGCCATGTATGCTCTGTATTGGATTGCAGCTTCGCGAATGTCCGAGGATTTTGGTTGCGACATTTTTTCCAAGGTTTGAGCCAAAGAAAGACGCGCATCGGCAACTCTTGGATTGTCAAAGATTGCTGCGTGGAACTTATCAATTGCGGATGCAAATTGTTTTCTCTTGGCCAAGTCTTTGGCGAGATTGAGATCTTGCTTTGCATTCTCGCGGGCTTTGGCAACGTTGCCCAATCCGCGTGTTGAACGCTCTTGAGCACCATTGAATGTCGAAGCCTTCTTATAAGCAGCTTCGGCAGAATCCAAGTCGCGAATCATCAGAGCCAAATCGGCTACTGCAAATGCTTGCTTCGCATCACTTGCGTTGCCGATGACGGTGTTCATTTGTTGGGTTGCATCAGCAAACTTGTTTTGGGCAAGTAAAGCTTCTGCGTAAGCAACACGCTCACCATCAGTCTTTGGTGTTCCGAGTGAGGCCAAATCAACTTGCTTACCGGAAAGAGCATTCAATTTTGCAGCAGCCAAACGCAAGGTCATATCGTTTGGTGCAAGTTGAATTGCCTTGTCGATTTCTTGTTGAGCTTGCTCGAAATCGTTGGAAGCAATGAAAGCGCCAGATGTTTCCTTCTGAGCCTTCAAGTAATAAGCGCGACCAAGACCTTGAGCGGCTTGGCTGTTTTGTGGATCGTTTGCAAGAATTCTTTGGAATTCTTTGATAGCATCGTCAACTTTTTCCAAGCGCAAGCTGTCGTTACCGACGCGAGCACGCAAATCGTTGTTATCCGGCATCAATTCAAGACCGGAGCGCAACTCGGCAATGGCCAATTCGATATCGCTGCGATTCTCTCTGATTCCAGCAATGTTCAAATAAGCATCTGGAGTTTCCGGCTTGATACCAATTGCTTTCTGGTATTCGTTGATTGCAGCAACGGTATTGCCTTGAGTTTCATAGGCAGAACCCATGGTCAGGTGTACCGGAGCTGAATTTGGATTTTGATATAAAGCAATGTTCAATTCTTTAATTGCATCATCCACCATGCCTTGCTTGAGGTATGTTTTACCCAAGCCATAGTGAGCGGTGGAGTTTTTGGAATTGAAAGAAATTGCTGTCTTGAAGTTGTCGGCGGCTTGACCGTAGCTGCCTTGTGCCAATTGCACAAGACCTAAACCAGTGTAAGCTTCGCCAAACTTCGAATCTTGAGCAATTGCTTTTTTGAATTCGCTTGCTGCATCATCCAGTTTGACTTGTTCTTTATCTACTAGACCTTTTACGTAGTGAGCGTCTGGTGATCTCGAATCAACTGCCAGTGCACGATCGCAATAGTCGGATGCTTGTTGCAATAGTGAATCACGATTCTTGATGATTGTCTCGTTGGAAGATTGCAAGCGATTGAGAATCACTTGTGCCTTTCCGGAAAGAGCAATCGGATTTCTGGAATTGATTGAGAGCGCTTTATCAAGCTGCTCATCAGCAGCATCCAACTTGAATTGCTTTGCAAGCGCCAATCCATAACTGGCAACTGTGCTGGCATCCTTTGGATTCTTGTTAACAGCAGCACGATAAAGATCGTTTGCTTGATCGTACTGACCCTTCAGCATGAGCTCGTCTGCGTTTTGTACATCTTGAGAGACGCGCCCTTTCATTACATCGGCAGCGGCAACTGTTGTGTTTGCTGCTTGCACTTTTGTAAAAGACTGCAGACCGAATGATGCCGCACATACAACACTAGTCAAGATCAATGTTTGGAACATCGCTCTGGACTGAGGATTTTTCTTCGTCTTGTTCATAATCAGGGCATTTCTCCTTAAATGAAATAGCACTATGACACTTATAGCGTCATGACAAAGCGGGCTGCATTAAACCGGCAGCTAATATAACGGAGTTTAAATATCAAGTGCTCTTGTGAAGCGGTCTGTTGTCTAACAGTCCATATTGTCAGGGGATGTTGCTGAATGTGAAAGTGGCTTGCGGGCTATTCCGGGAAACCGGTGATTGCCGTCACACATAGAAAAATTCCAATTGCTAAACCAAGACATCCCCACATCGCAGCCACGATCAAGTTGCGCGCTTCAAAGGATTTGATCACAAGGAATGTGCTGCCACCGAGAAATATGGCACCAACAAGAAACATCAAAATTCTTTGGAATAGCACTACGTCTTTTTTCTAGGTGGCAAACTCAAGTGTCCAGCCAAGGCAACCGCTACTGAAACACAAGTAACTACTTGGACAAACATTATGAGAGCCAAGACGACACGGTCAGGAGCCGGCACGCCTTCCATTTGACCGAGTTGATTGATCTGGGGTCTAACCTGGGGAGTTGGTATTGCCCCATGCTCCTGGGTAAAGGCGGACTGTGCGGAAAGACCAACCAGTGGCAGGGCGAAAGCTGTCGCTAAAATCAAGTTGCTGATAATCTTCTGCCATTTATTAGTTCGGAACATGGGTGGTCACCTCAAAGCCGTCATATTTCCATTGTAGATCTCGAATGTGTACAGAGTAAGTAGTCTTGAGAAAATCGTCATCCTTCCCGATATGTCATCCTGAGGAGGCGTTAGCCGACGAAGGACCGCTCATGTGTCTACGAAGCACTATGAGAGGTCCTTCGGCACTGTCGGCCTCAGGATGACAATTTATGGTTACGTTACAAATTATGGGTCGTTAGCTGGCTTGGCCTGGTTTGGGTCGGGATTGCCTCCACAAGATTTGCCTGAATCTGTCAGGCGCGATGTCCCGGAGCCTTGTTGCTCCAGGGGGCTGGAAGCTCGGGCATACATATTCTTGGGATAACCTGGATGGACGTCGCCCTCTTCAATCACTACCGATTGACGGCGGCGGCCCCAGTTGCCCTTGCCCTCTTCAAATACTCCTGGAATAACATGATTACAAAATGCACAATGGTTGTCTTTTAATTTGTACATGCCCAATTCAAACCAATCACGCTCAATTACACATTCGCCGCAATTTGGACAATAAGTGCTCTCGCGCTCCACGTCGTAAACGTTGCCGACGTATGCATATTTGATACCCGCATCAATTGCTTGCTGGCGTGCGCGAATCAAGGTCTCGTGCGGTGTTGCCGGTCTGTTCATCAAGCGAAAGTCCGGATGGAATGCGGTGAAATGTACAGGCACATCATCGCCAACATTTTTTAAAAGCCAATCGCACATTTTGGCAATTTCTTCCGGCGAATCATTTTCTTGCGGGATGACTAAATTGGTAATTTCAAACCAAACATCGGTTTCTTGCTTGAGCCACTTCAGTGTATCGAGCACCGGATCTAAATGAGCCAGACAAAGATGTTGGTAGAACACCTCTGTAAATGCCTTGAGATCAACGTTTGCCGCGTCCATCACAGAATAAAATTCTGGACGAGCCTCGGGTGTGATGTATCCGGCAGTTACTGCCACTGTCTTTAAGCCGCGTTCGTGACAGGCTTTGGCTGTGTCGATTGCATACTCTGCCCAGAGCACAGGATCGTTATATGTAAATGCAACTGAGCGGCAACCAAGCTTGACTGCCGCATCAGCAATTTGATCCGGCGTGGCATGCTCGGATAACATTTTTACTTCTCGCGATTTACTAATCGACCAATTCTGGCAGAAACGGCATCCCAAGTTGCATCCGGCAGTACCGAATGAAAGAACAGATGTGCCAGGCAGAAAATGATTGAGCGGCTTTTTTTCAATTGGATCCACACAGAAGCCTGTCGATAAGCCATATGTGGTCAGCGTCATTTGCCCATCAATGTTTTCTCTGACAAAACAAAAACCACGATCGCCATCTTTCAAGGCACAACCGCGCGGGCAAAGATCGCATTGAATGCGCTTCTCGCCTTCAATTGCGTGCCACCATCTGCCCGGGTAATTTCCGACCAAACTCTCTGGTGCTGGAGTATTAGATTTCTTCCTGCCCATTAGTCTACTGCTCTCTAAAGCATTTTTGCTACGACTAATTTCAGTATAGGCTATTTGAAAGACGTGCTACAAATCGCATTGTCGGCTTTGGCACGCGTATGCGTCCGTAGGGGCGAATCAAATCTATGACAGATTTGCCTCCCGCATTGCATAGATTAATTGGGTGAGACCCTCAGTAATAGAGATTACCCCAAATTGCTTCCAGGTCGTCCATGCGCTTATATATAAGATTGCGTTCGTTCTTGCCCCTGGCGCAATAGGCATGCCAGTAAAGCTCCCACCATTCGTGGTAAGCCTTCTCCCTGCCCGATTCAGACTCTTGATCCAGAATTTCTGTGCCAAAGACAACCGGCCGCATCAAGCAACCTTCGCTTGTGCAATGAATATCTGGAAAGTCGTCCGGTGCAACTTGGGCACCTTTTTCTTTCCAGACCTTCTTTAAATTGTAGAAAGTGGCAGGATAAAGATGTTTGATTTCCATGTGAAAGTGGTCATCAGCACGGCGGCAATTCTCCGGATGGAAGATGACTTCGCCATCTTCGGGAAACTCCGACTTTGGCAAAATTTGGGCGCCATCCATATCCATAACGGTTATATAGCCAGGAAAACTTGTGATTAATTTGTCGAAAAGCGCTTGCTGAATGCGGCGCCAGAGCTGGCGAGTCAGCTTAAATTCACCATTTTCAGCCAGTTCCAGAGAGGCTGTAAGCGTCTTTAAGGAATTAGCCAAGCTGAATAATTCTGGGCGCTCATTGTTTTTGTCCACAATGCGCCAGTAACGATAAGATTCGTCGAGAGCCTTTCTCACACGGCGATCTGCTCTTGCCACGACAATCTCCCCCGAATACATTAAATTGGCAGATTAACTTGCCAAAATGTTTATACCCAGGGTCTACAAATACGCAACATGAAGCGGACGGCCAACACCAAGCGCGAAGTAAGCTGACCAGCGCAATAATCTTAGATTGAACCCGCTTGACACGGACGCACTACAACTATACACTTGTATTATGATACCAGCCCTTGATGATAATGGAAATTTACCACCGGGCATACATGTGGCTACTTTAAAAGAAGTAGAAGAGCGCTTTGCTTACAATTCCTACAGACAAAATCTTTTCAATGGTCTTAAACTGCTGGTCAAAGAACTCTCGAAAGCTGGCTGTACACGCCTATATTTAAATGGCAGCTTCATTACTGATAAGGTACAGCCTAACGATTATGACGCTTGCTGGGAGATTGAAAATATACAACCGACAATTGATCCCCTATTGCTAAATCCTTTCAAACAGCTAGCTGAAATTAAGAGCAAATACAAAGGCGATATTTTTCCCCGCATACCGGAACTTATGAAAGGAATTGACCATCTGGAAATCTTTCAACTCGATATTAACGTTAACATTAAAGGCATAATAGTTATTGAATTGGGTGAAAACCGTGATTAAAAACGAGAGACAATTTAGGACCACTACCGCTCTGATAAATCAGCTGCAGGATTCTTTGGCTGAGCTGCATCAGATGCCTTTACCTGATGGCAAGGAATGGTTGAGAGATGCACAATTACAAGCTCTACAAGCGCAAATTGCTCAACTTGAAGAACAGGTAGAATCTTATCTCGCCATCAAGACGCACAAGAAAAAACCGGCAAGTTTGAACATGGTGCAGAATTTGCCCACTCTTCTTATTCAATGGCGTATTTATAAGGGGCTTACGCAACAGCAACTAGCTGATAGGCTAGGTTGGCACTATCAGCAATTGCAAGACTATGAAAAGTCAGACTACGCAACTGCAACGTGGCAGACTATTACCAAAGTTGCCGAGGCTCTTGTTTCCGGCGATGAGAAGTCTTCTGAAGTTGCTTAGTATTTCGACATGAGGACAAAATGATCGATACAGGATTGGACGGAAAAACAGCTTTGATTACGGGTGCAAATCACGGGATTGGCGCGGCTATCGCTAATGCCTTGGCCGATCAAGGTGTTTCTGTGTTTTTGCATTATTTCCGACCACAAAAGGACTTGCCCCTGGAAAACTTGTTCGATGCTCCGGGCGAGTCACTATATAAAGCAAGACAGTCACAGACAGCAGATCATATTGTTCATTTGATCAATGAACGAGGCGGCAATGCAGTTGCGTGGGAATGCGACCTCGGGCAGCCAAATAACATTTGCAAACTCTTCGAAGAAGCACAGAGAAAATTTGAACATATAGACATATTGGTAAACAATGCTGCAAGTTGGGCAGCTGACACTTTCTCGCCTTGCGAAGACAACGCGGAAGATCGGATCGGCCGAGTACTAGCCACCATTTCGGAACATACGGTGGATCTTCACTTCAATGTCATAACTCGCGGGACCGCGCTTCTAATGGCTGAATATGCGCGACGGTATGCTAGTGGTGACTTAAAATGGGGACGTATCATCAATATCAGTACGAGCGGCTCTTATTGTTTTCCGGAAGAAGTTTCCTACGCTGCAGCAAAATCGGCAGTAGAAAGTTACAGTCGTTCGGCAGCCAAAGAACTTGGTCAGTACGGTATCACGGTGAACGTTGTTTCCCCGGGCGCTATTCAAACTGGCTGGATAGATGCAAACTTCGAGCGCGAGATTGCTGCACAGACTCCATTGAGAAGAGCTGGTCAACCCGATGATGTTGCTGATGTCGTAGTCTTTCTGTGTTCCCAGCAAGCGCGTTGGGTCACCGGACAACTCATTCGCGTAGGTGGTGGTAGCATAGTTTAATATTTGTGATGTCAGGAAGCTGTCTCTTGAACATCCTATAGCTTTGCGCCCTTAAGACTGCCGTTTCTGTCGATATAATTTGTGGCATTAGGCGCCTAAATGATATTTCTCAATGATGCCCTGCCAACGGTCCTGGGCGCGGAAAATCAATTCGATAATTTCACGCACTGCTCCGTCGCCGCCCCTTACTTGCGTGATGTAATCAGCTTTGGCCAGCACCTCTGGTCGGGCGTTGGCTGGGGCAAAACCCAGACCCGACCTTACCATTAAAGGTACATCGGTAAAATCGTCACCAATAAAAGCAACTTGATCAGCTGTCACACCGGCATCTTGCAAAACTTCTTCATACGATGCGACTTTGTCCAGCAAGCCCTGATAAACATAGCGCATGCCCAAGTTCTTGGCGCGTTCGTTGACGGATGGCGATTCGCGTCCGGAAATTACGCCGGTGGCAATGCCTGCCTCGCGGCACCAATGTAGGGCTAGCCCATCTTGCGAATTGAAGCCCTTGAACTCAACCATCTTGCCGTCTGGTCCGGGGAAATAAAAAATCTCGCCATTGGTCAAGACACCATCTACATCCATCAAGAGTACCTTAATCTTGGCAGCCGAGACCAAAATGTCGGGCGAAAGGCTTTCAATAATGTTTACAACCGGAGATTTGCATTTGCTTGTTTGTTGGTTCGTCAAGGCGTGGTTTCCTCTATTGGCGGTGCCTTTTGCGCGAGCGTTGGTTGCGCGTTTTATATGCGCTCCGCAAGTTTTATGTATTGAATCAGGTTTTATGGGGGCAGTACAAGATAAGTTCAGCTAAGATAAACGAATTGGTAACTAATCTGCTTGGCAGGCGTCCGCATGCGTTATGCAAAATTGAGGTTCTCGCAGCGGGAGTTTTGGCGACGATCAAAAATAAGTTTCACAATCGCTCTTCTCATAAATTCAATCACAATCATGGATGCAACCGCAGAAATCAAAAAAGAAAAAATGGCAGCTTTGCCGAACAAAGCCAAAGCGGAATTGGCTTGTGTCGATGTGCAAAGTGTGACGATTGCCGATCCGGCACGCGCGATTAAAAAGCTTACTGCACCAAAAAAATTACCGGCGGCCATTAAGTGCAATGTGTTGGTTGTTGGTGGTGGCATGGGTGGTGTCGCTTGTGCAATACAAGCAGCAGAGGCTGGACTTTCTGTTTGTTTGACGGAAGAGACAGATTGGCTTGGCGGGCAGATGACATCGCAGGGCGTGTCTGCGCTTGATGAAAATTATTTGGTGGAGACAAGTGGTGCCAGTTTGCGCTATCAAAAATTTCGCACGGCAATTCGTCAGCACTACCGTTTGCAACATAGACTTTCGACTGATGCAGCCAAGGAGAATTATTTAAATCCTGGCGGCTGTTGGGTGACAAGACTTTCTTTTGAGCCGAAAGTTGCAGTCAGGAAGCTGGGCGAAATACTTGCGCCTTTGTGCGCGGAAGCCGACTTGAAAGTGCAATACCGCTTGAAGCCGATTGAAGTTCAGGTGGAAGGCGAGAGAATTCAAACAGTCACCATGATTGATTTGGAAAGTGGCAAGCCCGTCGTTTTCAAACCACAAATTTGTATCGATGCAACGGAGCTTGGCGATCTGATTGCCCTTTCCGGAGCGGAGTATCGATCTGGTGCAGAATCAAAATCTGAAACTAATGAACCGCATGCACCAGAAGTTGCCAATCGCGAAAACGTGCAAGACTTTACTTATCCCTTTGTGCTTGAGTTGAGACCGGGCGAAAGTCATGTCATAGACAAGCCGCCGCATTATGATCAGTTTGTCGCTAAGGAAAAGTTCTCGTTTCAAGGCTACAAGATGTTTGAGACGACAACCAGAAATGATTTTGATTCAACCTTGACCTTTCGTTTGCCTTTCTGGGAATACAGGCGTTTGATTCAGAAAGCTAAATTTGCAGACTCTGGTTTTGAGCACGATTTGGCAATGATCAATTGGGACAGTAACGATTTGCGCGGTGAAAATATTATTGATAAGCCGCCGGAAACAGAAGCGGAAAGACTGGCGTTGGGCAAGGCACTTTCTCTTGGTTTTCTTTATTGGCTGCAAACCGAAGCGCCTCGTGATGATGAAGGCGTAGGCTATCCGGAACTTCTCTTGCGGACTGACATCATGGGCACGACGGATGGCTTGTCGAAATACCCATATATCCGCGAGTCCAGAAGAATTGTTGCCAAACAAATAGTGGTTGAACAAGACATTGCTTCTGCTGCGAACTCAGGCGCACGCGCCAAAGCATTTTCTGATTCTGTTGGCATTGGTTTGTATCCGATTGATATTCATGGCGAACAGGATGTACCGGGAGCTGCACAGCCTACCAATCCATTCCAATTGCCTTTGGGCAGTTTAATACCAATGAAGATGAAGAATTTGGTGCCGGCTTGTAAAAATATTGGTGTGACGCATGTGACCAATGGTGCATTCAGATTGCATCCAATTGAATGGGCAATTGGCGAAGCAGCTGGTTTGCTTGCCAGCTTTGCAATTGCTAACAACAAAGATATCGACAAAATCTGGGACAACAAGAAACACTATCGCAAGATTCAACAAATGCTGGTTGAACAAGGTTCACCAATTTATTGGTTTGATGATGTCCCTTGCGAGCATCCTGATTTTGCCGCCATTCAATTTTTGGCAATCACAGGTATCATGCCAGGCGCGCATGCCAATCTTAGTTTCCACCCTAATGAGCCAATTGCCAGACAAGATGCGGCAGTTGCCTTGGCCGCGATGTTTGATTTGATGGGCAAAACAAATGCAGATAAAGCGCCGTCTCCTGATGTAAGCGCAGACGATCCGCATGCTCCGGCAATCAATGCCTGCTTGCGCAAGAAATTGTTTGTCTTGCGGGATGACGGAACTTTTGCGGCTCGCGACCATTTTACAAAACTTGATCTGCTTCAGATTTGTCAGATTCTGCAATTGCCAACCGATAGTTTGATTGCCATGAATGACGAGATTCTGCGCAAAGAATTTGCTGCCTGGGCTTACACAATTGCCTCAGGCGAAGATCGTATCGGGCGCTTGTAGGTTAATCGTCTAAATCAAAATCACTAGTGTCGACAAGGTATTCGCCATCACTGGTTGATTGTGATTGATAAGAAATTGGGTTGGCTTCGGTGCTGAAGGTGGCAGCATTTATTTCTATTGCGGCATTGGCGCCTGTGGCATCGAAAACAACTATGCCGCGCTTGAGGCTGATTGTAGAATCGCTAATAGCAACTGTGCCACCACCTATGATGTTGACCTGCACCATGCCCTGATTAATGGCATTGTTGTTGATCGTTACATTTGTGCCGATATCCGGTAGTGGATTGGGGCTGAGTGTAAAAGTCTTAAATGGCGGTCTGGTGCGATAGTAATTGATGATGTTCGCGCTTGTGGTCAGACCAGAGCCAATCTCTATGCCACCACCGGTTTTCATTCCCGCTTTGCTCAAGGCTCTGGCCGAAAAGTTTGTTTGATTGCCGGAAATTTCTCCGGACGCTAGTGCTACTAAATTGCCACCGTTCACTTTCAGTATTGCTGAATCGCCGAATGCAATCCCGCCACCATTCAGAGCAACTAAAAGCATGTCTTGTCCATTGCTGATGATTGATGTCTGATCGGCGCCAGCGGCAGAATCAATGAGAATTCCGGTGGATGATCCACTGGTGATGGTAACCTGCCCGCTTGTAGCCAGGAACTTGGTTGTGATTAGACCTTGTGGTGTGGCACTAGCCGAAAGAGATCCTGCTTGTATTAATACATGTTTGCCAATCTCAATTGAGCCTTGGTCTGCCAATAATTGAACAGCGCCATTGATAGCTATAAGCTGACTGTCTCTGCCGATATCAATGGCGTCGCTTGTTGCGTGAAGGGTAATGCCAGCAATAGCACCAACACTTTGCCCGGCTCTCCTGCCAGTTGAGACAACTTGTGCTTGGGTGATTAGCGTGGAACCTGGTGCGATATTGATCTGATTTGCTGTGACACTGATGGCGGTGGCGGCAATGTTGCCTAGTGCTGCCGCTTCGGCAAATTTGCTGGCAATCGAAACTTTGTTGACGGTTGCATTAACAGTTATTGCTTCGAATGTGCCACCATTTATGATCAAGGCTTGGGCAAGGAATTGCACAGAGCCTTGATCCAATTCGGACGGTCCTACGATCAAGCCGCTTGCCCCCAAATTCAAAGTGAATAAGTTTGCCGAACTTTGTATGACCAGAGAACCTGATTGAATCACGCCTTCGTTGTTCCAATTAGCATTGCTGCCGGAAAGCGTTAGGACTGTTGTGCTTGTACCGGTGATACCACCTGTTGATGCAATTGACAGGGGCTGTGCGTTAAACAATATTTGGGCACTTGAGTTGTCTGATGTGAAGTTGATAAAACCGGCAATTGTGGCTGGCAAAGCCGTGGGCATGACTAACTTTGGTGTGATGCCACTGATGTTTAGCTCAATGCCGCCATCGAGGCTCGCAGATTGCAGATTGAAAGATGTGAACTGTTTTGGCAATTCGAATTCAGGAATTGCAATCAGGCTTGGTCCCAATCCTGTGTTCGGGTTTGTGTTTGTTGCTTGTCCCAGTGCGTTGAGTCCAATTGTTTGCAATTGATCGTGAGAGAGCTGATATAAAGCAATTGCTTGGGCGGGCGTGACCATGCTGTGGTTGCCAAATTCATCCACAACTGAAATTTCTGTATCTATACCATCTTGGTTGATCGTGAAACTGGAACCAGTTGTTTGAATCACGATTGTATCGTCAGCTAAATTAAGCGGAGTAGATTCAATTATGCTTGCGGCATTTTGCAGTGAAGCAACAGTGTCCCCGCTTACTATGTTGGCAGCGGTGCCATTAATGGTCGAATTTCCGACGGAAAACAATCCGCCCGGTAATGCCATCTCGGATGCTTGGGTGCTTGTTAGATCAAAAGCACTTGGTACCGATTGAATGCCAAAGGTTTGAATATTGACTGAACCGGCCTCGGCACCATTGCTTCCTGAGGTTATGATGCTTGCGCCTGTGATCGCGCCAAGAATCTGTAGTGTACCGGAAATGATACTCACCGATCCGCCTGTTTGCCCATCGACAAAATCACCACCTCGGCTGTCGATATAACCGCCGATGATCGCGCGTCCGATGTGTGCGGCAATTGGGCTGTCTTCAAGTTCGGTGGTGGAAATAGATACAGCACCGCCTGAGCCTATGCTAAGTTTGCCGCTTCTGGTAATGATGCTGTCGCTAACACTTACCATGCCGCCGCCTTCAATTAAAACTTCCCCGGCAGCTGCACCAACGCTACTTGTATTGATTGAGCCAACTGCGTTGATTCCGAGAGTGTTGGCTGGTGCACCAACGGCAATTGTCCCTTGGTGAGCAAACAATGAAATGTTATTGCCATTGCCTGTGCCACCACTTGAGGCATCGATGTTCTTGCCGATGGCGATCGAGCCAGTCTCTGTACTAATAGATGTCTCACCTGATTCTGTACCGCTGTCGCTGCGCACCGAACCAGTTATTGCGATGTCCGTTTTAGCAGTGAGGGAAATGTTGCCAGCTGCTTTTGTAAAACTAAATGTCTCGATATTGCCGGTGGTTGAAATTGCACCTTCGCTTGATGTGATTGTGATATTACCGCCGAATCCGGTTGGACCAGAGCCACCACCGAGTCCACCTTTTGTCCAGCCGCCACCACCACCACCACCTGATGGTCCGCCATTGCCACCATTTCCATCGACTTCTGAGTTGCCGCCTCGGCCACCAAATATTCCGCCTGCAGCGCCAGCTTGATGCCATTGTCCGCCACCACCACCGGAGTAGCGTCCTGCGGCACCGCCTGGTGTGCCATCACCAACTTTGATCAAATCTTCCGCTCTGCCACCAGACGCACCAGATGATCCGCCACCACCTTGCGCAGTCATGCCACCACCGCCGCCTGCGCCGCCTCCTATGGCAGATAGATCGGCAGTAACAACGTTTTGTACTGCGGTGACTGTAATCGCGCCAGCAGAGCCACCGGTGCCACCAGTGCCACCATATTCAAATCCCCACCAACCGCCTGGTCCGCCGCCGCCACCGTACTTGCCTTGTCCTGCCGTGCCACCACCAGGCCCGTAGTAAAATCCGCCGGGCAATGTTCCGTATGGGAATGTACCAAGTAAAAGTCCTTTTGCTAAGGCGCGAATTCCGGGTTGACCAGTAGCACCCGTGCCACCAAATCCACCAGTTCCACCTTCGCAACAACCACCGCCACCACCGCCACCATTGCCAGCACCAGCAGAGAGCGCGCCAACTGTAATGCCGGCACTGCTAACAATATTGATAATGCCACCTGCGCCCCCGTCGCCGCCATCACCTGCATCTGTGCCGACAACACTTGATCCGGCACCGCCACCACCGCCGCCACCAACTGCAAGAATTGCTTGAGTAACAATTTGTCCAATTGACGTTATGGAAATATTGCCAGCATTGGCGCCATCACCACCGTCTTGTGATGATGCCCATGCACCGGCTGCGCCACCGCCGCCTGATGTATCAATCAGTCCTTTAATAGTGACTTGTGAATTGAGATTTTCAATTTGCACGGCTCCGCCGGGCAGTCCATTTACACCATTGCTAAATTTGCGCATGTTCGCCCCAAGCGTTTTTATGCTTGTCACAGTCACACCATTGTTGGCAGTGATCAAGACATCGCCACCGGCAGCAAAGCTGCTAGCAGTACTTAGGTTTCCGGCAGTAACTGAGGCGCTTGCTTGTGTGCTGGCAGCACCGGTAGTAATTTCTCCCGTAAGTAATCCGCCAGCGGCATTGAAAGTAAGAGTATCGACAATAGCTGGTGAAGCATTGCGGATCACAATTGCTGGTGTGCCACCATGCGTTCCTTGAGAATTGAGATTGTTGATAGTGATATTGTCCGGCGAAAGCACCAAGATATTGCCGGCTGTATTTGCTGTGCTGTTGACGTTGATGTCGCCAATAACAGTGATGGTTCCGCCGAAAGTTGCCAGAATCACGTCACCTGCCGAACCACCACCAGTTCCAGATGCGTTAATGCTTTTAATTCCGGAAATATTTCCAGTTAGGCCGCTTGCACCTGTGACAGTGGTTATACCGTCAACAGTTTGGTTGGCAGCACCGGCTAACAAAATCACATCGCCACCACCGCCGCCGCTGGCTGTGGAAATCACTGTCCCTGTTTTTGCGGCACCAATAATGTTGCCTGCAGCAATTGCTGTGAATGGTTGACCGGCTGCGGTTATGTTTGCCACTAGTGTCAGGTCGCCAGCGGAAGTAAATAAAGGATCGCCGCTTACATCAATATTGGCAATGGTCAAATTGCTGGCATCGGCAGTTACTTGAGCTGCCAGTGCTTTGACAGAAACCAAGCCATTAATAATTTCTGCGTCAACATTGACTGCACCAATGGGAGCAAAGAAATTGATTTGCGGCGCAGACCAAGTGCCGCCGAAAGCTTGGATGCCGGAGCTTGTAAGATTTTGAACCAGGATGTTTTCGCCACCTGAAATAATTCCTTGGTTTGTGATATTGCTTGAGTTCAAAGTGAGATTGCCAGTGCTTGTAATCAAGCCAAGATTTGTCAGACTATTAGTCGCTGTTAAATGCAAGTTGGCGCGCGCGCTAATGGTGGCTCCAGATTGATTGAGAATATCTTCTGCGATAACCGCTGCTATATTGGCGCGACCTTGCGTGGTGAAGTTAAGTGTGCCGTAGTTAGTCAAGCCGCCTGAGATATTTAATGGATCGCTTTTGCTGAAATTTTGCGTGCATGTCACACCTTGTGGAATAACCAGGTTTTGTAAATTGTCGTTGGCAAAGAGATGCAAATCAAAGCTGCCACCATTGGCGGAACCTTCTGCACTCAAAAGCAAGAATTGTTGTCCTGTCGTCACTACTTGATGGGCAGCAATTGCTTCGGCTGCTGTCAACAAATCTGTTTGAGCAATTGTGCGAGTCAGATTGCCGACTTGGATGGTGACGCCAGCAATATTTGCTAGTTCGGAGGCTTGCACAATTGCGGCAGTTGATGTGAGATCTACATTGAGGGTTCTGCCAACTGGCTCGCCATTATTTGCCGCAGCTTGTGCCTCTCGTGTATCGCGAAATTGTCCGGCTAAAGCATGAGAAGGGAAGCAAACAAAATGCCAGACCAATAAAAGTACTAATGCTATTAGTTGTAGATTCTTATGCCTATCCCAGTTTGCCTGTTTGGCGGCAGACTTAACTGAAATGTTTGAAAAACTGCAGTACAACATTAGAATGAGAAGAGGAATTCTAGGTCTTCTTTAGTAAGCTCTTTGGCAATGCCTTCGTCACCGCCGATGATCAAATCTGCAAGCTTCTGTTTGCGTTTTTGCAAAGCAAGAATTTTTTCTTCTACAGTTCCCTTGGTAATCAGCTTGTAATTGAAGACGTGTTTGGTCTGTCCGATACGGTGTGCCCGGTCAGTTGCTTGGTTTTCAACAGCAGGGTTCCACCAAGGGTCATAATGAATGACATAGTCAGCACCGGTCAAGTTAAGTCCGGTACCGCCAGCTTTGAGACTGATTAAGAAGATTGGAATAGTTGGATCGGCGTTGAATTTGTTGACCTTGTCCAAACGATCCTTGGCTGGTGTTTGGCCATCAATATATTCGTATTCGTAGCCGGCCTTCTCAAGCTCCGGTCGAATTAAGGAAAGCATTTCGACGAATTGGCTGAAGATTAACATCTTGTGTCCGCCTTCAACAAGTTCGTCAACCATTTCCATCAGTGCTTCGAGCTTGCCTGATTCTGGCAGCGTCTCATCGGCTGGTCTGTTTTTCAGGAGGCGTGGGTCACAACAAACTTGTCGCAGCCTGAGCAAGGCAGCCAAAACTGAAATTTGTGATCTGCCGATGCCTTTGGAAGCAATTTCGCCAAATACTTTTTGACGGCATTCATCGAGAACATCAAGATAAAGCGAGCGTTGATCATCTTCCATTTCACAGAGATTGATAACATCTGTACGATCAGGCAACTCTTTTTCGACCTGGCTCTTAAGACGTCTAAGAATAAATGGATGGACAATTTTGCGCAGCTTTTGTCCGGAGTTTTCATTGCCGCTTTCAATTGGGCGTTCAAAAGTTTCGTTGAATTCTTTGTACTCGCCCAAAAAGTCCGGCATCAAGAAATCAAAAATGGACCACAGTTCGCGCAGTCTGTTTTCTACAGGCGTACCGGATAAAGCCAGACGGTGCAGAGCCTTGAGGCTCTTGGAAGCAATTGCGCCTACAGATTCCGGATTCTTGATGTTTTGTGCTTCGTCGAGAATCAGATGATCGAACTGAACTTCCTTCAGTGCTTCATAGTCGCGGCGAATAATACCGTAAGTAGTGAAGACAACATCTGGCTTGGTGCCAGTTTGGCGCTTGAGCTTAGCTAAGAGCTCGTGGCGATCGCGGCCAAGAAATAGTGCGGTATTAAGTGTCGGTGTGAATTTCTCTGCTTCCATCATCCAGTTGTAGACAACTGATGTTGGTGCCACCACCAAAGATGGTGATCGCTTGGCGTTCTTGTGATGGGCAAGTAGAAGTGCCAAGGTTTGAATGGTTTTTCCCAGACCCATGTCGTCTGCAAGAATGCCACCCAGTCCATACTCGCGCAAGAACTTGAGCCAGCTGTAGCCTTCTTTTTGATATTCGCGCAAACTGCCGCGGAAATCTTTGTGCAAGGCTTGTGGTTCGAGAGTGCGGAAGTTGCACAATTTTTCAATGAAGTCGCTAAAGCCTTGATCGTATTCGATATCAATTCCGTGTGCTTCCAGTGCCGCAGCAATTGGCAATGCCTGGTAAAGTGGACGGGCGGTCTCTTTGCTTTGTCCGACAGCTTTCAATAAACTGAGCAGTGTCTGTACAGGCAAGCGTACGTACTGCTTGTCTCCCTCGGCAACTTCCAGCTGCAAATAATTTCTATTGCGAAATACAGAATCGATAATTTGGGTAAACGGAATAGACTGATCGGCGGCGAATGCCTGAAGTTGAAACTCAAACTTGAAGGCGTCTTTGTTGAGCATCAAATTGGCCTTGATCTTGACCGGCTCATTCATGACGCGATATTTGTGCAGGTTGTTGATGCCTTGAATTTCCCAATCGCTGCTTTGCTCAGATGACAGATAGAACACAGCATCACAGGCCGCTTCGTCGATGAAATAAAAGCGGTCGGCAATTGTGCGGGTTGGCTGAAGATTGGTGAGGAAGCGTCTAAGCTGTCCTTCTTGATCCCAAAGTCGCTTGACCCAAACACTTTGCCCTTCCTCGGAAATTGTGCGCGTGTAAACTTCCGACTCGACTGCGGAGGTTTCATCGCGGGAAGGCAAAACCAAATTGCCGTAACGGAAACCTAATGCCAGATCCAAAAATACGGTATCGGAATCGCCATGTCCATTGTGTCCATGGACGCCATTGCCATTGCCGTTGCCATTTCCATTGCCTTGTCCTGGGCGCTTCTCCACAAGGCGTATCACCACCTGTGGTGGCTCATTAATTGACATGGGAAATGGTGCGCTGCTTTCATCAAGCTGTACATCCAGCTTCTTCATCAGATTTGGAATATCTTGAGACAAGAATTTTGGCACCACGTCCAGCTTAACTGTCATCTTGCCGTAAGAATCAAAAAACTGGAACAAACGCGAAAGCGGGCTAGCATCAATAAAGTAGAACACACCATCGGCAAGTACATACGATGATTGTCCAAGGAAAAATAGCGGCTCTGCTAAAGTTTTGCCATCTTCGGTAATTGCTAGTAAACGCAGGGAAAGTTCACCATTTTCCGTTTCGGAAATGATCAAGCGCGGTTTGATTGCATCCTGGGAGAAAGTCATCACTTTGTTGTCGCTTGTATTGATCAAGCGGGCGCACAAACTTGCATGACCGAGTACGCAACCCTCATCGGCGCGCGGAATGCGATGACCGCCTGCCGGTCCTTTAGTGATCTGCGGCAGCATCGTCAAATACTTTGCTAATTTCCAGGCACGCGATCCGGCTGGTAAATAATCCAATGCTTCCGGTGGAATTTTGAGAATGTTTACTTTGCCTTGAATTTCATCCGGAATTGTCCCGAGAATCAAAGCCAAAGGTTTTTCAATAACTAATACACCAAGAGTTATCTCTGGCTCACTGGGATCGGCGCTAACTTCGGCGGGTTCATTTCCGGAACCTTCGCCTGCTTGCGCGCGGGGATCTTCAAGAAAGTCCTTGGCACGCGGTCCTGATTCGAAAACATTTTCGCGCTGTCTGTCCGATTCACCAATGTCAAAACGAATACCAGGATGATTTTTGGCCACGTTAGTCAGTAAGACCGCGACCGAGTGCTTGCACACCGGTTCAAAATAAGGGCAGGAACATTCAGCCGTAAACTGCTCCGGGCTGTCAATGACAACGCGGATTTTGTACGGTTGCGACTCGGAGCCAATCACGAGAGCTTCGATTAAGCTGCCCCCGTTTATTTCCTCATACTTCAAAACTTTTTTGCGGCGATAGTACTGAATACCGCGGCGATATACCGGCTCGCTGCTTGCTTCTTGTACAGCCTTGAGGGAAAGAGATAATTTTTTGCCAGACGCCTGGTTCATCAATTGCTCTGTTTTATTTAAAACGACCCTGTACTAAATTAAACGGACTTGTGAGTGGACCTGTCGAATAGGCGCCGGACTGCACGCGAGAAACCACCTTTGCTTTCAATCTGTTTCCGCAAGATCGTGGCAAGGTTGGTTCGTTCCCTAGCTTTATAAGCTTAGCATGTCGTCCTTAAATTTGTTAACAAATGTTCAATTATGCTTTCTGCGGTTTTGCAAATTTGCATCTTGGGTACAAAGAAATTGTTGACGGATATTGATGATGGAGGTTTCTTATAGAGGAACATCCCTATCAGAAATTTTGCAACTTAACTAATTCCCGATGAAGGAACATCCCAAATTATGGGAAGGCTGGCGTTGGTCAGCGATAAAGTAAAGGCGGGCGGCATTCAAGTGCCGCCCGTTAAGTTTGCATGAATTGGTTGGGGCACTTGTTTACTAATGAGCTTGTAACAATTGGGATCAGGACGGATTGCGAGGCGTGCTCTTGGAAATTGATCTGTGATACAAATTAGTTCTTGCTAATTCGGAAGCCAGATGACCCGTCCCCTAGGAGAGAACAATGTTGCAGCAAAAAATTTCATACAAACCTTTTGTGGAAAAAGATTTTTCCCGCCTAAAAGGACTGACCGGAATTTCTGACAAAACCATCGAAATTCACCTTGGTCTTTATTCCGGCTATGTAAAGAACACAAACATTCTTAATGAAAAGGTAATTGAGCTTACAGAAGGTGGCAAGTCTGGTTCGCCAGAGTATGCCGAGCTCAAGCGTCGTTACGGGTTCGAGTTCAACGGCATGCGCTTGCACGAGTTCTATTTTGAGAACCTCAAAGCAGGCGGTGGCTCTGATCTTCCTAAGGAAAGCACACCAATTGGCAGTGCACTTGCCTCAGTTTATTCTTCCGTTGATGTATGGAAAAACGACTTTGCCAAAGTCGGCGCCATGCGCGGTGTTGGCTGGGCAGTGCTTTTCCAAGACCCGATCACCAAGACACTTTCCAACAACTGGATAACCTTGCACGAAGAAGGCAATATCGCTGGTTGGCAACCAATTTTGGTAATGGATGTATGGGAGCACGCTTGGATTCTGGATTACAAGCCAGCCGATCGTCCGAAATACATTGAATCCTTCTTCAGCAATATCGATTGGTCGGTAGTTGAGAAGCGCTTGATTAAATAGGAAACGGAGTGTCCTGAAGGGCGGGAGCAAGCAATAGGTTTGCTTCCGCCTTTTGCTGTAATTCTCTAATTTACTTTTTGTTGCCAGGTGGCGATTTCTCGCTAAACTTATAGCTTGTAACTAAATGCGAGGTCGGCGTAACTATGGCGACGGAAAATTCAACAATTGCGGCAGATTTGCAACAAGAAGCTGCCAATCAAGAAAATCAGGAAACGCTGGAAACTAATAACTACAGTGGCGAGGGTCTATCCGAGTCCGGCTACGATATTCCGAGACCGGCATTAAATTTGCAGCAGGCGGCCGCAATTTTAGGAAAGTCCTTGCGTTCGCTTGAGCGCAGCATAATTGGCCGCTGGGGCAATAAATTGCCAGATGGTTGGTCAGCCAAAAGGATATCCGCGGGCAACGGACAAGAGTGGAGAATAATTCCACCGCCAGGATTTCGTTTGCGGCAAGTAAATTCGCAATCCGACGGTGCGGCAATTTATGAAGAGGCAGAAAACGAAGATATGAATTCCTATTCTGGTGCGGCTGATGGTCCAAAAGTAAAACGCAGATTGCCTTGGCGTCCCGAAAACCAAAGTTTAGAAAGTCCAGCCATTGTTATTGATCGCGGCGAAGAAGTCGAACATCTTTTGCGTGAGTTGGTACAGGCGCAAAAGCAATTGGCTGATGAGCGTAGATTGCGTATGGAAGATTTGCGTTTGATTACACAGATGCAAGGCTCAATGCGTCTTCTGGAAATGAACGCCAATGAAACGCAAAAATTGAAAGAAGAATTGACTTACGCCAAGTCTGAATTCAAAGTCTTGAAGGACGAATACATTGCTGTGCTTAACGCCCCCTGGTGGAAGCGTCTCTTCAACAAGAAATAAATTGAACGACTGTCATCCGTAGGGGCGAGGCACGCCTCGCCTGCTGCAAGCAGATTGTCATCCTGAGGAGCGAAGCGACGAAGGATCTCTCATACAAGGAAACCGATATGCCCCCCGAAAAACCCCCATTCATCATCACTTATTGCGGAGCTTGAGGCTACCGCAACCGGGCTGTCAGGTTGGCAGCCGAAATCGAAGGAAAACTTGGTGAGTCATCGGCATTGATTCAAGGCTCTGGTGGTATTTTTGAAGTTGAGCATAATGGACAATTGATCTTTTCCAAAAAGGCCGTCAGCAGATTTCCTGAAGACTGTGAAGTAATCGAGATCGTAAAGTTATTGGAAGCTGGGGTGTCCATTGAAGAAGCGCAAGCCAAGGCAAGTGCAAATATTGAAAAACCGCCAAGTTTTTTTCAATGGTTCACGAAACGCTTTCTTGATAGATAGGGCACGAGAACAAGAATTGAATCATCATGCCTAATTCAAATCTTGGCAAACTAGTTGTAGCAATCGATGGACCGGCAGGGGCCGGCAAATCTACTGTTGCGCAAAAAGTAGCAGATGCTCTCGGCTGCTTGTATCTCGATACGGGCGCGATGTACAGAGCGGTAACCTGGCTTGCTCTGCAAAATAATTTAGACATCGAAGATGTCGATGCGATTGTCGATTTGGTAAATCGTACCGAAATTGTCATTAAACCAAAAGATGAAACATCCGGTGGGCGCGTGCGTGTTTATGTGAATGGCACCGAGATCACGCGCGATATCCGCATGCCGGAAGTGAGCGCCTTCGTCAGCCCGGTGTCAACCATTGCCGGCGTGCGAAAGACTCTGTTGGAACAACAAAGAAAAATTGCCACCACAGGCGGTGCCGTGCTGGAAGGGCGCGACATCGGCACTGCCGTTCTGCCAAATGCGGACGTAAAAATCTATTTGACCGCAAGTCCCGATGTGCGCACGCACCGCCGAATCAACGATCTTGCCCAACTCGGACAGGTCCTAGACTATGATTCGGTTTTGCAAGATATCAAACGCCGCGATGAAATTGATTCGACGCGAAAGGTCGATCCCTTACGCAAGGCCGATGATGCTATTGAAGTGAACACGGATCATTTGAGCATCGAGCAAGTGGTGGAGAAGATTTTAGAAATTTGTCGTAAGCATCTTGGGATCGCGGTGGATTGACTAGCCAAATATTTTTACCATGAAATTCCTGCTTTTGGTGAGGGAATTTCATGGTAAAAATATGCGCTAATAGTCGCTTAAAAATCTTCGCGTACTTCATCGCGGGCAATTAGTTGTTCGACTTTTATGCAGAGGTCAACCAAATCCTTGGGAATTCCTTCGGCTCGGATAAATTGACGGCACATATCAAGCGTGCGGCGAAGGCAGCGGACTATATCTCCTTCGTCGAACATTGTGCTCATGCGCAGCGCTTCCCATGTGGCGCCTTGTGCCCACATTTCTGTAATCGGACAAAATACGGTGCCAAATTCCACTGGGATCTCGATGTCGAATTCTCTTTGCAGTTTCCAGAGGCGTCGCCCGATTTTGTGTACTTCTTCCAAAGCCTTTTCTGCTTGTGGGCTTACGCGTACTCTGGCATTTCTTGTATCCCTGTCTTCTTCGGTGACCATAGCTGTGATCACAGCTGCCAATTGATCTGGTGCTAGTTTGGTCAAACAGCCGCTCATCGCCACTTCTGTCAAGAACAATTCGTTTTGGCCGCGAATTGCCGACGCGGTCCGTCCAAGTGCTGTTGGTGTGTCACCTTGCAAATAACCTTCTAGGCGTAAAACATTTGCCAGTGATTCAAAAGTATGCCAATACTTAGTTGATTCGCGACTGATCTTTTTGTCGACATCTTTAATTCGTGTTTGCAAATGGCGAACGCGATCGGATTGTTTGCTGCAAGGCTTTTGCACTGGGCAGCCATGACACGGCATGCGATAAGCTTCGGCAAGCACGTCTTTCATGTCTTGGCGCACTGCTTCCAATGCCACCAAGAGTGCCTCTTCATCCTTCTGTACCAAATGCGGCTCGGTACGCTTGTGCATGCCCTTGTCCATGGAACGCATTTGCTTTTGCTTGGCACGGGCTTGATCTAATCTGCGCAAATAAAGTGGCAAGTCGCCAATTTCAGTTGGGCAGAGCGGATGGGAAAGTTTTTCCAGCTCTTGTTGCCAGGCTATTTTTTGTAAGTGCAGTGGTTCGATTTGTTCGTTCAAAAGAAACTGGCCGAAGCTATGTTCAATTAAGTCGCGTGCTTCATCTACGCTGTGACGTTGTAAGAGATTCAACACCATTCCGTAAGAAGGAGTAAAGCGCGATGAAAGCGGATCGGCTGGAGCGGTGGCCAATTTGGCTGCTTCATCTACCGGTTCAAATGGATGATTGAGCACGACAACGTGACCAACGGTATCCATGCCACGACGACCGGCGCGACCAGACATTTGTAAGAACTCGCTGGCACGCAAGTTGCGATGACCTTCGTCACCACGCTTGGAAATGGAACTGATCACAGTTGTGCGGGCTGGCATATTGATGCCAGCCGCTAAAGTTTCAGTGGCAAAAACAACTTTCAGTAAACCGCGTTGAAAAAGTTTTTCTACCATGCCCTTCCACGATGGCAGCATGCCTGCGTGGTGCACGGACATACCTTCATAAAGATAAGGCAGGTGTGGATGGTTCTGCAGATTGGAATTGTCTTTGATGAAGTGAGCAATTTGTTCTTTCAATTCTTGTTCTTCATCGTGATTAACCAGTGGGATGCCGCGCGCTTTCTTCATTGCCTCTTCGCAGCCGCGACGGGAGAATAAAAAGAAAATTGCCGGTAACATGTTGCGACCGGAAAGCGTTCCAAGCACATCGCCAGGACGCGGGCCGAGCGCACCAACTTGCGGGCGCTTTCTATCTTTGTGGAAGCGACGCTTGTTACCAAAGCGTTCTTTTAAAACATGATTGACACCATGTCCTGGACTGAGCAAGGGATAAATGTGCCGGTCGCCGAAATAATAAAATCGCAGAGGTACTGGACGGAACGACGATGATACCAGCGCGGTTGGTCCATGTGTTTCATCGATCCATTGCGTCAATTCTTCCGCATTGGCAATCGTGGCCGAAAGCGCTACCAGTTGAATATCTTTTGGCGCGTAAATGATTGACTCTTCCCAAACGGTGCCGCGCTCCGCATCGTTCATGTAATGACATTCATCTAAAATTACATACGAGACATCGCGCAAGTTGCGAGCCACGTCACCAAGGATGGTGCCATACATCATGTTGCGAAAGACTTCTGTTGTCATCACCACAACCGCAGCATCCCGGTTGATGGAGGTGTCACCAGTCAAAAGCCCGACTTTGTCATCGCCGTACTTTGTGCGAAAGTCGTAAAACTTTTGGTTGGAAAGGGCTTTGAGCGGGGTCGTATAGAAGCAGCGCTTGTTTGTTTGCATCGCCATCTCAACTGCAAATTCCGCAATCACTGTCTTGCCGGCACCGGTCGGCGCGCATACGACAACGGACTTGCCTTCGTCCAGGTGAGTAATTGCCTCAAGCTGGAAATCATCTAATGTGAATGGGAAAAGCTCGGCGACGTTTGTTTGCAAAGTAAAAGTAGAACCACCAGGGACGAAAACTGCTGTCAAGCTAAATAATAGCAGTCTTTGTACCCTGTAATATAATGTAGCGATGACGGGACGTGGCGCAGGGGTAGCGCGCACCCTTGGGGTGGGTGAGGCCGGAGGTTCGAATCCTCTCGTCCCGACCATAACAGGAAGCCAGTGGGAGACGCAAAGCGTCTCCCGTTTGCCTTAATCAGTCTTCTGCGCCAAAGTGACGCTGGATTGCATTTTGTCTATTTGTTTTCGACTGCTGATCTTCAGGTAAATCCTTTGCTTCAGCACTGACTGGAACACCGACTAGGCGCATCTCGCTTGGCTGAACGAGTGGCTTGCCGTCAAAAATGAGCGCCACTGGATTACCTTTAGCGTCTTTCTCGTATTTGAATTTGCCGAACATCATATCGATCATAAGATCGGCATCCATTTTGAGATCTTCTGAGCGCCCAAGCTTTTGAAATAGTTTGGCATTCTCTAGCCAATCTACCGCTGCTTGTCGTACATCGTTTTTATCTAGTAAGCCCTTGATCTCTTGCAGGGGGTGGTATCTATTTTCGGACATCGCGACAAATCCTTGTAACTGCTGGACCCGGTTGATATCCTACGGATCAGAAGCTACGTCTACTGTATCCTTTATATACCCCTTGTCAAGCAGAATTAATCCACTTAAAATGTAAGGCAGGGCGCAAAATACGCCTTTCGAACGATGTCCAAAATTTAGGGCGTGCTAATCTTGTCAAGGGTGGGCGATTGGAGTAGGGTACATGAGCGACAGCCACGCAGGAAAACATTCCCACGGTAAAGGTAGACACCGTGAGGGATCGACGCATCAGGAAGTAAGCGCAAACGAAAAGGCTTACCAAATGGAGAAGTTGGCCAAGCACGAGGATGCAAAACTTCTAGAAAGCTTCTTGAATAAAACTGATCAAAAACTGCTTCGGAAAATGGAAACGGAAATTAAGAGAGGCGATTTGCAGCAAGAACATTTGCCGCTTGCTCAATTCATTAGAGACAAAAAGACCAAGGAAATTACACAAATTGTTTTCGATAGCCCCTGGAAGGACGACTCGTGGGCAAGCCAGTCATACTGCCGTGATCCAATCTCGAAGCATTGGCGTAATATTCCAGAGCTTCATCGGGATAAGGCTGTACCAAATCCTTTCGAGGAAATTGGTAAAGGTGCGATGATGCTCAAGAACTTCTTTATCGGTGAGGGAAATCCGTTCACCAATAAGAATCCGGAAAAAGGTCCGGCCATGGCAAAGCAGTTGTGGCAAATGTCCAAGGAGGCATCAAACCCGCAAGGAAAGTGAAGTTTGCTGTCTATGAGGCAAATTAGTTCTTCGGTTTTTCCGGTGCTTGTTGAAACGCTTTCTGTATTGCGCCAGTAACTTTTCGCATCGTCTCAGCCGTTTCGGGAGAGATCTTGTTGCGTATGTCGCGTTGAAGATTCTCATTGGCTTGCCTGGCTAGATCTGCGTTGGAACGTGCGGCTGTTTCGGCAAAGAAGTCTCCTCTCTTCCAGCCATGTTCCTTTTGTTGAAAGACTTTGACCGGGTTTAGAGGAGTGTACGGGTTGCCTACTATCAGTTCTTTGCCATCGTTTGTCAGAACTGACGTTACCTTATCTTTGTTCATCTGCTCGACGACTGTTTGTTTCTCTTCGCGATTGAGCCTCTGCCACTGTTCCAGACAGGCATTAGTCTGCTTCTCGTCTGATTTTGCTAGTGCTTCCTCGAACTTTTTTACAAAGGCTTGATCACTCGCCCCTAATTCAGCCATTCTTCTATCCTCTCTGCTAGGGCCTCCACCGCTCTCATCCGGTTACCCTGCGGATGGTCAATTAGACTATACCCAGCGGCACAGTATTTCAACTAAGAGAATTGATTAAACTAGGCTCTGGTGCGGCTTACGGCGCGATGGCGACGGATAGCACGATGCCGATAATTTGGGCAATTGCCGAAATGCCGGCGAATTGGCAGATTCGGTGTTGCTGAGAATGTGAACTGAATTGGGTCGGGCGCTGGTAAGTCGTGGAAACAAGGTGAAAGGTGAACAAACTCGCGAATCTTCATTTTCACGATTGCTTTCAATCGATTATCCAGATCCGCCAGAGCTACCACTTTATGAAAACGGGACATTCAGTTCACCTAGTTAAATAGCCATTTCCCTGCCGGCAAGAGCTTTCCGGCGTTTTTTATCAGATGCTTGTGATCTTACTTCTGAAATTTATTTCACGTCAATCATGACAACTGCCGATCGGCGAGGAATTAATCAAGGAAGTTTGTCAAAGTCCTTTCGATAGTTTGGATTGGGAAGGCCAAAAGGCCGAACTAGACAAGCTTAAATGCGCTTGACTTCTTTATTAAATCGCGGTAATTTACTGACAGAACGGGCTCAAAAGCAGTAGCTGCTTGAATTTTTTACTACTGGGTACGTTTAGGGTAGATGGCTCAAATCTTTCCTGCTTGGGGAAAACGCATCAATCACTGGGGTTACTTACTAAGTATTTTCGTAATGAATATGGGAGATGGGTTATGTCAGAGTTGGATATTCAAAAACTAACAAGTCAATTAGAGGGCAAAGAGGGTAGCAAGGGTCAAGAAAATGCTGAGCTTGTGCTCCAGTCCCTGCCTCCGCAAGAGGCCTATAAACTTGGCAAACAAATTATGGCTCTGAACAGCAAAGATGTTGCGGCTGGTCAATCGGCGCATAATTTCGTTCCCGTTCTCAATATTTCTGGTGATGAGAAGAATGGAATTGCTGAATTAACGCGTCTAAAGGCAAACGATCAAGGTATGTATTCTGGCACTCCAGAGAAGCTGATTGAAAACAATTATCAGATGACTCAATTGCGCCAAGATTTTGAGAATCGTAAGTTTGATGATTTCGGAAGGAAGCTGAAGGAAATCGGAGACCCTGTAAAGGCAGTGGAAGCAGCTGCGCGCGTAGAAAAGATTGTTGAGATGCACAAGCAGTTGAACCCGCAAGGTGACTATCCCAGTCTTCAATTCAAATTACAAAAGGGAAATGATGCGAAGTGGGGTGAGGGGCTTACATCCTCTCGAGAATTTGCGATTGAAATTAAAGACGGTGTCAAACTGGACTGGGATATGAGCAAGGCGCATTGGTCGACGGATAAAGAAATCTATCGAACACCCAAATTAACTGACACGCAGTTTGCAAAAGCCAAGAGTGCGGTGCCGGAAGGAAAAGTTGTTGCAGCTGGAGTTGATGGTTTTGAAATAGTGGACAACGTGGGCAAATGGGCTATGGAGCAAGGGAAGCAACAGGAAAAGCCCAAGCAATAATTAGATTGCAGCACCGCGTAGTATGCGCTCCATTTCGTTTGGATCTATTGCGTATTTCTTGGCGGTTTCTGGAGCGATGAAGCTGGCTTTGAGAGCGTGCAGAATTGCGCCGTCCATGGTTTGCATGCCGTCGTAAGCACCATTGCGAATGTATTCGTAAATGTCATCCATCTTGCCGGCAAGAATTGCTTCTTGAATCGTGAGAGTGTTGATCATGATTTCGTGCACGGCCATCCTGCCACCATCGCGCAGTGGTATCAGTTGTTGGGCAATGACGGCCTTCAGCACGTTAGCTAATTGCACGCGCACTGCCTCTTGCACTGATGGATCGAAGCCGCCGAGAATCCGTTGAATGGTTTTTGGTGCAGACTGCGTGTGCAATGTCGAGAGAACTAAGAGGCCGGTTTCAGCTGCTTTTAAGGCAGCAAGAATAGTTTCCGTGTCGCGCATTTCACCAATCAGCAATACGTTAGGGTCGGCACGCAAGGCGCCGCGCAAGGCAGCAGAAAAACTTTTGGTGCTAAAGCCAATTTCGCGCTGCGTGATTATGGATTTTTTTGGCGTGTGTACAAATTCAATGGGGTCTTCCATTGTGTAAATGTGTCCAGCTTCGCGCGAGTTTATTTCGTCAATCATTCCTGCCAAGGTTGTTGATTTGCCGGCACCAGTCACACCGGTTACGAGAATCAAACCCGAGCGGCAATGAGTCAGATCGTTTACCGCTGGTGGTAAGCCAAGTTGTGAAATCGTTGGCACCTCAAGCGGAATGATACGCATGGCAGCACCAATGCAATCAATGTCCTGATAAATGTTCACACGCACGCGCGCTTGTCTTGCTTGCAAGGCTATGTCGACATCTGCCTCTTCTTGAAACACATGCATTTGCCGCGTATCAAGCAAACCAAGCAGCATGTTCTCTAAATTGTTTGCATCAATTGCCGGCATTCCGGGAACCGAGCGAATTGCACCATCAATGCGCAACTGTGGCGGACGGTTAGCCTTGAAGTGGATATCGGAGGCTTTGTGCTCGATTGCAAGATCGACCAAGCCTTCAATTGCGGCAGGTACATTTTTTGTAGTTAGCGACATGGTTATTGCGACTTTCTGATCTAAACTACTTCGGTAGCCAAAACATCTTTGAGCTTCTTGAGTGAACTGTGCACCGCCCGTGATACCACCATCTCCGACACTCCCATTTTCCTTGCTGTTTCTTTCTGTGTCAAATCATGGAAGAAAATGAATTCCATAATTTGGCGAGTCTTTTCAGAAAGGACTTTCATTGCACCCGCTATTCTTTCACGGTCTTCTTCGGCTAAGACGAAGTCTTGATATTTGCGGTCTGGCACAACTTCGGCAAGCGCACGCGAATCTTCCTGCTCGTCGTGCTCGTCCATGGATTCAAACGACTCATAATGTGTGCAAGCATCTGCCGATTGTTGGGCGTCACAGATTTGCTGGATGCTGTATCCGGAGCGTTCGGAAAGCTCGTAAATGGTTGGCGTGCGATCCAATTCCTTGGAAAGACTTTCATGCAGGAGTGCCAATTGCATGTTGATTTCATTGAACTTGCGTGGCAGGCGGACGAGAGAGGAATGATCGCGCAGGTAATGGCGAATTTCCCCTTTGATATAACAAGCGGCAAGCGTTTTGAAGGAAGCGCTGTGAGCGCGGTTGGGATCGTAATACTTTATCGCTTTGAGCAGGCCAATAGCACCGACTTGAATTAGGTCTTCCAGAATGTCGGTGTTGAAGCGGCTGTAGCGGCGAGCGATATGGCTGATCAAAGGCATGTACTGCTTGACCAGATTATCGGCGTGTTCGCTGCCAACAGGGTTTGGCGAGGGCTCTGCCCTTCCCATACTCCGTGTCTCCCAGGATTTATCGTTTGCCAATTGCCTACCCAAAATGTTCTAAAGCCTGCAAAATGGTTGTGGTTAGCTAAAAGACCGAGGTCTCCGAGGTCAGTCATTCCCTTTTCAAGAGACGGCTAAACTTCACTATTTGTAAGGAAAGCCTCTCTGAGAAACTTTGAAGATCCCCTGAAAGGCGCTAGAATTGGACTTGTTGGGACAATTGGCGTTTTCTCGACGCAGTTGAAAAGAGAAGGCTGAGCAAAATATTAAATCAAAATCTCTTAATTGAACAAATCCAGAAGCTACGCGGGACCATCTCTGTGCAGAAACAGCTGCTCGTGCTTGGTTTGGTCTCTATCTCTGCCTTTGTCACTTTTACCTCTTGGATCTTTCTGCACCACGAGCAAGCTGCCATCAATCATTCGGTTGAGCAGTTCGGTATTGCTATGGCTCAAGCCCTGGCGCGCGGCGGAGCGGAGGCTCTGCACAATGGTGGCAACATCGAGGGCCTGCGCTATTACGTTCTTTCCGAAATGGGGCAGACACCGGCTATCGCCTATGTTGCTTTCAAGGACAAGCACGGAAGAATTATTCTCGACAGCCAAGCTTTGCTGCGAAAAACCAACAATCGCGAGCAGCAGGCGGAAATCTATCCAATTTATCGGCAGAATCTCAACGATCAGGATGCACCAGGCGTTTATCCTAGTCCGGCTGGCTATCGGCCGCTCATGAATATTGCCGTGCCAATGAGGCGCGCGCAAGAACGACTCGGTATGTGTTGGGTTGGTCTGGATAGCCAAGGCTTTACTTTGCTTGGCACGCCACGCGAGACACGTATTTTTCTGTGTACCATCTTTGCGCTAGTTGGATTTCTGGCCGCCTTGGGTTTGGCCGTGAATTATGCTTTGATCAACCGCCCGCTGAAAGCTTTAGCTGAGGGCGCGACGCAAATTGCTGCCGGCCGTTTTGGACGGCAACTGTACGAACAACATGTGGGGCGTGAGTTAGATCAGCTCGTGCGTGCTTTCAATTTGATGTCCAACCGTTTGCAAGAATACGATAAGCAAAATGTTGATTCGTTGATGACGGAACGCAACAAGCTCGAACTTGTTCTCATGTCTATCGCCGATGGCGTGGTTGTGTGCGACCGCGATAATAAGGTGCAAATCGTCAACGGTGCTGCAGCGCAATTGTTTGACAAAGATGTAGCAGAACTGGTTGGTAAGCCGGTTGTCTTTTGCACGGAAGGTCCGGACTCGCCGCAGATTTGCCAAATCATTCAAGCTTTTACGGATACGGTTTCGCCCGGTTCGCTTGAGCCAGTAATCAAACAAATTCACTTGGGCATGCGCACGGTGCGTTTGAATATTGCCCCGCTTGTGCTCGATAAAGAGTTTCTTGGCTCTGTGATGATCATGCAGGACATCACGCGCCAAGCTGAACTTGAGCGGATGAAAAACGAATTCATGTCCAATGTCAGTCACGAACTGCGCACGCCAATCACGTCTATTAAAAGCTATATCGACACTCTGGTAAATCACGGCGAAAAATTAGACCCGGACGTTTATCGAGAGTTTCTGCAAACGATCGATAACGAAGTGGACCGGCTTGCCTATTTAGTGAATGAAGTGCTTGAGCTTTCACGCGTTGAAGAAGGCGAAACGGATTTGGAAATGGAAGCGCACGATGTTCGCGCTGCGGTTGAATATGCTATGCGTGCAGTCAATCTCATGGCTGCGGATAGGCAGATTGAAGTTGAGATGCATTTTGAAAGCGAGCTGCCGCCTGTCTACATCAATCAAGAATCTATAGAGCGCGTGATCATCAATCTACTCACCAATGGAATTAAGTACACTCCGGTGGGCGGACATATTGATGTGTCGGTGATTAAGCACGATGCGGCTAAGGAAATAGAAGTTTCTGTTTCCGACAATGGCATCGGAATTCCGGAAGAATCATTGCCGCACATTTTCGATCGCTTTTATCGAGTGGAACGTAAGGTGCACACAATAAAAGGCACCGGTCTTGGACTGACCATTGTCAAGAAGATTATTGAGCGTCATCGTGGACGCGTGCTGGCAAAATCTTCCCTTGGTCATGGTTCAACTTTCAGTTTCATTTTGCCTTATGCAACAGATCAACAAATTGGCTCTTTGCCCAAGGGAAGTCAAGTGGTATTTAAATAACCCTTGGGAAAATCTTATGAGTGGAAACAGCGCCACTGGCTGATCATTAGCAAGTTCTTGACTTTGATTTGTGTTTCCAAGGTTGGACCATGTTATGATCCTCCTTTGACAAGGTCGATAAGACCTGTCTTTAGTGGTCTCTCGAGGCTTAAAGGGCGTTACCAATCGGTAACGAGCTTGGAAAGAAAGTTCTCATGGTAAGAGCAATTTACCCCGGCTCCTTTGATCCCCTGACCAACGGCCATCTGGACATCGTTCAGCGAGCTTCCCAGCTCTTTGATGAAGTGCTAATGGCGGTGGTCGGCAACCCCTCAAAATCAGCCAGTCTGTCGGTGGAAGTGCGCAAAATGCTCATTACACAAGCGACTACAGGCATCCCAAACATCAAAGTGGGAGATTTCCAAGGGTTAACCGTAGACTACGCGAAGATTGAGAACGCTCAAATCCTCATCCGGGGACTAAGAGCTATTTCAGACTTCGAGGCCGAACTAAGCATGGCTCAGATGAACAAAGAATTGTTTCCTGAACTAGAAACAATTTTTCTAATGTCAAAAGCCGAGTATTCTTTTATTAGTTCGACCACTGTCAAGGAGATCGCTCGATTGGGCGGCGACGTATCTCAATTTGTACCCCCGCCAGTTCACGACTACTTACAGGAACACTTCACTAGAGGTGCCAAATAAATGACGACAGCAATCGCTCCGGCCGCAACAAACGCTTACAAGCAAACTTCCATCTACAAGCATCTCGATTTGCTTGAGCACTTGATTGATGATGCTGCCGGCGTCTACAAGTTTAAACTGATTAACGCCGACCAATTCTTGGATGTGCTTGACAAGTCTCGCGCCAGATTGCCAGAAGAATTGCGTGAAGCATCGGAAGTTCTCGGTCAACGTGACGAGATTGTTTCTGAAGCACAACGTCGCGCCGAACAAATTATTTCTATCGCTCGCCGCCAAGCTGAAACCATGGTGCATGAGTCGGAATTGCTCAAGGCTGTACAAGCCGAAGTTGAGCGTATCCGCCGCCAAGTGGTTGCCGAAGTCGAGCAAATGCGTCGGGAAGCTATGGCAGAAGCCGAGCGCATTAAGCAAGAAGCAGAGGAAGATGCACGCCGCACACGCGAAGGTGCTGACCACTATGCTGATTCACTTTTACAGAAGATTGATACTGATATCAATTCTCTTGGACAACTGTTGGCAGAGTCGCAATCAATTGTTCGCAATGGACAGCGCCTCTTGGGTCAAGTCAAGCGCACAGCAAATTTGACCAGCCCACTTCTGAGCAATCCCAGACAAGACTAGTCAGAATAAGAGTTCGTAGGGGCGGGTGCTGCTAGCCGTGTTCACCGACCACTGAACGCGTTTAGCACAACGCGGCGTGATTGCCAACAAAGCGCTATGCCGTGACTTTCTGTCAGACAGGCGAATTTTTGCTGTATCTTTGTATCGCACGTGTACTACACGCGCTTGAGATGAGCTTTCTTTGTGTGCTGGTAATGCACGTATTTGATATTGCTTTGGCCTTTGCGTGCATGGCGGGCAATGTGCCTGGTAGAGCGGCGTAGATGGCGGCTGCGATGTGCACGAGCTGGAGCTGCGTATTGTGAATCAATATCAGCAAAAGAGATATTCTCGACCACGGAGTCGGCAAAGCCTGAGTACACTATTCTAGACAAGTGCCGAACCAAATGATTAGCACGCAAATCGTTGTGTGGCCTTTCCACTTGTATGGCAACAATGTAGCGTTTGCCATTTGCCGCTTGCACGATACCGGCATCACCAACCATCGAACCGATGTCACCGGTTTTGTGAGCAATGGTGGCACCAGGCATCAAGCCGACGGGCAAGAGACTTCTGGTTTTTACATGCTCCATTAATTGATACGCCCAGTGGCGACCTTCTTTGGAAATCAGTTCGCCTTGATCTACGCGCGAGAGAAGATAGGTCAATTCATAAGGACTGGTTCTATTTGTGCCACCAAGATCAGGCAACCAATTATTTATGCGTGTTTGATGGAGATTCATTTTGGCGAATCGCTGATTGACGTTGTCCATGCCACCAAGCGCATTGACGACAATATTGGTGGCAGTGTTGTCAGAAATTTTGATCATCAACTCTGTGGCTTCACCCAAGGTCAATTGCGTGCCTGGCGTGCGCCACTGCAAAATACCAGAGCCGCCACCAATCAGATCCTTGGTGACATAAACTTTGTCGGAGGGCTTGAGCGTGCCCTTGTCCATTTCTTGCATCAGTGCAATCAAGACCGGCAGTTTAATTATGGAAGCGGCAGCAATTGATTGATGCCCATCCACATCGACATATTTTCCGGTTGCTGGTTCGTAAGCAAAAATTCCGGCATGGAGCTTGGGCTTGTCCGCCTCTTTGCGCAACTGTGCCTCAATTTCATTGAAGTCCGTCGTTACCTTTAGCTCGCCGACCGGCTTCGTGTCGGTAAAGATTGATAGTGCTTGAGATGTCTGGACCGCTGATGGCGATGTTGTATCAGCCGTGATCGCCAATGAATGAGTGAGCATCAGGCCGCAAGCAAAGGCAAAATACAAAATTAGACGTTGCCCTGGCGGGAGGCGCCTGGGCTTTCTTCTTTTCTTCTTCCTGATATTCTGACCCGCCGGATTTTCCGCGAAATTCGCCTGATTCATTTGCCGATTTGACCTGGAATTTGGTTTTCGAGACATATAAGTCATACCCAGAGATTGAAAAAACCAACCAGTTGGCAGCCGCCGCCAACAACTATTCTAACGAAAGAATTTTTCTCTGCGGATTAATTCGGCTTGCCGTATCTGGGAGCGAAGAGATAGATCACTAAACAAATCAATGTGCCGATGCTCAAGACATATTTTGATGCGGTGCTGAAACCTTCAGAAGGTGAGATGAAACCTTCGATTGTTCCGGCAATTAGTAATAGCGGAATGCAGCCGGCAAATAAGCCCGCGGCTTTTTTGCTGGCAATTTGCAGGCTGTCGAGGCGCCGGTAGTTGCCGGGAAATAACAAGGCTTTACCAATTAAAAGACCGGCAGCGGAACTAATCACTAAGGCGCTCAATTCCAGCACCGCGTGGGGCGCGACAAAGGAAAGTAGCTTGTCTCCTAAACCGTACCGCTCGCAAACACCAAATATGGTGCCAATGAACATGCCGTTGGCGACCAGAACCAGAGCCGTGCCAAGTCCGCCAGTAACACCTAAGGCAAATCCGAGAATTGCCACCCGTAAATTGTTGGTAGCAATTTCTGAGGCGGCAACCGGGCTAAATTCCTGCATACCGCTTGTCCACATTTTTTTCTTTTCTATAGTTTGCCAAAGTCTTTCCGGCACGATCGGATGTCCGGCGCAAACTTCCAGGCGGGCAAAATTAATGTCGTGGCGCACCTCAAAATAACAAGCGAGAAGCGGCGTCAGAAAAAGCACCATGGCCGAAATAATGTAAAGAGAGTGCTCGTTTACCAGTTTGGGAAAGGTCTCCCAGTAAAAGCGAAACAAGTCTTCCAGGTGATTTTTTCGCCGATGATAGACCTGGTTGTGGGCCCGGACGACAAGATTGTTTAAGTAGGCAGGCAGGCGCCCGCCCAATTTATAAGCGCGGGCTGACGATAAATCGGCACTGGTTTGGCGATAAAGTTTGCCCAAGTCGCGCAGCTTGGTTGCACTCAGGCTTTTCATGCCGTGCTTATCAATTGCACCCAGAATTTCTTCTAGCTGCTTCCACGATGGTTGTCTGGCTTGGATCCAACGTTCTATGTTCATAGTGACCCGTTCATGGTTGAATGGTCATAAATTGCGTTCATAACTGGAGGCGCATAAATTGCCAGATACGGACTACCTTATATCTACCCCGGAAAATGTGGACTTACACCTGGAGCTTGCCGGTCTGGGCAATCGGATTTTGGCTTGCTTTGTCGATACGCTAATCAGCTACCTGGTGATCATTTTGATTTTGGCGGCATGCGCGGGCTCGGCTTATTGGGTGGATGAGATGAGTTGGCCGCGGGAAGCCAGGACATTGGCTTATTACTACCTGGGGGCAGTGGCGATTCTGACCACTTTTGTGGTGATCTTTGGCTATTTTATTTTCTTTGAGGGAACTTGGCAGGGGCAAACGCCGGGCAAGAAATTTGCGGGCATTCGCGTGATTGAGAGCAATGGGCAACCGGTGTCTTGGTCTTCTGTGATTGTGCGTAATCTGATTCGCATAGTGGACACTGGGCTTGGTTTGGTTGGGCTTGTAACAATTTTTGCCGATGCATCGGAAAGGCGCTTAGGTGATTTGGCGGCAGGGACAATTGTGATTCGCGAGCGACAAGCAGCAAAAGAAGATCTAACCGTCACTCTTACGCCGGACTTGACACCGAATCTCTATTTCGATGTTGGGCAAATCACGCCGGATGAGTATGAACTTTTAGTTTCATTTCTTTCCCGTCGACCAAAATTTGCACCGGGCAAACGGCCGCTCTTGGCACACAAGTTGGAAGAATATTTCAAACAGAAAATTCAGACGACAACCGATGATCCGCCGGAGATTTTTCTGGAAAAAATCTACTTGGCTTACAAAGCCCAAGGCAAAATCAGTTAGTACCGAAGAGAAAGTTTCCCTTGGCTAGTTAGCGCTTCTCGATGCCGACGTACTGCAAATTAGACGGACCGGTGTACTCGGCTCTTGGTCTAATCAAGCGGTTGTTGGCATACTGCTCAAGTACGTGTGCGGTCCAACCGGCAACTCTGCTCATGGCAAAAATTGGGGTGAACAAATCTATTGGAATACCGAGCAAGTAGTAGACGGATGCAGAGTAGAAGTCAACATTGGCATAAAGACCTTTGTCTGCCATGACCAATTCTTCCACTTTGCGTGACATCTGGAACAGTTTGAGATCGCCTTCGCGCTTGCCGAGTTCTTCGGACATTCTGCGCAAGTGAGTAGCGCGTGGATCTTCTGTTTTGTACACGCGGTGGCCGAAGCCAGAGACTTTTTTGTGCTCCTCGAACATCTTTTTGATGTAGGGTTCAACCTTTTCCACATCACCAATTTTGAGAAGCATTTTGATCACTTCTTGGTTGGCACCACCATGCAATGGTCCGGCCAATGTGCCGATGGCGGCAGTAATGGCGGCGTGCATATCGGTAAGAGTGGCAGCGGCGACGCGGGCAGCAAATGTGGAAGCGTTCAGTTCATGATCGGCGTGCAAGATCAAGGCGATGTCCAGTGACTTGGCACTAACATCATCTGGTACTGTGCCGTTCAACATATAGAGGAAGTTGGCGGCCAGATTGCAATCTTCTTTTGGTGCCAAGACTTCTTTGTTGTTGCGGATTCTATCCCAGTAAGCAACGATAGTTGGGAATTGTGCCGTCAAGCGGGTGGCTTTGCGAATGTTGGCCTCCGGATCGTTATTGAGCGTGTCCGGATCGAACATGGAAAGCATTGACACGGTCGTGCGCAAAACATCCATGCCTGGTGTTTGCTTGGGGAACTCGCGCATCATTTTGATGACTTCGGCAGGCAGTTTGCGATTGACACGCAATTCGCGATTAATTGCTTCAAATTCTTGTTTGTTTGGCATTCTGCCGAACCAAAGCAAATAAACAACTTCTTCGAACGTGGAATTAACTGCTAGGTCGTGAATGTCATATCCTTGGTAAATGAGCCGTCCTTGCGTTCCATTTACGTCGCAAATTGTTGACGTTGCGGCTACTACGTCTTCAAGTCCGGCCTTATTCATAAATCGGATAGCTCCCCAATGCTAAATGGCGTAATTTTGAAATTTCTCTGGCGCGCTTGGGCGCGTTGTTACCCCAGCTAAAGATGGAGGTAGTAAGAAATTTGCGTATAGCTGATCTTATACACTAAATGACAACCTTTTCTATCGAACTATAGCCTTATTTCATGCGAGCATTAGCTATGTTAGTAGGAGTGAGATTTGGCTATGATTTCAAGGGCACAAAATTATCATCGCCAACTTGTGGCCAGTGCCAGCAAGTTTGTGCGTTTGTGCACGCAGTCGGCCAGGCAATTTGCTCCTGAGGATGTGGCGGGTTTGGCGGCTTTATTCTCGTTGGCATCCAGGGGGCTTTGTCCCTCCTGGCTTTATGAGTCACCGGGGATCGAGTATTTCCGAGAGCTGGCTGGCGATAGGCCGATAATTTTGGATGCGACCAAGTTCGGAGATCGCTTGACAGGTTTGGCGAGGCGGATTTGCACCAGAGATGTTCTGGCTGCACTTCCGAGCCGGGAAATATTGGCGCAATTTCAGCAAGAGCCGCTTTTAAAAGATCCGCTTTTTGTCGGTTGGGTTTACCAAGTATTTTTGTGCCGCCCGCGTAAATCAGTTTTAGAGGTTCCAGATCATATTGATGCTCAAAGTGTAAAAGCCGCGGATGTTGAAGTCTCGGATCTGCCAAAACTGACTCAGTGGTTCACGCCCTCTTGGATAAGTGAGTTTCTGATTGACGAGACGGTAGGCAGTCACTTGGACGCCAGCTTGGACAGCAATGAAGATGTGGTTTTCTGCGATCCTGCTTGTGGCGCTGGACATATTTTGCTTGAGGCTTTGAAGAAGTTATTTGATTACCAGGTAAACAAAAAGCATGCACCGCCAGTAGTGGCGTTGTCGGAGATTTTTGAAAAGCAGTTGTACGGTTTTGACATAGATGCTTTTGTGCTTGAATTAGCCGGACTTTCGCTTTATCTTGCGGCGCGCGATTGGTCAACCGACGTTGTCGAATTACCCTTGCCAAAACTTTTCTGGCTTAGCAGTGATTCTGATCATGTGGATGGTATTGGCAGTCTCTGGCTGGGTGTCGATGATCAAAAGAGCTCCGGTGTGCAAGCTTATGGATTTGATGGTGTAGTAGCACTTGCCGAATTGCCGGGACTGGGAGACTTCACGGCAATTGCTGCTAATCCACCATATCTTAGTCACAGACTGATGCCACCAACTGTTCGCCAGTTTGTCAGAGAGAATTATGGTCAATCGCATTACGATCTTTATGCGGCGTTCTTGGAATTGTCGCTGCGCTTGCTGGGAGAAGATGGAAGGATGGCGATAATTTGCCAACAAAGTTTTCTTTCCACACAACGCTATCAAAATTTGCGCACGCATCTGCAAGACAAGAGCATCTGTCGCTCGCTTGTCTTGTTGGGCTCAGGTGTTTTTGAAGCTAAGCCTGGCGAGAAAGTTAGCAATGCAATTTATGTTGCCGAAAAGAAGGGCAAGCTGGCAAGTGTTTTGCCGGTGAAGTGCTGGCGGATTTTGGATAATGACTTGAAAGAGCTTGCAGCCAGTCAAGGAATTAAGGCGCTGCCATATTCAGAGGCAGATTGTGATCTGGGTTTTGCGTTCTGGTGTCCTGGTGATTTAAGTAAGTTGTTTACTGCTCTTCCGGCTATGGAAAGCGAGAGCACAGGCATTGTTTGTACAAATGGTTTGTTTACTTGCAACAACGATTTGTTTGTCAAACTACACTTTCAAGTGCCAGAAGAAGAACAAGATAACTATGTTGCTTATGACAAAGGCGGTGGGCAAAAGTGGTATCGCAAGACACCGTATATGGTTCAATTTGCTAATAACGGAGAGGCGATTCGAAACTACCGTGCTCAGCGCGGCCAATCAAGATCTTTGCCAGGCGAGAGATTCTATTTTCAGCAGGGCATCACTTATTCCTATATCGGTACGCGCGGGTTCAAAGCACGCTTGTTAAGTGAGAAATCTGTTTTCGATATTGCCAGCTCGGCAATCTTTACTCAGCGTAGCGGCGAGCCAGACTATCTTTATTATGTATTGGGATTTTTGAATTCTTCCTTGGCGCGCTTCTTGTTGGGAGTGCTAAATCCGACAGTCAACTTTCAAATCGGTGATCTAAGACGTTTGCCATTTTTGGATCCGCCAAAAGAAGTTCTCGCGACAGTCGCTCATGCAACCAAGCAGGCAATTGTTTTGGCGCAAGAGCTGGACAGCTTCGATTTACTTTCACCGGACTACAAGGGGCCAGCAATTTTGCGTTATTCAACTGATGTGAAAAGCAAAATTGATCTAAAGCAAGCTCATTTCCAATATGTTGAACATCTTGAAGATTTGAATCGCAAGGAAGCTGATCATCAGAAACTGATCGACGATCAAATCTTTGACTTATACGAAATTAGCCCCTCAATTCGCGCCCAAGTCCTCAGCGATTTCTGGGTTAACGGCGGCACCAAGAAAAATCAACTCGCGGCAATACCATCCCTAAAACAATCCGTCGCCGAACTCGTGAAATTTCTAGACGAGTCTCCAACCCGCAGATGGAAGAATTTGTCCTACGATCAACTCGACAGAGAAAATCTCCGCGCCGCCATGAATGTGCTAATCAAATAAACTGATCAGCATGTGTCTTCCCGCGTAGGGGCGAGGCAAGCCTCGCCCGCAATATGACACAACAACTTTGAATAGACGGCTGTCATCCTGAGGCGTGTTCCATCAAGTCCATGAAGCCGCGTCCGAGCCAGTTGCCGCCGTCTGCTGTCATCACGTCGCCGGTGATAAAGGCTGCCTTGGGGCTGCAGAGAAATGCGGCCAGCTCGGCCATTTCTTCCACTGAGGTCACACGACCAAGGGGAATTTTTTTGCGCACTTGCTCTTGGGCTTTTTCTGTGTCAAATAACAAATTCTTTGAGGCTGCTTCCGTAACCATAGCGCCAGGAGCAAAGGCGTTGACGCGAATGCCATAATGCCCCCATTCTGCTGCCAGAGTTCTTGTCATTGCCAGAACGCCCGCCTTGGCAGAAGCAGAATGCACCACCCCTGGTGCACCGGTCCAAGCATATGTGGCGATGATATTGAGAATGCAGCCCGAACCTTGTTTGATCATTTCCTGACCGGCAATGCTGGAACAAAACCATGTGCCATTAAGGACAATTTCCACGACAGCTTTCCAGCCATTAGGTGTGAGCTTCTCGGATGGAACGGCAAAATTGCCGGCAGCATTGTTGATCAAAATATCTATGCGACCAAATTTTTCTTTGGTTTGATTGATCAAGTTTTGTACTTGTTCCGGATCGCGCACATCAGTTTGACAAGCAATTACTTGTTCAGCTTTTGTGACTTTGGCAATTTCTTCTTTTGCTGGATTGAGATTTTCCAGCTTGCGGCTGGCAATCACTACTTTGGCGCCATTGCGAGCAAGATTTAGAGCCATTGCTTTGCCAAGCCCTGTGCCACCACCTGTAACTATGGCTACTTGTCCTTCAAACTGATTTGGCAAAGTATGTCTCCCTATCAAAATGTTTTAGCTGTTAATTCGTCGTGTTCACTTTTTGCTTGCACTGCTGGACGCATAAATACTTCAAAGAGTGCAGGAATGACTAAGAGTGTCAAAGCCGTACTTGTGATCAAACCGCCGACAATCACGACTGCCAGTGGTTGTTCAAGTTCGCGCCCGGTGCCTCCCCAGACGGCTAAGGGTAACATGCCTAAGGCGGCAGCCAATGCTGTCATAAGAACTGGCGCCAAACGATCCAATGAGCCTTTAAAGACAGCTTCGTCAAATGAAACGCCGGATTCGATTAGTGACTTTATGTGTGTAACAAGGAGAATAGAGTTTCTTGTGGAGATGCCAAAGAGGCTAATGAAACCAATCATCGAACCAATACTAATTACGTTGCCGGTAAGGGCAACAGCGATAATACCGCCGATGGTGGCAAGCGGTAAGTTGCTTATCACGAGCAAGGTTGCTTTCCACGAGGCAAATCCGCGTTGTAACAATAGGAGAATACCAAGAAATGCCAGAGCTGATGTCCAAAAAAGTGAACGGCTGGCATCTTGTTGTGCTTCGTATTGGCCGGCGTAAACAATGTAATAGCCAGTAGGCATGGCCACCTTTTTGTTGATCTTCTCGCGAATCTCGTTAACAATGCTTACCACATCACGACCTTGAGCATTGGCTTGAACAACTATGCGTCGTGCTGCATTTTCTCGAATTACGGCCGACGAGCCGTCACCAATTTCAATTGTTGCTAGTGCTGACAACGGCACTCGTGCACCGCTTGGTGTGTCCACTAAAGTTGCTTTGATAAGATCCAAATTGTGACGCGACTGCTCGTCGTACCAAACTTTTAAACCAAACATGCGCTGTGATTCTAAAACTTGTGAAACTACATTGCCATTGAAGGCAGTTTCGATGCTCTTGGATAAATCGGCTGCGGTGAGACCGTAGCGTGCTGCTCGTTGTCGATCGATTGAGACGATTACTTGTGGCATCAGCACCTGCGCTTCCGGTCGAGCATCCACCGTTCCAGGAACAGTTTTGACAATCGTAGTAATCTCGCTGGCTAATTCTCTCAAAGTCGGCAGGTCCGGTCCAAAAATTTTGATGGCAATGTCGGCCCTCGTGCCACCAGAAAGAACGTCATCCATGCGATGGGCAATAAACGAGCCAACATCAAAGGCAATGCCTGGCACTTCGTTTAAGTGTCCGCGCAAATCTTTCAATATGGCGCTGAGCGGCCGGTTCGATTCTTTGAGGCGAATATCAAATTCACTAAAGTGCGGCCCGCCCGCATCATCATCAAGCTCGGCTCTTCCGACTCTTTGTGCCACTGCCTGCACTTCCGGATGCTCAAGCAACTTTCGCTCCAAGGCAACGCCCATGCGATCGGTTGCTTCTAGACTTTGACCGGCTAGACCGGTGGCCGCAATGATCAAATTGTCTTCGCGAAATTCTGGCAAGAAAGTCTGACCCATGAAAGGCAAAAGACAGAGGCTGGCAATCAGCATAGCCAGTGAAGCAAAAATTACCGCTTTCGGTTTGGCGAGGACTCGGTGTAAAAGCCGCGCGTAAGTTTCTTGCAGTTTGCTGACTGTCCACGGCTCTGTGCTGGGAATGGCACCACGGGTGGTGAGTAGATACGCGCACATTGCTGGTGTGACAGTCAGGGCAACCAGCAAGCTGGCAAGCGTGGCAATAATGTAAGCAAATCCCAGCGGTGTAAATATTCTGCCTTCAACCCCGCTCAACATAAAGACAGGCAAAAACACCAAAGCGACAATGAAGGTTGCATAAACAACAGATGAACGCACTTCTCGGCAGGCTTTATAAACGACGCGCAAGACTGGTTCTGGATGCGAGGCGAGCTTGTTTTCGCGCAGTCGGCGGTAGACATTTTCTACATCAACAATGGCGTCGTCCACCACTTCGCCAACCGCAATTGCTAGACCTCCTAAGGTCATGGTGTTTAGTGATCCACCGGTCCATTTGATCACCGCAATTGCCGTGAGTAAGGAAAGCGGTATGGCGGTCAAGCTAATTATTGATGTTCGCCAGTTCAAGAGGAACAAAAGTAAAATGATTACTACCAAGACGCCGCCGGTAAAAATGGCAGAAAGGACATTGTGAATTGATTTTTCGATGAAGTCTGCTTGCCGAAATATATAGGTTACTTTTATGCCGTCCGGCAATCCTTTTTGTAATTGGTTAATTGCCGTTTGCACATTGCGTGTAACTTCCAAAGTGTCAGCCCAGGGTTGTTTGGAAACCACAATATAAACACCGCGGTTGCCATTGATGATTGCATCGCCAAAGCGGAATGCCGGACCGATGGAGACTGAGGCGACGTGCTTAAGCAAAAGTGGTGTAGCACCGCGGGTCATAATTACCGAGTCCGCCAATTCATTGATGTCCGTGACTCGACCAACACCGCGAATTGGTAATTGTTGATCGGCTGTGACAAGCACGCCACCAGCAGATACATGATTAGCCTTTTCTACAGCGTTGCGCACATCATCCAGCGTGATGTTATTTGATTTCAATTTGTCCGGATGGACGAGAACGAGAAATTGTTTTAGGTCGCCGCCCATAACCAAAACTCGAGCAACACCAGGTACTGCCAATACACGATTGCGAATGTCCCAGTCGGCTATTGTGCGCAGATCCAAAAGCGATACAGTGTTTGATGTCAGACCAATTTTGAGAATGTCACCAACCACGGACATCACCGGCAACATAATTGGTGGACCAACGATTCTGGGCAAACGCGGTAAGCTCAACTGAATCTTTTCGTTTACCAGTTGGCGTGCCAAGTAAATATCTGTTCCGTATTTAAAGATCACGGTAATCACAGAAATGCCAGGCTGCGAAATTGCCTTAACCAAAGCAACGTTGGCCGTGCCATTCAGCGCCGTTTCCAAAGGTAAGCTAACTAAGGCTTCAACTTCTTCTGCCACCAAACCAGGAGCTTCGGTTTGAACAATCACTTGTGGCGGTGCAAATTCAGGCAAGACATCAAGCTGTGCTTGCGTTGCCATGTAAGAGCCACCAACTAATAGACCGATGGCTAAGACAATAACAAGAAAGCGATTTTGAATTGACCACTTGATCAGTCCGTTTAGCATCGAAATTGCCTCAACTGCCGGACTGCGGATTGTTTGATCGCGTTGTTATGGTGCCACCAGTACGCTCAGTGCCCGTGTGACTGGTGCTGTCATCGGGCGATAGATTGGCAGAATAACTTTCGCTTGTGCTATTTGGGGCAGTAACTTTTGTTGGACGCCGCCAAAGCGTGCTGACAATAAAGCCGAAGACAAATGCCAAAATAACAATCACGATTAAGAGCAGCGGGCTCGTGCTCATACCGGGATTTTTATTCTCTTGTTCCTCCGGCTCTTTGCTGCCAGGCATGGAGCGTTCACCTTCTGTGGCTTGCACAAAAAGCTCAGCGTTGCCGTGTGACTTAAGAGTTTCTGCTTCTAGTTGGAATGCGCCGCGCATCACTACCGGATCGCCAGGCTGCAGTCCTTTGACGATTTCTACTTTGTCGCCAAAGGTTCTGCCCACTTGTACGATGGTTGGACGAAAGCCTCCCTTGACTTCAACAAATGCTTCGTGATGTCCTTGCCGAAGAATCACGGCATCTTGGGGTAAAAGAATTGCTGGAATTGGATCGGTAGTTTGGACAAAGAGATCGGCAAACATGTCCGGCTTGAGTCTTTCTTCTGGATTGGCCAACTCGGCTCGCACAGGCAATGTGCGTGTTTGTGGATCTACTTGTGCGCCTATGTAAGTTAAGGTGCCGGAAAATTCTGATTCCGGCAAGGCGGCAACTTTAACCAGAACTTTTTGCCCGACTTTGATGCGGGCCATATCGTCTTCGTAGATATCAGCAGTCGCCCAGACTTGTCTCAAGTCTGCGATGCGGCAAAGCATATCGTTAGGACTAATTGATTGACCGGCGGAGGCCTTCAAATCCGTAACCACACCAGCGCGTGCGCTAGTAACCGGCACAACTAATATTGTGTGCTGGCGAGCAATCATTTTAGAAAATTCTTTTGGTGACACACCGAGTTGAGCTAAACGATGCGAAAGCGAGTCAAAGGTCAGGTCGAGTTTGATTTTCAAGGCCTTGAGCGTCAGATCTCGTTTGGTTTTTAAGGCACTCAACTTTGATTGAGAAAGAATTTGTTGCGCATTTGATTGTTGCCATGCCTTTTGTGAACCAATGCCTTCGTCGAACAAACCCTTATCGCGTTTGGCATTAGCCTCCCACAAATTCACGTCAGTTGCCGCTTGTTTAATTTCTGCATCCAATTGTGCCTTTTGTTGGGCAATGTCCGCCTCTAATTGCGCTTTGATTTGCAAAGTCTCGGCCGCTAATTGATTAATTTCCGGGCTATCAATCAGCACGAGCGCTTTGCCTGCTTCGACGTACTGACCAGGCGTGACTAAAACTTGGATAACCCGTCCAGTTAGCAAGGCGTGTTGATAATAAACTCTGGTTGGCACCGCTTCAATCTTGCCGGTTGTGGCAATTTGTAAAGGTAGCGGCTCGCGTTTGACCGGCGCCACTTGCAAGCCAATTGAGGCCCTGCCAAGTGAGGAAAGCGGAATTACCTCGGCTGTTTGCCCGGAAGGTTCAACACCTAAATAAGAACCACGCTCCGATTGAGCCAGAACTTGAGCACTTGCAACTAAAGGCAAAAGAGTCAAAATGCAGCTTGCTGCAAGGAAGATGTTTTTGCATGTATCTTGTCTGATCAAGCGAACGTCCAAAAGTCAAATTTGTAAGTCGTTTGTAGTAAGCGATGCCACTGCTTATTATAGTTTATACATGGGTGAATCACTTCAGTTCCGACGACGTCGGCCCGGAAGCGTGGACTTCTTCTTCATCAAGTTTATCTCTCAGCCAAACAATCACCCCGTCTATGCCGTCCTCTTTCAGGTGTCTTTGGAAACGTGTAGTCATGGAGGCAAGCAAATCCTTGCGTCCGACTGCCAGGCTTAATATGGTCATTTCACCAAGTTTTGGGCGCAAATGCCAGACAATCTGACTTTCCTTCTTGCCTATGGTCAAGTGAGTCTTGACGTATACGTCTTGTCGGGCTTCTGCCTCGCCCACAAAGGCAATTTTGCCTTTGGAAAATAACTTTTGCCACCGCGGATAGTATCGCTTCTCAATTAGTTTTTGCACCATGGTTTGAATGCGCTGCTTTTTGGCGGCAGGCAATTTCTCCCATTCTTTTGAGGTGAGCAGATTGGCGCACATGTCCTCATAGTTCATGTGGCGGTTGACCGCCTCATATATCGATCGTTGCGAGCCATTTCTATTTGGTGGTGCAGAAAGTAAAGTGACAACCTCTTGCACGACCTGCTTGCCACTTTGTGCATAAAGCGGTGGCAGTGTCCAGGCGCTAACTAGCAATAAGCATATGGCAATCTTGAGCGGTTTCGGTCCGAACATCTGGTGACCTCGTTTAATCTAGAGTGTCGCTCGGCGTCTATTTAAGAGAATAGCCGCTATTGTCAAGCCGGCGCAAGCCCAGGCGGATAAAATCAACATATCGCGCACGTAGTCTGCTGGTGTAGCAAGAATGGCTCCTTTAAAGGCATCGGCGGAATAGTACATAGGAAGGGAATAGGCAATCATTTGTTCCCAGTGCGGCATGGCTTCGACCGGATAAATTACGCCCGAGACGAACATTAGGGCAACACCAGCGATGGAAACCGTCATTGTGTAAATGCGAATTGTTCTCAGCACGCAAGCAGCACCCAATCCAATGCAGGTGAAACAGAACATGGACAACAAGGTAAAGCCGACGAGCATAAGAAAGTTTGAGCCGAGAGTAAAGCCGACTAGAGGCGAGGTTATGCACAAGGCTAGCCAGAGCACGACGGATGCCTCGACGGTGACGGTGAAAGTTTTTGCCACGATGGCGGCGCGCAATCCTCGCGGCGCCAAAATAATTTGCCTGTAGGTTTTTTCCATCCATTCATAAATCCATGAAAAACCTAAGTTCATGCAGGCGACGACATAACATAAATAAGCTACCAGTCCAGGTGTGACGTAATCGCGAACAGAAAATGTCACAGGAAAGAGTGCGGCAGAATGCAAGGGCAAGCTGAGCTCTTTGGCTCTTTGAGTCAGCACGGCAAGAATGCCGGTGGAAATTTGTATGTCGACAAGCGGATTGTGTCCCTCGGTGACAATCTGGACCGAATCTTCTAATGGATCTTGAGAAACATTAGCCAGAACGGCAATTTTTCCTGAAGCTAAATCGTGTTTGGCTTTATCCAAATCTTCGTAGGTCGTAACGACAAAGCGATTGGAGTCGGTTAGATGTTGAGATAGCTCGGAAATTCCTGCCGGATCATAAAGACCGAAAGGAATTGTGCCAACGCCAGCAATAGTGTTGCCTACTGCCCAAATGATCAAAATAGAAAGCATGATTGAGGCAATGAAATAAAGTGGGCGGCGAGTCCAAGCAATGATGTCTTTATTGATAATGGCAAGAATTTGGTGCATGATTTTTATTGGCTTGATGTGTCCGTATCCTTGCTGGTTACGGCGATGAAGACTTCTTCCAAACTTGGTTCGCAGGTAGAGAATTTGTCGAAAGAGAGATTTTCTTCTGCCAACCATGCCACCACTTGCTCCATGAATTGAATCAGCGGCATGAATTTTGGTTGGGCAAAAAACAAGGTATTGCGCAGTGGATCAAAAGTGATTTCCGTTGCCACACGCCTCTTCATTTTTTCGATTTTGGCTTTCAGATCGGCGTCGTCGTATGTTCTTGAAAGATCAATGGAGACTGAGCGGATGGCTTGAATCTTTTGTCTCAGTTGATCAATTGTGCCTTCCATAACAAGCTTGCCGCGGCGGATGATACCAATGCGATCGGCTAACAATTCTGCTTCTTCTAAATAGTGAGTGGTAAGCAAAATTGTCACGCCTTGTTCTCTGAGCTCTTGCAACATTTCCCAGATATGGCGGCGGGAAACGGGGTCAAGTCCGACAGTTGGTTCGTCCATAAATAAAACCGGTGGTGTGTGCAACACTGCACAAGCAATGGAAAGTTTGCGTTGCATGCCGGTTGAAAATTCGCCGGCTTGATCATGTGCGCGATCGGCTAGCCCTGCTTGTACAAGTAAATGGACAATGCGTTTTTGTGCTTCTGCTTTTGGCACTCCGTATAATTCGGCAATGAAAGCCAAGTTTTCGTATGCCGTCAATTCTTGGTAAATTGCCACGTCTTGCGAGACTACGCCAAAGGCATCCTTGCACTTTTCAGATTCTTTCATGCCGTTGTGGCCGGCGATGAAAAACTCGCCCTCAGTCGGACTGAGAAGTGTCGTAAGCATATTGATAGTCGTAGTTTTGCCGGCGCCGTTGTCGCCCAAAAGCGCATACAACTCTCCTTGCCGGACAGAAAATGAAAGGTGGTCGACTGAAGTGCGCGTGCCAAACTTTTTTGTCAGATTAACGGCCTGAATGGCCAGACCAGATGCACCGGCTGACTTGTTGCTGATATTTATTGAGGGGGCGCTTACCATTTGGGTTTCCGAACCTCTGAACTGGACTGGCCTGCCTTGGCTTTCCAAGATATGCCCGCAGTCCTCTTGACTATATCCCTCTTGATAACTACAAGTTGGGAAAATAATTTTGGCAGGCAGGTATTGTCGGTCCGATAACGTTGGAATTATTAAGACGTTTAAGTAGCTAGGAATTTTCGCTAGCGGTCCACGACCTTATAACCGAGACCTCTAACGGTGGTAATAATTGACGAATTTCCAGTTGAATCAATCTTTTGACGCAACGTTCTGACATGGGTCCTTACTGTTGTATCCATTCCGCCGATGTTTTTCTGCCAAACACGCTCAAACAGTGCATTTACATTGAATACTTGGTTGGGATGCCTCAACAGAAATTGCAATAACTTGAACTCCATAGGGTGCAGGTGTACTGGCGCATCATTTCTGGTTACCGTACCCGCTTCAGTATCAACGGCTACATTACCTGAAATAAGCACCCGTTCACTCCTAAGGGCTGGTCTTCTCAACAAAGCCCTCAAGTATGCGGAAAGATCAGCCAACTGAAATGGTTTTACTAAAAATGCATCAGCTCCGGCATCAAGACCGCACTGCAATTCATCCGACGATTGCCTACCAGCCATCAGCAAAATTGGTGTTGTGCCTCTTGCAGATCGATAGTTGCGAACGACGCTTATTCCGTCGAGACCCGGCAAGGCAGTTTCGAGTACGATTACATCGTATTGATAGTTATTTAGACACTCAAATACTCTAAGACCATTATCCACTAGCGTCACAGTGTAGCCATCAATAGTCAGGTAATCTACCATTGCCTTGGCTAGATCTTCCTGTGTTTCACTAAGTAGCAGTCTGGCCATGATTCAGCGTTCACTCCGTCGTTGCAGTAAGACGAGGTGATTAGCGGCAGCTCTGAAACTACTGCCCGATAACTTCGGCGCATAAATCGCCTTATCTACTAGGATCATACCCACGTTACGAACTATAAAACAGGCTCAGTCTGCCGATCGAACTGGCTAAATACTGCAGAGGTGAGCCTACACCGACTTCACAGCATAAGTGGCACAAGTCGAATTGTAACGATAACACGGAGGAAAGATTTCACCTAGTTGTAACACTTCCTCATTTGCTGCAACAACTACACTTTGAAGATCAATCTGTAACCTTGCCTCTCATCTGAAAAGGTGCTCACGCTCAATTGACCATCGTGCAATTTGGCCATAGCATCAACCATCGATAAGCTAATGCCATCACCGTTCATAGGGACTGAGCGTAGATTTCCAAGTCGCCACGGTTTGAATATAGCATCGTCAGTATCCTGACCGCTATCGAACGATAAGCTAACGCGATTCTTGGAATGAGACCCGACAATCTTCAGGGTGTCCAGCTTATGACACTTATAAAGTACGCTCAAGACCAACCCTGTGAGCATCACTTTCAGCGGAACAACATTGCCGATGATAGTTGTGCCACTAGCGATATTGCAAGAAAGCGATACTTGACTTGTATTAAACACCGTTTGCGTTTCCGCTGCAATGTCCTGCATTAGTTCTTCCAACATTAGTTTCTGCTTGGAACGTGGCGCATTTGCCAGCTCGGAGACAGCGGACAAAGTAGCAGTATCTTCAATAAGCCTATCAATCGCTCGGTACACAATCATGAAGCGATCTATGGGCATTCTACCCAGCACCAGTTCATCACGCAATAAATCGACATTAGCTTGAAGCGCCGTCATCACGGACAACATCTCATGCTCGAAGTCTTGCACAAATGCCGTTAACGTTGTAACTGGCGTTTCTTCCGGTTTCAACCAAGAAAGACGCTTCCAGGAGTTAGATAACATAACCAAAATTGAATCATTCATCAGTCAACCACCGGGGTGCCGAATCCAGTACTTATATATTGTCATTATGGGCGTCCAATGTTAAAGTCCGGTGAACCAAAGCAAAACGATTGCTGACTTGATCAAGCACAGGACACGATGGTTCTGATTATGTCTTTTGATTGACACACAAGTCAATATTCACCCAGTTTTAACACATCTCACAAATACTTATAGTAAGCGCGGCAATATACCGATTCGACGCCGACCAATACTAATTTTAAGGAGATTCAATATGTCTATTAGAAGAAACCTCTCAACTACATTATGTTGGTTGATAGCGGTCGGCTTCTGTTTCTTTGCTCTGCCAGCAAATGCTCAAACCGCAGTTACTGTCGAACAAACAACCAGCACAAGCGAGACTGCAATTGTTCCAATTGCTGGCACCACGGTGACAACGACAACCATAAAGACAACTTCAGTAAAGCCAGATCTGTATTTTACGACCATCGATACCAAACGCCGTGAACTTTTAAAAGTTATCGGTGAAGGCATGGCGACCGGCAAGCTAACCCAAGTACAAGCTGATGACCTGCGCACCGAATTAGACGTAATTACACAATTAGAACTTGCTGCTAGAAAGTATGGTGACGCCATTCCAATGTCGCAGATAGCTGTTATTGCAGCACGTTTAGATGTTGTTGGTCAAAGGCTAAATGCAATATATGCCTTCCCCTTCATACCAATTATGAGTAATGGTCGGTTCGTCGTCTTCAATGGCGAAATTATCCAACTTGATGTAATTGCCATGCGCAGAGCAGAGCTTGAAGGAAAGATCTCCCTTGCACTAGCCCACAGCACTTTGTCGCGCCCCCAAGTCGACGACTTGAGAAAACAGCTAGACAACGTAGCGGTTACGGAAGTCCAGTTTCGCCAGGGCGCTAAAAATGGAGAATTCACCAACGAACAAGCAAGAACCCTATTCAACGCTTTCGATCGTGTTGGCTCCCAGCTTGATCAATTTATCGCCAGCAATAAAGGAAAGCCTGTAACTGGAGTTTATTAAATACCCACACAAGTAAATTGATTTGGGATGACAAAAACACACTTGACACCGTTAAGGTTTGGTGAACATCGACAGCGTTCACCGGACTTTAACGTTGCTCATGGTCAAATGTAGGTATCTGAGCTGGAAGTCTTAGACGAAGGCACACATGTAGTTTGCAACATCCATTCTTGGATCTGCAATTCTAGTAATCGCTGCTTCGTTACTTTCTAGAGGTTTCAAAGCCAGAAAAGCCTGATTTACAAAGATCTAGTGAGGAAAGAAAATGGACTTCAGCAAAAAAACACTTTTTCCGATAGTGCTGGCAATTTCTCTGTCCACTTCAATTGGTGGACTTTGCGCCAGCCCGGAATTGCCTGGGAAATCTGTAAAAGTTGTTGTAGCAATTCCAAAGAAAATACCAGCAAAGGTAATACAGCGTTCCGTAAAACAGATCCAGTATGACAAACCAGGTTATTTCAGTTATTGGGTAGCTCCCGGTGTGAAAGACAAAGCTGTATTGCTTTGTGTACATGGATTGGGTCTATACAGCGGCGCATTCAAAGCTCTGGGACAGCGTCTTGCTCAGCGAGGCTATCCTACCTATTCCATGGATGTGCGTGGATTCGGACGCTATATGAAGACCGACAAGACTTTAGACTTTCAGCGTAGTCTTGTTGATCTTGGGGAAATCATCAAAGTAATCCGTGTAACTCATCGTAATGTACCAATAGTTCTGATTGGCGAATCCATGGGGGGCGCCATAGTTATTCAAGCCGGTGCGTTATATCAGAAAGACATTGCCGGCATTATTGCTTCTGCACCAGGAGATTTGCGTTTTAAAGCAGGAAAGATGAATGTGGAAGTTGGATTGAAATTGATGACACGTCCAACTAAAAGAGTGGATTGGGGTGACGAACTTCTATCGATGGCTACTTCAAATACAAAACTTCAGGAGCAATGGCGCAAGGATCCTCTTGTTCGGCTGAAGATGGCTCCAACGGAGCTTCTAAAATTTCAAAGCTTCATGGGCAAAACAATGGATAAGTCAGTAAACATTCAATCGGTGCCAATGCTTTTTTTGCATGGTGGCGATGATGAGCTGATGAGGGTCAAAGGGACAATTGAGCTTTTCAATGAGATACCGTCCACGAGAAAAGATCTCTTCATCCTCGGACAACGAGAGCACATAATGTTGGAAGAAGGACAATACGACGAAAAAACTATCCTGTTAGTCGAGACTTGGCTGGCAAGCTCTCTGAAAGTTGCTGAGAAACTTGCAACAGCTCATTGAAGATGCGCAATTCAATCTTCAGCAGCTGAAGCAATGCGACCAGCTTCGGCAGCGGAGGCAGCGCGTCCAGCTTCCGCCGCAGATGCAGCACGTGTTGATTCAGCTGCCGAAGCCGCGCGTCCGGACTCGACCGCAGCTGCGGCAAGACCAGCCTCGTGCGCAGATGCAGCAAGAGCGGCTTCCACCGCAGATGCAGCAAGCCCAGACTCAGCCACAGAAGCAGCGCGTCCAGACTCAGCTGCCGCTGCAACAAGAGCAGCCTCATTGGCTGAAGCAGAGCGAGCCGATTCAGCAGCAGCAGCAACGCGGCTGGATTCAACGGCAGATGCAGAACGTCCCAATTCAGCAACGGATACTTTGGCTCCTGGCTCAGTGGCGGAAGCAGCACGTTCTGATTCAGCAGCAGAAGCCGCACGTTCAGCCTCAACAGCTGATGCAGCAAGACCAGCTTCATGTACAGAGGCGACACGTCCTGCCTCGGCCACAGAAGCAGCACGCCCCGCTTCGGCAGCATTGGCCGCCCGCACTGCTTCAGCAACTGATGTGGCGCGTGCAGATTCAGCAGCAGATGTAGCCCGAGCGGACTCAGCAGCAGATGCTGCGCGTCCTGCCTCTGCAGCTGAGGCTGCCAGACTATCTTCAAGTGCAGAAGCAGCATAACCGGCTTCAGCAGCAGATGCAGCACGATGTGTTTCAGCAACCAACTTAGCTCGACTAACTTCCATTTCAACCAGTGTCTGTTCGCCGACTTTACTAACTTTCTTGCCGGACTCAGTCGATCCTTTTGTCGTGGATTGTGGCGGAATGTCTTTGCCGCATACGCTGCTTTGATCGAGTGCTTCCAGCGCTTGCTTCAACTCCAGCATCGATTGAAATCTATTCTCCTGCTTTTTCTCTAAGCACTTCATAACAATCGCTTCGAGCTCCAGCGGTAACTGCAATTCCGGACAAATCTCCTGAAAGGACATGGGAAGAGTGTTGACATGGTTATACAAACACTCCATCAACTCCTGCCCGTTAATCGGCTGGTGCCCACTCAAGGCTCGATACATGATACAGCCCAAGGAATAGATGTCCGAACGAGCATCCATCGATTTAGCCTGACACTGCTCAGGACTCATATAAAGCGGGCTACCGAGAATTGTTCCCGTAGTCGTAAGATCTTTCGATTGCCCATCTTTGCATAGCATGAGTTTAGCAATACCAAAGTCTACAATTTTTACAAAATCGGTCTGCCCGTCAACGCTTACCAGCATAATATTGCTAGGCTTTAAATCTCGATGAACAACGCCATACTGGTGAGCATGTGCAAGCCCGGCACAAACCTGGATGAAAATGTGCAGGCTGCGATCTAAAGCGACATGCGCCTCATTTTCCAACAGATTGGCAAGACTGACACCATCCAAGTAGTCCATTACCATGTACGCTCGCGGCACCAATCCAAAATCGTGTACAGTAACGATATTCGGGTGGTTCAAACTGCTCGCGGCCTCGGCCTCTAGCTGAAATCGTGCCAGTGTGTCAGCACTTGAGACCAGATCGGGATGCACCACCTTGATAGCAACCGTCCTCTTCATGAGCTTATGCATTGCTCGATAAACGTTGCCCATCCCACCTTCGCCAATCAGGCCATCGATCTCATAACGATCAGCAAAAACCGTGCCCACCAATTGCTCCTTTAGAATCGATGACGGGTCTTGTAAATTTCGCTGTTCTTCTTTAGCCAAGCTATTAGTCCTTTGAGCTAGGAATAGGCCAGGAACCACTTCCCACTTTAATTGTAGAGGTTGAAGTTTAAAGTCTTGTGAACATCGCAAAAAATAACAGAAATACCTTCTTGTCCTGGGCTAAGCGAGCTGAATTCTCCTAGCGTGGTCGAAATGACTCCCCGGCTGTATGTCCCGCGCTAAAATAGAACAGTTGAGAGAGGTGTTTCATGGAGAGAGTCTTTAGGATATTGTCGATTGATGGTGGCGGTATCAGAGGTATCATCCCGGCAACGATTTTGGCCTCGATCGAGGAACGGACGGGAAAGCCAATTTCTCAACTGTTTGATCTAATTGCCGGAACATCGACTGGTGGCATTCTGGCGCTTGGATTAACAAAGGCCGACTCAATGGGAAAACCGGAGTTCAGCGCTCAGGACCTCTGCCAACTGTATCAACGAGATATTCCCGACATTTTCTCCAGTCCGCAATCATGGTGGGGAAATCTGCTAAGACCAAAATATCGGTCCTTTGCATTTCAGCGAGTTCTCAAGAATGCTTTTGGTGAATTTCGACTCAAGAATGCGCTTACCGATGTCTTGATTCCTTGCTATGACATCGAACACCGATTGCCCTACCTGTTCAAAAGTCGATTGGCAAAACTAGATACTGAATTTGATTTTCAGATGAGGGATGTAGCACTTGCGGCATCTGCTTCACCAACGCTATTTCACCCAGTGCAATTTCCCAGATCCAGAAATGGTAGGGCTATTTGTCTTGTAGATGGTGGCGTGTATGCCAATAATCCCGCACTAACTGCGGTTTCAGAAATTAAGTCCATGTATCCAGGCGAGAATCAAAAATTCTTCATTGTCTCCTTGGGCACCGGAAAAACGACACGCCCGTTGACAAATGAATTTATCAGTCTTTGGGGATATGTGCATTGGTCTCGCCCAATGCTTGAGCTTGTGTTTGAAAGCATAAGCGAATCAGTGCATGAGCAAATGAAATATTTTCTGCCGTCCCATGAGGGTGAACAGTACTACCGTCTTCAGGTAGATCTTCCAAAGCACCTAGCATGCGCTATCGACAATCCTTCAAAAATCAATATGGAAGCACTTACTCATGCGGCCAACCACTATTGCGCTGATAGCAAAAGCAAACAAGAGCTGAATAAAATGTGCGAAAGCCTGATCAAAGTGAGTAGCCAGCAACCCACCTCAGAGCCGACCAAATCATAGAACATATCAGTGTTCGTGAATTTGCTTCGTGAACTTGCCTTGTGAATTAGGCGTATACTGAAAGTGAACAAAGCAACAACGAAGGGCTCGAGTTTGTGGACTTCATAAATGAAAAAGTTTCAGATTACAAATAATTCTATTGGTACTGCGTCACTTGATGAAGATGGCACTCTTAAGCTTGCACTGCACAAAAGCATAGATACTCGATTCAATTTTGGCACCGTATTGATCATTAAGCCAGACAATCCACGCTACCAAGCCTATTTAAATCACATTGGGGACATCTATCCAGGCGAACAAAGACCAATCCCGCCTTGGGACGTCTAAAAATATTCAGCCGTCACTCAGTGAGTATGTTAAAACTGGGTGAAAACGTCTTTCTGTTCAGTACTATGTCATACTTAAAGTGTGTTCGGAAGTTCTGGATTTCTTCGAACAGACTTTACACTTCCGTTGAGACAACTCAAAAACAGTTATAAATCCGGTGGCGAATTGCCAGAGACGAGGATTTATGAACTACAAGCTAACCAAAACGATAATTGACAAAGTCCGAAGTGTTCCGCATTGGAACATGTTCACGGCAGCTAAGAATAGATTGGCATCAAACCAGAATACCAAGCTTAGCGTTTTAAAACTGTTGTCGCAAAAGTTCAACACACCTGTACAACAACGCATAGCAGAAAATCGTACGACGTCTTCCGAAATATTAGAATCTCTGGCCGATCATGAATCGGCTGATGTCCGGCTCGCAGTAGCCCAAAATAGAAACACATCTCGATCCGCGGTGCAAACTCTGGCTGGTGATGTAAACCCTGATGTACGATACGCAATGGCTGCAAATCCTCGGACAAGCACGAAGATACTCGAGATACTGGCTGATGATGAAAACGCATATGTGCAAGATCGCGCGAAACAGACTCAAGTTCGGGTAAAGGATGATCAACTGCAGCACCAAGCACAAATAAAAAATGCAGCTCATCCACTTACTCGTTTTTTTTTCCAATATGCTTTGTGGCGGTCTATTTACCGCAAAAACTACTAAGGCAAAACAACAATCAATAACACTGGGCGATTTGGCAGAGCTGCCAAAGCAGACTCAATTATTAGTTGCTCATTGCTTGGATCGGAACAATCCCGACTTGACACTTTTAAGAAATGATACTGGACTAGCCGCGCTGTTCGCAACCGGTTGGCTGATAGCAATACCCGCTTCTACAATCGGTATCATACGCCTTCTATTCAAGCCTCAATGCTGGCGTCAATTGAGATCGTTGCGTCCTGCGTTCTTAAGCAAACCTCTCGAATGTGAGTTGGCGACGTTCAGACATCAGCAAACCGCCCATTATCCATGGACGTGGTAACAGCGTGGGAACTTGTCCGAAGTAAGATGCAGAGAAAGACGACTGCACGTGTTGATTGATTAGCAAACCGGTCCGGAAACTGGGGGACCACCGCAAGCTTGCAGGAATTGATCGATGTGAGCCACTTTGAAGACTTTATATATGGTTGGCGGCACGTTGATGAAAGTGACTTTGGAATTTGCTGATTGAGCGTGAAGCAAAAGTTCTTCCAACCATTCCAATCCTTCTACGGAAACAGAAGTTGCTTCTGAAAAATCAAGTTCAAGCTCGTCTTCGCCTTTGGCTAGTTTGGCGTCAATCTGCTCTTGTGCTTTATTCAGTTGTCCAGAAATTTTTACTAGCTCTTTGGTTTTCATTGTCATTTCCATTGCAAGAATGTAATTACGGTCTTACCGGTTTTGGCCAAGCTTTCTGAAAGAGTTCTTGAATTTCCAAAATCATCGGCAAGCGTGGATTGGTGCGTGAGCTCATATCGGAGAAGGTTGCTTCAATCAAAGATGGAATGGCTAGTTCCAATTGCTCTTCTGTGATGCCTAGTTCTTCAATTGATGTTGGTTGACCAACCGATACGAGAAGATCGTAGACGCCACGTTTTAGAGCCGCGACTAAATCTTGCGTGGTTGTGCCATCCTTTTGTGTTGCGAAATCCAGGAAACGTGCCGCTCTGGCATACTTCTTGTCTGCAACGTATTCGGTATATGCAGAGTGCGGCAAGAACTTGCGTGGAATTCCGGCATTGAATCCGATTGTCGTGAGCAAGAAAACGCCGTTTGCTCTTCCGTGGGAAATATCAAAGCGCGCTCCCAGGCTGTGGGCAAGACCGTGGTTGATACCAACCGAGGCATTGCCAATTGCCATGCCGGCAAGACAAGCGGCATTGTGCAGTTTGTGGCGGGCAACAATGTTTGCACCATTCTTCATGCACTCAGGCAAAGCTTCAAAGATCAAGCGCATGGCCTCAAGCGCCAGACCATCGGTGTAGTCAGTTGCCAAAATTGATACCAATGCTTCCAGGGCATGGGTGAGTGCATCGACTGCTGTGTCGGCTGTCACTTGTGGTGGCAGGCTCTTGGTCAAATTAGCGTCGATGATAGCAATGTTTGGCAGTAAACATTCATCAATGAGCGAGATTTTCCTGTTGGTTTCTTCGTCCGTGAAAACGGCAAAAGGAGTAACTTCCGAGCCGGTGCCGGATGTTGTCGGAATTGCCACCATTTGGGTTGGCAATTCGCGCGGGAACTCGTTCATACGATGACGGAAATCGAGGAAGTTGAAAGCCACTTCTTTGACTTTCAATTCTGGGAAATCGTAGAAAAGACGCATGATTTTAGCCGCGTCTAAAACAGATCCGCCGCCTAAGGCGATAATCGTATCCGGTTGGCTTCCGCGCATTTGTTCAATGCCGCGTGAAATTGTTCCCCAATTTGGCTCAACACCAACTTGCGAGAAGACGTTAACGCGACAATCGGAAGGCAGTCGTTCCAGGATCATGGAAAGGTGACCACGCTCGGCAGCCGAGCCATAAGTAACAATGAAGGCGGACTTGGTTTTGACGTTGCGCAAATGTTCAATTGAGCCAGGATTGATGTAAATGTCCTTGGTGGTTTGGAAAGTCAAAATAAAGTTCTTGCGCTTCGGCACACGCTTATAGTTGATCAAGTTTTGGATGCCGACATTGTCTGTTGTGATGTTGCCACCACCAGTGCCACAACCGAAGCTCAAAGTCGTATTGAGATTATTGTAAAGTCCGCCCAATCCACCCATGGAGGTTGGCGAATTGACAATCACGCGACCGGTGTTAATGGCTGTTGCAAATCGCTCAACTACATCATCATCGTTACTGAAAATTCCGGAGGTGTGCCCGGTGCCACCAGCATAGTTTATGTCCAGTGATCGATTGATACCTTCATCAACGCTATTTACGCCAACAAAGCCCAGGACCGGCATGAGTTTTTCAATTGCCAATTTGTGTTGGCGGATATCGCCTTTCAATTCGCAGAGCAGAATTTTTGTATCGGATGGCACATTCATACCAGCTTGATCGGCAATTGTTTTTGCCGACTGTCCGACCAGCTTGTAATTGATGCCACCAGTTTTCGGGTCACGAATGATATCGGTGATTTTTGCTGTTTCTTCTTCGGTGCAAATGTGGCAATTCAATCGCTTGAACTCGGCAATCAACGCTGGCAAGATTTCATTGTCGATGATCAGTGTTTGCTCAGATGGACATTCGGTTCCATTGTCAAATGTCTTTGAGATGATAATGTCCATCGCCGCTGATGAAATATTAGTTGATTTGTGTACGTAGACCGGAGTATTGCCGGCGCCAACGCCAAGTGCTGGTTTGCCGGAGCTATATGCAGCGCGCACCATGTTCGTGCCACCAGTAGCAAAAATCAAATCGACTTCCGGATGCACCATCATCAGTTCAGTTTCACGACGCAAGCGCGGTGATTTCTGCACCCAGGTGATGAATCCTTTTGGTGCACCTGCCGCGATGGCAGCATCGTAAAGAACTTGGGCGGCTAAGTTGGAACAATTGGCCGCCATGAGGTGCGGACTAAAGATAATCGAATTGCGTGTCTTGGCAGCAACGATACTTTTGAAGATAACTGTTGATGTGGGATTGGTGACCGGCACAATTGCTAGTATCACGCCCATTGGTTCGGCAATTTCCACCATGTTGTCTTCAGGAAATTCGCGAATGATACCAACGGTTTTCTTATTTTTGATTTGGTTATGTAGATATTCCGAGGCAACGAGGTTCTTGAGGATTTTGTCTTCGACCACACCCATGCGAGTTTCTTCGCAGGCTGCTTGAGCAAAAATGTGAGCGTTCTCTATGGCTGCTACTGCCATTGCCTTCACGATTTTGTCCACTTGTTCTTGGCTGTATTGCGTGAAGACGGCAGCTGCTAATCGTGCTTGTCTTGTGAGGTTTGCGACTGAATCGGTAATCGTTGTGTCTTGCTCTTGGAGCGTTGTGACCATTTCCTTATAAACCCCTGCGATGAAGCGTGCCTAATATCTCTTATAAAACGCCCGGGAAATTTTTGCCAAAGATTACTGCCCGTGCCGTTTTAGAATTTTATAACATGGCCTCGGTTACCAATCAAATTTGGCTGAAAATTGCCAGCTTGAATTTTTCTTGGCAACGTCTTAAGTGTACGGCAGCATCTGGGATTCGGCGCAGTGAAATTGTGACCTTGGAGAAAAGTAATCAATGGCAGCAACTGGTTTGAAGTGCTGTAACTGGCTCTAGTAGGGGGATTCGGGCGTTTTGCTTTCCTTGCCTATAGTGGGGTAAACACGCTCGGCTTAGCTATGAATGTAAGAGGGATCTGAATAGAATATTGTCAATAACAAGATGTCAGTCAACCAATACCCATCTTACGAGGCAAAAACGGTGATAAAAGCCAGACGAAAAGCAAGGACGACAGTCGGTGTCATTTCATTGGCAGCGGCGTTTCTCCTGCAACCATTTTTGCTCATCAGGGCTGATGCTGGTGACTTCACTAGTTCGGGCATGGCTGTTGCTGGTGTGCAAACTGGGCAGTATCAAAACTATCAAGCTCCTGCTCAAGGCGGACAGGCTTCTGGTCCGCAATACATCGGCATGGCTTCCGGACGGACTCAACCACCGGCGCCGGGTCCAACTCATTATCATTTGCAAGCGCAACTCTTGATGCGTCAAGGAAGGTTGGAGGAAGCCAATCAAGCCTTGTCCATTGCTACACGCATGTATCCGAACAATCGTTTGTTGCTTTCCGACATGGGACAGCTTTCGCTCAAGCGCGCCAATAAGTTCATTCAGAATCGCGATTATGATTCGGCAATGAAAGTTTTGCGCCAAGCGATTTATATGGATTCGGCTAGTGGTCAACCGGGAACAATCAGTCGGCAAGCCAGCAATCAATTGGACAATGTCTTGAGAATCACAGGCATTGATCCGAAGGATGCGAAGGCTCGCTCGGCGTTGGCCAGTTCTTTAGCAGCGCGCGGCAGAACAGCCGAAGCCACTGTTGAGTATCAAGCAGCAATGAAGATTCAACCATTGCCTGAGACGGCAGTTGGTCTTGGCGATTTGTACATGCAAGCCAATCAAAAGGACAAAGCGAAAGCGGAATATCAAAAGGCTCTCGAGATCAATCCCAATTACGCTCCGGCACACAGACAACTGGGAGTTTTATACAACCGCGAAGGTGATGTGGTTGGTGCAAGCTCGGAATTGTCGCGGGCAGTGATTTTAGATTCTAGTGATAAGACTGCAGCCGGTGAATTGATTTCACTTTGGCAAGCGCAAGTTGGCAGAAATCCTAACGATGTTAATGCTCACTTGGGATTGGCGCGTGCTTATCAATTGTCTGGCGATTTGAGATCTGCTCAGGGCGAATATAGACAAGTTGTGATGATCGATCCAAATAATCCCAACTTGCCGCAAGCCAGAATGAGTTTCAGATTGGCAATGGCCAGACAACAAGCTAATCAAGCTTATGGCTATGCTCAGAACCTTGATGCTCAGGGCAACACTTTTGGCGCCATTCAAGCAACACAACAAGGGTTGGCTGCTGATCCGAATAACGTGAAGCTCACAGTCTTCCGTGCTTATTTGTACGAGAAGCTGGGGCAATTTTCGCAAGCTCGTGATGGTTATAGTTTGGCCTTGAGAGAAGATCCAAACAATCAATATGCGCAAGAGAGATTGAAAGCAGTTGCAAACTTGGCTGACTTGCCGCAATACAATGGTTCATCCGGCAATGGCTTTGCCGCTAATTTGGCAATGGGAGCGGCAGCGGCCGGTGGTGCAGTTGGCATGATGGCGATGGGTGCAAATGCACCACGCTCGGTTGTGCCAGGTTTGCCTGGTGCTCAGGCAATGCTGCCACCACAACCACAAATGACTCAGACGAATACAATTTCCGATTTGTTTTGGAAAGTGCGTGGCGCTGCTGTGGATGATTCCATTGAGCAACAAAAGAAAGAAGAAAAAGCGGAAATGATGAAGAAGATGTTCATGGCCATGAAGGGGGCTCCTAAGAGTTCTTCTGGTGGCGGTGGACTTGATATGGCTGCCATCATGGGTGGTGCCGCTGCCGGCTCATCATTGGGTGCTGCACCTCCCGGACTGCCACCAGATATTGCTGCCATTGTTAGTGGTGGCAAAGCACCGAGTGGCGGATCATCGGCTCAAAATCTTCCACCAGGTTTTCCTCCTCAGCTTGCTGCCATTCTCGGTGGACCTGGTTTGCCACCAGCTGTTGCTGGACTAATAGATTCAATGGGCTTGAAGAAACCTGATGGTAGCTTGGACTTCGATAAGATCAACAATTTGCTTGATACCATGGGTTTGAAGAAACCTGATGGATCTTTGGATCTGACCAAAATCTCCTCACTGCTTGGAGGAATTGACCTCAGTGCAATCATGAGCGGCGCTGGTGCCGGTGGTGCATCGAGCTTGCCGCCAGGATTGGCATCAATGACTGGAACTCAAGGACGTTCGCCTCATGAATCGCGCGGTAAAAGTTCAGGCGGTTCATTGGCGGCATTGCCACCAAACATTGCTGCCATCATGGCAGGTGGCAATGCTGCTGGATTTGCAATGAGTAGCGTTCCATCCCCAAAGAAGACTGCGGCAAAATCGAAAGTGGCGAAGAAGGCAACTGCCAAGAAGGCGAGCACGAAAGCAACATCTAAAGGTAAGGCAAAGACAACTGCCAAAGCAAAAAACCTGAAGGCAAAAAAATCCGTTAAGGCTCAAGTCGTTGCTGCTCCTCAGGTGCCAGTAGCACAAGCGCCAGCTCCGGTTGCTGCCGCACCGGCAGCCGCTGGATTTAATATGGCCGGCTTCATGCCAGTGATTAATATGGCCATGCAGCGCTTCATAAATTTAGAGAATCAAACCAAATCGGTAGCAGCACAGTTGCAGCAAACGCAACAAGCTGTGCGCGAAATGCAATCGTATATGAGGAATAATCCAAACGGAATGCCTATGCCAATGAATGGACCTGGGCAGCCGCTAAAAATGGATACACCAGCGCAAATGAATATGCCACCACAAATGGCTGCACCGCAAATGCCGCAAATGAATGGTCCAGGACAAATGCCCGGGGCAATTCCTTCTGATATGCCAGGCATGCCCATGCCGCAAATGAAGGGCCCGTCAGGCCCTGGCGATCAGCCAATAGAATTGCGCCCACAAGCAAGCAACGTACAAATAGATCCTAATCCCCCACCGATGGGTTCTGCACAATTAGGACAGGCTAATAACGCAACTCAACCACCAGTTGAGTTGCGTGCTTCTATGGCACCGCCGCTCGTCGCTGGCGCCGCAACTCAAATTGCCAGTGTTCCTCAAAATGTACAGGCAAATGGTAATGCCCCTCAGTTCACAGATCCAGGAAATGTTTCGCAAGCAATTAAGGACATCAATAATAATGATGATGTTCCGGTAGTCAGCAAACCAGGCAAGCCTGGTAAGCCAAACAAAATTCGTTTGGAAGTGGAAGGTGTAAGACCGGACATTCTCGGAATTCGAGTTAAGTTGGTTTTGAAAAATGATGCCAACTTTGCCATTCCTTTGCCCGATGATATGAGCGGCTTCGTCAAACGCCTGAAATTCTACATGCCAAAAAACACTAACAAAGTGCCAGCCCACAGCGAACTGCACTGTAGCTTGAAAGTGCCGATACCATAGCTACCAAGTGAATGAATTGAATTGCTTACTATCCGGTGCCTTGATTTCCACTACATCCGGATGGGAATCGTCGTTTAGTCGTTCCATCGTTACATGCGGCCCACCACCAGCACCAGCGCCAATTGGCGAAAAGAGCCCGCCGGTTGTATATTCGGTGCGCGGATCTGTGCCTTTCGGAAGAGTTGTTGGTTTTATCGGTACGGGTGAACAAGATACTGCTTTCTTAAGCGGTTTGCCAGGTGGTTTTGGTTTCGCTGTGTTTCGTGTTTGAGAAGTGGTGCCACCAGATGATCTGGCGTCGCAACTTGTAGTCGGTAAGATGCTCACTATCAATGCGATAGCTAAATGTGGATATGGCTTTTTAAAAACGGTGTGCATCGGCAACTCCTGATTGTTTAGCTTACTGGCACCTGATGATTAGCGAGGGATGATAGAGTGCGATCACCAGCGGGTAAGATTGCGCATATCTAGGTTTCCTGCCGGCAGATCACCCCTATGAGGATTGCCGCCGCCAAAATTGATGTCTGCGCCACGGTGATCACGTACAGTGTCGCCAGGATCGTAGGTGTATTGATTAGTGCCGTAGCGTTGGTTGCCGGCGTAATCCTGCATCATGTGGGAAGTGGATTGTCCTGTGCCTTGTCCCACAGGTGATACAGATCTGATCATGCTCGGGATCCATTGCCCGCGCGTATCGACTTTTTGTCCTCTCTGCTCCGGAAGGGAAAATGATGATTGGGGCTGAGGAGTAATCGGTACCGGTGAGCAGGACATGCCTTGGCACATTGGCTTTCCGGGCGGTTTTGGTTTCTGTCTGACTTGATTGAGCAAATCCAATCTTGGAGATGGTTGTGGTACAGGGCTGCCATTCGGTTGATTTAACAGACTTCCTCTTCCACCAGCAATAACGGATGCTGGTGTCGATAATATCCATATGAAGCTGATGCTTGCACACAATAGTCGACATGAAAAGGTATTCGGCATAAATGTCCCTCCGTGATCTCTTTCTTACCCCATCTGGGTGTGAATTAATCGCGCCTGTTTGTTTCGGCGGGCTTTTTCTGTTTGACGATACTGATTAATTGGGTATGTAGTATGCGTATTTCCATATACTTGGGAGAACCTTGCGTCTTATGAGTAAATCAATTTGCGGCGGAATCTCTTGTTCGTTTAGTAAGTTAATTAGAATAAGCGCGACATGTCTGGTAATTGCTTGCCTCCTGTCGGGCAATATGGTCCTGCCCGCAAGTGCGGGCGGTACAAGTACTTATGATCCTGATATTCTGCTAGCAGCAGTTGCGCCTAATTCCGATATGCAAAAAGTGAAGACAATGCTTGATGAGCTTCACGCTACGATTGTCAGATCGTATACTCTGCCTTACATAACCTTGCTGCGAATCAAGACTGCAAGCGGAAAGTTTGTTGAGACTGCTCAGAAGCTTACAAAGGAACCTGGGTTTTTGGGAGTGCAGCCTAACTGGCATTGTCGCTGGGCAGGCCGAGCCAGCTCGACAACTGGTACGACAATAGGTACAACAACAGGTACAAGCGGAAATAGTGGCGGCAACACGAGTAATGCGCTGATTGCTAGTGATCCCTTATTCGCTGGTCAGTGGAACCTGCTTTCCACCAAAGTTCCGCAGGCTTGGGGTTTAGCGGCAAAGCCTACTAGCCATTGGATAGCAATCCTCGATTCTGGCTGTGCGGAAGTGCCGGATTTATCTGCCAAAATGGCTGCGGGAATGTCTTTAATTGGTTCAAGCAGCTATGCTCAAGATGATGGTGGCACGGCTGGTCACGGAACAGCTATGGCCGGTATTGCTGCCGCTTTAACCGATAACAAGGTACACATTGCTGGTGCTGATCCTTGGGCTTATCTATATCCTATAAAGATTGGTAATGCTGATGGCACGGACGATGAGCATATTATTTTGGGAATTGCTGCGACAATTGGTCAAGGCATTCCCATGTTAATGATTGGTGCCGCACCGGTGGATGCGGGTTGGACTTTGCTCAGTCATCCGCTTGTATATGGCATGTTGGCTTTGTATCACACGGTTGGTGGAATTGCATTTGCTCCCGCCGGTAACGACGGCACACAACTAGCAGGTCGAGTCGACCCTTCCTTAATTCTCGTTGCTGCTACGGACAAGAACGGCAAGCTTGCCCACTTTTCCAATTACGGCGGTCCTGTATGGTTGTCCGCACCAGGCGTAGATGTCTCTGCGGTTGATAATCAAGGAAATGCCGTTGCCTTTAGCGGGACCTCTTCTGCCTGTGCATTAGTTGCCGGCACGGCAAGTTTAATTTGGAACAGTAATCCAAGGTTAAGCAATCACGCAGTGATTGAGGCCCTGGCCCGTACCACATCATCTCCTGCTGCCGGTTACGGCATAGTCAATGCCCAAGCAGCGTTGCAGCTAGCCAAGTCGAGCACCGTTGCGCCACCAACATCAAGACGTTAAGGTGCTTATTGCATAGTTATGTTTTTACTAGCCTGACTTCCACGGTGAAGTCCAGAATCACTGGCTAGCACGCTCACTGACAATGCATTCAGTCCCTATAATTGCCCCTTGGATTTTCACCGGCTTGATAATTTGCTCGGGAATATCCAAGGTTTTGTAGATTTCTCGATGGAGTGGTTCCGGCGTTGATGATTTGCGGATTTTGGTTTCCGTTTTATCGACAGAGGGAATGCGCAGCGTCACGACTTGATGGGTTGAAGGCTGTTTGCGGAGTGTTTCCCAGGACGTGTGAACATTGTTGTCCCGGCAAGTTTTTTCGATAGCAATTAGGAGATGGCAGTCCGACCAACTCTTCCCAATTTTCGCCACTGACAAACTCCTGAAAAATGTTGGCGCGCTCCTGACGTTTGCATGCCACCACGTAGTGGTATCCCCTTGCTTTCAAGAGTCCCAAATTCTCCTGTGAGGACATTCCACCATCGACAACCACAGTAGCGCTTCCTTTGCACCCCGTGCGAGCCTCCAGCAGATCAAGCATGTCAGAGACAGTGGTGGAATCATTTCGATTACCGTCGAAAACCTCATGACCAATGGGGAACCCTTTTTTGCCCAAAACCAAACCAACAACGACTTGCTTGCAATCCGGTCGTTTGTCTCTTGAATAACCAAGCTTCGCTAGCTCATTTCAATACTGACATGATCGCGTAATGCGCCAATGAACTTTAAAAAGCACCTTATTGGGAGTTTTCACTCGCTCAGCAGGGAAATCAATCAAGCTTTATCGCGTGATTTAATCTGGCTTGATTTAATCTAGATGGTTTGCGAGCATGGGAATTACCCCATTTAAGGCGGGGATTAAATTTGCTATTTTAATTGCTAGGAAAGGTCGCACCTAAGCTAACCATCAGGAGGATAGCTATATGGGATTCGGAGACGGCAATTGGTTTAGCAACTTGTTCGTAGATAAGAATGCGAATTTACCACCCGAGCAAATTCCGGTTCTGGAATACGGCAGCTCAGAAGTTCCTATATTTGATCGGCAAGATCCCGCAGTTCCCAGACTGGTGGAAGAATGGCAGGCGCAGCTTGATCCGAAGAGACATCCCCGTGCTGATGAGGCTACGCGCAAGGTTTATAAGAAAGTAGATCCCAGTGTTGTGCAGACTGAGGGGAGGGATGCTCAGGGAAAAGTCTGGGGCGGCAGTGGTTGCGCAATTGGCGATGGTGAGATTGTGATGACTGCTGCTCATGTGGTGAATCATCTCCATAACATCAGACTAAGATCAAATGACGGCAAGATAATTCCAGCCGATGTGATAGAAATGGATCCCGTAGAGGATTGGGCTATCTTGTTGCTTCAAGGACGCAGGGCAGATATTCCACGTGGAATATTCGTAGGCAACCTGAACAAATTCAAGAAAGGCGATCCTATTTATTCGTTAGGTCATGCTGAGGGCCTCGCGAAGGACTATATATCACCGGGTACGTATCAAAAAATATCTAGCCCGTATGAAGTATACCAAGGTGGTTTACCAGCAAGGGCTGCCAGATTTGGAAATGAGGCACGCCGGTTTCTCGATAGAAAATATGTGGTGGTAAACTCACATGTAAGACCGGGATGCTCGGGTGGTCCGCTTGTTGATAGTTACGGACGCTTGGTGGGTTTGACCAATGCGAGAAAATTAGATTTTCATGCCATGTCAATTCACGCACCGATTTATAGCTTTGCTAAACGACTAGAGGAGGCTCAAAAGGCGTTAGATCCTTTCGCCATTTCCGTCACAGAATTTGAGCTTATTCGCCAAAGCAAGGCCATGTTGCAAAAATCAGATAAAGCAAAACGCAGTCGATCTTAAACGAATCTGATCTTATGTAGTTAATTTGTCCTGCAAAACAGGTGAAAATTTTCTGAATAAATGATGGGACAAAGAGATCTTTTTGTTGGACAATTTTGTTATTCAATCGAAATTGTCAACGGAGAAAATATCGATGTTCCTGAAAGAAGTTTACCAATTGAACCCGGCTTCTTGCTAACCATATTTAGACAAGATCACGAACTGGTGGTTTTGGTGGGAAGGATTGACTGGGATGGATTTGTGGATGCGTTACAGGCCAAGTTTAGTAAAAATGGATGTAAAGCAAAAAGGTTGAGGCTAATGATTGGTCTTCACTTGTTGAAGCATCTGTACAATTTGTCGGATGAAACGGTATGCAATATGCTTGATGAGAACTTGTACTTTCGCTACTTTTGTGGTGTTGACAGCGACGTCACGAAATGGATGAGCAAGAAACTTTTGAACGCCTGCACCATACTGACATGATCGCGCAATGCGCTTTTGCGCACTCACAGCACTCGCTAATTGAAAAATTTTACTTGCCAGGCGTGGAAGTCAGGCTAGGTCGCAACCTCCAAATTGACCTTGCTGTCGTGATCGGGAGACGCGTTGATTAGTTCTGCGAAAAAGAACAAGACGCCAGCCTTGTTGGCTGGCGTCTTAAGGCCCCAAGCATTTTGCGTGGTTGCCTGCAACCCCTTGCGATGCCTATTAAACACAGAGTAGGTCTTGTAGTTTGATCATAAGTGCAGGTTTATTA
>JAGVKG010000058.1 GCA_020050685.1 Candidatus Obscuribacterales bacterium | reverse complement strand
TGTAGTTGCGTTGGTGTCAAGTGCATTGGTGGAGGAACCGGCATCATTACCTGCGGTCATATCCAATGTGGTTGTGCTGATTGTGTAACCATTGGTTTGAGTGATGTCATTGCCAGCGCTCAATGTTGTTGTGTCACTAGCAGATGTATTGCCATTGAGGTTGAGGTCTGTGCCAGCGGTTAATGTCATATCATCACCAGCTGAAGCATTAGCATTCAGGTTGACATTGTTACCAGCTGAGCCTGTCAAATCTCCACCAGCGGATACATTGGCATTGATGTTCAAATCCGTACCAGCATTCAATGACAAATTATTTCCAGCATCTAGTGAACTATCAATATCTAGGTCACCACCAGCACTTATCGTCAAGGTATCGCCAGCAGTGGTCGTTCCTGTTCCAGTCAGGTTGGTATCAAATCCAGACGATAGCGTAATGTCGCCGGTCGAGGACATGGAGCCGTCATTGACGACATTCAAATTGCAAGTTGGGCAATTGATAGTCAGTTGACCATCTGGACCGAGAGCAGACATACTAGCACCAGCATTGTTATCGACATTGGCGGTGTTGAGAGTGATGGTGCCTGAAGTTGTGCCTGTGCCGGCAGTCACTGCAGCATTGTTGGTTAAGAGAGCATCGCAACCTGTTGTTGTGAGAGTCACTGAGCTGTCGCCGGTAACGTTAGCGTTCAATGTCATGCTTGCGTCGGTTAATGATGTTGTAAGCGCGACGTCTGTTGCTGAGACCGAACCGTTGACATTCATATTGCCGTTGGCATTGAGGTCAAATGTGCCACCAGCTGATGACATGTCGAGATTGACTGAGCCATCTACATATATGTATGAGGAACTACCAGCAGAAGCTGTTAGGTTGTCGGCATTAGTATCAAGTGCATTGCCAGATGCACCAACAGATCCACCAGCGGAAACATCCAGTGTTGTCGTGCTGATTGTGTAACCAGCACCTTGCGTCACATCACCACCAGCAGAGAGGTCGGTCACATCGCCAGCAGATGTATTGCCATTGAGGTTGAGGTTGGTTCCGGCAGACAATGTCATATCGTCACCAGCTGATGTATTTGCATTCAGGTTGAGATTGCCACCAGCTGAGCCGGTCATGTCGCCACTAGCAGAAGTATTGGCATTGAGGTTGAGGTCAGCGCCAGCATCGAGTGTCAGGTTGTTACCAGCAGAGGCTGTATTGTTGACGTTGAGATTTCCACCAGCAGTGAGTGTTGCATCGTTGCCAGCAGTGAGACCACCATTAAGTGTTAACGTGGTGCCTGCATCAAGTGTTGCGTCATTCGAAGCATTGACAGTGCCATTAGCATCTAATGATGTGCTGGCAGTCAATGTAACGTCGGTAGCCGATACGTTGCCAGATGTTAGGTCATTACCGGACGATACTGTGAATGATCCGCCTGCGGTGCCATCCAAGGTTCCGTTGAAGTCAGATTGAGTTGCATCAACATTGCCACCAGCTGTCAGAGTAATCGTATCGCCAGCAGAGGTTGTACCGCTGCCGCTGAGGTTGGTATCAAAGCCGGATGACATTGAGATGTCGCCGGTAGAAGAGATTGTGCCGTCATTGGCAACATTCAAGTTGCATGTTGGGCAGTTAATAGTCAATTGACCATCTGGTCCAAGGGCAGACATACTAGCACCGGCATTGTTGTCTACGTTTGCAGTATTCAATGTAATGGTGCCGGAGGTTGTAGCGGTACCAGCAGTCACTGCAGCGTTGTTGGTTAAGAGAGCGTCGCAGCCTGTGGTGCTCAGCGTCACTGAGCTATCACCGGTAACGTTTGCATTCAATGTCATGCTTGCGTCGGTTAGTGATGTTGTTAGCACTACGTCTGTTGCTGAGACGGAACCGTTGACATTCATATTGCCGTTGGCGTTGAGGTCGAATGTGCCACCAGCCGATGACATGCCGAGATTGACGGAGCCATCGACGTAGATATATGATGAACCACCAGCAGAAGCTGTGAGGTTGTCGGCATTGGTGTCAAGTGCATTACCAGATGAACCAGCGGAACCACCAGCGGAAACATCCAGTGTTGTCGTGCTAATCGTGTAACCATTGCCTTGCGTAATGTCATCGCCAGCGCTCAATGTTGTCGTGTCACCAGCAGTTGTATTGCCATTGAGGTTGAGATCAGCACCTGCAGATATAGTCAGGTCATCCGAAGCCGAGGACGTCCCATTCATGTTAACATCGTCGGACGCACTCAACGAAATGTCTGAAGCAGTTAAGGTTCCGTTGCTATTCAGTGTGCCGCCTGTGCTCAGATCTAGCAGTGTACCTGTAGTTATATTGCCAGTGGTTAGATCTGCTGTCGATGATGCTGTAAAGCTGCTAGAGGCTGAACCTGTCAGCAATCCGTTAAATGCTCCTTGAGTCGCGTCAACCAAGCCGGTCGTGCTTGTTAACGTGATTGTGGTGGCATCAAAAGAACCTGTTCCTGAAATTACCAGGTTGCCAGAATTGGAAACATTTATCACACCACCGGCTTGCAAATCGCCATTGTTGATCAGACTGGATGCATTGTTGAATGAGAGATTTCCGGTGGCATCCAAGCATCCACCATTGTTTACAAAGTTGCCCGTCACAGTGAGATTGTGATCGCAAGCAACGCACACAAAGGCGTTAATCGTTGCTTGTGCTGATCCAGATGTAGTAACGAAGGCATTGCCACCATTCAGGTTCAGCACGGCTAGAGGTCCGCTCACGTTTGAATTGGCAAATGTCACAGACTGACCAGCGCTAGGTAGAACATTTATGCTACCACCAGAGGTCAATACTTCTGCCGAGGAACCGGCTGGAACGACAATGGTTAATGGCTGTCCAGCGTTTGATCTTAGGCTGACACTGGAAGTGCCCGTGGCATGAATGAGTGCGTTATCGCCAAAGGAAATCTGGTTAGAGTATACATTCACTGGCGCACCATTTGTATTATTTATGGTTTGGGTGGTGTTGTCCCCAAAATTGACGGCTGTCGCGCTAGAAAGCGATTGGAAGACGACAGAGTGAGAGCCAGTGCTATAGGTGAAGGATCCATCGACGTTGAGCACGCTGCTTGAGTCAACTTGTACGTTGATATGGCCGCCTGCTGCAGTGAACGAGCCATTGCCTGTCATGGTCAATGCTGCACCATTGTTGTCTATGATACCGATGGATGTACCGAAGTTATCTCCATTTGTATCCGATGTGACAATTGCGCCATTGTGACTGAAATTATTGGCAAATACGTAAATGTTGTCTACTCCTGCAATAGTTGAATTGGCTTGAGTAGTCATGTTATTTGCGGTGAACTTAATGGTTCCACAGCAGAGGTTATTTGTGAAGGTGGATTCAAGAGTCACAAACGAATTAAGGGTAGTTGTACCGGCACCAGACGTGGTTATGTTTGCGACACCACCATTAAATTGTAGTGTTGCTGTCGGTCCGGATCCTGACGAGTTGGCGAATGTTAGAGATTGCGTAGATGGCGTCGGAGCAATATTGATAGCACCACCGAGTGTTGTTATGCTTGCGGTTGAGCCTGCTTCCATGGTGATGACCATGTTGTTGGATCCGCTACCATCGTTGATTGTTAATGCTGTGCCTGTTGCTCTGTCAACATAAAGTGATGCATTAGAGCCAAATAGCAAGTTCGGAGTGGAAATGGTCATTGGTGCTCCACTTTCAACGCGCTGTACAGTATTGTCGTCAAAGTTCAAACGAGAGCCTGCGGCATTGGCTGTGAAAGTCACGCTACCTGTCGAACCAGGATCGTATTCGAGTGCACCACTAATGTTGAGCGTTCCAGCAGAAGTGCTGTTGGTTATGTTAATGGCAGCTGTGCCACCACCGGTCACGGAAAAGTCGCCAGAGCCGGACAAGAATCCTTGGTTAGTCGTGGTGGACGACAGGTTGTATGTAATTACGCCATTCACTCTCGATGTAGTGATGGTGCCGTTATTCACGAGTCCTAGATTGGGTAAAGTAGTACATCCACCGCAAGTATTGTTGTAACTTGCTGTCATTGTGATGTTATTGTCAGCTTGCAGTGTAAAGCCGCTGTTTACTGTAATGCTCGGATTGTTTACCGTAACAGCACCACCTTCTAGTTCTAATGTGGCCGCTCCGGATCCAGAGGTCGCAAACGTAACTGGTTGCTGGAAGAAGTTCGTAAAGGCGATGGCACCACCGCTGGTATGAATCAATGCTGAGCCATCGCTTGGCGCAGTAATTGTCATTTGTCGCGGCGTGCCTGGCTGCACTGTAACTGCTGTGCCAGTTGAACGGAAGACATCAATTTCTGAGTTGTCACCGAAGGTTAGTTTGGCAGTACTAATTGTTAGCGGTGCACCAGATGCGACCGTTTGAGTTGTGTCAGCCGCAAAGGTTAGACCGGTGTTGCTGCCACTTGTGGTCGAACCGAAGGTAACTGCTCCTGTCGCGCCGGCATCATAGGTGAGATTACCTCCGAATGTTAGGACCTTGTTGGCAGTGGCCTCGGTGATCGTAATGTTGCTTGTGCCACCACCGGTTGCGGAGAAGGTGCCATCTCCGAGCAAATAGGTAGAGTTATTATTGTAGCTATTGGCAAAGCTGACAGTGACCGATCCATTGGGATTGGAAGTGGTGACTAGTCCATTATTGGTTACCGTTCCGGGATCACCGTAGTATGGATTCCAGAAAGCGCTCACAGCGACGTTCTTGTCGGCAGAAAGTACCATGCCATCACTAACGACAACAGTAGCAGCACCGACCGATGTGTTACCGCCAGTCAAATTTAGTGTGGTTGTTGCTGAGGTCGGACCAGGCACGATATCGTAATAGTCGGTGACCAGAACTCCCGGGTAATTAACTTGGTGAACCAGCGGAACGTCCTGTCCATCCACGAAGCTACCGAAGGTCATTGAATTGGAGCAGCAAGACGAGAGTGACAATGTCCCTCCGCCTGAACTAATGGTGGCGGATGCGCCGTCCTCGACAAGAATTGCTCTTTGAGAAACAAAGTTTCCGGTGAAGGAAATTGCTTCGCCTGTAGAGCGATCTACATTAATCGAGGAATCGGCACCCATCTTCACCACAGCCACGCGCATAACAAGCATGCTTTCTCCGGTTACATTTAGGCTGGCATTGTCATCAAATTCTGCAACCAATGGTGGCAAGAACACATAGCCTGGGTGCTCAATATAAACTCGACCATCAGCACCAGCATTCGCTGTCAAATCTCCAGAGAAGTGTAACTCACTTGGATCACAGCATCCACCGGACAAGCTTATCAAAGGCGTTCCAGTTCCAGTTTGCAATATGCTGCCGGTACCAGTGATTAAGCCCGAGGCTCCTTGTTCGCTTGTTCCGGTATTGCCATTATTTAGATTGACCTCAAGGATAATCGCACCTGTTGTTCCGGAATAGGAGTTAATACTGTCATATGTATAGTTGCCTGCGGCCGATGATGTTACCGTTCCATTGACAGTAATAGTTGGGGTGCCGGTTGTGGAATATGTAAGCAAGCGCATCGTGCCGGTATCAGCAGCGAATGTGGCATTTTGATCTACGGTCACTGCGTTTGCAGCAAGAGTCGTTACATCACCACCAAAGGCATTGAAGGTGCCGGAACCACCAGAGCTAGCAAAGGTCACAGAATCAGTATTGTATCCGCCGATCCAATAGGAACCACCGGTGGTTTGCATGGTCAAAGCAGAACCATCCGGAGATGTAATCGTCAAAGGATTGTTTGAACTGCCAGAGTAAATATTCACCGCAGTTCCAGTAGCTTGATTAACATTGACGTTAGTGTTTGCTTCAGCTGTCAGGTCTGATGTCCAGACATTCAATACGCCTGTAATATTTTGTGTGGTATTTGCGCCTAACTCCACGGAGGCACCACTGGCTAGAGCATTGAAGTAAACGTTTCCACTGGCGCCGGCATCGAAAGCAAACGATGCATCTATGCTCAAGGCATTGCCAGAGGATACGAGCAGATTGATCTGTGGTGTGCCACTACCGGTGGTGGAGAAGACACCATTGCCATCTCCTGTTAATGTCAGACCGGAACCGCATTCTTGACACAGTATTGTTGCGCTGGTGCCGGAAGTGGTAATGGTACCGCTATTAGAAAGCAGTCCGGTTGTGAGTGTGATGTTCCCGGTACCGGTAACTGTTGCTAGAGAGTCGATTGTAATTGCCGGGCAAGCTTCTAGACTGAGACTACCTGAGGTAGCGCTTATGCTTTCAAGCACGGTGATGGAACCAAGAGTAGTCAATGATACATTGCCGCTCGTTGAGCTGATTTGTCCGACAGTCAAATTCGTTGCTGAATTCGGCAAGTTCATGGTAACGGATGTGGCGGTGGCATTGACAGTGCCAACGAGATTTCCGACGCTGTTACCTGTTACGGTGACGAAACTACCGGCAGGCTGTACAAAGTTGATTGAACCAGTTGTGCCGGATGCCGATTGGGCGGTAATGGTGTCACTCAGGGTAATATTGGAGTTTCCGCTCAAGTTGCTGATCGTAATAGTTCCACCATCACCTGATCCTGAGGTAGCGGCACTAATGCCACCACCAACGCCGTCAGTTAATGTATGATTGGTGCCATCGATGACAAAATTGCCGGCTGATGAATATTCAATGGTGATGTTTCCGGCACTACCTGCGCTGCCTCCCGACGAATTTATTGCCATAAGTGAGTTGGGAGGGGCAGCCCCACAACCGGTACAAGCATTGTTCTGAACGGCAATGGTGCCATTCGTGGCTTGCAGGTGGATGTCGCCGCCCGTGCCTAATGCGGCCGATGAAAATACTGCTGAGGTCACAAGAATATCGCCGTTGGCTGTACTTAGACTTATGTTTCCACCGTTTTTACCGGCGGCACTGGCATTAGCAGCGACAAACATGGTGCTAATGTCTGATCCAGCCTGTACCGTTATATTCCCGCCGTCTCCAGTACCGTTACCTTGGTTGGCACCAGAAGCGTTGATACCGGAGCCTCCGGTAGTATTTGTGGATACAGTGCCACCAGCAATTAGCGTAATATCGCCTGCATTGCCCGATCCAACCGACGCTGAAGTAATTATGCCCATACCGTTGATGTTGCCACCGGCATTTACATAAATGTCACCACTACCCAGTCCTCCGACGGTTTGTATTGATCCGGTTACGTTGCCGCTTGCTGTAATTGTGATGTCACCGCCGGGATTACCAGTCACCGAACAGCAGCTGCTAGCGAAGAAGAAATTGCTGACCGTGACATTTCCTCCTGAGCTTATTGTGATTGAACCAGGTAAATCTCCACTAAACGATGAAGTTTGAATCCAGCTAGCATTGATGTTTCCACCGGCAGTTATGTTTAATTCGCCAGGGGTGCCGCCTGTGCGTGATAATGTGCGAATTCTATTACCATTAGCGTTCACATCTCCGAAAGCGGTGATATTTATATCACCAGCCGAAGTGCCCGTGCCCAGTGCTCTGGCTTCAACAAGTAGGGTGCTGATGCTACCGCCGCTGGAGTCTAGCGTAATAGCTCCAGCGTCGCCGGACGTTGCAGCATTAGTGGTAATGTTGCCGGTCGTTATATTTCCTGTTGCCGTTATACTGATCTCCCCTCCGGACCCAGTACCGATTGCGTTTGTGCTGACATTGCCAACTGTCAATGAGCCATCTGTTGCCTCCAGAGTTATTGTCCCGGACGTTGCTGTAATGCTTGTATTTGTGCCTGCGCTTATGGCTTCAGCATTTAGAGTAACTGAACCACCAGTACCTGTTGTAATAGTAGATGAGTTAAGGAAGTGTATTGTTGCATTACCGCTTGTATCGGCGACTGATGCCAACGAAAATGCACTGCCCGTACCGGCTGAGGATGCTCCACTCAAATTGACCGAACCGGTGTTCGCTACGTAAACATTGCCTCCTGCATTGGCGGTTAAATTGCTGGTCGTTGTGGAAATAGCATCAGTGGATGTGCCAATGGAGCCAAGCTGTGAATTCAAAACGACTGCATCGGCGGTAAGGGTTCCTGTTGTCTGGGTGATATTGCCAAAGCTGTTAGCAGCTATGTTCATAGTGCTATTTGCGGTGAGATTACCGGCAAGAGCAATGTTGCCATTGTTTGCAGTGGTTGTAAGACTTAAATCGGCAGCGGAGGTCATGGTGCCTGCCATGGCGACATCACCATTAACATTAACGGTGAGAGATCCGTCTGCAGAAAGCAGACCAGTGCCTGTGACCTGCATCACAGTTCCTCCCTGATCAGATACTATATTGATCAACCCCGAGCTGTTGTCAAAATTCATCGTGCCACCAAGGATAAAGCTTGGTGTCGTGCTTGAACCAGTAAGTGTGACATTGACCGGCGTGTTTGCAAAACCATCAAATGAAATTGTTACATTGGCTGGCACATTCACAGCCGTCAATTCGCAGCCAGGTCCGCACGGGCTCATGAGTATGTCGCCACCAATTGCGATACCACCTGATGTTTGCAATGTGCCATCAAGATAACCAAGGGTTTGCAATCCAACTATTTGCTGCACGGCAGCCGTATTCATCAAATCGAGACTGGTGACACAGAGGCTGCAAGAATCAAGCTGTATGCCGTCTACGGTCAGACTACCAGTTGTGACATTGTAAGACGGATTATGGGCAACAACATTGCCAGTGTTGATACTTTGGGCGGTGATAGAAAGTGATTGATCGCAATCCAAGCGCAACGTAGAACCTGTGGCAACATAATTGCCACCATCATTGCCGTTGCCACCACTTATCATCGAAAGGCTTCCGATGTTTGCTGTAGTCAAATCGATGTCGCCTGTGACTTGGAAGCCGCCATCAAAATGCCATCTGCCCAAGACCAGGCTTGGAGTGGAGATGTTAAGTAACTCGGCTTCGGATAGCTGGAACGTGGCAGTGTTGGTGGCAACACCGTCTGTGATGCCAATTTGTTGATTGTCGTTGTTTGGCGCAATTAGAACTGATGGACCAGCAATGGAACCTGTGACGGAAATATCCGAGGCAAATAGATTCATTGACGTGCCATAGCAACAAGCGCAGCATTGAGTTGTTGAGATATCGCCATCAACCGTGAGAAGGTTGTTTGCATACATGGTAGCAGTGCCGGCATTAGTGAATGAACCAGTGTAGAGATTGTTAGCGGTAACGTTGAAAGAAGTTGTGCCGTTGAACTCGATGTTGGAACCAGTTGCCACATAGTCACCACCATCATTGCCGTTGCCACCACTTACCATCGAAAGGCTTCCGATGTTTGCTGTAGTCAAATCGATGTCGCCTGTGACTTGGAAGCCGCCATCAAAATGCCATCTGCCTAAGACTAGGCTTGGAGTGGAGATGTTAAGTAACTCGGCTTCGGATAGCTGGAACGTGGCAGTGTTGGTGGCAACACCATCTGTGATGCCAATTTGTTGATTGTCGTTGTTCGGCGCAATTAGAACTGATGGACCAGCAATGGAACCTGTGACGGATATATCCGAGGCAAATAGATTCATTGACGTGCCATAGCAGCAAGCGCAGCATTGAGTTGTTGAGATATCGCCATCAACCGTGAGGAGATTGTTTGCATACATGGTAGCAGTGCCGGCATTAATGAATGAACCGGTGTAGAGATTATTAGCGGTAACGTTGAAAGAAGTTGTGCCGTTGAACTCGATGTTAGAGCCCGTTGCGACATAATCACCGCCAGGATTGCCATTGCCACCCATGATGACATTTAGGGTACCTATGTTGGCAGTGGTGAGGTCAATGTCCCCTGTGACAAGCACGCCACCTGAAAGGTACCAGGCACCAATATTCAAAGTTGAAGCATTAACGCGCAGCAATTCATCTTCTGAGAGTTGGAATGGTGCGGCGTTGACAGCCACGCCGTCTGTGATGCCAATTTGTTGATTGTTTACCGGCACTATTGAGACTGAAGGTGCGGTAATTGTTCCAGTAATATCCATGTCAGCGGCAAATAGATTGAGTGATGTGCCGATACAGCAGGCACAGCAGGTAGTTGTGGAAACATCTCCATCTACATGCATGACCCCGTTGGCAGTTATAACACCAGTTTTAGCAGTGACTATGCTGCCGGTATAGATATCGCCTGCAGTAATGCCAATCGAAGTTCTAGCACCATCAAAGGTCATTGATGAACCTGTGCCAAGATATGTTCCGCCGAAGGTGCCGTTACCACCGTTGGTGATATTGAAGGAAGTGAATGAAGCAGTTGTGAGATCAATATCGCCAGTCACCAACACGCCTCCGTTTTGATACCACGCACCGATGTTGAGCGTCGGCGTGTTAAATCTGAGCAGTTCGTCTTCTGTGACTAAAAATGGAGCAGAGTTTGCTGCCACACCGTCACTGATACCGATTTGTTGGTTGTTCTGTGGCAGCAGGGACACGGACGGAGCGGTTACGGTGCCGGTCAAATTGAAATCACCGCCGTACAAATTGAGCGATGTACCAATGCAACAAGCGCAGCAAGAGGTAGTGGTGACATTGCCGGAAATATCAAGAGTGCCGGCGGCGGAAAGTACGCCCGTTGTCCCGGACATGTTGCCGACCATCAAATTGCCTGTGCTGGCTGTGATACCGAATGTAGTTGCGGCCGAGCCATTTAAGGCACCAAGGATGCTCCCCTGAGTAACATCTAAGGCACCACTCGTGCTGGTGAAGTTAATCGCCGGCGAATCAAGTGTGCCAGTACCGGTTACAGTAAGATCCCCGGAAGTCGTCAGGTTGATTGAACCTCCTGCAGCAATGTCACCATTGTTGGTGAAGCCGGTTATGCCAGTGAATGTAATGTTGGTGTCGGACTCCAAGCACCCACCGTTGTTAACAAACGCACCGCTAATGTTAATGTCGTTGTCGCAGGCAACGCATACATAAGGATTGATTGTTGTCACGCCAGTGCCGGATGTGGTCATATTCACATCGCCACCATTGAGGTTAAGTATGGCGAGCGGACCAGCTGGATTTGTATTGGCAAATGTCAGTGTTTGATCGAGAGCTTGCGTAATGTTGAATGTACCTCCGGCAGTTTGAATCTCTGCAGATGAACCGGCTTCGATAGTCACAACCATCGGACGAGATGCGTTACCGGAATTCATGGTTACGCCTGTTCCGGATGATGCCGTAACATCAATGAGTGAATTGGCAAACATCGTCAAGTTCGGCGTCGTTAGTGTTAACGGTGCACCAGAGGCGATGGTTTGTACGCTGTTGGCGGCAAATGCTAAGCCGGAGCCAGACGCAGTAGATCTAAAGGTAACAGAGCCGCTGCTGCCTGGATCGAAAGTGAGGTTTCCTCCGAATATCAAAGTCTGGTCAGATGAGGTTTCACTAACTGTAATATTTCCATTTGTGCCCGTCACTTCAAATTTACCTGTGCCGGAAATGTTATTCGGTCCAAACGGAACATTGCCGCCAGTATTAAAGCTCATACTGATAGAACCATTTGCCGCAGAAGTTGTTATCAAACCGTTGTTAACGACTGAACCGGGGGTGGGATCAGTAAAATAAGGTTGCCAGGCCGACGACATTGTTATATTGTGATCGGCTTGTACGGTGACGCCACTGTTAACAGTAATATTGGTTATTGGCATGGAAACGTTGCCACCAAGTAGATTAATCGTGGTGGATCCGGCGCCGGTATCCGTGCCGAACAACATCGGGGCAGAGCAGCAATCGTTGATAAGGATTTGACCGCCAGCTGTTCTAATGGTGCCCGATGAGCCTTCCGTTCCGATGATAGCTCTGCCTTGACCATATGCGGGATTAATGGGGGCACCGTTGAAATTGTATCCCACCCAGTTAGCTCTAAAGAAGATAGCATTCCCAGTTGCCCGATCTATATCCAGCAAAGCATCAGCGCCGAATTTGAGTACCGGTGAGGACATCACAACGTCGCTACCGCCTGCTACTGTTATCGTCGAGTTGTCGGTTAATTCGGTTATGCCTTGATAGCCAGTATTCGCTGAGGATTTGATGTAGACCGAACCATTTGCACCGGCATTGAACGTTAAGTCGCCGTCGAGAATTAAGTGATGCGTTGTGTTACCATTGCCTGCAAACTGTACGAAAATCATGGGCGTGCCTGATCCTGACTGAACGACACTGCCATTTCCTTCAACAGTACCTAAACTAATGCTCTGACCGCCGGAGACTATGGTGGTACCGGGTTGAATATTAATTGAACCTATCGAGCCGGAAGGTGAAATATTTACATGACCGGCAGCATTGTCCACCCACGTATAATCGCCGGTGGCTGTCGATTCGATTCTGCCGTTGATTCTAATCACTCCACCGTAAGAGCCTTGACTCATTGTGATGTTGTGATTAGACAATACTGTGACATTATCTTGGATGTCTGTGAGCATTGAGGAGTTAATGGTCAATGCTCCGCCAAAGGCATTGAATGCAGTTGCTCCGCTGCCTGTGCTTCTAAACACGGTTGAAACTGCTGCATTATTGCCTACAGCTATGGAACCTCCTGTTGAGTTCACAGTAAATGAAGAACTATCAGGCAAATTAAGTATTAGGTCGTTGCCGGTGCCGGAAGTTTGGAATCTGACGGCGTTGCCTGTCGCTCTGTCCACATCCAGTGTCGTACCAGCACCTGCGTTAACAGTCGGGGTAATGACACTTAGTTGTCCAAGTACGGTCTGGGTGGAACCGGCAGCCAGATTTACCGCACCGCCTGTGCCTCTGGCATAGAAACCAACTTCGCCATCAGTGGTGTTTGTAGTGTAAGTATGCGACGAAGTTATATTCAAGTTTGCTGCAAGCGTTAATGAACCTGCTTCCAAGAGAATATGCAACGAAGCAAGACTTGGATCTTCCAGTGTAGACAACGAGCCAGTACCGCCAAATGTGAGATCACCCATGGTGTTTTGGATAGTGATACCACCCGTTGTAGTGCCAGTGCTGGAAATACTGCCATTGTTGGTGACGGTTGCTGTACCGTTAGTTCCGGTTTGCTCAATGGTAATTACAGCGCCGGAAGTGAAAATGTTGTTTTGCGTGAAGTTGAGTGCTCCATTAGCTCCAGAATTACGCACGACGAGATTTGTGCCAGACGACATTGTTCCGTCGTTGGTCACCAATGCTGAACCACCCGAGCCAGTGTTTTGTACGGTCATACTTGTTACGGCCGACATTGTTCCATTATTCTCGAATTCCAGGGAACCGCTGCTACCGGTATTTTGCACTGTCATGGTGGTGGTTGCAGACATAGTATTGCCGTTTGTGAAATACATTGATCCTCCAGCAGCAGTATTGTCAACAGCCATGGTTGTGCCGGAGGTCATAGTGCCATTGTTATCAAAATAGTGCGAACCGCCAACCGTGCTATTTCTCACTGTCATCGTCGTAGCAGCACTGACACTGCCATCGTTTGCAAATGTGAAGTTACCGCCGCTTACAGAGCCAAGATTTTGGAAGAGTACTGCTGCTCCGGCTGACATTGTGCCGGTTGAAGTATTGGTCAGGTTCAATGTGCCGCCCACGCCACCTGTGGGATTGGTTTGAATCGTCAGATTGCCGCCGATATTCATTGCGCCCGAGTTAAGAACAGTTGAGCTGCCACCGGCACCGGTTTGGTCGACTGTAAGATGAGCAGTGCTGCCGGTGGTTGTTACCGTGCCTGCTTGAGTGAAGGAGAGGGTACCGGATGCTCCCGTATTGCGAATTAAAGATGTGCCGGCGCCAGCTACTAGTGTGCCGTCATTTTGCACTAAAGCTGTACCGCTTGAGCCGGTATTTTGAATTGTGAATATAGTTCCAGCTTGAATAAGGTTGTTATTATCGAAGTCCAGGGCGCCACTAGCAGCCGTATTTTGAACAGTCATAGTTGTGTTGGCGGTCATAGTACCATTGTTATCAAAGTTCAAAGTAGAACCAGCCGCACTATTGGTTACCGTCATGGCAACACCAGAGCTTAAGGAACCATCGTTAGTAAAGGTAAAGTTACCGCCGCTGACGCTGCCTAAATTCTGGATAGTAATTGAATTTATGGAAGTAGATACAGTACCGGTTGCAGTGTTCACAAAGGTCAAAGTTCCTGTTCCGCCAACGCCACCGGACGGATTTGTCTGAACAATAAGGGCACCGTTAATATTCATGGCACCAGAATTGGTCACCGAAGAACTGCCACCGGCACCGGTTTGGTCAATGGTCAGAGCACCACCGCTGGTAGTGGAAATGGTGCCATTTTGTGTGAGCGTGAGCGAACCATTAGCGCCAGTATTGCGAATTAGAGAAGTTCCAGAGCCAGCAGCCAAGGTACCATCGTTGTTCACCAGTGCCGTGCCGCCTGAACCTGTATTTTGAATCGTGAATGTTGAACCGGCTTGGAATGTACTATTGTTGTCAAAATTAAGCTGGCCATTTGCTGCAGTATTTTGCACAGTCATGACTCCACCCGCCGTCATGAGATTGTTGTTGTTAAAATTGAGCGAACCACCAAGAGCAGAATTCGTAACCGTCATGGTGGTACCGGAGGTAATCGAGCCATCATTCGTCAAAACAAAATTACCGCCGCTGACGCTGCCCACGTTTTGCAGTGTCATGGTTGTTCCGGATGCTATGGTGCCGCTGTTGTTTAGCGTCATGACGCCGCCGAGTCCAGCTCCGGGCGCTGTCTGAATCGTGAGCGAGCCCACAGCGCTCAAATTGCCGTTATTATTAACGACGAGGTTACCATTTGATGCTTGACTTTGAATCAGTATGCCGCCAGTGCCACTAACAGCTGTCACCGAGCCATTATTTGTAAATGTTCCGTTATTTACGTTGAATTGAAGCGAGGTAATCGGATCGCCTGTAAGATTCATATTGCTTACAATCGTTGTGTCGGAGTTTGTGGTTGTAGCGGCCATTGTGCCACCACTAAATGACAATGTAGAGCTTCCTGTACCAGCAGTCTTGTTAAATGTCAGCGACTGTCCAGATGTAGGTGCGATGGTAAAGTTGCCGCCACCGGTCGTCAGAGAAGCTGTACCACCATCAGCAACGGTTACTGTCATTGGCACAGCAGTTCCACCCGTGTTCATGGTGAAAATATTTCCGGAAGTGCGAGCCGTGGTTACACCAGACCCATCGTTGAATAAGAAATTCTGTGCACTCATGGTGACTGTGCTACCGTCTGCATCTACCAAAGCACCGCTGGCAAGGTTAATTGATCCACCAGCAGCTTGCGACCGCAGTGTGACACTACCTAGTCCTTGTGTATTCAAGAACATGTCGGAATTCAAGTTCAACGGATTTGCACCACCGGCTGATACCACAATTGAGCGGCTAGCACCTGTGCCGGTGCCTGTAACGCTAATCGTGCCACCCGCACCATCCACAGTGAGAGAGCCAGTGCTTTGAACAGTGACAATGCCGTTATTAAGCGTACTATCTAAAGTACCATTGTTTGTGAAAGTGCTGTTGTTAACGTTCATTGTTACGCTGCGGTTAGAGGTTACCGTTACGCCAGATGCAATTGAAGCAGGAGTGTTAGTTGTAGCTGCTGGCACAATGGTGACAGTGCCCGCTGTTTGATTCATATTCAACGTAGCGGCCGTAGCGCCGGAGCTGTCACCATCTGTAAACGATAGTGATTGATTCGATGCTGGCGATATGTTGAGAGTAGATCCGGCTGTCGACAGGGTAGCAGCGGCACCATCCATTATTTGAATTGTCATCGGCTGAGCAGTTGCCCCGCTATTGACAGTGATACCAGTTCCAGTAGCCTTTGTTGTAGAGACTGTTGAGCCTGCGCCCATTGAAAGCATTGGTGTGCTTACTGTCGTTCCATTGGTGCCACCAGCAGTTAAGCTTTGCGTTGTCCCGCCACCGACATTCACTGACGCTCCGGCTGATTCAGCCTTGAAATTAACTGTGCCGGCAGCACCTGCACTAAACGTATTGGAAGAAGCTAGAGTTAGAGCACCAGCGCCGGTAACTTGCACATTTATTTGTGGGCTGCCAGTGCCTGTCGTGCTATACACGCCTGTACCATCGCCTGTTAAAGTTAGGTTTGGTGTGCAGCACTGTTGAATGGTCATGTTGGCGCTGGCACCAGTTGAAGTAATCAAGCCGCTGTTGGACAGTACGTCAACGTTAAGAGTCAGTCCATCAGACGAGTTCATTGTGCCATTGTCTTCGACCGTGAGCGCACCTGTAGTAACTGTCCACGGACGGGCATTAGTTACGGTGACAGTCGTACCGGAGGAGACAGTCACTCCGCCTTGGCAATTGGTGTTAAATAACACGTCACCACTTCCAGTGCTTGTTGTTGTGAAAGTATAGGATGAATCAAAGTCGATTACAGAGCCTACCCCGACTGTTTGAACGAGTATGCGACCACCCGATGCAGTTACTGGGTTTGGTGTGCCCGAAAGGGTCAAATTGCCATCATGCAAACCAAGCAAGGATAATGTGGTACCACTGGTGCCAGCAGCAGACAATGTACCGTTGTCCACCAGGTTGGTTGTATAAACGGTGAGGTTCCGATTTGATGTTACTGAAGCAGCAGATCCAACATTGACTGTCGGTGCCGATAGCACTAAGTTGCTGCCACCAGAAGTTGATAATGTCTTGCCGTCCGCGACATTAATAGCCCCACCAGGATTGGTCGTCACATCAACCTGTCCGGATGAACCGGCAGTGAAGTTGTAAGACGAATTGACATTAATATTGTAGGCGCCCGATGTTCCTAACACGCTGATATTGCCACCGGCAACAGAAGTTAGTCCTGGCGTACCAGCTAGAGTTAGATCACCACTTAGTCCACGTATGGATAAGTTAGCTGTTGTTGACGAAGAACTAATGGTGCCGTTGTCATTAAAGTTGTTGGTCGTGAACGTCATGTATTGACCATTGCTATTCACTGCCGAACCAGTACCCAAATTCATGGTCGGTGCCGTAGCAGAGAATTGACTGCCGGTAGAAATTGTTTGCGTTGTCGCGTTGGCAACACTGAGAGTTCCTCCTGCCGACCAGGTGATATTACCGGCGGAACCAGCCGAATAAGAATTACTTGAATTAATATTGAGCGCATTATTGGATAAAATTTCGACTCGAGTACTCGGGTCAGCAGCAGTAGCAGAGTAAACACCACTGCCATCACCTGCTAAGTTAAGTCCCGCTCCCCAACCTTCTTGTACTCTTACAAATGTGCTAGATGTTGTGACTGCGCCACTGTTGATGACGGTGTTGGCGTAAATATCAATCATGCCCGTTGAGCTTAAAGCACCTGTATCTTCGACTGTCAGGGTGCCGGTTCTGATATATAGAGTACCTCCATCCAGAGCACCAACTGTAGCGCCGGATGAAATAACAACATTGCCATCAGACGGTGTTTCCATTCCGACTTCAAAACCGCCAGCAGTGGTTGGTGAATATGAAGTATTGAAATCTATAGTGCTGCCTGCGGTAAATGTGCGGAAGTAAACAGATCTGCCAGGAGCAGTCATAGCGACAGGAGTGCCTGTCATTGTAAGATTGCCTGTACCATAGCTACCATGTATTCCCATATTGCCATTTGTTGTTGTCATCGTACCGTTATTGTTAAGTACCGAAGTATTTACATTCATGGTACTGTCGGAGGTAAGTGTGGCACCACTACCAATGTTCACAGCTGGACTGGAGACAATGAGGCTGGAATTAGCAGTCATAATGGTGCCGGAGGCGAAGTTAACTGAGCCGTTGTGCGCAAAGAGGTTCATTCCTGAATTGGTGAAGAAGGTGTAGTTGGAGTCAAAGTTGACATTGCCCGTACCATAAGCTTCTACAGTGATGACACCATTAGGTGCAGAAATTAAACCAGGGTTGACGCCAGTCAGTGTTAGATTGCCTGTTCCATAACTGCCGTTGATGCTCAAAACAGGATTGCCGGATCCACTGGTGGAGATAGTGGAGTTATTATTGGTGAGAGCTGTAGTGTAAATCGCAAGATTTCCATCACTGCTAACTGCAGAACCACTATTGAGAGTCACCGCCGGGCTAGATATAGTGAAATTGCCTGTACTTACGTCAATGCTGGCACCACTACCAACACTGAAGGAGCCGTTGTTAGCAGTCAGGAAAACAGCGCTGTTGCTTCCGCCATCAAAGGTCATGGATGAATTGATGTTGAGAGCATTGCCTGAGGTCACGAGAACTTGAATCATCTTGCTTGGCCCGCTGGTGCCACCAGTAGTAGATATGACACCATTACCGTCACCAGTAAGAGTTAATCCGGATCCACATTCCTGACAATTTATCAACGCGCTCGTGCCAGAAGATGTAATTGTGCCGCTATTGCTAAGGGTATGCATGGTAGCAGTTATGTTGCTTTCACCACTCACTGTTGCTCCTGAGCCAATTGTGAGAGTGCCGGTGGTAAGCAATAATGAGGCACCACCTGTAACCGACTGGGTGCTGTCGGCTGCAATGTTAATTGCATTAGCACAGGTTGTTGTAAAGTTTACACTGCCACCTGCACCAGTGTTAAAGGTGTTGGAACCATTCACATCTATTCCCGTATAAAGACTTTGAATAGTAACTGTCGAGCCATCACCAGTATTGAACGTATTATCGGAGTTGAGGAAAACTGCCGTACCTGTCTGTGAGTTTCCTGAAATAGTAATGGAAGAATTGTTCGATGTAGCATTAAATGTAATAGGTGCGTTTATTGACAAGGTGCCATAATTTCCCTGATAAACACTTATGTCTCCGACAACTGCAGTAAGGGTTCCTGGCGTGCTTGTGCTTGTAATATCAAGGACACCCAAATGAGTTAAATTGCGAATGGTCAAATTGCCGTAAGAAGCCACTGTTCCATTGAGATCTAGGGTCGATGTTTGTATGTCTATAGCTCCACCAGTACTGCTGAGCAACGAACCAGAATTAAGATTTACTGATGTCGAGGAAACATTTAGTGTGCCTGGCACAGATAGAGATTGATTGGCAGCCAAGGTTACGCTACCGCCAGAAACAGAAACTGTAGGTGCGACTCCAGTGTAAGTGAAGTTGCCCGATTCTTGCGAAGCGTTGAGGTTGATAGGTCCAGTCTGAGAGCTAATGTTTATAGCTGCGTTTGAGCCGGTGTTGAAGGTTTGACCAGCATTTAGATCTACGCCACCATAATAATTATCCTGGAAGGCAATAGTGGAGTTGTCCCCGGTGTTAAAGGTGTTCGATGAATTGATTGTGACCGGATTAACACCTGGTTGAAGTGAATTGCCAATTACCCTTATGGCAGCACCATTTGTGGTAGCGTTGAAGGTAAACGGCGCATCAATTGTCACACCACCCCATGGTTGTCCAAGCACCGTTATGTTTCCAGTCATTGATGTAATATCTCCATGAGCACCAGTGCTAGTTAGAGTAAATGTAGGAAGATTTTGCCAGCCTTGAATGGTGAGATTGCCGTTGGCGGTAATAGTTCCATTGTCAATCAATGTTGAACTGGTGAGTGTTACCGCTCCTGTCAAATTGCTAACTGTTGATCCGGAATTGAGGCTCATGGTCCCACCAGCTGAAACATAGAGAGTGCCTGGAACGGATAATGACTGATTGCTGGCTAGATCAACGCTACCGCCAGAAACAGAAACGGTAGGTGCGGTTCCAGTGTAAATGAAGTCGCCTGGTACTTGCGAAACGTTGAGGTTGATAGGACCAATCTGAGAGCTAATGTTTATAGCTGCGTTTGAGCCGGTGTTGAAGGTTTGAACGGCATTTAGATCTACGCCGCCATAATAATTATCCTGGAAGGAAATAGTGGAGTTGTTACCAGTATTAAAGGTATTTGATGAGTTGAGGGTGACTGGATTTATGCCAAGTTGAAGGGAATTGCCGATTACCCTAATTGAGGCACCATCTGTAGTGGCGTTGAAAGTAAACGGTGCGTCAATTGTCACACCACCCCATGGTTGTCCAACCACTGATATGTTTCCAGTTGTGGATGTAATATCTCCATGAGCACCAGTGCTAGTTAGAGTAAATGTAGGAAGATTTTGCCAACCTTGAATGGTCAGATCGCCGTATGCGGTGATAGTGCCATTATCTATCAATGTAGAGGCGGTAAGAGTTACCGTGCCTGCCAAATTACTAACTGTTGATCCGGAATTGAGGCTCATAGTCCCACCAGCTGAAACATAGAGAGTGCCTGGAACGGATAATGACTGGTTGCTGGCTAGATCAACACTCCCGCCGGATACAGAAACTGTGGGTGCTGTTCCGGTATAAGTGAAATCGCTCGGGATTTGTGTAGCATTTAGTGCTATTGGCCCAGTCTGCGAACTAATATTGATGGTGGCATTGGAACCAGTGTTGTAAGTTTGAGTAGCATTCAAATTTACTCCGCCGGAATAAGTATCTTGGAAAGAAATAGTAGCGTTGTCTCCAGTATTGAATGTGTTTGCCGAGTTGATGTTGATCTGATTTACACCAAGCACATTCGAGTACGCGATTACCCTAATTGAGGCACCATCTGTAGTGGCGTTAAAGGTAAATGGTGCATCAATTGTCACACCGCCATACTGTAGTGCGCTGACTGTAATGTTCCCAGTTGTCGAGGTAATCGGTCCGGGAGTACCGGTGCTGGTGAGAGTAAACATTGGCAAATTCTGCCAACCCTGAATGGTGACATCGCCGTGGGCGCTTACCGTACCGTCATCGGTAAAGGTGCTGCTTGTGAGAGTTACTGCGCCGGCAGAGCTGCTAACGGTAGTACCAGAACTGATTGCCAGTGAATTGTTAGTTGTAATTGACAAGGCATTTGTGGCGCTGACATCCGCATTTAATAGCGCTGATGTTGCTGTCATATTCACCACGTTGCCTGTGACAGATCCACTGGTTGTCAGCGCACCATTATTCGTGAGAGAGAATGTACCACCAGCCGATGACATTCCTAAGGTCATTGCTGTGTTATTGGCCAAGTATGCATTCAGACTAGCCGTTGCCGCCAAGTTAGCAGTTGATGTCATTATATTCTGAGAAACGGAACCTATTGAACCGCCAGCCTGCAAATTCATCGAGGTAGCTGTCATCGCAGTACTTGAGCCGCTCTGCAAAATACTGCCAGTTGTATCTAGAGATAAATTGGTGCTTGCACTCATGACACCGGAGCCAGACATTTGAATATCACCATTTGCCGTGACAGCCAGTGATCCATCAGAGCTTAAGGTACCGCTCACGTCCATGACCGTACCAGGAAAGACAGACGTAATATTGAGGACTGCTGCCGATGGGCTAAGCTGTCCGACGAATTGACTCGTTCCTCCAATCAGTACCTGTGAGGTCGTACTGCTAGCCGTGAGATCTACTGTCAGAGGAGTGGTGGCATTGAAGTCTTGCAACGTTATTGTCACGTTTGCCGGTATGTTCTTGGCAGTAATTGTCAGACTAGTTAAGTCAGTTGGATCAATAATGGCGGTACCACCGGTAGCCACACCGCTGCCATTCACTATCAGAGTGCCTCCAACAACACCTGCCGCTTGCAATTGCAGAGTGAGGCCGGTGACGTCCGGATCTGTAAAGTCGAGGCTGTCTAATGTGGGTGAGGCAATTGTCACCGTGTTGCTTGGAGACTTGGCATAAAATTGCAGAGGACCGCCTGTACCGACGGTAATGGCATTGGCATTGGCTGGCGCGGTAGCCAGTACGACAGCAGCACCATCTGCGGTGGCATTGCCGGTGCTGGTTAAAGTGATGTTATTGGGCAGCAGATAAACTTTGCCGCCATTTAGTTCTGTCTCAGCAAAATTGGCATTGGTAACTTGACTTGCAAAAGTTGGTACGGGACCGATGGTAACAAAGACATTACCAAAAGGAGTAACGGTGCTTTCAGCACGGACTTGAGCATTGTTTTGAATGACAATGGTGCCGCTGGTTGTATCGTTATTTCTTATTGTCGTGTTGCCCTGGAACGATTGGAGACCTGACGTGGCTGTCAAAGTAATCACGCCTGTGTCGCTAACTGCAGTAAGTGAACCATTGTTGGCGGTTACAGTCTGCATGGTCATTCCGGTTCCTGCCTTAAGGTTGACGAATGTACCGGCCGTTATACTGTTAAGTGTCGTTGTGCCAGTGGTCAGGAAATCGCCGGCTGTCATTGAAACTGAACCTTTGGCATTGATTGATTGAATGAATGTCGGACCCACAAAGTTTATAGAGCCTTGTCCAGTCGTTCCAGCGCCAAATGAGTTGCTGGCCACTGCGCCATTTGTCATACTTACGGTACCACCAGCTAGAGTGGGTTCAGCGGTGGCAATTAACACATTGCCGTTGTTGGCGCCGCTACTGGCTGAAATTACACCAAATGAAATTGCTGTGCCACTTTCGCCACCGGCGATCATGGTTACATTGCCGGCCGATCCCGTGCCATTGCCGCCGACAAACATTTGACTGCCTGTGCCCATTGTGATCGTTCCGGAACTTGTACCTGTTCCGTTATAAGCAATCAGGTTAACGTTTCCTCCTGACTGATTGCTGGAGGTACGGGAAGTGTTAAAGGCAGTGCTGGTCATACTGGAGGTATTAATGAAACCACCAGTTGCTGAACCGCCCGTGATGTTTACTGTTGTGCCTGCTGTTGAGAAGGCGGCACCAGCGACGAGTGTGATTGGTGCACCGCTGAGTGAGCCGCCGGCTACGGTACTAAATGAAGCGCCGGAATTAGAAGCGGTAGTGATGTTGCCTCCAGCAACAATACCAATGGCGCCACCGAATGTTGTCACCCCACCATTACCAGCTATGCCGAGACTTACATTCCCACCGGAAGCTATTTCAATGTAGGCACCTGAGGCAGTCACGGACATGGGTCCATTCACTGCCAGGTTGCCGGTGGAACTGAGGAAAACGTTGCCTGCATTACTCAACATGGCTCCGGATATGGTTAAGGGGCCATTGGCAGCTGTAGCTGTGACATTGCCACTAATGTTGGAAATTGGTCCTGATGAGACTGATGTTCCCGCAGCGAGAGTAACGGCATTGTTTGCTCCGACGTTGAATGCGGCATTGATGCCGCCGCTACCGATTGCTACTGATTGCCCAGAGGTAATGCTGACATAGCCCCTGGCACTGCTGGCTGTTGTCGAGCCGACAGCTACAGGAACCGCTGTCTGTAGAGTGCCGGCGCTGAAGGAACTGCTCGGTGTAGCACCATTTACAATTGAAACGCTGCCACCATTGATTATCGGGGTTGCCGGCGCAATGACAACATTGCCACCACTGGTGGTGCTACCCAGAGTGTTAAAGTAGCCTGTCTGCAGTGTGCCTGAGGAAGCACCGGCAAGGACCATGACATTGCCGCTGCTGCCGGCGCCACTGCCACCACCTGTGCTAATTACGGCTCCCGTATTCATTGTAATTGTTCCAGCGCCAGTGCCGCTGCCGGCAAAGGCAATCAAGTTGACGCTGCCGGCAACAGAGCCTGCCGTGGTGCGAGCAGTAGAAATCCCTCCGCCGCCGACGCTGGTCATGCTTGATATGTCAATCTTGCCGCCAGTGGCAGATGCACCAGTGACTGTGATTGTGCTGCCCACTTGTGAATAGGCTGCGCCGGCTAGAAGTGATACGCTTCCGGTTGACCCAGAGCCACCGGAGTTGGTGCTAATTAGCGCACCGCTATTGGATAGTGTGGTTATATTGCCACCGGCCACAACTGCGATCGGACCGCCAGCTGTAAATACACCGCCGTTGCCAGATACACCCATGGTTATATTGGCGGGCGTGGTTAGCTCAACGAATGAACCGGCTTTGGTCACGTTGATTGGTCCGCTTATTGTCATGTTCCCTTGGGCTGTGGCAAAGACATTGCCGAAGCTGTTTGTCAGGAAGCCGGTAGCTAATGTGCCGCCCGTGGCGATCAGTGTCAGGGCATTGGTTGCGCCAGTGTCCGATGAGTTCGTGACACCGCCACCTATAGATATGTTTTGTCCTGCAATTATTGATACATAACCTTCAGCTTGATTAGCAGTTGTTGAATCAACTGTAATTGATGCTCCTGTTTGTAAGGCGCCAGCGCTGAAAGTATTGCTAGGCGTTGCAGCGTTGGTGAGGGTTACGCTACCGCCATTGATCACAGGAGTAGCCGTGCTTATCACAACGTTGCCGCCTGTCGTGGAGGTACCATTGGTATTGAACCAGCCGGTGGTGAGATTAGCTGTCGGTGATCCAGCAAGTACCGTGATATTGCCGCTGGCACCACCTGAACCGCCTGAGGCGTTCATGCCGCTGCCGCTTGCCGACATGGTAACTGTTCCTTGTGCGCCGCTGCCATCTGTAAAGGCGATTAGGTTAATGTCGCCGGCGACACCACCTGTGGTTGTCTTGGCTGTGACAATGCCGGAGCTGCCAAAGCTCATGCTGGTTAGATTGATATTACCACCGGTAGCGGAGGCACCGGTTACTGTAATGCTATTGCCCGAACCAGTATAGTTGACACCAGAAAGTAGATTTACCGTTCCTCCGCTGGTAACGACTTGTGCGCCGGAATTAGATTGACTTGTAATATTGCCGCTTGCCACCATTGCAACGGCACCGCCGGCGGTGCTGATGCCACCATTGCCTGTACGCCCGAAGGTAATGTTGCCTGGAGTGGTGACTGCAACGAAGCCAGAGCCTGTTGTGTTTATTGGACCAGAAAGCGTGATGTTGCCACTACTATTTGTAGCGATGATATTGCCAGCAGCTGCATTTAGATCCTGTGTCTGTATAGTGCCACCAGCATTAAGGAGAATACCATTGGTGACGCCGCTGCCTACAAGCCCGACGTAATTGGCTGTAATAGTACCGCCGGCTGTGAATGTTGCTCCTGGTGTAAGACCACTGCCGGCAGCTCGGGCGAGTCCGGTCATGTGTGAAATGTTTTGTCCGGCGGTCAGGGCAACGGTACCACGTGCGTCACTGCCATTGACGTTGTTCATTGCAATGGATGCGTTTTGCACTGTCCCTGCAGAGAATGCATTGGCGGGAGTAAGACCATTGGTTAGAGTCAGGGTGCCGCCGTTAACTACCGGCTGTGCCGTGACGACACTAACATTGCCGGTTCCGGCGAGAGCTGTACCGTTGTAAGTTAAGTAACCAAGATTGTACGTAATCGAAGTGCCAGAGGAAGCACCGGCATAAACACTTAGGTTACCGCTTGCTCCGCCTCCTACACCATGTGTCTGAGTATAAGTGGAGCCTGACAGTGAAACTTGCCCGGAAGCCGCGTCATTGCCGGCAAAGGCCATTACATTTACATCGCCACCGCTACCACTAGTCATGGCGTAAGTATTGATGGCGTAGACAGAAGGCAAGTTGATCGATCCACCTGTTGTGGAGGCACCGCTCAAAATCACAGTCTGGTCGTTTGGTGTTGCTATATTGACACCGGCTACTATGGATACAGTCCCACCATTACCCGATCCACTGTCTCGAACAGCGTCGATTGTGCCACCACCACCACCCGAAGCTTGACCAATATTATGTGCCGCTGCTAAGGCTATTGAACCTCCTGTCGTGAAGATGCCATAGGTGTAGTTGATATTGCCGGCGCTGGATGTTAGAGAGACATACTTGGATGCACTGGTTCCGGATGACATTTGGGTTGAATTATTGATTGTCAGTCCACCGGCGGCATTGACAATCAAGGATCCATTTAAGCCTTGCAGTGGATCAAGTGAGAAGGTATTGGCTATGGCGCTACTGGAAAAGGCGTTTAAGGTGAGATTGGCGCTTGTGTTTATGATGATGTCACCATTAACGTTGGTAACCCTGCTGGGAACACTTAGTGATGCGCCTTTGAGGATTAGGTTGCCACCGACACTCATGGTAGTGGCACTAAACGATCCAGGGAATGCTGTGGCGTTAGAGTAAGGATCTAGCCAGGATGTGCTGACGCCGCTGCTTGAACTAACTGCTACACCGGTGCCTGGAAGAGTTGGGTCTTGCGCCAGGGCAACTACGTCACCACCGAGCAAGGCTACATTGGCTGATCCGCCTTTCGTGTCGATGGTGCCAGTGCTAACATTGTTTGCCAGCAATGTTACCGAGCCGTTGGTGCTTCCTGTGCCACCACCAAATGAGGTAATACTACTAGTGGATGGCATGGTGATGGCACCGGAGCCGGCATCACTGCCTGTAAATGCCATCATAACAACTTTGCCGCCGTTGCCGGATGCCAGAGTTGAGCGTGAATTGACACTTATCGCTGAAACCAGCGGCACAAATGTGATTGCACCGCCAGTAGCGGAAGCGCCCGTCAAGGTTAAGGTGGATGTTCCCTGGTCATAGGTGGAATCGGCGCCGGCAACAAGACTAATATTGCCGCCATTACCAGTCGCACTGGAAGTGTTGAGACTGCCACCGAACGATCCGGTGGTGGTAATGTGAGAGTTGGAAATCAGGGTGAGAGCCTTATTGTCGGTGCCTGAATTTGTCAGCGTGCCGGACAAGGTCAACACGCCAGGTGTTGCACCAGTGGTGGCAAGCAGTATTTGGTTGGCCGAAAGTGTTGACCCTACGCTTTGCGTGAGGTGACCGACATTGACCATTTGGAATGTACCGGCTGCCGATGAAGTATTAAGCGCGGTGTTGCCTGTGTTATATATGTAGGCATTGCTGGCGGCAGTTGCCGTTAAGCTGGAAGTTGATGTGTTAAGACTTTGGGCCGATGATCCAATCGCGCCGCCAGATTGTAAGTTCATTGCAGTGGCAGTCATCATTGCATTAGATCCGGTTTGCAAAATATTACCAGTTGTATTCACAGACAAGTTGGTGCTTGCACTTAATGTGCCGGTACCAGAGACTTCAAGATCACCATTGGCGGTGACTGCAAGAGAGCCGTCAGAGCTCAAAGTGCCACTAACAGCCATGACAGTTCCGCCCAAGGTTGAGTTGATATTCAACACGGCGTCAGACGGACTAAATTGTCCAACAAATTGACTGGTCCCTCCAATCACTACCTGCGTGGTGCTGCTGCCACCTGTGAGATCCACCGTCAGAGGAGTTGTGGCATTGAAGTCTAGCAATGTCACTGTCACATTGGCTGGAATATTTTTAGCCGTAATTGTTAGTGTAGAAAAATCGGTTGGATCAATTATGGCATTGCCACCAATGGCTACTCCTAAACCGTCGACGATCAGTGTGCCGCCGACTATTCCTTGAGACTGCATCTCCAAGATAGTAGTGGTTACAGACACGTGTGTTAAATCAAGACTGTCGAGGAAAACCAAATCTGGCGGATTGGTAGCGTTAATAGTAGTGTTGCCACCAACATATATAGATGAGGCAGGTAGCCCATTGGTATCAAAGATAATCTTGGAGCCATCCGAAGTAAATGTGCTGGTTGGTGACTGTGCATCTATGTTGTTGGCACCCAGGTAAATTTTGCCTCCATTCAGGCGAACCTGGCTGACATTGGCATTGGTGCCAGTGGTGGGCGTTGGTGGTACATTGCCAACCGTTACATAGACATTACCCACATCATTATTTGAACCATAGGCAGTAACCGTCGAGTTGTCACCAAGCGAGATCATTCCAGATGAAGTATTGCCACTGGCCAGTTCAACATTGCCTTCGTTGGCAGAAATGTATGATCCGGCAAGGGTTGTGAGATTGGACACAGAACTATAGGCGCGCACATAGCCGTTTGTGGCTGTTAGATTATTTGTGTTCAAGTTGTATGTCGCGTATAGATTCAGGTCTGTACCTGTCACTGAACCGAAGTTGTCCATGGCGGCATTTGAAGAGGTCATTTGGACTGTATTGTCTGCAACCAATGAAACCCCAGCATCAACAGTAGTGTTTTGATACTGCGAATTAGTTACCACTGGTCCGCCATATAAATAGAGCGTGCCAGAACTACCAAAACCGGAAGCCATCGAGAAGCGCAATTCATTGCCGGTCTCGGCGCTAAAGGAAATGCCCCCACCGGCAGTTTGCATGGTGGCACTGGCATAATCAGGAGTCTTCACCGTTAAACTTGTTCCCATAGTAGAGGATGTGACATCCAAATTGCTTGTGCCAAACATTGAATTTGATAAGCTAAGCTTGGAGTTTGCGCCCATGTCTAACACAGTAGTCTTTACTTGTACATCATCGTCGGCATACAGCTCAATGTTTTGACCAAGTGTTGTGGTGCCATTGTTTGCAGCCGAAAGAGTCACTCCACCGGTAGTGTGCATTGTCAACCCACCATCAGCATTGAAGCCAGTGGTGGCAAATGTCAAACTACCAGACGAGGCAATCGAGACGGAACTACCGGCAAGGGTGGCCATGTCAAACAAGCTGGGCAAATAAACTGTTAAAAGTGAAGATCCGTTAGAGTTTACTTGTGTAGTTGCCGCCAGTGACCCTAATGTCGAGGCGCTTCCCAATGTCAAATTGGGTGTTGACACAGTGAGACTACCAGAGGTCCCGCTCACATGAACCAAATCACCGATCGTCACACCGTTGCCAGCCGTGACAAATGCATTTGACCCTCCGAGATCCAAATGCCAAAAGGTGCCTGTAAAAAGAATATCTTGAGGCGAGCTGATGTTGAGTGAGTCTGGTAGTAGCTCAGAGGAGCGAATCGTGGAAGTTCCGGAGCCGCTAATCGTCAATAAACTGTTGCCATTACTATCTATGTTCAAATTGCCACTTGTAGTACGAATCTCGGAGCCGTTGTACATGGCCAAATGTGGAGTGTGAATACTCATTCCGTTATTAGCAACAATTGTTGTATTTTGCTCCATGGTAATCATGCCATTGGCATTTGTGGAAAGCGTAACTGGAGCGTTGTTGAGGTAAAGTGTTCCAATTACTGGTGATTCACCAAAGGTGAGATTGTTACCACCTAAAGGTAGCTGGGCTGGCCCTTGTTCATCCATGTATGGCTGAATGGTCATAGTGCCACCAGCTTCTGTTTCGATGGTGGCTGTACCAACAGGGACCACGGTTAACGAAGTGCCAAGTGCGGTTGAAGTGAGGGAGAAATTAGCAGTGACTAGCGTCACTGGCATGGGATGCGTAAAATGTGTTGTCTTCAAGTTTGAGCCGTTGTGCATTGTCAACTTGGATGTGACAATGTTCAAATCATGGTCACTGGATATGCTCACATTGTCTTTGACAAGCACACTGCCCAATATGCTGCCGACCACTGGTGTGGTTATATTTACGTTACCACCAGAGAAATTAAGTACACCGAAGCTTGGATTGCCTGCACTATTTGTGGCGTCAAAAACCACCAAGCCATCAGTGATATTTATTGGCCCACCTAACATTCCGCCTCCAGCAGTAATAGTTGCTCCTGGACCGACGGCGTCAACTACACGAATGGTCACAGCACCGCTTCCCATTGTCGTGCTGCCGATGTTGATTGAGTGATTGTTGGGGAAAGCACCAACAGTACTTAATACTGAGAGATTACGCATTTCCAAAAGTGGGGTTGTGACAATCACATTGTTGTCGGCAGCCAAGGTCATTTGTGGACCGATATTTGAACCTATGGATACACCAACTGGTGCCTCAACAGTCACCTGACCGCCAAGCAGATTCAGTTTGGATGAAGTAAACGGCGTGTCGGCTTGGAATACAACAATGGCGCTGGATAAAACATGAATTGCTCCACCAGCTGTCTGAATTTGAGCCGGTGTTGCCGATGATGGTGCCGTAATGGTCATAGTTTGTGCTGTGTGTGGATCTATCATTACCAGGTTGGTAAATGTATTGATCGTACTATTTGCCCCAAACGTGAAATTGGGAGAGCTCATTCTCAGCATGTTTCCGGAGCCGACTGTTAAGTTGGTATTTGGATAAAAGACCATGGAAGCACCAGGCGATTGGGCCAAGAAACTAACTTGTCCCGAACTTGCGGCACTGAAAGTCTCGTTGCCGGCAAATGATAAGGCGTTATTACCATTAACCCGAATGGTAATTGCGCCACCGGTAAAGGTGCCACCGCCATCCAAAAGTAGGCCGGTTCCACAATCTTCGCAGGTGGTTAGAGTACCACCACCAATCAAGCCATTGTTGCTCAGATGACTCGTGGTAATGTGCACATCACCGCCAGATCCGGCAAGCACACTGCCGAGAGGAGTTACTTCCACTTTGGCAGGACAATCAGCAACTAAAGTAGCGCCGCTTGCACCTGTGACGTTTGAGCCAATGGTCAGGTTGCCACCAGATCCGGCCATTGTAGTCAGATAAACATAGCCCCCAGACAATGATCCAATTGTAGTCAGGTGGCCATTGGCTGTGAGGTCAAATACTTGTCCGGCGCTAGATTCCCTTAAGCTGACTGGGCCAGTTGTGTTGACTAGAACATTGCCACCACCAGTGGTGTTTGCCGACAGTAGTGTCGCGGATGTATTTATTGGATCGCCTACACCAATATCCCCGCTGCCGGAAATGAGCGTCAGGTCCGGCGTATACAGTGTCGTTCCTCCTGCTTGCGTAATACTTCCTGCCCCATTTGCAGATACAATCATTGTCTGTGTACCAGTGGCGTTGGCATTGATCGTAATATTGCTATTGTGGGCACTGGTTTGCAATGTCAAATTGCCAGCACTAACTGTGCCGTCTAATAACATTGGTCCTACGGACGTAGCATTTAAATAGTTGTCACCACTAATGGCAACTCCGCTGCCGACATGCATTGTCCCTGATGCTGCACCTTGTGTGAGGAATTTGACTTCCGCTCCTGCAGCATTTAGTGCCAGTGATGCCGTACCGGTGCCACCGGCGTTATTGAAGTTGAGCGCCTGGTTAAACCCGCCAGAGAATTGAATATTGCCACCACTGGTGGTGATGGAGGCAGATGAGTTGCTGGGCAAATTGACCGTTGTCGCTGTTCCGCTTTGATTGCTAACAAATACCTTGCCATAATTGCTTACACCATTTGGAGCTACCACGGCGTCATTAACAATCGCCGAGCCTGCACCAAAATTGAAAGTTGGTGCTACTAAGCTATAGTAACCACCACCTGTTGAGGTTTGAGTAGTACCAGCTGCGATGTTTACAGATCCAGTTGAGGACGTGGTTCCCAGGGTCACCCCAATTCCACTACTAAATGTATAGGACGAGTTGAGGTTGACGATACGTGCAGATCCGCCAACCGAAATTGCACCATCAGGTCCACTGGCCATAATTAATCCCGGATTACCAGCTAAGGTCAACGTGGTATTTGGCACCAAAGCACCGATATTAACCAAGCCAGAATAACCGGAAAGCGGATTTGAAATTGTTGATGTAATTGTGCCATTGTTGTTGAAAGTGCCATCACTAACGTAGAAGTACAAGGCACCATTGGAAGCGATGTTTACACCACTATCAATATTCATTGATGAACCGGTATTTGCCAGCGTTTGAACCTGGAATCCATTTAAGTTTAGAGTGGTCTGATTTCCGCCAGCGGTCTTTGCAAAGTTAACACCATTGCCATTAATGGAAATATTCGCTCCGCCAGTATTAACGGTAGTGGCGAGCGTGGCTGAACCACCATCCGGCGTGGTAATCGTCACCGGGTTGGATGAACCAAGTGCATTGATAAACAATGCATTATAGAAGCGATTCGGAATGTTATTCGGTACGTTCACCACAACCGTGGAATTATTCCCCAGGTTCAAATTATCTGTATCAATATTTAATTGACCACCACCATTTACCGATTGTGTAGTTCCTGCACCAACGTTCACGGTATCAGCTTGCAAGGTGACAGCCCGACAAGGGAAACATGCATCCGGACCCGGATTGAAGGTATATGAAGAATTCATGTTAAGGGCATGACTTGCCGAAACAACAACGTTGATCGCATTCAGATTTGCATTGCCTGTCTGCGCTAAAGGAGTTGCGCCGGTGAGTATTGTTAGATTTGGTCCGCCATCTAAAGTAAGATCGCCAACGGAATTTTGAATTAGGATCTTCTGACCGGCAAAGGTAGCGGAAGAGCTGATTGTACCGTTGTGTGTCAAGTGATCTGTAATCATGGTCACTAGTCCACCGGATGATACTGTAGCTCCAGAACCTACACCAATAGCGCCTGTTCCATTGGCGCTTATATAGGTGCTCGCTGCGCCGGAGACATTACCATTCAGCGCGATATTGCTGTTATTGGCATTCGTCTGTAAGGTCAAACTGCCACCGGTGGTAATTGTTCCGTCTACGGTTAGTGCTCCGGCTGCGGTCATCAATAAGTTGCCGGTGGTAACCAGATTTGTGGATGGGTTCACTGTCATAGTATTGCTTGCGCTGCCGCTATTGTTCACGGTGACAGGACCGCCATTGAAGTTAATTGTGGTGGCACCAGATCCGGAAGTCTTGCCAAACGTGATTGGTTGAGCATTGAAACCCACTCGCATTTCGGCACCGGCTGTTGATATGGAAGCAGATGAGCTGTCCGGTCCATTCATTGTAAATGAGCCTGTATCCGACTTGAAAATCATAGCTACACCGGAAGTTTTGTCACTATTGAACGAGCTTCCTGCACCCAAGTTCAAATTGCGAGTCAAAACGTTGAGCACGCCGCCGCCGGTAGCACTGACGGATTTTCCGTCTGCAAGATTGATGTCGCCTCCGGCTGCACTATCGGAGACAAGCACCACATTGCCTGCAGTGCCTGTATATGTGACAGTGTAATTAGTGTTGAAATTTACCGGGTTACTACCGCCGGCTGAGAAGTTTACTTGTGTGCCTGTAGTAGCAGTGATTGGCAATGGTGTACCGGCTAATGTTAATGCTCCACTATTGCTAATATTTAGCACTGGTCCGGATGTTGTAATGCTGCCACTATTATTGAATGTGTTATTTTCCGGTCTGATAAGAGTGCTGCTTGTAAGGTTGAGAGCAACTCCCGGATCGATCGTAATCGGTGCATTGCTCGTGAAAACATTTGTAGGACCAAAGAGGTTCAGTGTACCGGTACCGCCGCCTGCTGTCTTCGTTAGGAGCAGGGATTGACCAGGGGTTGCCACCACGCCAGACGGTCCGCCTGGGAAGATGTTGACTGTACCACCAGCCGTAGAAATTGTGCCACTGCTTCCATCTTGCATCGTCAGAGTTAGTGGGGTTGCGCCACCTGAGTTTACTGTGATTGCTCCACCGGTTGTTCTTGTACTATGAAGTGCGGCACCTGCACCAAATACAAGCGAAGGCGTGCTTACTTCTAACACCCAGCCTGAGCCTGTGGTAGCAGTCTGCGTGGTGCCAGCGGCCAGATTAACCGATCCGCCCGTCGCTGTTGCATTAAAGAATACACCGGTGCCGTTAGAGACAAATGTTTGATTGCCAGTAAAGCTCAGAGCATTTGCACCACCTGCGGATAAATTTATGTGAGTGCTGCCAGTGCCAGTTGCTTGGAAATTACCAGTGCCGCCGACTGTCAAAGCGCCTGTACTTTGAACGGAGATCCCCGTACCTACGGAAGCCGTACTAACAATATTGCCATTATTGGTCAAACTTGTCGTGGTCATCGACAAAGTGCCACCATTAGCTTGCATTGTCCCGGAATTGCTGACGCTATCGGCGGAAACTGTCAAACTGCTAGTGCTTGTCAGTAAACCAGTCGGTGCCACCACCAATAGAGGACCCGGGTTTGTGGAAGTATAGTTAAGTGTGGCCACCGTACCGGAACCAGTAAATTCATGCGTACCACCCAGCAGCGCTTGGCTAGTGTAGCTCGAGCCTGTGATCGAAAAATTAAGTGGATTTGCAGAAAGGAAGCTGTCCATGGTAATGGTCACACCGCTGGGGATATTCTGTCCTGTGAGCGTGGGTTCCAAGTCGTTCGGTTGAATAATTGCATTGCCACCGGTAGCGATACCACCGGCAGTTATCAACGTGCCTTGCACGCGCCCTTGAGATTGCATAAGCAATGCAATGTTAACCAAGTTAGGATCTGTAAAATCTAAACTATACAATTTGAGAGAATATGCCCCTGCCGATGGCGTTGCTCCCCCGCATGAGGTACAAGGTGGTGGCGGAATTGGCGGCAAGGCAACGCTATTAGCCGGTGCTGTAGCGGAAACTAGTGCATTTGCACCGATGGTGATACTAGAGGCTGACGGTCCACGGTAGATGATTGTGCCACCATTTGCACTGGAGGTAGTGGTTGAACCTAAGCCCGTTACGCCATTATTGACATATACATGCCCGCCGTTTGTGCTGCTCACGGTCATGTTGGTGGCTGAATCAAATCCAGTAAACTTTTCGTTGGTAGTTGCAAACGGTGGTCTACCCAATCCTATATATACATTTCCCAAACCATTCACACTGCTAGTAGCTTCAATTTTTGTCATCTGTGCAGGCGAGGGCCCGGATAAAATGTTTATCGCTCCTAAAGTACCATCACCATTCTGTAGAAGAACATTGCCTTTATTAGCTGAAATTTGAGCTCCGCCCTTAACCGTAAGATAGGTGGCAAATCCAGCTGGCCAGCCACCGGCAACTAGAGTTATTGAACCATCAGCTGCGGCGCCACTTTGATTGGTGGTGATGCTACCGGCGATAAAACTTTGATCTGTTATGTTCACAGAGAAAGTTCCGGCTGCTGAGCCACCAATGGCGGCAGAGGAAGCTGGACCCCATAGGACAACCGGTGCAAAAGTTTGGTGAACCCAAACCGATCCTTGGCTGCTATTGAGAATGAGATTATTGATGCCGCTGCCACTGGCAACTATAGGCGTACTTAAAAGAGGATACACTCCGGGCGGTACGTTATAACCGGTAATCGAGATATCGCCAGTGCTGTTAATTGTCAGCGGTGCAAATTGAGAAAGGAACATCACCGGATTATCGGGAATAGGGATGGTAATAAACTGTCTGAAAAACGGTGAGGTGTCCACACAGACAGCGCCACCAGTATTGTTCATCGTAATTGCGTTGGCTCGCAATGAAGCAGCTTGATTAATATAGATTGAATTCGATACAGTTCCAGTAATTGTTAATTGATCCGCTTCTAGAAGCGCACCATTGTTGATAACGATGGCGCCGGTACCATTAGACAATATTATGTTGCCTATATTGGGCGCCGGTTGATTGGGTATGACAACGGACAAATTGCTGATTACTAGCAAGCCATTAGTGTTGCTCATTTCAATGCTGCCACTGGCACTTCCGATCAGTCCGGAAGCATTGGTGACAATCGTATTGCCAGTTCCAGTGTTTGACAGCAAAATTTGGGGAGCTGAGTTTGCCCTGACGGCAGAGCCGTCACTTATAAGTATATTACCGGAACTATTTACTCTTACTGTGGTAGTACTTGCGCCATCTTGGCGAATGAACCCCGCCCTGCCATTCAAGGCATTCAGTGTAATATTCCCATTGGTATTAGTTACGGTGATTTGCTGATTACCGGCCATTACGCCTGAGGTAAATATGTCGCCTGCACTGTTTGTTACTGAAAGTGAGCCGCCCAATATTTGACCTCCTAAATTCCTAATGTCTCCAAATGCGTTGGTAACGGAGGTTTGATTATTGAAAATTTCAATGCCCAATTGAGAACCATAACTCATCAAAATACTGCCATTGTCGTTGTTTATTGTGGTGTATACGGATGCACCATTGGAGACAATGGAATTGGCCATCATCACAAAGTCACCGGACGTATTTTGTACGCTCACACCCTGAGTGGCGCTGGATGTTTTGAAACCCCCGCCGGTGTTGATTACCAGATCGCCGGATGTATTTACAATTTGTACTTGTCCCTGACCGTTAAATGTACCGAAGCCAGGCACTCCGCCATCGACCACCATATTACCGCCGCTATTTGTAACGGAGATGTTGCCGCTTACAAACAATCCAGTACTGGGGTTGATATGAAGGACTAAGTCGCCGGCGGTGTTATTTATGGTCAGGTTCCCAGTGAGCGAAGCACCACCCAAGGTGCCCATGGTAACGCCAGCCGGTGTTAAGCTGTCATTGAGAACTATGAGAGCACCATTGCCAAAGTTTTGCACCGATGCAGCGGCTATGAAAAGTTTGTGAGACGAAAAATCAGTCGTCGATTGAACAGAATAACCGGAAGTGGAGTTAACATTGACAGTTGGTGTATTTGAGTAATCTTGGAATGAGACCAGAATGTTTTTATCTGCTGTCACATTTAGTGTACCAGTCACCTTGTTGAGATTTGCTACAACTGAACCATTGCTGCTATTGATATTGATTGTCGGGGCTGTGAAGTTAAAGGAGTTGCCTATAGTGACACCGTCGGCATTTTGAACTGTAATAGACTGATTAGCTGAAATGGCTACACCAGTTCCAAAGTGTGAAGATGTCTGGAATTGTTTCGTGTTAAACACAAGATGGTCCGCTTGGAAGTTGTTCCCCATTACGAATACGGAATTGTTTCCCCCTGTGGTCAACGTTATACTGCCACCGGCCATCGTGCTCTGCAAAAGCGAAAGATTTTTTACCCATACCTCGCCATCGTAAGCAGTGAGCGAGACATGACCACCAGAGGTGATATTATCGGCAAGGAGAGTTCCGGTTTGGGCTGCCACAGAGAAGTTGCCGGTAGCAGTACCTCCAACCAAGCCACTGACTGAATTTTGCGTAACCGACACAGCTCCGCTTCCTGCAGTTAAAACAAGCCTGCCATTCGTACTGCCGGTGCCTGTAACAGTAAGAGATGTCGGCGAGTTGATTGCAACTCGGCTGGTGGAGTTAATACCATCGGGGTTTATAGCGTAGGTGGCGTCACTTTGAGACACACTTACCATACCGTTGTTTACGATTTTGCCTTGGCCGTTAGCGTTGAGAGTCACCACTCCCCAACCAACCATTTGCACTGTCGCACCAGCACCAACGGAAATATCCGGTTGAGTGGAATTAACCACATTGGCGCCGGTAATGGTCAAGTCACCTGGTGGCGATTGTTGGAATTGGCCGGCAACTTCCAACATTGACCCAGGCAATATGTTTACCCCCAGAAGACCACCAGTTACATGCAGAATGGAGGTAGCATGCGAGGAACCAACATTCAACACGACTGCCTGAGGGTTTGATGGTGCATTAGCCTGTTTGACGTATGCATTTCCATTTGTGTTTACTGTGACAGTACTGGTAGCATAACCTAATAAAAGATCATTGGCTGTCGGGCCATTTGGTCCACCAATATCGCCGATATCAGATTTCAAATTGATTTGACCGGCAGTGAAATTCAGATTATTGGTGGTTTGGAAAATGTTCCCTGTTCCGCCCGCGGTAAGATTAATTGTACCAGCAGCCTGAACCGAGGCACCATCTATTAATATGGTGGCATTGTTCCATACTTGCTGATTAGTGGTGGTAACTAAATCCAACATGTTGCCGACACTAGACTGCCCTAAAGTCACGTTGCCGCGATAGCTGACATAAGCATTGCCGCCAGTCTGAACGGATAGCCCGTTGTTTGCACCGACACCGGTAGCAAATATTCTGGCGTTTGGTGCACCGACATTGCCTGAGCCACTTAACATTGTCAGAGAACCAGTGGTAATGTAACCGGCCGTTTGAGTGATGTTGCCTGAGCCATTGGCCGATAGAGTTACAGATCCTGTATTGTTCAGATCTGTGTTTACTGTGATACCGGCATTGCCAGTAGTTGTAGCCAGGCTAAGGTTGTTAGTTGCAACGTTCGCATTTACATTTATTGCACCAGCAGCGGTGAGATCAAAGGCTGTGGTGGCACTGAACGTACTGCCGACGTTTAAGCCATGAGTTATATGCATAAAGGCACTACCAGTGGTGCTTGTGCTCACGGACGTGGCGTCGGTGGTAACTCTGGCACCGCCGCTGCCAATATTGCCTGAGCCTGATGCTAAGCTGAGCGTGGGAGTGGTAACCATGGTTCCACTGGTTTGAGTAATATTGCCAGAGCCATTGGCATTGGCAGTGACGCTGGTCGTACCAGTTGTGTTACCCAGACCAATGCTGCCGTTGCTTGTGGTTGAAAGTGATACCGTAGTACCGCTTATCAGACCGGAGTTTGCCATGCTGCCGTTGGCTGTGACTGTCAGTCCTGCTGAACCGGTCAATTGTCCGCCACTGTTAATTTGGAAGGCTGGGCCAGCTTGATTGGAAGTAATGTTCATCACACCATCGCCATTGGTGAACTCAGTAGTTCCGCTAATGATTGCTTGGCTTGTGTGACTCGAGGCTGTGATATTCACATTTAAAGGATTGGCCGAAGTAAATCCTTGTAATGTAACAGCGGTACCAGAAGTTATGTTTTTAGCAACGATTGTCGGCGTGAGATCACTGGGGTCAATAATTGGATTGCCGCTGGTGGCAACACCACTACCATTAACTTGTAACAGGGTTCCTCCGATTGTTCCTGTATTTTGGAAATAACGCACCGCCGATGTGACAACTGGATCAGTAAAGTCCAAGCTGTTTAGTGTCGGTGTAACGGTTGTAATGGTAGTGGTGCCACAGCCGGTGGGGCAATTAGAGCTGACTGAGGTTCCACCGCTAAGTCTGATTGCTGTTGATGAAGCAGAGCCTGTGTTGAATATCACGGCTCCGCCGTTGGCTGTCACTGTATTGTTGGGAGAAAGAGCGTTAATGCCGTTGCTGCCAAAAAAGACCAAGCCGCCATTGCTAATGTTGACTGTTGTATTAGCTGGTGATGAACCAAAAGTCGGAGCAGCTGGTGGTGGTCCCATGGTTATGTAGACGAAGCCGTCGCAAGTCGCAGTGTTCTTGGCATAAACCGTTGCGTTTGTGCCAATGATGATTGAGCCACTTGCTGTATTGTCATTTTCGAGATAGAGGTTACCTTGCTCTGCCGACACAGTCGCAGAATTCGCGACTGTCAATGTCGTGGCCGCTGATGTAGTAACTAATGAGAATGTGCCACCAGCTCTAGATGTGTTCAAGGTGACTGAGTTTGTATCTTTGAGGTAAATATTGCCAAGCATGCCGGCAAAGTTTGTCACATTGGCGCTCAAGGTTGAGGCGTTAGTTGTGATGTTGTTTGTGCTTGTGCCGATGTTGCCTGAGCCGGTAGTCATTGTTAAGGTGGGTGTATTTACCGTAAAGCCAGAGCCTTGAGTAATATTTCCGCTACCATTGGCGCTAAGGGCAACGCTGGACGTACCGGAAAGATTTGTGTTCAAGGCAATTGAACCATTCGCAGTTGTCTGCAAAGAGACTACGCTTGCCGCCACTCCGTTTGGATTGGAACCATTGGCAGTTATTGTGCCGGCGTTGGTTAACTGGAATGTATTGCCGGCAGTTGAGTTACCCAAATTCACTGCTTGGTTGTTATCAATATAGGCATTGCCGGAACCTGCGGTGTTGCCAGTCAAGCTTGGGGTAGTCGTGAGAATATTGGCCCCTGATGTACCAATCGAGCCAGTTGAAGATAGGAGATCGACCTTTGTTGATCCGATTGAGCGAGACGTACCGGATGTGAAAGTGATATTGCCTGAGCCATTTGCGCTCACGGTTAAGTTGGTAGCACTAAGTGCCGCACCAATGGCGATGCTGCCGTTGCCTGCTGTTGTGCGCAGAGTCAGGTTTGGTGCAGTCACATCACCGTTTCCTGATGTAGTTAAATTACCGCTGTTTGGCTGCAGGATCAAGGTTGACCCGGCCGTGGAGTTGTTTATCTTGGTGTTAGCTGTAGCATTTGAGACATTCACCGTATTAGCGGTGAGTGTGCCTGTCGCTGCTGTAAACGTTAATGTACCATCAACATTTACGGTGTTAGTTGAATTGGTATAGCGAAGTGTTGGCGCAGTAACTGTGGCAGTTACATTGGCTGGCAAGTTCAAGTAAGAAAAATCACTTCCTGGAATATTGCTGGTGCCAATCGTAAACGTACCGCTTGTAGCATTGCCGCTTGAATTGAGAACAATCGTTTGTCCAGTCGTATCTTTCTGTCCGCCTTGCGCGACCGTGCGGCCTTCTTGAATGGCAGCTACCCACTCGGCGGGAGTAACTAAGTCACCGTTTTGAATCACCTTCAAAAGCGTATTTTCGGTAATCACAACTTGCCCAATCGAGTTAATGGTTACGCCGGCTGTTCCACCAGTAATGCTCACCATGCCACTCGTAGAAGGAGCAGTAATACTGGCAGCTGCTTTGTCTGATGCACCAGCAGTAGCATAGTTGCCGCTGACTAAATAAGGATTGTTAGGAGTGCCACCAGTAATAGTAATGGTGCGTCCGGCATTTGTGGCTGGAAACGTGCCACTGCCTCCCGGTTGACCGCGAGCTGGATTAGATGTCGGATTAATTGGTGTGGTGCCAAGAGCACCCGTGCCACCACCGGCGCCACCAGCTCCACCTGTGCTTGATGTGCCAATGCTGCCGCCAATGCCGCCCCAAATACCAGGTGTTCCAGCACTACCTGCGCTGCTGCCATTTCCACCGGCTACTCCTGATGTGCCACCGGCTCCGCCTGCTCCTCCTGGCGTGAAGGCGTTTCCACCGCCACCACCACCACCACCACCAGCACCACCAAGTGCTCCTGCACCACCGGCACTGCCGCCACCGCCACCACCGCCACCACCAGCACCAGATGTGATACCGCTCGTATTGTTGGCGCTGCCACCCAATCCACCGGCTCCACCGGAGCCACCATTGGCTGAGATTAAGCTACCGGTTACGTTGACCGTGCCAGCAGAGTTTAATTGAATCGTACCAGCAAGCCCGGCTGCACCAGCGGCGCCACCACTACCACCTGAAATTGGCAAAAAGGTATCGACAGCACCACCGCCACCACCGCCACCACCACCACCGCCACCACCGGAAGTGTTGATTGAACCGTTCACTATAATGGACTGTCCGGAACCGTTTGTGCCATAGGCTGTTAAGGTGACGCTACCGCCGTCACCACCGGCTCCACCAGCAAAACCAAGGTCGCCCGCTGTTCCTTGCCCGCCGACTACACTAATACCATCGCCACCATCACCGCCGGCACCACCTGCGCCACCACGTCCCCAAGCGTTGATTCCCTGCAAGCTTATAAAGGTTCCTGCCTTGAGGGTAACACTACCGGCATCGCCGCCGGCAACAGTATTTGTGGTATCAATCACCCCTGTAAATGTGATTGATCCGGGGCTGGCACCTTGAGTAGTATCAATGTTGACAAAGCCACCAAGAGAAGAAAATGCTGGCGAAGTGTAATTGCCGCCACCACTATAAGTGAGGTTGGGATCGCCAGTAATGACGAATTGATCAATGGTCATGCCATGAGTGCCTTCTGTCACCGCCAGTTCGGCAGTGCCGGCATACACGTTAATCACTCCTAGTGCATCGACAACGTTGACGTTCAAGTGACCTTCGCCGTTATTGAAGTTCAATTCGTTTGCCAATAAGTTTCCACCTGTGACAGTCATATTTTGTTTGACCAGCAAATCAGGCACGCTAAATGAAATTTCTCCAGCTAAAGCTTGCATGACACCATTTGTGTTCAGGACATTCATTGCTTGGTCTGTATTCGAATTGGTGACAGCTAAATTTCCTGCCACAGCACTCATTAGTCCGGAGTTGACTAAGTTGGCTGCGTTGACGTACATAGATTGTTGCGCCACAGCTTGCGCGCCAGCTGCATTTTGCAAGGTGCTGGCAGCTAACGACAGATTGCCGGCTGCAGCAAGCATGCCTTGATTTGTGATCGAGGCAGCATTCATAAATAGATTGCCGGAGCTCGTGATTGTCCCGGCATTAACGATATTTTGGAGAGCGTTTAGGGTTAGATCGAGTGTTTGTGATGCGCCTGCGGTCAATCTATCAACGGGGAGTGTAGATGTGATCAGACCGCTGGCTGCATTGTATATGTTGGATGCATTAAGGGTTGCGTTTGTCACTTGGGGGTTAGTTGAATAAGCAAAAACTTTACCTGAATTGGTGAGATCGCCGGATATATTTACAATAGAATTGGTGCCAAAATTTTGAAAGAGTTTGACTGACTCAGGAATGACTAAGTTGCCGACCTGTTCCGCCAAGCTGCCGGTTAAGGAAAATAGGCCTTTGACGGCTTGACCTTCGGCTCCTAGTCTGAGCATTTGGGCACCACCAGACATAACTTGGCTGGCTGCCACAAATTCTGCCGGCGTCAACATGTCTTGTGGGGTGACAGTGCGAACCTGGCCCCCTACATTTATATTGACTTGGCCGGATGAGACCAAGGCGGCCGCAGAAACGGATTGCATGGTTGAAGTTAGGTCAAGATTAAGGGGAGTCTGTGCGGTAGCTCCCGCCATTGGTGCGGCGGGCATTGCGGCTTGTTCACGGCGTTCCCTGAATTGCGCTAGCATTGCCGGTGGGAAAATTAGTTGCACCGTTAAGACAACTATTAAGCCAATCAACTGGGTATGTTGCACTGTCATAATTCTGTCCCCGAAACTAGGACCGCCGATAAAATAGCCAATATCGCCTGAGCCGACAGATGGGCATCTGTCGGCCTTCATGACCAATTCAATTGAGATTTATCGTCTCCCCTACGACTGATGCTAACAACTAGTGAGAACTAGTTGTTGCTTTGTTTTGCGTTCTTTGTGCGCTGATGCGCTGCTAAAAGCGAAATCTAACCCGAACGTCGATACCGTTATAACTAACCCACCTGGTCAAATATTTGCTTTGCTTCCTAAAGCTCCAACTAGCAAATTGACCTTATCCCCCGTGTTAGCTAACTCTATCTTCCTCCTGAGGCCGATAACGCGCAAGAGGTTTGCCCAGCTTGCGCTTGACAATTTGTTATATATCTATTACTTAAAAAGAAAAACTCCGAGACGTAATTTGCGCCTGCATTTCGACGCCGGTTGCGAGGGCATTGGAGGGATGATCGTGTCGATTATTTTCTGTTTGATTGTCAAATTTCATTGTCACAATCGCTATTTGATTAGCAGAATTAGTTTCCAGGCAGTTAGATTTAAAAAAGAACTTCAAACGCGTTCAACGAAAAGACTAGTCAGAAAATTTAGTGAGGAGCAAACATGCCTGGTACGTATAAAATTACCGAGATTGTCGGCACATCAACCAAAAGCTTTGCCGATGCAACGCAAGAAGGCGTCAGTCGTGCGGCAAAAACATTGAGAAACCTTGGTTGGTTTGAAGTCGTGGAAATGCGCGGCTTGATTAAAGACGGCAACGTGGCAGAATTCCAAGTCACCCTGAAAGTTGGCTTCCGCCTGGAAGACTAGTCTTTTGCCGATTGGCTGCCCGGATTTCCACTTAGCTCTCGTTTGAGGGTGTGTGGTCTTTCTGGGCATGGCTTGAAAGTTCGGTGAGAAAGTTATGCAGGGCCGTGGTGAAGATTTTGGCATCTGTGTTCCAACCGTGATCATGATCGGCATGCGGTAAGCAGGTAAAAGTTTTGGGCCCAAGCGAGTACTTGTACAAGTCCTCGGAATGACTGGCCGGAATAACTGCGTCTTTCATGCCATGCAAGAGCAGAAGTGGCGGATGCGGCCTTTGCAGATATGCCAAATTATCCAAGCGTTGATTAAATTGCAGCCAACCAGGATAAAGACTAAACAATGGGCACATCTCATCGCCAATCCGAGCCAGTGAGGCATATCCGGATTGCAAAACGATGCCGGCACATTGTCTTTGGCGAGCAATGAAGCAAGCAACACCAGTTCCCAGAGACTGACCGTAAGCAATAATTTGTTCTTTGGCAACGCCTCTTTGCTTGTGCAAATAATCGTAAGCAGAAACGCCATCGCGACAAATGCCAGAAAGGCTTGGATGACCAGTACTCTTGCCGTAACCCTCATAGTCATAAATGAAAACGGAGGCACCTGTGCTCAGGAGCAGTTCGACCAGATCAAGATAGGAAGTAACGTTGCCACCATTGCCATGGCTAAGCAAAATAGTTCTAGAAGAATTTGGTTGTGAAAATAACCAGCCGGAAAGCTCGGCTCCATTTTTGTTCTTGAAGAAACATTCTTGGCGCTCAATGCCAGAAACTTCTGTCCGCTGCCAATTGCCGCTCGGAAAAACTGCCGGACGGAACAAAGCTGGATAGTAAAGCGGCTCTGCTAGTTTTGGCGACATCAAGACATAAACCCAAATCAGTCCAGTCAGGAATATTGCCGCTAAGCACATTCCATCTCGTACTCTCATGTACACCCTCATGGTCAAGGACGACCGTATAGCTTTATAGACTTACAGATTGGCTGAATGTTCCGGAGGTTTATATTCTCGAGACATCCAGCGAGGCATCCGGAGCGTCATTCCAAAGCTTGGAATTGCGAGCGGCTCTGTATTCATCCCAAGCGCATTCTGACGAGCTTGGAAAGATCACCTGAAAGAACAAATCAAACCATTTGCTTATATTAGTCATGGCAGTTACCCCCAGTAATTCATGCCCTGCAAAAAATTTTGCGCTTGCGAAAAACACTCCAGAGAATCTGCTTGCGCAATTGCATCTGAAATCTTTTTTGGGGCTGCCACCGCTAATGTTGTTTGCGCTTCTAGCAACCCGCCTACAACTTTCATACCCGGAGGACTATGAACAAAACGCTTGACATCAAACGATTTGCAGAATATTTCTGGTTTTCAATAGATAGTTAAAACAAAAACTTTCACTTACTTGCCTAATTTTGCCCTTAGGCTATTGACCAACATGAGTGGCTCATCTAAACGAGTGGCGAAGCAGACCGCTAAATAGGCGGCCAGTCCACTGAGGCTAGCAAGTGAGGTGGCGGCAAATAAAGCCAGCCAATTTGGGTGGACAAATTGTCCTAGTATGATTTGGTGTACGTAATATGTGGCACCACCGCAGAGAGCCGATGCGGTAAGCATAATTGCCACAGGTTGTGCCAGGGACTGCCATTCGAGAGTGCCAATTTTTTTGGTGAGCAAATAGCTGAGCAAACTGAGATTGAATATCGTCACAAACGTCGTGGAAAGTGTTATTCCACCAACGCCAAACGGGCCAATTAATGCCCAGTCCAAAATGAATTTCAAGACTATGGCGGCCATGCCGACTAAATAAGGTGTTTGAGTGTCATGGTGAGCATAGAAGACGCGAGTCACTAGATCGCGAGCGACATAGAAGAAAACTGATGGTATCAAAAAGACAAGCGCTGTGGTCATCAGATCTCGGGACATATCGTTGAAATGCCCGCGCTCGAAAAGCAAAGAAATGATCGTTCCCGGCATAGCCAGCAAAATGGCGCTAATTGGCAGAGCTAAAAACCAAAGGAAGCGTAAGGCGCGGCGCAGCTCTAATTTCAGATCGGCAATTTTTTGCTCGGCAACTTGTAATGTGAAGCGAGCGAGAATGGGCACAATCATGGCGGTGACCAAAACACCCAGCGGAAGTTGAACCAACTTATTGGCATTGAAAATCGCTGTCCATGCACCTTCTTGTAATTGAGAAGTGAAGAAAGCATCAACATAAACTGTCAGTTGACCAATGGAGGTGGAAATTACCGCCGGCCAAAGCATGGTGAAAAATGAAGCACAGCCGGGCTCAAGTTTGGTTGGCAAACTCCATTTCAATCCGGAGCGCACCACTTGTGGAATTTGAATTACGAGCTGCAGCACAGCACCGACAAGAGTGCCAAAGGCCAGACAAAGTCCTAATTGATCGCGAAAAAATAAAACAGCAACAATAATGGCTGCCGAAGCCGCGGCTGGCGCAATCGAAGGCCAAAAATATTTGTCGAAGATGTTGGCGATGCCATAGAATATGCCAACCAAACCAGCAATGACGATCAGCGGTAACATAATCCGAAGCTGGGTGACGGTAAGCTGCCAGAACTCATGCTTGTATTCAATCGGGTGGCCAGTAGCTGGCGCGAGCAAGGGCACAATGATTGGCGCCAAGAGCCATGCTACCGCCGATAGTATCACGGTAACCAAAGCGGTGATTGTCAGAATCTGCGAAGCCAGTGCTCCGACATTCACCTGGTTTTTGCGCGAGGCGAGTATCGCCACGGCCGATGAATGAAAAGGACCGCCTAATCCACCGAACAAAACAAAAATATTGCCGGTGAGCAAATAAGCAAAATTGTAGGCATCCGCAATATAAGAAGTACCAAAGGCTGAGAGAACGACTATGTCCCGTGCTAAGCCGACGAACTTGGACGCTACCGTGGAAATGGCAACCAGACCAAATACTTTTCCCAGACCTGACTTATTCTGAGTCATTGGCAGATTCAGACTTTTCTTTGGCTTGGACTAGTTCGCGCGCGTATAAAACCGAAGGGGCCACTGTTTGCGTCTTGTCTTTGGCGGATAATTGCAAATTGCTGGCTGGCGGAATGCCTAAATAACGCGCGGCTTCAACACAAATGGCATTGAAAACCGGACCGGCTACAGTGTTTCCCCAGCGGCCTTCCGATTGCGGACTATCAACAACTACCAGACACAAGAGTTGCGGGTGATCATAAGGTAAGTAACCAATAAATGATGCCACTGTTGCACCCGGTATGTAACCGTGGCCACCAGCAATGGATTTTTGGGCTGTGCCAGTTTTGCCGGCAACAGAATAACCAGGAACTTTGCCAGCCATTTGTGTGCCTTGAGCAATGCTTTCCGCAAGTAGTTTGGAAATCACGCTGGCTGTCTGGGGTGATAAAACGGTGTGGCGTTTGGCTTCCGTCCATTTTTCCGTCACACTAGTTTTGGGATCGTAGACGCGTCTAATTATGTGCGGTTGCACCCACGTGCCACCATTGGCAACAGAACCGACAGCAGCTACCAACTGCAATGGTGTGACGGCAATTGCACCTTGACCAAAAGCAGTAGTTGCTTGGTCAATTGGTCGCCAGTATTTGGCATCGAGCAAAAGACCGGAAGACTCTCCGGCAAGCTCAATTCCTGTTTCTTGTCCGATGCCGAAGTCCCACAATTTTTTATAAAATTGCTCGCGTGTCATAGTCAGTCCAATTTGGGCTGCAGCAACGTTGGAGGAATGAATGAACATGTGCAAAAGATCAAGTGCACCATGCCCACCTGGTTCGTGATTGTGCAAAATCCGGTTGCCAACTTTTAGGGTGCCGGCATCGTAAAAAGTAGAATCTTCCCGGATAGTGCCAAGATCCAAGGCAGAGGCAGCTGTAATGATCTTAAAGGTTGAACCGGGTTGATAAACATCAACCATGGACCAATTCTTGGTCACTTCATAGGGATACTTGGAGTATTGATTAGGATCGTAACCTGGATAATTTGCCCAAGCCAGAATCTCACCGGTGAGTGGATCGGTAATGATCACAGCACCCCGCAAGGCTCGGGTGTGAACGCACATGGCACCTAATTCTTTTTCTGCCAGATGCTGCAAATAATTGTCTACGGAAAGCTCAATTTGTCTGCCTAAAGGCGGAGTGATTTCCGTGATTGGTGCTGCACTGGAATTAAGAATTGGTCTTCCATGTCCATCCAATTCTGGTTTGGCAATTTTGCCAATGTCTTTCAATAGACCTTCGCCTGCTTGCTCTACACCGCCCTGTCCGTGCGCGTCATAGTTGGTATAGCCAAGCACGTGAGCAGCAAGTTTGCCTTCCGGATAATGACGAAATGATCTTGGCACCACATCGATGCCCGTCCAATTTAAGGCTGTCAGTTCATCAATTGCTTCGCGATTCAAATGGCGAGCCAAAGTGATGACTGAGCTACTTGCTGCAAATTGTTTGGCTACCTTTATAGGATCTTGGTGGCAGATTTGAGCCAGCGTGGAAATTGCTTGTTCTTGTCCAACCTTGAGTAAATCCTTGTGTACATATATGTCGTAGCGAGTGGTATCAATTGCCAGTGGCAATCCGTGTCTATCGGTAATTGCTCCCCGGTGCACGAGCAAGTTCGACTGCTGGCGTTGCTGGCTGGCTCGCTCTCGCAACTCCGGGCCTTTCAAAACTTGCAGATAATAAAGACGGCCGACAATAATTGTCAGTCCTAAGATTAAAAGCAGTTGCCAAACTCTTAAGCGCCATAGAGGCCAACGTGGTTGGCGTCCACCCATAAGCGCAAGTTTTGTTTTGGGATTTTCTTTGACAGGACCGGTCATTACTTATTTAGTAGCCAGACAGAACTGGCAAGTGATGCTTTGCCGGCTCAAAGGCAGAAAGCGGATAGGGTTGCACTTCTTTGACGATCATGACTTGATCGGGCACACGCAGACCGGACCGTCCATGCATGCTGTCGGCAATTCCTTGAAAGGAAATTACCCGCAAAAGCTGGGCGGAAAGCTCAGTGTTTTGTTCGCTCAAGCGGCGGGCTTGTTCTTGCATTTTGCCTACATCGTTGGAGGAGGCAACATCCAAACCATAACCAAGGATAGCCAAACCACACAAGCCAATCAGTACTGTGCGTAAAGCACGATTGGCCCGCACCACCAAAGGTACGTGCCTGGTTTTTACGCTTTGTGATTCGAGCGCTTGTAATTCGACTTTGCCAGAATATCTTCCGCTAGCGGAAGATTGCACCAGTGACACTGGTGGATATAAACCCATACTGCTTTTGGGCTCATCTCTGAGATCGGATTTGGCAAGGTTTACACTTGGCATGTATATTTAGGCCCTCTTTTCTCCAGCCCGTAGTTTAGCACTTCGAGACCGGGGATTGGCAAGCACTTCTTTTTTATCTGCCGCAATCGGTTTGCGGGTGATTACAAGTAATTGAGATTTTGCTTGGCAAGTGCAGATTGGTTGACGCGGAGGACAGAGGCATTCGGCAGCAAGTTCACGAAAGGTCTGCTTGACAAGCCGATCTTCCAAACTATGGAAGGTAATCACTGCAATACGTGCACCGGGAGCCAAGATATCAACAGATTCGCGGAGAAATTTTTCAATCGAACCAAGCTCGTCATTCACAGCAATGCGTAATGCCTGAAAGGTCCGTGTAGCCGGATGAATTTGCCCATGTGAGTGACCGACTGCTCGGCTAACCAAGCTGGCCAATTGTGCGGTGCTTGACAATGGACGGTTGGCGACAATTGTCCTGGCGATTCTCCTTGAGAACCTTTCTTCGCCATACCTAAAAATTATTTCTGCCAACTTTTCTTCACTAAGATTATTTACCAGATCGGCAGCAGTTTCTCTTTGGCTGGTATCCATTCTCATATCCAATGGGCCATCGGCAGAAAAACTGAAGCCTCGCTCCGGATCATCTATCTGCATGGATGAAACACCAAAGTCAGCCAGTATGCCACCATCTATGGTGTCGAGCCCGGAGGCCTGAGCAACTTGGCGAATTTCGGAAAAATTATTGTTGAAGAGGGTGATATTCTCTCCCACCCGCTTGGCTAAATTGGCAATCGTTTTTTTGTCACGATCGATGCCAATGATTTTGCTTTCTGGTCCTGCCAGGTTGGCGATTGATAAAAGATGCCCGCCAAAACCAGCTGTGGCATCTACGTAAGTTTTGCCAGGCCTAATGTTGAGTAAGGCCAAGGCTTGCTCAAGCATGACCGGCTCATGGCTGTATGGTGTGGCATAAGTTTCCGTCACTCACTCAGAATAACGGATTGCGCAAGTTGTGCCAACCTAAAGTAAAAATTCAGCCATTGCCGAGGAAATCAAAATCCCAGCAAGAAAGAAATGAAAGTTGCAAGCTAATCAAGCCAATGATTGGGCTGGCCAATATAGGATTGAACCAGATAGGCCGCTGCGCCCACAAATCAAAGCTAATCAGTAAGTTGAGGGCGATGACCGGCATAAGGCTAATTAAGACGATGGTTAGTAATTGTTTGTTGGTGGCGGTGGTGCCGGCAAAATGCCAGCGGCAGCCGTCCCACCAGTAGGTTGGTGCGATGCGAAAGCCCAGATTTTTGGCTGGGTAAAGGAAGCGTCCACCCTTTAGTGGTACATAGGTGCGCGTACAAGAATTACACCTGAACGTTTCCGTTAAACCAAACGGCTCCATGATGCCCGGTGTGCAGCGGGGGCATGGATAATTCTGAACAAGTGATATCACTTGCTGTCGGAATGGCACGTGTTGAGACGATGGATGAAACATGCAGGTTCATTTGCCCGTAAAAAGCCGCTATTTCCTAAATACCCGGCAAAAGGCGACAACACTCATCTCAAAGATAAAATATGGAAAATTTAATCTTGCCGCTGGAAGACCAAGCGCGGCAGTCTGAGCCAATTTTGCTAAATCTAGTTGCTAGGAAATCGAGTCCTAGGCTATCTTGCGCTTGCCTAAAAGCTTTTTGGTTTTCTCAATTTGCTTTTGATAGTTCTTCAGCTCGTGCTGATAGCGCTTTTGCACGTCTTTTTGATTGGTCTTGTTGCTGGATTGCATGTCTGCTCTCGCCATCTGGCTATTACCGTTGTGTCTTGCCTAGTCTTGAGGGGGCAAAAGTGCCCGAGATTATTCGGAGAAAAGAGAACTAGTTTTCTGCAAGTTGGAAAAATATAGCATGGATTTCATTAAATACAAGTCATAATTTAATCACTTTTCTCCTGACAACGTATAAAACCGTTGCTATTTCTCATATACCCGCGAGGCTTGATTTAAATCGCTTTTCCGGACAAGAAGGATGGTGGGCCTTGGCGGAAACCAAGCCGGCACGGTGCTTGTGGCTGTTTGACTTTGGCTTGAAAACCAGGCGGCATTGTCTGTACGTTGAAAGATACGCCCAATCGCTTGCCTGGCGACGTGACCCTGTATAGAAAAGGGTACGGGAGCTGGAAGTAGTCGGTGTCCGGGTCTTGGGCGATACCTGGCAGATACAGTGATACTAAATATGGTGTCAGTGGAAATGTTTTGATTAAATTCTCCGCCCGTTACCTAAAATATACTGGCGATTCGCGGGTGGAAACCTCGAAAGGCTTGTCAATCATAGTGTTCGGCTAATCGGGCGTCTGGACAGGTGCGGTCTTGACTGCTGTATGAGACTGTGTTAATATTGTCTGAGGTTACCATCTGTATATAGCGATGTACGTAGGAGGCGGCGGTTTGTTGCCCGGCCTTCTTGCTGCTTTTTGCGAGGAACTCTCCATGCGCGCAAGACCACTTTCCGGCAAGCTTGCTTGCTCAACTCAGGCTCAGAAAAATTTGCGAATTACAAAAGGAAACACATTCCTTTTAGTAGTGGCAGTCGTGGTTGTGCTGGTTCTCTTAGCGGCCTTTGGGATTATGTATTCCAAATGGTTTGTTTTACATCGGGAAGCACAAACGGCTATTGATGCATCCGCGCTACAAGTGGCGCGCGACATGAGCCGCATTGTTGTCAGCTCAAGTGATGGAACAAATTTTGGTACGGTTGGCTTGATGGATGATGCTGGTGTCGGCAACGATCCTAATAAAAGGGCAGTACGCAGCATCAATACAATTATGGCGACTATCCGTTTAGATGCCATCGTTGCCGATTTGTTGAAGAACAAAACCATGGCAGTGCTGGCTGCAGAAGATCTGGTGCGCGCTAGACAAGACTCATTGAAATTGCGCCTAGCTATTAGCGCGGCAGTTGATGGTGCTGGTGCCAAGGATAAATCCGGCAACCTTATTAATCTGAATAATTCGGCAAGCGAGGCTTATGATGCCAACGTACGTCTTAATGGAACTACTGAACGCTTGGACGAAGTGAAAGTTACGCTCGGGACGATTAAGCCGGGTTATGCGCAAACTAGCACACCTACACCTTGTGGTGCGGTGGGCGAAAACAAAGTTAGTGGCGCATATTATCCTGCCTATACTTTTATAGATACAAAAGTGGCTGGTGAAAAGCTGCAATTTGTATTTGCTTCGATTGCCGATTCTGCCAAGATTGTCGATTCTGGATCATTTGTTGCTTTAGCGGATTCCGGCTTGCCTGATTATGTGGTGCCCGCGGCTGTACAGGTGACAACACGAGAAGCACAGAAGCAGACAACTGGCACGACAAAGGGTGGATCTAAACCTAAACGAGATTCCATTACAATTTCTTCTCATGCAGAGGTGGGTGGCAGACCGGCTTCAAATTTTAACCCTTCAGGGTCTTTGGTGCTTGGATTTCCCCAAACTATTCCGGCATCCGGCAATGGAGTTGACTTTACCTCCGTGCAAAGCATCATGAATAATTCTCAAATTGACTTCAAAAACACATTTGCCAATCAAGGTAAGACAACGAACACCAAACTAAATGATATTTCCAGTGTGACGTCCTTAGGCTCGCCGAGTCCATACACAGGATGGAACAATAAATCTTTGGGCGGTTATCTGCGGGCCAAAGGTGGTGCTGTACCAACGAGTGCCAATGCGAGAATGCAGCCGAAAAATTTGCGCGGACGGCTAGCTGACGATCCAAGTGTGGTGCTTTCTATCTGTGTATATGATTGGTTGCGCAATATGGCTTTGCGCCCGTGCCCGCAAGAAGTGGTGGCAGCATTAAGCACGCCTCTTTCGCAAATCGCTGGTAATTCGGCATATACTGGTGGGCAGGACAAATTTGCTTTTGCCTTGAGGGAGAATCCGGATTTCTTTGTTCCGGCATATGCTAAACAAGGTGAACACTTGCCTGTAACTTTTGGCATCGTCAATGTTCCAGCTGATGGCATTGGTGATCCAAGAGATCAACGTCGCTTTATGGAAGATCCAAATGCTTACCGCAGACAAATTGCTAATGTCTTTGGCTATGTTCCAGCAGCACCAACACTTTCGGAAAGGACAATGTTGGTTTCAATTGGGCAAGATGGTAATGCCCTGACGACAAATGGGCAGCCAATGCAAACTTTGCTCGATTTCCAAAGTGAAATATACAAGATGAATGTGGTGGCGTCTGACACGGCCAAAATTGCTCAAAAGGTAGCTAAGGGCAAAGTTGCGGAGGCTCGTGATGCAAACGACAGCATTTCAGCCTTGCGTACGGAAATAAAACGCAAAGGTGGTTCGCTCAGCAATGAAGAAGATCAAGATGAGGCTCTTGCTGCTCAGCATAAGAAAAAGGGCAAGCCGGTTAATCAACAAGAAGAAGGTTCTGGTCAGGGAGAAGGAGGATCTGCCAGCAAACAACAAATAGGCATTTCCGGTAATGAAAGTATTGATCAATTGCGCTCTGAGATTAACAATCAAGCAAGTAAGCGCGATAAGGCAATGAAGAAAGCAGAAAGATCCATGAACACGCTGGTAAACGCTGTGCATGTTATGGATGTTGCTGCCGGAATGCTCAACGATCTTAAGGCTCTGTCGGTAACCGGTGTAACTAAGACCGGCAGCCATCAATTCCAAATTGTGAACGGACAATTCTCTCCACCGACGAGAGTACCGACGGAGGCGGACTTCAACGAAGAAGGCAAGATCAACATGGGTCAATCGGCTCCTGCTTCCGGAAATGATTGGGCTCAACCTTTAAAAAATGGCCAAAGCCAAATGTCTGTCTATACACGCACCAATGTTGCTTCGTCAAACACAAACACCGGTCGCGATCCTTTCTTGCCACCCGTCATGGCTCAAGCGGCCTTCAATCTAAATGAAGTAACGCAACGCTTCATGTTTGTCGCCGTGGGAGAGAAAATCAAGGTTACCAATTTGGGATTGGAAGCATATGGCGAAAATATTTTGGAAGACCAATATGAATACCAAAATACTGCCGCTAAGCTAACGCCAATTAAGAGTGTACAGAACAGCTACATGGACTGGAATTGTGTGGCACGCTTGAATGGTGCTAATGACGTTGGTGCCTTCTATGGCGACTCACATCAACAAGGCTATAGCGGTACGGCAAAGCTGGCATCGGCATCAAGTGATCGAAATAACGATTTTATGCCGGCGGCATTTGCTGCCGAGTCGCAAGGCTATCCGTTAATTAGCGAATGGACTATTCGCTGCCCGGCACCGGTTTGCCCCGATCCAAATTTGAAACAGAACTGGACTTATGTACACTCTGGTGGTACTGCCAAAGGATCTGCCGAATATAAAGACGGCAAAGGCGACACTGTTTATGCATTGAAGATGGTCACGCCTTCTGTCAATTCAAATAACGATATCTCCTATTATCTAGGATCGGAAAATGTCGGTAGACCGGAATACCTCATGCATTTTTATACAGACTTTGAAGAATGGTGGACTGCCATTCAAATGGGAAATGCCGGACAAAATACCGCTGCCGGCACGGACTCAGTGCAACAGATTGCCAACGAATTGGATTTGACCACAGTCGATCAAATACCCAAGACAAGGGAGAAAGCCTTGGAATGGTGGAATGCTTATAAGCTAATTACCAATACCGGTGGTCTGGCACAAGATGCGGAGATTACTGATACTAGTAGGACTGGTGCAGCAGCAAGGGTCTGGGGTACCAGAGTGCAACTAGAAAGGTGGATGGTCTACTTGCAGCTGGTGTTCTATACGATTGACGACTATGGTTGTCAGCGCATGTTTAGATGGAGCAGCTAATTCAAGCTACCGCAATTTAATCGCAAAAAAAACTGTGATACCAAATGCGGTATTAGCAAATCTCGACGGTTTTGGGATCGGCGGCCTTAGCATCGGAATTGAGCTTGGCTTGGCTGGCTGTTTCCGGAATGGTTGGCAAAAGAAGTGCTAGGCCAACAGCAAATGCCATCACGCCAGCACCAATGAAATATGGGCTTTCCATGCCGATATATTCAAACGCGGCACCACCGGCCACTGGTCCTAAGATTCGCCCTAATGTGGAAAGTGATTGGCCGATGCCCAAGACACCACCAACCTCTTCCTTGTTAGACAACTTGGAAATTACGCTTTGGTTCGATGGTGTGTACATGCCCGAGCCAATTGCTAACAAGGCGCAAGCAAAGTAAAGCAAAGCTTGGTTTGAGGCATAGGCAGTAGCAAGTAGTCCGCAGCCAGCAATAAACGATCCGGCAATCACCAGTTTTTTCTCGCCGAATTTTTGGGATAGTCTGCCAATCAGGCCGCCTTGCATAATGACCATAACAAGACCAATGAAGGCAAACATCCAACCATTTTGCTGAGCGCTATAACCAAAACGTTTTTCGGTCAAAAGCACAAGCGTGGCTTCCATGTTGGCAAAGGCAAATGTGGAAATCAAAAAGATGGCTAGCGCCACCCGCAAATTTTTGGCTGTGAGATTACGAGTGTAAAATCCGAGATCTAACTTAAAGCGTTCGTGACCGGCACGGCTGCGTTCTTTCGGCTCGGGCAGGAAGAAAAATGTTAGAACCAAATCAAGCAAAGAGAAGAATGCGGCAATAAAACCAGCAAATTGCAAACCAAAAGAACTAAGCGCACCGCCAATAGCAGGTCCAAGGACAAAGCCCAAACCGAATGCTGCACCAACTAAACCCATGCCTTTGGCGCGGTTTTGTTCAGTGGTGATGTCGGAGATGTAAGCTTGAGCCACGGCAATGTTGGCATTGCCCAGACCGGCAACAATGCGCGAGGCAAAGAGCATCAGAAGCGATCCGGAAAAGCCCCACATCACATAACCAATTGTCGATGCGGCAAGTGAGGTTAACAAAATTGGTTTGCGGCCGACATTGTCCGACAGTCTGCCCCAAAAGGGAGTGAAGAAAAATTGTGCCAAAGAATAGCTCATCAGCAAGAAACCAATTTCCAGTGCATTGGCACCAAACTTTTCCGCATAAGTCGGCAACAAGGGAATGATCACACCGAAGCCGACTAAATCGATAAAGACGGTGAGGAAGATAAGCAAAAGCGGCATTTTGCTTGACTTGCCGTTGGCCGTCTCGGCTTGGGCGGACCCGTTTGATTGAGATGACTTTTCCTTCATGGTCTGAGCTTCCTTTCAACTTTATCTGTGTATTTTAGTATTAGGCCTCTATTAGTCTGATAAGGCTTACTTAAGGATCAATTTGAAATAGAAATTGATTTTAGCCCGCCTAAGCCAATGCCTGTGGGGCATTGTCGCGGCGGAGGCGGATTTTGCCTGGCATTGAGGACTGTATTAGTTGTTTTGAATAAGGAAAATTTTGGGAAAGAAATTGTCGAGGACAGCGATGAAACTTTGTTTTCGATGCAATGCAGAATTTGGCGATGAGGAGGTGCTTTGTCCAAAAGACGGCACGCGCCTGGTTTTGGTTGGCCAAGATCCCTTGATTGGACAAGTCCTCGAGGGGCGTTATCGGGTCGAGGAAGTAGTCGGCAAAGGGGCAATGGGTGTCGTTTATCGCGCCACTCAAGAGTTTATCGGACGAAAGGTCGCGGTTAAGGTCATGCATAGCTTCCATGTGGCCGATAAGGACGCATTGAAGCGCTTTCATCAGGAAGCAAAGGCAGCCAGCCGGCTCAATCATCCGCACATTGTTTCGGTGTTTGATTATGGTGTGATTCCCGGTGGTCAGCCTTATATCGTCATGGATTTCTTACGCGGTGTGACGCTAACCAAGCTGATTAAGGAAAGACGATTCATGGGCCTTGCTGAGGCTGAGCCAATTTTTCGTCAAGTCTGTGACGCTCTGGAAGAAGCTCACCGCCAAGGTGTGATTCACCGAGATGTGAAACCGGAAAATATTGTTTTGACTGAGCGAGGGCAAGACAAACGCTTTGTCCAAGTGGTTGACTTCGGTATTGCCAAAATTGTCGAGATCAATTCTGAAACGCTAACCAATTTGACTAAGCCGGGTACAATTTGCGGCTCGCCAACTTACATGAGCCCTGAACGTTTTGAAGGACGCGCAGTTGATCATCATTCGGATATTTATTCGCTCGGTGTGACTCTCTTTGAAGCGTTGACAGGTAGAGCACCATTTCTTTCCAGTAATTTGCAAGGACTAATGAGTTTGCACTTAACGCAACCAGCACCATCGCTTGCTTCCGTTAATTCGGAAATTGGCTATTCGCCCCGCCTAGAAAAATTGGTGGCCAAGGCGTTAGCCAAAGATCCTAATCTCAGACAACGGAATATGGCTGAATTTGCCTCTGAGCTTAAGCAAGCCTTGAAAGAAACAAGCGAACCTGGTGGTGGCGCACACAATAGTTTTGCCAATTTGTCGCTTTCGACAATCACATCCAATGTCTTTTCTACTGTCTCTCAACCAGCGGCAAGTGAAGATGTTGCGAAAGTATTTTCCGAACACGTGAAAGACCAAGCGGAAAAGGTCAAGCAAAGAGAAGAATGGCGCCAATCATTTCAGGCTGCACCGAAGGCACGCTCTTCTGCTTGGCGGGCACCACTTTCGGTTCGGCTTGTGGCATTGTTGCAAATCTCATTTCCATATATTGCCACCATATTGATCATTGGTGCCTTAGCCGTTTATACAATCAGGGAAAAGAAATTGGACCTGCCAAACAAATCATTCTGGCAGCAATTTCTGCCCAGACAAGATTTGGGAATTGGTGCTGTTGACACGCAGAAATTGATCAATCAAGGCAAATGGGGCGAGGCAATTGCTGCTTTCGAACAAAAAAGAGCTCGAGGCAGTGCTAGCAAAGCCGACTTGGATGAATTGGACAGGCTTTATGTGCGTTTGGCAAAACGAGAAATAAGTAGCAAGCATTACGATAAAGCCTATGCTTTGCTTGGCAAGGTTTCTGCCGGTGGCAGCCAAGTCAATCGGGCCAAAAGTTTGCGGCGAAGAATCAAGCCACTAGTAAAATAAATTAGGCGACCACACCAATTTGGCGGAACTTGTTGTAGCGATCTTGCCGGACTTCTTCTTTGGAAAGTTTTACGAGATCTTTGAGATGGCGAGCAAGCGCTTTTTTCAAATTGTCTGCTGCCAGATCAAAATTATGGTGAGCACCACCAAGTGGTTCACCAATAACTTCATCACAAACTTTCAATGCTTTGATTTCGCGCGCTGTCATTTTCATGGCCTGGCAGGCTTGAGAAACTTTGTCTGCCGAGCGCCAAAGAATAGAGGCACAACCTTCCGGTGAAATCACGGAATAAACCGAATGTTCAAGCATCAGTATGCGATTGGCCACACCAATGGCCAAAGCACCACCTGAACCACCTTCACCAGTAATCACGGAAATCACAGGCACAGTCAGTCCGGCCATTTCCCGTAGATTCAAGGCAATTGCTTCCGATTGATTGTGCTCTTCTGCCGTCATGCCAGGATAAGCACCAGGTGTATCGATTAGGGTAACAATCGGGAAACCAAATTTGTCTGCATGGCGGAATAGCCTGAGAGCCTTGCGATAACCTTCCGGTTGTGGCATGCCGAAATTACATTGTTGCTTGTCGCGCAGGGCACGGCCCTTTTGCGTGCCGACAACCATGATATCCATTCCATCAAGTTGCATTAATCCGCCAACCATGGCTGGATCATCTGCACCTTTACGATCACCATGTAGTTCAATCCAGTTTGGATCCCAGCGGCCAAAATAATCGCGTGAGTATGGTCTTTGTGGGTGGCGGGCAATCGCTAAATGATCAAGCGGACGCAAATTCGTATAAAGCGTCTGGCGCAAATGATTGTATTGTTCTTTCAAACGACGCACATCTTCATCCAGATCCGGATTGGGATTGTCGGCAAGTTGTTTTTCCAAGGTTTCAATCTGCCCTGATAAGGCCAAGAGTGGTGCCTCGAATTCCAATGGCGCTGGTTTTTTTTCTGGTGCTGGCATAGTGAGTCGTACTTGTGATAGATGTTTCGGATTGATACTGGAACTTAGCGTCTGGAGGAGGCTGTTTTCTGATTCTCGACTGGATGTTTTGTCTGATTTTTGTTGGGCGAATGCGAGGTCAAAAGTTTTGCCAGCATATCGCGCAACTTGCCGCGCTCCACGACCAAATCAACTTGTCCGTGCTTCATCAAATATTCGGCAGTTTGAAAATCGGCAGGCAGTTTTTGGCGAATGGTTTGTTCAATGACGCGCTGTCCGGCAAAACCGATACGGGCGCCAGGCTCGGCAATGATGATGTCGCCCAACATAGCAAATGAAGCTGTCACACCACCGAATGTTGGTTCAGTCAAAATGGAAATGTAGAGCAAACCTTGTTTGTGCAATTCTTGCAATGCCGAACTGGTTTTGGCCATTTGCATCAAACTCAAAATGCCCTCTTGCATGCGGGCGCCACCTGATGAAGAAATGATCACTACAGGAAGCTTCTCTTCCAAGGCAAGCTCAACTGTGCGTGTGACCTTTTCACCGACTACGGATCCCATTGAGCCACCAAAGTGACCGAATTCCATGACGGCAAGCGCTAATTTTTGGCCATCAATCGTGCCTGTACCACAAATGATTGCTTCGTTTAAGCCGGATTTGCGCTTGGCTTCGGCCAGCCGATTCACGTAAGTGTCGGTGTCTTTGAATTCAAGAGGATCGGCGGAAGTCAATGCACGGTCAATTTCAACAAAGCTGTCAGTGTCCAATAATTGTTCAATTCTTTGATTGGCGCCAATGCGAAAATGAAATTGGCATTTCGGGCAAACGTGGTTGTTGGCACGCAAATCCCGTGTGTAAATTAGTTCGCGGCACTGGAAGCAAGATGTCCAGAGAGCGCAGTATTCTTCTGTCGTGAGGGGCTGCTTGACTACGAGGGTGTCACGCCGTTTTTGTCTGCTAGCAAACCAATCTTTTAAGTCCATAGTTTCGCGCAGTTCACCACTTGGAAAGTTCGACTTCGTGCATCAACAAGCTGAGCTTGATTAAGGCACCAACTTTGGCTTTGATTGCGGGAGAAGTTTTTGTCAAGAGCCGATGCCGACAAAAATCTCCTAGAATCAGGAGCTGGAAAAGAACAGGGGAATTATAACAGAGTTGAATCATGCCTAAATCTACTCCGCGTTTTTTCGTGGACCCCGCCTGTATTACAAGAACTGGAAAGCGAGTGCGGCTGAGCGCTCGAGATCAGGTCGCGCAGCTTACAAAGGTTCTGCGCGCCAAACTTGGCGACAAGATCATTTGCCTTGATGGAACAGGAGCCGCGTTTGAGTGTGCAATCGAAAGCATTTCCGCCAAGCAAGTTGATGCCACCATTTTGGCTGAGTGCAAGCTCGAATCCGATCCGCTGGTGAAGGTTTGCTTGGCTTTGCCTCTCTTGAAGGGCGGACGTTTCGAATGGGCTTTGGAAAAGGCTTGCGAAATTGGTGTCGCCTCTGTGATACCAGTGAATTTTGAACATTCTGTGGTGCGGGTCGAGGATGGTTCAGACGGCAAAGCGGAAAGTAAGGTGAATCGCTGGCAAACAATTTTGCGCGAGGCCAGTGAGCAATGTGAACGTGCCACCATTCCCCAAATAGTTTCTCCCACATCCTTCAATCAATTGCTCAAGAATTCGCCTGCCGATGCCACCATCGTTTGTGCCGAACGACAAAAAGTACCCCGATTGCTTGACGTGATACATGGCTGGAAGATGGCTTCCGTGGTGCCGATGTATATACTTTTGGTCGTCGGTCCCGAGGGTGGGTTGAGTCAATCGGAAATGTCAGCGGCATCGGAAGCCAAAGCCGATCTGGTATCACTTGGTCCGAGGATTTTGCGATCGGAGACAGCGGCCATTTTTGCACTTTCGCAAATAATTTCTGCAATTGGTGATCATCATTGAGATGCTGATTACGCCTAATGATCGCCCCTGTGATCTTTTCGGGGATTTGGTCTGTGATTTTTTGATCAAAAAATTGAGTGGTGTCAGGGGTGGTGCCAAAAAGATTTATCTGTTTTTTTGCTGTTTTTACTACAGAAGATAGATTTAAGCCTTGACAAATTAACTATTTCCAAGTTTCATAGTAGGTGTTGTAATTGGTCGCTTATTTAGTGCGCCGAAAAACTGGGAAGGCATGAGCGTGGCTGACAATCTTGCACGCATAAGAGAGAACATCGGAGTATATCCGGTTAAGCTTATTGCCGTTAGCAAAGGCGCTACACCGGATATGGTGATGGAAGCATTTCGATCTGGTGTCACCGAATTTGGTGAAAACCGCGTCGTCGATTTTTTGAAAAAGAAAAACGAAATGCCTGAAATGGTGCAAGACAAAATTCACTGGCACTTCATTGGTCATTTGCAAACGAACAAAGTGAACAAAGTGGTGGGGGAAGTTACATTAATTCACTCAATAGATTCTTTGCGTTTGGCGCAAGAAGTTTCCTTGCAAGCCGAGAAAAAAGGTTTGGTTCAATCAGTTTTGCTGCAAGTAAAAATGCTTGAAGATCCCGCAAAATCAGGTTTTACACCGAATGAGTTACGAAGCCAGTTTGCGGAATTGCAAAAGCTTTCCTCGATAAAAGTTTGTGGTTTGATGACAATTTCGCCTAATACCACCGATGCCACCATTTGGCATAATTGCTTCGAGGGGCTAAAATTATTGCGTGATGAATTGCAAATGCAATTCGACATCGAACTGAAGGAATTGTCGATGGGTATGACGCAAGATTACGAAGAAGCTCTCGCATGTGGTAGCACGATGGTGCGGATCGGACGCGCAATATTTGGCAAAGACGATCAGAAAGTTAGCGTCGACTAAAAAAAGATTTTCCGCTTGAGTCGGATTTGGCAAGGTAAGGATTTGTTGATTAGGTAAGGAGGAAGGTAGTGAGCAGCATAGTACAAAAGTTCAAAAACTTCTGGTTTGGACCATCAGAGTCCTATGACCAAGAAGATTTTGAGGATCTGTTTGAAACAACAGATGATATTTACGAGACTCAGGGGCAATTGGCGCTGGCAAAGGCACCAATGGAACCTGTTAAGTCATTGCGCTCGCAAATTACATCGTCGATCGGAACCAAGGTGGTTGATCACCCAAGTGCTCAACCAAGTTCAGAAGTAATGGTTATCGAACCAAGATCTTTTGACGAAGCTTTGGAGATTGTCGAACATTTGCGTTCGCGTCGTTCGGTTCTTCTCAATTTGCACTTGCTCGATAATGAGCAATCGCAGCGCGTAGTGGATTTCCTTTCTGGAGCCACCCATGCTGTCGATGGACATCAGCAACGAATTGGTGATGGTGTATTTTTGTTTGCACCAGCCTCAGTAATGATTAACTCGGAATCGACTTCCTCAAAAGCAATCAAGGAAGCATTCTGGAACAAGACTCAAACCTCCTAATCCCCGATTGCCTAGAAAACAAATTCCAATAGAGAGGACCTATCAGATAGGTCCTCTCTATTTTTGTCATGAGATTCGCCGATCGGGAAAGCCGTTGTGTGTTATTTGTCCTTTTGGGACCCTATGACGGTGAGGAAGTCCGATGGAGAAATGATGCTTGTTGATTGGTAGCTCCCGATTGATAGCAAATCGTTATCCCCGGTAACGACGAAGTCGCAATTCGCAACAGATGCGCAGGCTAGATAAACATCATCGGATCGATCACGGCAAATGGTCTGTATCTCCTCCGGCTCCACTAGAGATCCCTTAGTGCTGATTAGCCTAAGGAGATCAGCGGTGTCATTCTCCGAAATGCCCAACTTTGGGTTGGTGGCAACGCGTCGAATTTCTAACAGCAATTGCGCTGGGAAGATCAATTGGAACGAATCTGTCTTGAGATGTTCAACAACCAGTCGTGCTTTGCCGGGATTGAGCAAGGCACTTATAAAAACATTTGCGTCAATTATCGCCTTCAGCACGCTCTGCCCAAACTTCCCTTCTAATCGATTTCATCTCTGCAACAATTTCCTCGTCAGTTAGCGGGGGCAAGTTTCTTCGTCGCTCTTGAATCCGTTTAACTAGTTCGTCCCAACGCTTACCCCAAGTTTTTATGTCAAGCTTACGCCACAGTTCAATTTGCTCGTCGGGGGGGAGCTGCTCAACGAGTTGCAATACTTGTTCTATTCGGGATTCCTTAGGATTTGGCTGAGCCATCAATTGAAACCTCTTACGTTATTACTAGTTTACCAGAGCGGCTGCTTGGCATCCGAGTTTAACCAGACTGAGGTTCGCTGATAAAAGCTGGGTCAGGATTTTGCAGTGCCAGCAATCTTATCGATAATCGGACGGCTATTTATGCTTCCTTAAAGGAATCACCGTGCTCAAAGGTAAAGGTACATTCGGATCAAGTTGTTTGGCTTTGCCGAAATCTTCTTGTGCGCCCTTATGATCACCAATCTTGTCTTTGGATAGGCCGCGGGAGGCGTAAATGATCGCAAGTCGCGAATCACTTTCATTTTGAGGATTCGATTCTAAATATCGGTTGAGGTCGGCAATAGAGTCCTGATAGTCTTTTGTGCTTAGTGGTCTATCAGTAATGCTAAGCCGGAAGCACCCTCTTAGTCCGTGAACTGAGGCAAGGCGATTTTCAAAATGCGTCTTAAGCTCCAAAACCTTGTCCAAATCGCGGACAGCACCACTATTGTCTCCGAGATTAGCTCGGCAGCCGGCACGAAGAAAAAGGGATTTAGTATCAGTAGGTTGAAGCATTATTGCTTGGGAACAGTCTTTATTGGCGCCATCATAGTCCTTAATTGATTCGCGTACCATTGCCCGAGCATAGTACCCCTGGGCGAACTTAGGATCCCTCTGAATTGCCTCATTAAAGCAGTTGGTAGCTTTATTCATGTCTCCCAAGACTGCCCAGACGGAACCGCGAAATATCAAACACCTCGGTTCGTGGCGACCCACTATTCCAATAAATGACAAGTAGTCCAATGCAAGGCCAAGTACGCAAATAACCAAAAGCGTTGCCACCAACATTTTTGCAATTTTGCCAATCATGTTATTGAACCCCGCAGTCGCGCAAAATAATAAGATTTGAGGAACCTATAGCCTTTTCAAAAGGCCTTTTGATACCAACTGTTTGGATCCGTGGCGACTTGGTTTACGTAGAGGCTAAAGTGCAGGTGGGGGCCGTTTGCGCGGCCGCTTTGACCGACATTGCCGATTTGTTGTCCGGCTTTGACTACTTGTCCAACTTTGACCAACATCTTTTGCATGTGCAAATAAAACGAGACAACGCCCTGCCCGTGATCGATACAAACAACATTGCCGTGTAAAGCATAGCCTTTAGCAGCCAGGATCACTTTGCCGGGAGCGGTGGCATAAATTGGTGCACCGAGGTTGCCGGCATAATCGATGCCGGAATGGAAATAATCTTGTAAGCGTTTACCGTTAACGATACGCTGGGCACCAAATGTCGTGGACACGCGTGCCCTACAAGGAACAACAAAATGATCTGCCCATTGGCGATCGGAGGATAACGCTTGCTTGGCTTGATCGACTGCTTCAAGTTCGCCAGGTGATGGCTTGAGCGCTACTGTCTTTTTTGAGAGTGCCAAACGTTGCATCACAAATGTTCCGGGACGTACCTTTATAGATTCTTGTTGTTCACCAAGCCGAAGAAGATAATTGCCAGCTGATAAATCCACTGGAATGGCAATCAAAGCACGATATTGAATCTTGTTTGGAGCACTACCGGTGGTGCCCGCATTGTTCGATTGATCGATTGTGGCCGCCGGAAAGGATTTATAAGTCTTGTGATTGAAGGAAATTTCCGGGGCAGGAGAAATCTCCTGCGAGCTTGCCTCGCCATCCGGAATAGTCTTTTCGATTACGACTTCAAAAGTTTGTCCTTGCTTGGGATTGCGATTGCTCACCGAAACGGACAAGTCATTTTCGGTGCTAGTTGCCGACGCCTCAACCCGAATCATCGGAATCAGGCAAAGTGAAACTAGCAAACTTGTATGGCCAACAAGATTTGAAAACGTAGAGAAGGTCCGCACAGGTTTATTTCATACTCGCTTTGAGTTCTTTTAAGGCATCCAGAAGGCTGTCTAACTTATCCAAGGGAATAGCCACGCCTTTTTTGGACGGCTTGGATTCCTGATCTTTGTCGACATACCATTCACGAATGTGCAAATACTTTGTGCCTTTGTATTCGTCTACATAAATATTGATGGTTTCGCCGCGCGATTTCTCGTGTACGGTCATTTTGTGTTCAACCACGGGAAATTCCTCTCTTTGCCCCTGCTCTATCCAAAATCTACCCAAGACTGCAATTAAATATAAAGTAGTATATTAAATTCTTACAAATAGTAAATATATATCTGGGCCTTATTTGTGTACATTTATGAGGTGAATTGGGCGCAAACTAAGCCCAACGAAGCTTTGGTACATTTTGCTCGCGAGTTTTTGCCATGAATCAGTTTGTTGATCATGTAACAATCAAGGTTGCTTCCGGTGACGGGGGCAATGGCATGATTGCCTGGCGTCGGGAAAAATATGAACCAATGGGTGGCCCAGCTGGCGGTTCGGGTGGCCGCGGCGGTAGTGTTTATCTGGTGGCTGATAAAGATTTGCAAACTCTTTTGGACTTTCACTACAAGAATGAATTTGCCGCTGAGCCCGGCGCACGTGGCGGACCAAAGTCCAAACATGGAAAAGATGCCGAGAACATGGAAATAAGGGTGCCGGTTGGCACTCTCGTCTTCGATGCGGAAAGTCATCAAGCAATTGCTGATTTGGCTACCGACGGTGAACGTGTTTTGGTGGCAGCCGGCGGTCGCGGCGGCAGAGGCAATTCGGAATTAGCCTCATCGACACATCGCTCCCCTTATCACTGCGAACCAGGTGAGCCGGGTGTGGAAAGAGTCTTGGAACTTGAACTCAAGCTTTTAGCGGATGTGGGTTTGGTGGGACTGCCAAACGCCGGTAAATCATCTTTACTGTCGAGGCTAACTGCCGCCAAACCAAAAATTGCCAGCTATCCATTTTCCACACTGATACCAAATCTGGGCGTGATCAAAAAACCGGAAGGCGGCGGTTATGTGATTGCCGATATCCCAGGGCTAATTGAAGGCGCGCATGAAGGTGTCGGTCTTGGTCATCAATTCCTCCGTCATATAGAACGTACGCGCCTTTTGCTTCACCTGGTCGATATCAGCCAAGTTGATCTGCTGGCGGACATTACGACAATTAATAAAGAACTTGGTTTGCACAGTGAACGCTTGCAGAATTTGCCGCAAATTCTGGTTCTGAACAAATGCGATTTGGTTGATGAAGAGACACGCAAAGAAATCATCAAAGATATTTCTGCCAAGCTTGCCAAACAAAACGGCAAGAAGTTTGCCGATCAAATTATGGCAATCTCTTGTGCCACTAATTTCGGCATCGAGGATTTGAACAACTATTTGATTACCAATTTGCCCAAGCTCGAAGTTGCCGCGCCGCAAGTGGAAATTACGCCGGACTTGAAAGCGCAGGCTCAGGAAGATGACAGTTTCAAGGTCAGTCGAGCCAAGAACATCTTTTATATAGAAGGGAAACGCATCGAGCGACTTCTAACCGTAACTGATTTGCGCTCGCCAGAATCTATCCATCACTTCCAACGGATCATCAGAGCCATGGGTGTGATCGATGAACTTATTACTCTTGGCGTTCAGCCGGGAGCGGAAGTAGTGATCGGCGAGATCAAATTTACATTTGGCGAAAATTTGATGTAAGGGATTTGATTTAAGCGCCTCTCGGCTTCTCCGCGCGTTAATACGCTTTACTGCGCACCGCTCCTCGCGGCGCTGCGTTCCGCTGGTGTTTGCGGTTGCTTCGATTACTCTTCGGTTTTGTCTTCCGAGGCTTGGCGGACTAGGCGTTTTTGGGTTGCGACTTTGGCCTTGGCAGTAAGTTTGCGCTTGCGTTTGGCAACTTTGACGGCTCTTTTGGCACCTTTTTGTTGTGGCATGACAGTATGAATTCCTTAGTGTTTCACTGGGGTTTTTTTTGGCGAAGAGCACATATGATACTACAAGTGCTTTGTAACTAGACCCAAATGTTGCCAAGGTATTGAATGTCGTTAGGGAAACCATTGGCAATGGCATTGATGATGTTCTTGCCAATAGGTGGGAATAAAGTCAAGCGCTCAAGCTCGGACAAGGCAAAAAAGTCCACGCCCGCCAAAACCGGTTCATTGCCCAATTGCATTGAGCCACCAGTGACTTTGCCGGTAATGTATATGTTGACAATGTGGCGCGAGCGGTCGGGAGCAATTGCCTCGGAAAGAAAGACAATTCTTTCCGGATGAATTTCCAGACCGGTCTCTTCTTTTAATTCGCGAATGGCGCACTCATTGAAGGTTTCGCCATATTCCAATCTTCCTCCTGGCAACACCCAGTAAGAGCGATTACCTTTGCGGTGGCGGACCAAAAGGATCTTCTTGTTTTCATCAATAATGATGACTGAAATCCGCGTGGTCGGGATGGTTGGGGCTGGTCTGCGTCGAAATCGATTCTTAGTCACAAAAGTTGCCTTTCCAGTGCTTACCAATTTTAAGTGAAAAGAAAAACAAAAGCATCTTTTACTGTTGTCTGATACTGTAAATAAGGATTTTGGACGAACTTTTGTGGGTATTTGGCTTTGGCTCTCATAACAGAACAACTTGCTCAGGCAGAACAAGAGGCACTTAGTGCTCTTGATAAAGCGGAAACATCCGCGGCGTTGGAAGAAATTCGCCTCAATTATTTGGGTGGCAAGGGTGTTCTGACTTCAATTTTGCGGGGATTGGGTGAGCTTTCGAAAGAGGAGCGCCCAAAAGTTGGTGCCTTGGCCAATAGCGTGAAAGAAAAAATCCAAGTGCGATTGGATGAGCGCAAAGCAGCAATTTTGAATCTGGAAATCAGCGCGCGCTTGAGCCAAGAAAAAATTGACGTGACTTTGCCAGGGTTTGGGCGAAAGCTCGGCAACTTGCATCCGATGACCAAGCTGACCGAAGAGTTGACGCAAATTTTTTATGGCATGGGATTTTCGGTGGAAGACGGACCGGAAATTGAAACCGAATACTATAACTTTGATGCTTTGAACACGCCTTCCGATCATCCGGCGCGCGATGAGCAAGATACTTTTTATACAAACATGGGCGACCATGTAATTTTGCGCAGTCAAACCTCGCCAATGCAAATTCGCGCAATGGAAAAAGGCAAGCCACCATTTCGCTTTGTGGTTTCCGGACGTGTTTATCGCAATGAGGAAATTAACGCTCGCAAGTTTCCCATCTTCCATCAAATGGAAGGACTGCTCATTGATCGTGACGTTACCTTTGGTCAGTTAAAAGGTACACTAAATGAGTTCATCCGACTTTTATTTGGCAAGCAGTTGAAGACGCGTTTTCGCCCGGATTTCTTTCCCTTTACAGAGCCGTCAGCCGAATTAGATTGTGAATGTCCATTTTGCACGGGCTCCGGTTGCCGCACATGTGGTCATCGCGGCTGGATTGAATTGCTTGGTTGTGGCATGGTTGATCCGGCTGTGCTGGAAGGCGCCGGCATTGATCCCATGGAATGGAGCGGATTTGCTTTTGGTGTCGGTTTAGAAAGACTGGCAATGCTCAAGTACGGCATCAATGACATTCGCCATTTCTACACTTCTGATTTGCGCTTTTTGAAACAGTTTTGATTGTTGAGGAAATCCTGTGAGACTTTCATATAATTGGCTTGGTGACTTTGTTGATTTGTCCGGCGTCTCTGCCCAAGAGGTAGCCGAAAAGCTCACCATGGGTGCATTTGAAGTTGAAGAAGTGAACAAGATTGGTGCCAATATAAAAGGACCACTGGTTGTTGGTGAAATTTGCGAAATCAACCCGCATCCGAATGCGGACAAAATTCGCTTGACCAAAGTGAAGGTAGCACCGAACGCCGAGCCTGTGGACATTGTTTGTGGTGCGCACAACATTGAAGTTGGCCAGCGCGTACCAGTGGCACTGCCTGGTGCCGAAGTAGTTAATCGCCATGATGGCAGCAAACTTGTGATTAAGGAAAGCAAGATTCGTGGTGCTAATTCTTGTGGCATGCTCTGCTCGCCACCGGAACTTGGCATAAATTATGGCGAATCGGAAGGCATTTTAATTCTCAACGGTGATACCAAAGTCGGTGACGATGTCCAGTCTTTGCTCGGCTTGTTCGGCGATTGGGTTTTGCATGTAGAGCCAAGATCTAATCGTGGTGATGCCTTGTCCGTTTTGGGTTTAGCACGCGAAGTTTGTGCTTTGTTGGGCAGGCCTATGCGTCGCCCGGAGTGGAAGTTGCCAGAGCCGGAAGCAATTGAACCTCTCAATGTATCGATTGAAAGTCCTGATGATTGCCCATTTTTCTCCATCCGTTTATTGACTGGTTTGAAAGTAGGGCCATCTTCGGGGGAAATAATTCGCAGGCTGGAGGCAATTGGTGTGCGTCCGGTAAGCAATATTGTTGATGTGACTAATTACGTTTTGCATGAGCTTGGTCAACCATTGCATGCTTATGACTTGAACAAAGTTGCAGGCAGACAATTGGCTTGCCGCAGGGCAAAATCTGGCGAAAAACTTTACACAATCGACGGCAGGCAAAGAGAACTTTCTGACGAAGTGCTGGTAATTGCCGATGCTAAAAATGTAGTTGGTGTTGCCGGTGTGATGGGTGGCAAGGATTCGGAAATCTCCAATCAAACTTGTGACATTGCCCTGGAAGCAGCCGCTTTCCAGTTAGCACGGGTAAGAAGATCCTCTCGTCTTTTGGGACTTTCTTCTGATTCTTCTTTGCGTTTTGAGCGTGGTGTCGATGTGGCATCAGTTGCTTATGCCTCTGATCGAGCCAGTTATCTCTTGCTCAAACATGCAGGCGGCAAACTGGGCAAGATTAGCACGGCTGGTTCGGATAAAGTGGTATCAGTTTCGGTCAACATGCGTTTTTCGCAATTGAAACGCTTGACTGAAATTGAAAGCAATCCCCAGGAAACAGAAAGTTTGCTTTCTCCTTTGGGATTCGGCGTTGAGAGCAAGGATGCAGACACACTTGCTGTGTCCGTGCCCAGCTTCCGCCAGCGCGATATCAAACGAGAAATTGATCTGATTGAAGAAGTCTGTCGTCTCTGGGGCTACAATCGCCTGCCTGCCTCAATGCCAAAAACTACCAGTGCGCCAAGTCCGGCTGAGCCAATCGCGCTTTTAGCCAAACGGGCGCTTGCTGCTCAAGGCATGAGTGAGGCATGGATTTCCAGTTTGGTGCCACAGTCTGATACTAAGTGGTCCGCTGATGCGGAAACCAGTTTGGTATCAGTGCGCAATCCTTTGTCTCCCGATCACCAAGTCTTGCGTCAAAGTTTGTTGCCGGGCTTGATTCGCGCTATTGCCTACAATCTTGATCATGGACAGGCCGATGCTTGGCTTTTCGAAGTCGGACGAATTTACAAAAGCATCGGTAAAAATTCCATCCAAGACACCAAGAAACATACTGGTGCCAAAGAAGAACTAAATGTCTCTGGTGCTATTTCTGGTGCGCCTTGTCTGGCAAATTGGCTTGAGACAAACGCACAAAATGCAGCCGCTGGAAAGTCAGAAAAAAATCTCGAGCGGACTACGGATTTTTACACCGCTAAAGGAATTGTGGAGAATCTCTTGCAAGAGCTTGGCGCTTGTGAGGATAAAACGGGAAACAAGATTGAATTTATTGCCGATGATCAGCCGCCCCAAGTCTTTCATCCCGGGCGAACCTGCCGCATCGAAATGCCAGTCAAGGATAAGGCGGGCGGCAAGGTATTGGGATATCTAGGCGAGCTGCATCCACTTTGTGCCTTGGAGTTTGGTTTAAAGAAGAGCGTTTATCTCTTTGAACTTTCTTTGGATAGCATCAAAAAACTTTCTTTCCAGAAACCATTTGTGGAAATTGGCACTCAGCCACAAGTTGTGCGCGACTTGACCGTGGATGTCGATTTGGAAAAAGAATATCAGTCTCTCGCTAATTCAATTGCGCAGGCGGGCGGGTCTCTGCTCGTGGCAGTTGATCTGGTCAGCATATTCCATAGTGGAGAGAAGAAAAGCTTGTCGTACCGCTTAACATTCCGGCACGCAGACCAGACTTTGACCAACGAGGAAATTGAAAACGTTTTGGCTAAAATTCGCCAGGCTCTGGCAGAGGAAGTCAAAGCGAGCTTCCGGGCATAAAAAGTCGCCTGTGAAGAGAATTAACTTTTCCGATTCTTAAGCGAACAAAGGCCGATAATAGCAATACTAATTTTTATTGATAATTGAAGGGTATATTTAAAGTTGGTTGGGCCCCTATCGGTCTAGGCAATCGGACGAAACGACCTTCATGTTCAAAATAGTTCGCCGAAAAAATTTGGTGTTTTTCCTTCTGGCGCTTGTCTTAGGCATCGGCTTGGGGATTTATGTGCCTTCGCTTTTCCCGGACAAAATGGTGGAAGTGCCGTATATAGCGCTTTATGCCGGTGAGATTGGTTTGTCCTTGCTTCTTGCTCTTTTGGTTTACGAAAGTGCCTCGACGCTGCAATCGCTCAGGCTGGCTGCAGCGCTCTTGGGTTTTATCATGCTGATTGGTGGGGTGATTAATTCAACTGCCCAGGTTACGCAAATGTTGCCGGAGAATTTTGTTCTGATTAGTTGGATTCAGCTGGCATTCATGAATGTTTTTGGCGTCGCTTGTTGCCTTGGTTTTCTCAAGCTAGAGCCAACCGAGCGGTATCACGTAGTTATGGGACAGGCACACCGGCATATGGGAATTCCAGAGCCTGGACCAGCGCCCGAAACATATGCAACACGTTCGGTAGCACCACGTCAGGCTGTTGAGCCAGAGGATTTTTCTCCACCGGAAGAAAGTGCCAAGCCCCAAGCTCCCGCGGCTGCCAGTGCCCCCAGCGACTCTAGTGTTCCGGCCGCTCCTGGCGAATCTGCGGAAGCCGCGGCGGCTGCCAGCGCGATTAGCAAAGCTGAATCGGCTAAGGATATTCTCGAAAAATTAAATGTGGACAGAATTAATCAGTTGGAAAAGAGTCTCAATCCTGAGCAAATGTCGCTCGAGACTTTGTTTGATGAACATACGGTTGCTGCTCCGGGTAAGGGCAAAGATCGACCCGTTAGTTTCCAAATGAAAGGCAGAGACCTGAGTAGTCCGCCCAAAGATCCAGCGATTACAGATGCGGAACATCTCTTGAAGACGCAGATAGATGCAGCAGCAGAAAGTGATCTTGGTCAAGCAGTCGAGGCTATGCGCCAAGTGGTGGAGCCGGTAGAAAAAATTGCTCAGCCTGTGCAAGACAAGCCAAAAGAACCGTCCGATGCGCAGGAGTCTGCACAACAAGTGGTGGCAACAACTGGCATAGCTAGTGCAGATGCGCCGTTGAAAATCTTTGAAAAAAATATTGCTGATGATATCGATAAGTTATTCGCTGGTGTTTCCGATGATGCACCAGCACCAAAGGCAGCAGAGACGCAAGCGGCTTTCGAGCAAGTGCAAGCAGAGCCATTTGCTGCACCAGTTGTCACTCCGGTGCCATCGGTTGAAGAGGCGCAAGCTCCACCGCCTCAGACTAAATTCACAGAATACGATCGACTTTCGTTGAAGGGGAAAGCACCACTTGAAGGACATGCTGCCGGCTCGATGCGCACGATTGGCAAAATGCTCTTGGACGTAAAGGCTGTGGAAAATATCATCAACGGTGGAGAAAGCAGAGGCTTGCATTCACCAACCGCTTGTGTGATCAACACAGTACAGGGGCAGATCATTCAAGATATGCTGCGCAAAATAAACACTCATCCTGGTGTATCGGGCAGTCTAATTGTTGGCCATGATGGTCTTGTTATGGCATCGACCATAGAACAAGAAATGGAAGCAATGTCGCTCGGTGCTTTGAGTTTGGCTATTTATAACCATACGCATTCTGTGAGTAAGAAATTGTCTTGGGGGAAATTCAAACAGACCATTCTCACTTCGCAGGATAAAGTGGCAATTCTCACAGATACCGATCGCGGTATCTTGGCAGTATTTTCTGATAAGCAAGACTTCGACAAACTCAGCGGTCTTTTAGAAGCACTTCAAACGGTAGCGTTTGTCTAAGGCTTAGAGTCGGTCTTTTGCTTTAAGCAGAATGGCTTGCTGATCCTTGCTCAGGGTTGGATAACTAAGCTTGAGCGACTTTAATGCTTGGCAGATGATTGTACCGACGGCCAGTCTGGTAAAAGGCTTGTAGTCTGCAGGAATTACATACCAAGGAGCCCAGTTGGTGCTTGTTTGATTGAAACAATCTTCGTAAGCTTCCATATAGTCATTCCAGAATTGTCTTTCCTCGATATCTTGAAGGGAAAATTTCCAGTTTTTCTCTGGCATTTCAATTCTTTCCAGTAGGCGTTTCTTTTGTTCATCTTTAGAAACGTAGAGAAAAAATTTCAGAACAAGTGTGCCGTTGTTGACCAAATATTTTTCAAAATTGTTTATTTCTTCAAAACGTTCTTTCCAAATGGAAGATGATTTGTCGCGCGGAGGTAGTTGTTGCTTGGCTAAAACCTCCGGATGAACTCTGGCCACTAAAACCTCTTCATAATACGAACGGTTAAATAACCCAATTTGCCCGCGCTCGGGAAGTGCTTTCACGCAACGCCAGAGATAATCATGATCCAGCTCTTCGTGTGATGGTGGCTTGAAGCTGCGCACATGGCAGCCTTGAGGATTTACCCCGGACATGACGTGCTTGATTGTGCCGTCTTTGCCGGCAGCGTCAAGGGCTTGTATAATAACCAGTACGGCATATTTGTTTTGAGCATAAAGCTTTGCCTGATATTCAGTGAGCTTTGCCAAGTTCTCATCTAATAATTGTTTGGCTGTCTCTTTGTCGAGATCCGCTGGTTTGAAAGAAGGATCAAAATCCCTCTTGAGGGAAACTTTCTTTCCCGGTGTGACTATAAACTTTTCTGTTGAGTCTTTGAAATTCATCGGCTGATTATATCCGTTGGTTCTTGTGGTCTAATATCCGGTACGCCGTTTAGGGCGATTATGCGGTCTTGAACTTTCTTGGCCTCAGTATTCTTGTTGTTTAAAACCAAGACATTGGCAAGCTGCTCAAGTGCACCGACTAATTTACGACGAACATGAATGTTTTTGCTTGCTTGATAATTGTTCTCGTAAATAGCAACCGCATTTTTGAAGCGCCCTTCGGCTATCCAATAATCTTGATTGTCTGCTTCTGACCCTCCGAGATCGACCAGTACGTCTGCAATTTTTGGATCATTGGCTGGAAGGTGTTTTTCTAAAAGTGCCCGGGCTTCTTCAAAATAGTGAGTTGCCTGTCCATTGTGCAATGAGTCAGAGCAATCGCCCAATGAAATTAGAACATTGGCAGTGGCAATTGCGTCATCTGTCGAGCTTGTGGCAGTCTCTGACGGCTGATCAAATACCGCTTTTGTGCCAATGTCCTTGTCGGGTATAGAAGGGGCAGAAGCAGATGTGTCACCAGAGTTGCCACCAGAGTTGGATAATTCTTGAGTCAGGTGCGAACGTTTGGATTTGAGCAAGCGTTTGTAGAGATCGAACGCGTCTTGATAGTGACCATATTCATAATCAAAATCCGCATAAGCTTTCAAGGTTCTTTCAAGGCGTGGATCGCCAAGCGGTAGCTTCTCTGTTTCGGCTAGGGCAGATTGAAACAGTTTGGCAGCAACATCTGGTTGGCCATCTCGCAAGGCTTGCTCACTCGAGTCCAAGTATTGTTCCCATTTTGCATCTTGGGCAAATGCAGCTGGCAGCGATGCAAAGTCTGCTGACCAAGCCAGCATAAGTGTCAGCACTAAATACGGAATCAATACCCTAGTGTTTCGTTTCATTGGGATTTTGTGCCTGTCTGCTTCCTGCTTGATCAAGTTTGTCCATGACAATCTCGGGAGTGACAACTTCCGGCAATATGATTGGATGCGTGGGGTTGCCGCCCGGAAATATAACATAGAGTGGCACGCCAGAGCGGCCAAACTTCTGCATTATTTTGCTGATTTCCGGATTCTCGGAAGTCCAATCGGCCTTTAGTGCCACCACATTTAGGGCATGAAACTTTTCGACAACCGGTTTGGTGTTAATTACTGTTTGTTCGTTGACTTTACAAGTCAGGCACCAATCTGCCGTGAAATCTAAGAATACTGTTTTGCCTGATGCCAGCTCAGCGTTTAAACGCTCGAGCGTAAAAGGCAACCAGGCAATTGATTCGGCATTGGTGGCAGGCTGTAATTCTTTAGTTTGCACTACCTGTGGTGCGGGCTTTCCTAGTCCTGGTACGTTTGCAATACACAAAGACCAGGCAGCTGCTACCATGCCCAACGTGATTAGCCAGACGACAGACTTTTTTGGCAGTGTCGTATCGAGATGAATCAAACTGGCGTTAAACCAGGTAGCAAATCCGATGACAAACAAAAATGTTGTCGCATAAAGCGTTGCCGTCAAACCTACTTGATCTCCGAGAACCCAAAGCAGCCAGACAACTGTCGCTAAGAGTAGAAAACCCATGGCTTGTTTAAAAGTTTCCATCCAAGCACCAGGTTTAGGTAAATATTTCATCCAAGCCGGATTAGCTGTCAAAAGTAAATAAGGAAATGCCATGCCTAATCCGACGGTGAGGAAGATGGCGATGATAATTGCTTGAGATTGAGAAAATGCAAAACCTAAGGCAGCGCCCAAAAATGGTGCAGTGCAAGGTGTGGAGAGCGTGGTGGCGAGAACGCCCTTACCAAAAGTGCCCAAGTGCCCTTCCTTGCAGGCAAGCTTGTCGACCGACGATTGTCCAGGACAGGAAACGTAAAAGAGACCAAAGAGACTCAAGGCAAACACTAATAGAAGCACTGACATGCCAATCAAAAAGAGTGGATTTTGAAATTGGAAACCCCAGCCGACTTTTTGTCCGGCTTGTTGAATAGTAATCACTAGCAGTGCTAAGAATAAAAAGGACGCAAGGATGCCTGAACAAAATGTTAGTCCTAAGCGAAAGACGCGCTTGGGGTCTTCACCAGCTTGTTCCATGAAACTAAGAATTTTTATGGAAATAACGGGCAAAACACAGGGCATAAAATTGAGAATAAAGCCGCCAATAAAGGCAAAGAGAAAGTAGATCCAGATACTCTCGTGTTTGCCACCATCCAGTGTCAAGGTCTCATTGAGAATATTGACTGGCTTATTCGCTCCTTTTGCACTTTTTGTTTCTGCTTCGTGAGTGGTGGCACTGCCGGGAACTTTGCCGGACAGTTGGCTCTGGTCGGGCTGACTTTGGTCGCTAGAATCAGTTGGCTCTGGTGTTGCTTGTGGCTCAGTTTGATTTTGATTTGCTTTGACAGGAATTGTCATCGTTAGTTCTGCTTTGCCTGGCACGCAAAGATCTTTGCAAGCAAGCCACTTAACCTTTGCCGTGAAGGTAAGAGATTTTACCTTTGGCAAGCGAGCCGGTGGCGTAATTGTGGCGGATAGCTGTACTCGCTTTTCATAGCCATAAGTAACTATGCCGCTATCGTTGAATTTTTCCGGTTTAGGCCAAATCAATTCGCTAGCTTGAAAGCCGGCAGGGAGAGCCCATTCGATTTTTGTTGGCATGCCAGCATCGCCTGGTTCCTTATAATAAGTATGCCAGCCTGGTGCCATCTGTAAATCCACAGACAAAGTAAATGGATTCGATGAATTTATTTTGTCGACACTGGATTTGAAATGAGCAACGACACTGTTAGCTTGTTCGGCGTCGGCTGCCGCATCTCTGGACACAGATTCATTCGCTGTCTCTGATTTTTGCGCAAGAGTTGGCAAACAAACGCCGCTAAGCAAAACCTGTAAAGTGAAAAGGCTTGCGAGAAGAAGAACTATTCGTGTTGATCTAATACGCGTGCTATTCATAATTTGTGCTGTTAAGGCGATCCACTCCTAAACTAATGTACTGACTGGGAATGCCGTTTGCTTGTGCGACGTCCCCATATAATTTTGCACTGGTGCGTAAGGTGCGCTCTTGTGTGGGATAGGCAATCCGCACCAGTCCGAAACGTGGTTGCAGTCCGTGCGCCCACTCAAAATTATCCATAAGCGACCAATACATATAACCCTTAACGTTGGCACCATCGGCGATGGCTTTGCGCAATGCCACCAAATGCGATACCAAGTAACGTTGCCGCGTATCATCTTCCAACGACCAGTCGCCTTCATCCAGGTGGGCTGGGTGCATTTCTGCCATGCCATTTTCGGTAATGAAAATCGGACGCAACTCACCATCGGTTTTGCGGGCAAATTGAGCCATATCTTCGGTCAATAAATAATAGAGACCTTCCGGATACATTTCCCAGCCCATTTCGCTCGATTCAAATTCTGTTTTTGGTGATTGCTTACCAAATGGGTCCGGCGGCGGTCCCCAATTGAATTCGCAAAACTCGCGCGTGTAATAGTTAATCGCCAAGTAATCCATTGATCCTTTGAGTCCGGGAATTTCGCCGGAAAGAGCACGCACCGTCGGCTCAAGTGAAATCGGAAAGGGAAAGTCCAGCTTGCCGGTCTCGACTGCCAGCGGAAACATTTCATTGAATACATAGTCACGCAAATAACGTGACAATTGATCAAAAGGATTGAATACATTGTGCGCGAAAAATGGCCGCCAATGCATGGCAAAACTAATTTGCGCGTTTGGCGAATGTTTGCGAATGGCAGCAAAACCTTTGGCGTGCCCTTCCAATAAATAGCGAATGCATTTGAAGGCTTTCAAATAATCTTGACGGTGTCCTGGTGGCCACTCACCACCAACATAGCCGTAATATGCGTAGACCAGTGGCTCGTTATGTGTAATCCAATAATCAACCAAGTCACCAAAATGTTTGGCGGCCAGGTCGGCATACTTGGTAAATGCCTCAACTGCGCGCGGGCTTGTCCAGCCGCCTAGATCTGCTAACCAACGTGGTGTGCAAAAGTGAAAGAGCGTAACGAAGGTGGTCATACCTTGCGCCTTAAGCGACTTCAACAAGGCACGGTAATACTCGACTGATTCTGCATCGAAGTAATCTTGATGGGCTTCCGTCGGGCAGAGTGCCGGCCAATTCAAGCTCAAGCGGAAGCAATTGAGGTTGAGCGACTTGCAAAGATCGACGTCTTCTTGATAGCGTGTGAAAAATTCGCACGCCTGGTCGGCGGTTGTTTTGTCGGAGATTTTCCCGTCTATAGTTGTCCAAACTGCCCAGTCGGATAGGCGGTCGGTAATTTCGCCAGGATGCCCTTCCACTTGGAAAGCCGATGTGGCAGCTCCCCAGAGAAACCCTTCTGGAAATTTCAAAACTGCGTCCTCCAATTCAACTCTTCTCCTGACAAATCGCCGGGCCTCCATACTAGAGTTTAAACTTTCTTAGGCGATGTTGCTTATTAGATGAAGAAGCTCGTGGCAATCTGTTGCTTTTGCGCCATTTTGGGGAGCAGGTGACGTGGAGGCAGCTGGAATCTGCCGCTTGGCATGCTGGCAATCGCTATAATATGGTGTTCGTTTGCCGAGACGGGTGTATGACAGGGACTTTTAAATCTGCCTGTCCGGACAACTGATCCTATTAATACCTTTTGACCCCTATTTCAGGTTGGTCGTTACGCAAGTCTTCAAATGCTTTTTTGCCAAGCAAAATCTGAAAACGAGAAATCTGCTCTTTGCCGCCGCGGCATCGATCTTCTGTTTGTTGTGCTTTTGCTTGGGCTCAATTTGCTCGTCTATTGGCGCAGCCTGAGTGGATATTTTTTAGCCGATGATTTTGTGCACGTTGCCTATTTGCAGAGGGTGTTTGCCGGGCATCCGGAAATGCTCTTGCAGAATTTTTGGACAAATTGGATGCAAACCGAGGGCACACAGTTTTATCGCCCCTTCATTTCTTTGACCTTGGCCTTGGACTGGCTCTTTTGGAAAGCAAATGCCTTGGGTTTCCATCTGACGAATATTTTGTACCAAGTGGGCTCGACCATTTTTCTTTTCTTGCTCTCGCGGCGGCTCTTGCGAGAATTTGGTGATTGGCAAGCTACGCTTTGCGCGTTTTTGGCGGCTGCCCTTTTTGCTGTACACCCGCTTCATCCGGAAGTGGTCAGTTGGATAATTGGTCGCGTGGACTCAGTCTGCACTTGTTTTAGTTTGGCGGCGTTTTGGCTCTTTTTGAAAGGACAGCAAGAAAAGAATCGTTTGGCCTATGGGGTTGCGATTGTTTGCTTTGTTGTTAGCCTGATTTCCAAAGAAATGGCAATTACATTACCACCGCTTTTATTTCTCTGGTGTTTATTTGCTCCAAAGGACGAGGCTCAGGTTCGTGAATCAAACGCTGTGCTTGAGAGACTCAGACAAGCATGGGCGAGGACTTGGCCCTTTTGGTTGACGCTCGGTTTGTATTTGATTGTCCGTACACTTTCGCTGGGCACCATTGCCGGGGGTTACACAGGTTCAGTTGGTGAAGGACTTTCAGGGTCGCTCTGGAAGCGATTCTTTGAAGACGGTGGTATGTTGCGCGTCTTGTTCCCTTTTGATATTGAAGTGTTTTCACCATTTGATCATCTGCGTCGCTATCTCAAAACTATATATATTGTTTGTGCGGCAAGTGTGGTTGTTCGTTTGTTGTGGCTCCGCGCTGATTCAGGATTAAGTCGCTGGATTATTTTTGCCTTCGGCTGGTTAGTGCTTTCTTTGATACCGACCTATCAGGTTTGGAATTTGACGGACAATTTGTTGGGCAGTCGTTTTATGTATATGTCCACAGCACCGCTTTGTCTTTTGATTGGCTTGCTTGTTTTCCCTCTGGTGAAAGCTGTAAATCGAGAGACTCTCGATCAATCGCGTTTTAAATTGATCCAGCGTGCTTGCGCTCTGACGCTTGTTGTACTTGTTCTCTGCTATGCCACCATTGCTTACAAGAACAATTTGACTTGGGTGCATGCTGGTCAGGAAGTGCGCGATCTGCGTGAGGCGCTGGAAGCCAAACTGAGTTCGCTGCCAGAGCCAAAGAAATTGGTTCTGATGAATTTGCCGCAAAGAATTGGTGGAGCACATCAAATATATAATGCCGCCATGCTCTGGGTGCTTATGCAATGGCCGCTTTGTGTAAACAACTTGTCCTCACGCATACTGACGTTTGAGCCGATGATGTACGGTGATTCGGAACTTGTGAATATTGCCCGCTTGCGTAATCTGCTCAAGTCTGCGCAGAACTATGATATTTATGTCTGGGATTCGCAGACGCGCCGGTTGGTCGCCCTCAATTTGGCAGGCGCGGAAAAGCTGTCACGAGAAATAAAACTTCCGGGTTTTTCAGTTGTGAGCCTGGGGGCAGATCAGTTTCTAGCATCGCCACCTATAGATATTTCATCAATGGCGACAGATTTTGTTGATCTTGATTTGAGCGCGACATTACCTTCGCAGGCAAAAAACATCCCGCCATATATCTTCTTGTCTTGGACGAGCGCTCAGAAGCCTTTGTTTGATGGGACAAGGCGATTGGCATTACCGGCAACTTTGGATGGAAAGAACCATAAGTATCGCTTTGCCGTTTCCCAACACAAAAACTGGGCGCTTACCGAAAGAGTCAATCTAGTGCGTTTGGACTTACCGACTCCCCTCGCAGATGTGCAGCTAAACGGCATGACATTTCTATCTGGTGAGAAGTTAATTCCGCAGCTTTTTGCAGACGAGAATTATTTGCGCGAAGACGCAGACGGTGTTAGCCGCCTAACCAAAGAGAAAGCTGTATTTGAATATGATGCATCACAAATTGATGGCGCGGATTCTTTTGTTGTCGAAGTCTCTAAACCAAATTCTTGGTTTGAGCATTACTCTGGACAAATGCGCGATCAAGAATTGTCCAAGCATGCGTTGACGAGAATTGTTTTAAAAGAGTCGAAGGGAAAGTTTGAGATTCAATCGCGAGTCTTTCCAATGCCGGCATATTATCAAGTTCGACTTGCCTGCCTAAATAAGCAAGGTGAAGTAATTGGCTTCGTGTCTGACTCGATTAACTTACAAGTTAGTGAGTTTGCCGGGAAGAAAAGACTAAGTGGGAAGGCAAAAATCAAGAGATATGCAATCTAAGATGTCAGATCAAGAATTAGTCAACCAGTCATCACAACCGCCATCCAGCCAGATTACGCTGGAGAAGGCCAGTTATGATCTTGCCTCCTTGAAATTGCAAATGATGACCGGATTTGCTCTTGTGCTGATTGCTTGTTTTGTTTCCTACTGGTCCACACTTAAGGTTGGGTTTTTGCTCGATGACTTTTTGCATCTAAATTATGTTGCTCAAGCGCAGGCTGGTCACTGGCAAGGGCTTTTGCACAATTTCTACGGCAATTGGGCTGACTCGGATATAATGAAGAGTTATAGACCGCTTTCATCGTTGTCCTTTTTTGTGGACTACTTGTTTTGGAAGACGAATGCCCTCGGTTTTCACCTGACTAACATTTTGCTTCTATTCGGTAGCGCATTTTTCGTTGCCTTGATTGTGCTTGAAGTGACTGGTCTGAGTGGTAACAGACTCGGTACGGCTTGTGCTTTGTGGGCGGCATTGTTGTTTGCTGTTTATCCATTGCATCCCGAGGCTTGTGCTTGGGCGATTGGCCGAGTCGATTTGCTTTGCTCACTGTTTTATTTGGCATCCATTCATTCTTATTTGCGCTTTCGTTTGATCAGAGAGCCGGTTTACCTTTGGGCATCGTTGGTTTGTTTTGTCTTGGCGCTTGCCAGCAAAGAGATGGCTGCAACTTTGCCAGCCGTAATTGCTTTGGCCGAACTTCTCTTGGTCAAGACAACCTGGAAAGGCGAGGCTAAAGATTATTCAATTGCCAAATTCAAATATGTCGGATTGTTCTTTATTGCGCTTGCTTTATATGCTGCATTCCGAACTGCATTGCTTGGTGCTGTCGTCGGCGGTTATGGCGAAGGTGGACTAAGCGTATTTGCCAATAGCTGGCGTGTCTTTTTGGATAAGGCAAGCCTTGTCAAAATAATTTTGCCAATGAATGAGGAAGTGCAATTTGCTTCCTTTGTTAAACCTGCGTCGCTGGCAATTTATGCTGGTGCTTTGGTGATTTTTCTATTTCGTTTGGTTGCCGGCTCGACCAAGGTCAGGCCATTTCTCTTCTTGTTGTGTTGGGCAGTGGTGGCAATATTGCCAACCATTCAGGTGTGGCACATTTATCCCAATCTGGTAGGCAGTCGCTTATTCTTTATTTCTTCTGCTCCCTTGTGCATGTTGCTAGCACTCCTGCTATTACCAGCGGTGGATGCAATGAAGCGTAGGCAGGCTATCGCTGTCACAGCGATAGGCACGCTGCTTTTGACTTTATTGTTTGGCTTATGGTCTTACGAATTGCAAGGGAATTTGCAACCGTGGATAACTGCCGGCAAGCAAATGGAAACTTTGCTCAGTCAGGTGAGAACCATTGCTCGCGAGACTCCTGATGGTAAGCATGTTTTATTACTTGATCTGCCTCGCGATTTTTCTGGTGCCGGTATGTTGACTCGCCCGCAATATTTAGCCATAGCTGCTAAGCCACCATTTTCTGAAGTTGATTATGCATCACGTTTAGTCACAATTGAGCCGCCAATTTCTGGCAGTCATGATTACATCTGGCCGCAGAACTTCAAGCAGATGATTGTGGATCCAAACAACGTTCAAGCTTATCTGTGGGATAGGACGTCTGGTCAGTTTCAGAGTTTCGCCAAAGCAGATGGGAATGATCAGTTTACCTTTGCTGTTACTCCGAACAATTGCAGACAATTGAAAGTGATTCCGGAAAATGCCTCTTGGGGCGAGGGCAACAATTGGCATGTCATGTCGAGCAAACTGCCGAGCTTGGTTCGCTTTGCTGATCACTTACGAATTTATCCTGGAAGTACCGGTGTGACTTTGTATTTCCCTGATGTTGACCTTAATCCGTTGTCTGCCAATTTTGCTAGCGCTGACTTTGCGCTTTATGACTCACGGGGATGCACTACATGTATGGGAGCGAAAGTAAGATTCGTATGGAAATCGTCTTTTGCTGGTGGCGATGCACAAGCTAGTGCCGGCGAAGTTGTTCGTGGTGAGCACTTAGCATGGCTTGGGCGCTATCGCGCTTGGACTTTGTCCAGCACGATCAAAGAATTTGGTTTGCGATTGGAACCAGGAGAATACTTTATTGACTTTCGCGGCGTTCGACTTTTCTCTGATGCCAAATATGTTCCGAGTTTTGTACTGAGTCAGAACGCAATCAACTACGACGTGAGTAAAATTGCCAATGCTCATGGCGTTCAGTTGCTTGTTTCTCCAGTCGGTACTACTTTCGATTCTGCAAACGAAACGGACATGACTGCCGCCAAATCCGGCACGGCAGGTGAGCGTGATTCGACGGTCATAAGCCAAAATGGTGTCAAAGGCAAAATCAATTTGCCAAACGATTTTTCTGTCGCCAGCACAGATCCTAATTCTTCTGGATCAAATACGAAGAACCTCCGCCAAGTACGCATCGTTGCCGTCGATCAATACGGCCTGCCAGTCGGCTTCCCCAGCGAACCATTGACGTTGTATTTCTAAAACCGGATCATCGTCACATAATTGATCATGTCATCCTGAGGCACGAAGTGCCGAAGGACCTCTCATGGTGTTTCGTTGAAACACGAGAGGTCCCTCGTCGCGCTTCGCGCTCCTCAGGATGACAGTCGTCTTTTAAAGGTCTTTGATCACGGCTGGCGCGCGCTCCTACAGCAAGCCGCGTTCCCATTGTTGGCCGAGGAGGTAGACTGCTTGCCGGCAGGCTTGCGTGTAGGTGCAACCGGGATTCTTTTCCATGATCTCGCGAATTGTATTTAAGCGCAAAGGAATATCGCGAATTGGTTCTGATGTACAAATCCAATAATCCATTGGACTTGGTGGCAGCGCGATGGTGCCGTGAATGCCACCAACAATGAAAAGACATTGACTTTGCCTGCGCTTTTCTTCGGAGTGACCAAAGTTTTCAACCGCGGCAACTTCTGCATCGGTAAGACGAAGTGTATCTTTGAGCAATCGCAAGTCGCTTGGATCTTGTCGGAGAAGGATCTTCATGTGTGAGTTTTTTATAACGGAATCGGCTTGCTCGGCTTGCTTGAAGAAGTCTTTCAATTGCTGAGTAATTGCCACCAACATCATACCGTAGTGGCGAGCGCGTCTTGATAGGTCGTCGAGCAGTCGTGCGCCTGCTCTGAAGCGCATGAGTGTTGCCGCTTCGTCGATGATAGCAGCAAATCGAATTGAACGAGCTTTGCATTCGGCAGCTTTACAGCGAATGAATTCTGTGAGGATAAAGACTGCGATTCTTTCTAAACGCGGCTCGTTGACTTCACGTGTATCAAATACCATGAATAGTTTTTCGGTATCAATATTTGTCAGACCATCAACCAGTCCACCGAACGCGCCTTGTCTTGTGAAAAGTGAAAGACCGCGGGCAAATGCACCTAGGCGTTCACGCTGAACAGGATCCGTTTCCGACTGAGCTGCTTGAGCAGTAACGCGCGCCAGATCAGACATTGTTGGCACAGATCCCTGGAAGCCAGCTTCCATGTAGGCAACCCGAATCAATCCGTCGAGAAGTGACTTTTCCTCAACGCTCAATTCATCTCGGCCTTCTGGTGCCAACATAATGTCCAGAAGCGAAAGCAAGTTGCTTATTTTGTCCGCCGATGGTTCGCCTGGTTTGTCTTCTGGTCCGAGATCAAACGGATTGAGAATGTAACCCGAGCTCGGTCCAAGGTCAATGTAATTACAAAGCTCTGGTCCAAGAATTTCAGTGATGAATCGATAGGCTCCAAATTTATCCACTGTCTTATCTATAAGCACAAAGCGTACACCAAGGGGCAGCAAGCGCAGAATCATCATCGACACGGCAAATGATTTACCAGCACCGGTGGTGCCTACAACAAACATGTTGTTAGCTTCTTTTCCCGCGCCTCTATAAAAAGGATTGAGCAAGACAGGCTCGCGCGATGCAAGGGCAAATCCAAATGGCACACCATCCGGTGTTCCACATTGGGCAGTGAAGAATGGCCAAAACGTTCCGACAATCGGTGACATAACCTGATGGACAATTGCTAATTTGTCGACACCAACTGGAAGCGTTGATTGCCAGCAATCTAATTGCAGCATTTGCCCGCGATCTAAAATTGCACCCTTGTTCTTGAAGACTCGGCGGATTTCATCAGCATAATTTGCCAGCTTCTCTTGCGTTTCTGCATAAGTCGTGATGTATAAGCTGAGATCAAATGCTTTGTTCGATGAGCGCAAAAATTCTTGGATTGCAGAAGCGGCAGAACGAGTGGATTCAATTCCTTCAAGGTCTGGAGTGGCCAATTGCGTACTGGACACAACGCCCATGCGATAATTCATCTGCAATTTCTTGCGCACAGAATCTTGATCGCAATTGTGAATGAATATGGACATTGTATATTCCATATTCAAAGTCAAAAGATCGACAAGCCACCCCATCCACGATTCATGCGGAGGCTGAGATAAATACTGTGTTGCGACATATTTGCCGTCCAACCATAAATGTTCATTGGTGACTTTTAGTGCAGAACAAGCAAGTGCCGATGATTCAGACACATCCAATCGTGATGGTGGTGCTTCTGGCTCTGCATGCGATAAGGTTGGGTTGAGATCTTCATAGATCAAATTTCTGACTTCGCGACGCGAAAGAACTTGAGGGCGCAAATTGGACTGACGCAATTGCTCGATCGACGTTCTTACGTAACGATCGAGAATGTCAAGAAACTCCTCGTGCTTTTGAATTGATCGTCTGCCGGACCAAGGTTTTGTCAAACTCTTTGAGTCAGGCGGTTGGTAACTTACGACAACGTAAAAATCACGCTGGGGAATATAGGACAAATCTTGTACTTGACGAAACCAACGATCGGTACATTCTGCATACCATTTGAGATATTCATTGTCCGTCTTAATCACAGACTGATAATGCTCAAGGTACTCATCGACAGATAAGTGGCGAGACTTGACGATGACTTGTAAATCGGTTTCTGCTGAATTTGCTAGTTGGGCAAAGTGACGAGCCAGTTGTTCGCGCTCAGCTTCATCGAACAGCAATGCGTTTACGCCCTTGCAGCCAATGTATTTGCGCATAGAACCATCAGCTAATATGACTAGACCTTCGTCGTTGTCATCGCCAGGAATTGCATGCAGGAAACAAATATCTTGCCAGCTTGTGTCCACCCGTTTGTCTGGCGGCGGACCGGAAAGATCGTCTTGCGGTCCCAAAATCATTTCCCGAATTGGTGACGGCAAAAAACTAGCAAGCGGATTTGGCTTGCTTGCCTGTCCATTTCCTTGCTTAGGGGAATTTGGATAAGCATCTGTCTGGTTTGATGGTTTCATTGTGTCGGTCATCCAAATCCTCCTTATTGCTCAAATTCAACCAACACTTTTTCCTTCTTACTTTCAATCATATTCTCATCTATATATTCCCTGGCGGGCTCTGAATGAGGAAAGAACATCAAGGGCATTAGTTTGCACCCATAGAGAATGACATTTCTCCACCACTGAAGCGGTTTCATTTCCGAGGCGGTGACAAAAATTAGGGCCAAGCCAAATACTGTGCCGAAGACAAAAAATCCAGCTGGGATGTGATTAAATTGCCATTCCTTCGGAACTTTGGAGGCGATGAAAAATCCAAGCGCGGCCGAACCAACCAAAAGTACCCACTGGAAAGGAGTCTTCCCGCGGATTTTTAGTGGCTTATTCAAGATAATCACACGATGAATCTGTGACATCTACTTTTGGACCTCGCTTGTTTTCTCTCCCCATTCAAATTCTATGGGATTAGAATCCTGAGATTCGGCAAGTTTCATTAACTTTCGCGCCATGAGGGCGAATTTGGATGAAAGACGCGGCATGACCTGACGGAAGTGGTCTTTGGATTGTTCAAAGTCACCGGCGCGGCGCATGATCTCACCGACCAGATATTGGATTTCTTCCTTCTGGTTTTTTGGGCAAGAGCCGTCGACGAGAGACTTCTTCAAGAAATCCACTGCCAGTTTCCGATATTCTTTTGCTTGTTGAACCGCATAACTGTCGTCTGCGCACCAGGCAGCATAAAGGTAAAAGATGCCGATGGAATAAAAGTCGCGTCCTTCTTTTTCGGCAGCAATCGCAGCCGAGCGAAATTGAATGTGTGGTGTCAATTTGCGCGCGGTCAAGACGGAAGTTTCGTTGGTCACTTCATATCGATGCGCCCAGTCGGCATAACCACAGGAAGGACAAGTGCATACTGCATATTGCTCGAATTGAGGAATCTTTCCTTCGAAGTCTTGACGGAGTTCTGAGTTGCGGCGATTGGTGTCAACAATTACCGGCAACTGCTTCGAACTAAATTTGACGCCACAAACAGGGCATTTTACTCCTATGTCTGCTACGTGCATTTACTCTCCGATCAGAGGCTCAAGCCTCTCCAACTTAATGTCAGTCTAGCTATGATATCCAACCTTGTGATCGCGCGTATGCTTCGGCTTCTTCCAGTTCTTTTTTCTCCTGAGCCGTGAGCTTGTTGCCCTTTTTCTGGGCGCTAGCCCGCATTGCGCTAAATGCGTCTATTGATCTCGCTGGACCACTATAGGCAACTTCTTGTGCTTGCTCTTGTGCTGGCTGCGATGGACTCGGGGCAGGCACTTGCTCTGGTGCTGCTTTGGCAACAAATACAGTTCCGGCAGCAGCAGCTGCTGCTTGAGCTGGAGTAATTGGCGGGCCTTGTTGCTGCTCAACAAGCGGAGCACTGGCGACCTGCGGCGGAGCCTGAGGTTGCGGCGGGGCCGGTTGTTGTGGAGCCGGTGGTGCCGCCTGATAATTTGCACCATATTGATAATCTGGTGCCGGAGCCGGAGGCGGAGGTGCTTGCGGTGGAGGAGGCGGTGGTGCCGACGGATAAGTCGGCGCCGGTGCATTGTATGCAGTATCGTACCTCACTTCCACTGGAGGAGGAGCTGGTGCTTGTGATTGCGTGTATTGCACTTGTGGTGAACTTTGGGCAATCTGTGTTTCATTTACAACAGTTTGTGGTGCAGACTGGACTGTCTGTTGCTGCGGTACAGGCTGTTGTACTATCGGCGCGGCCTCCACTGGTGGTGCCGGTGCTTGTTGAGCCGGTGGCGGAGGAGGTGGTGGCGCTGAAGCCACTTGTTCTGGTGCAGGCTGTGGTACTCCACCAGGAATTTGTGAAGCCGCAAATAACCCTCCCACGGCTCCAGCAATAAATGCTGTTTCAGCGCCTGTCACTCCAAGATTTTGTTGACCAGGAATTTGTCCTGTAGGCAGTCCTTGTGCTGTTCCTTGACCGAGTGGTGCATTCAAATCTGTAACACCAGGTATGTTCGGGCGCGCTCCGGAAGAGGCATCGGCAAGACCGCCTGGTGCACCGGGTGCTCCGGCGCTGATAGCTCCTGGCGGTCCACCTGAAACATTGGTATCACCCAATGAGGTTTTTGCACCGCTGATGTCGCCAGGTATTGAACCTAGTCCCTTGGCGTCACTCGATAAAGATCCAGATAATTGTCCGGTTGCTCCAGTTGCGCCTGTTGCACCGGAACCACCGATGCCACCAGCTCCGCCAGCACCACCGATGCCAGCTCCTGGCGCTCCGGGTGCTCCGGCACCACCGCCACCCAAGGCACCACCGACGGCGCTACCTATGCCGCCTCCGCCCTGCGTGGCATGACCACCACCGACGCCACCGTGAGCGCCACCAGGAACGTTTGATGCGAGATTGGACATGCCTCCGGCAAGAGAGCCGCCGGCACCTCCGCCGCCCATTGCTGCGGAAGCGCTGCTGTCTGTTGTGCCACCACCTGTGGTGCCTCCACCGCCAGGCTGTGATCCGCTAAGACCACCACCAAGTCCGCCAGCGCCAAGTGGGCCTGCGGATGAACCACCGGTTCCCATTCCTGTGCCACCACCTGAACCTCCAGGTACGTGGTCTGCTGATGTGGCACCACCTGTGCCACCAAGTACTTGTCCGGCTGACATGCCACCACCGCCTCCCATGACGGCTCCATGCACTGCCATGGCTGCTGCTTGACCAGCTGTAGCGCCTGCGCCGCCACCGGCGGCAGCTCCTGCAGGATGACCACCACCGGCTGTTGCGGTTCCGTGTCCGCCACCGCCTCTTCCGGCACCGGCACCAGCACCAGCGTGTCCGGCCATGGCACCAGCTCCGGCTCTGCCTGCTCCACTGCTGGCAGCACCTTTTGCTGCACCAGCAGCTTGCTGTCCGGCAGATCCGGCGAGATCGGCAAACTTAAAGGCATAGACCACACAAATGTTAGCGAGATAATTCAAAGCAGTCATGATCACGGTTCCCGTGTCAGCTACGCCTTTGAAGCAAGCCATGAGCAAAATGGTTGTATTCCAAAATAGACTCCAAAAGCAAATGGTTACAACACCTTCGATCCAAGAGCCCAGTGCTTTGCGGAACGAGTCAATTGGCCAGACCCATAAGGCTGCCACAATTGGTCCCATGCAGAACAGATATAATAGGTAGCAAGTTTGGAAGGCGCACATAACTGCCCAGGCTCCGCAAAGCGCAGCATTGGCTGCGTTGATTGCCGCGCGCTGTGCAGAGTTAAGCATGGTTTCGTGCTCGTCTTTTCTGTCTTGGTTTCCGCCACCACCTTGCGATCCCCATTGTTTACAAGGATCTTCTGTCGTGATGTCGAAACTATGTTTTTCTACGTCGCTCCAAGACTTCGGGTCGTTGCCACCACCACCACCTGCATAATCAGGAGGAGTAATAGCGTTTTCATTGGAATTGGGGTCGCGGATTTGGAACGCACGAGCATGGGCACATTGCGCATCCTTATACATGTCGCCGTGAAATGCTTGTTTGTACTTGTCGTTAATTGACAAGGCAATTGAATTGGAAATGTCTATGCCATAGTTGAGCACAAACCAGGTGGCAGGAATCATAAAGACGGCAATTATGGAACGAATGATGCCTTCAAATGGATTGACTGCCTCTCCCAAAACAGGAGAACCTTGTTGGATGATTACTTTTACTTGTGCTGCAACTGCTCCTGGTAACAAGAGCAAGATGGCAATTGGTACAAACAGCTTGTCGCGGATATTATTCCAGCGATTGCCACCATCAGAAGTAAAATTGTAGAGATATTGTTGGGCGTACTCAATTGCACCGGCTGATTGGTTGCGCTCCAAGTTGGCTGCGGAGTTTGCGGCGGTGGTGGCTTGTACAGCACCGATCGAAGTGCTGAGCCAGTCTAATTTTTCCGGATCGTAGAGTTGTTCTAGTAAACGGTTCTGGTTGTAACGTTGGATAACCTGGAATTGAGTGTCCGACACCGGATAACCGAAGGTTTGGAAGAGGTCATCCATGATGCCTTCGTCGCGCTTTGTTGGTACATTAGATACTGCGCAGGGCACCAAAAGAGGCCACACCTGCACTGGACCGGATTTGCAGTGAATAATCGTGCCAGGGCCGTCTGATTTTTTCTTCTTCATCTTCTTGCCCTTGTCGTTGCCCTCACCGGCAACTTCAATCAATATGTCATGGCCTGTCCAACCCTTGTCCGGTGCATAAGGACCATGTTCTTTAGCTACGGGAAAACGCAAGAAATAGTTATCGCGAATTTTTGAAGGAGTTGATGGATTGGAGTCGTCGTGGGCTGCGTTGTCACCGCCTGTGGTGCTTCCCGAGCTACCACCTTTGGATGAGGAAGAGGCTCCTGGTGCGCCGCCTGCCGGCATAGCTGGTCCACCGCCTTTTTGGGCGAAAGTAAGTTGAGGTAGCGCCGCAACCAACATCAATGCAAGCAGCATTTTTACGGTGAATTTGGTGATCTGTGGTGTGGCGAACATTTTATTAGACCTCATGAGGGACGATGATGGCAAAGGTAGTTAAGCTGATTTTGATGGTCCGGAAGGCGGTGGTGGCGGCGGAGGAGGAGGTGGTGGCGGGGGAATATTTCCGGGACCGGGTGCAGGTGGTGGTGCTTGCTGCGGTTGCGATGGCGTCGGTGGTTGTGGCGAACTAGATGCCTGCGATGGACCTGGACTTGGCGCGCCGGTTTGTGGGGCAGAAGAACTGACGTTCAGGCTGGCAGAAACAACTTGCGATAATGTGCCAAGCGGTGCAATGCTCATTGCTTGTTGTAGTTGCGGATTCTGCATCATGGCTGGAATCGCTTGAGCAATTTGACTCATCGGCATAGCAGCATTGGTCGGAATGAATGTTGATTGGTTGCCGCCGCCGCTCATGCCGGATGCTATTGGTGCTTGAGGCGTAAGTGGCATTGGTGATTGTCCAGCAGCTGGAGGCATGCTCATGTTTTGCACACCCATTTGAGCCATGCCACCAAGAAGCGTTTGTGTTTGCGGCGTCATTGGCTGCGACAATATAGCCATTTGTTGATTGGCAGTCATAGGAGGTGGTCCGCCGGCCGAAGATCCGCCACCACCTGTGGTGCTAACTTGCGAGTCTGAAACGGCTGTTCCGCCTCCGCCGCCACCAGAACTTCCGCCGCCACCATGACCGCCACCGTGACCGCCAGCGCCTTGTCCAGCACCAGCACCATGACCACCACTGGCTGCATCCATAGGCATTAAGCCTTTTTGGGCCATCTGTAATTGTGTGTCGTGTACCATGGCACTGCCAACTTGACCAACCTGGGCCACTGCTTGGTCCATTGGTCCGGTAACGGTTTTCATTGTCGACTCCGGTATTCCCATGTCTTTGCCGGCCTGGGTCATTCCTTGGCTCATGCCACTGCCCATTGACGCGCCCTGCTGCAAAACAGCAGTAACTGCACCACCGGGATCAAACTGAAATGGTGCAAATGGCACATAGAGCATCAGGCCAAGAAAACAGGTAAAGACCATCATTTCGAAAGTCAATGTTGTATGCTTCATTCCCATGTCTGCAAGCCATTGCAGACGTACGGTCATGATTGCTAAAATCACGCACCAATAAAATCGCCAAAGCGAAATTGTAATTACAGCATTGAGCCACTTGCTGAACACGTCTCGGAATAAATGCGCGCCACCTTCCAGCGCAGGCCAGGCAAAGAAACAAGCGGATAATGGCCCAAGTAAAAAGAGATAGCACATGTAGACAAGTTGGAAGCCGGTAAGAACGATCACGGCATAACTAAATCCATGAATCGCAGCATTGAAGGCAAGCTGCACAACTTGCGAGAGGAAGAGTTGCTTTTCTTGTACAGCATCGTCTTCGGATGCTTCTAAGCCTTTACCCAGTTCACCGCTTCCCGGTGACGGCTTTTCTTGCGTCACGCCCCATTCAGTTCGAACTGTTTCCGGTGGCGGAATGTAGTTGATGATATTTGATTGCGGGCAATTGTAGCTTTGCTCATGTGCCCAATCAAAAATAGTTTCTTGCACTATCCATTGCGCAACTGAATTCGCCATAGTGTTGCCAATGTCAATGGAATAGCTGACAATCATTTGTGTAGCAGGAATCAAAAATATAGCAATCATGGCACGCAGTATGCCTTCAAATGGCATATTCATCTTGCCTTCTCCGGCAAGCATGCCTTTGTGCACAAAGCTCTGGACTTGCGTGAGCACGGCACCAGGAAGCAAGAAGAGCAGTGCCATCGGCAGGTATAATTCCTTATACATCTTCATCACCATCCAGCAGGCCTGTGGAATGGTCTTCTTGGGGTTCTGGGCAGAAGTTGGCACAAGCGCAGTTTCATTGGCCATGTTGATCAGGTTTTCATTGCGCACGCGATCATATGCATTGTTGAAAGATTTTTCAGCAGCACCGGCTTCTGAATTAGCCAGAGCGGTTCCTTGAATTTGACCAACCGATGTGGACATCCAGACAAAACGCTCAGGGTCATAGAGGAGCTCTAAGAAGCGTTGATTGTTTTCCCGATCGATAATCTGAAACTGTGTATCAGATAATGGCAAGCCATTTACGCCGGCCAAATTGACTTGTGGTTTGCCGCCATAAGTTCCGAGTGCTGTAAGGAATAATTCGTTGTCGCGTTTGGTGGCAGGCACATCGAATGCCCAAAGCTTTGGCTGAAAGTAGCAAGCCGGCAACGGACAAGGGATTTGTGGTTGGTGATAAATTTCGGCTCCAGGCAGCCAATGTCCCACACCATCACAATGTACGTGGCAGATATCATAAGCCAGCACTTTGCCAAAACCAGGACCTTCTGATTTCTTAATTTCAACCTTTGCACCCTTCTCTTGCTGCTGAATTCCGGCAACTACAAGAATGTCGTTTCCTTGGGGGTTCTCCTTCGGGTGGAATGGTCCGGCTAATTTTGCAAAGGGAAAACGTAAGTAGTAATCCTTACGGATATCCCAAAGATGGCGTTCGTTTGAGTCTTGCACAATACCGGATGATTCACCACCAGAACCAAGCGGTGAGTCTTGTGACTGAGCCTGGGCCTGCGATGGTAAAAACAAAGTTGCCATAGCCAAGGCGATGATCATAATCAGACGTGCGGAAACCCAACGTGCAATTTGCAGCGTTTGTGCTCTTAAGTCTAGTAAGGGGTGGTTGGGTTTCATCGAAATTTCCTTGGCTTGGCTAGCGTCTGACTAACGCCTGACTAACGTCTTAATTGAATGTTGCGGTCACCACTAGGCAAAAGTACGGATAGTCTTTCATTCCAGGGATGACCATAGATAGTAATGGTGCCAACTACCTCTTGATTCGGTTGAATGCAATTGGTCTCAAAGTCCGCGCGCAAGCTTGCCTCCGATAATCTGTGATTGCCTTCCGAAATTGAAATTGAATCTGGGTTAAATGAAAAACTTGAGGCACCTTGATTGCGTACCGCAACTTTCAATATCGATTTGCGTGCCGTTACCGACACATCTTTCAAAATGAAGGAAATTGATTCGCTCCCTGAGCGAGGGCGTGGTGGCGCAATTGATGCGGCCGGCTTGGCAGCCAGTTCAACTGGTTTGCTCTCCGGTGCCATTGCCAAGTCTTGCGCTGGAGGTTTGCTTTCTTCTTTCTTTGCCTTGTTTTCCTTCTTCTTTTTCTCTGGTTTTGCACTGGCTACTTGGGCGCTCGTGTCTTGTGAATCGTGCGATTTGCTGAAGCCAAGAATGGAACCCAAAAAACCGGATGAATGTCCACCAGCTGATTGTTGCTGGGCGACTGTGTTATTTTCTGCAGCGTTCAAAGCATCCATTTGTGGTGCGGCACCGGAAATACGAGTGATGATTGCTTTGGCTGCTTGCGCTCCTGCTACTGATGCTAATTCCACTTGGGCTGATTTGATTTCTTCTTTTGCTTGTTCGGAATTGTCTTGGGCTTGAGCAATATCGGCAGCTGCTCTTTGTTGTTCGGCTTGGCTGTCGGCAACTTCTGCTTGCTGTTTGCGAGCTGCCAGTGTTTGGTGCGCCAAAGCAAACTTGTTGTATGAGAACAAATAACGGTAATAGACTTGAGCAATGTCTGCTTGCAATTTCTTTACTTGAGGAGCAATGCGTTTGTCGACATTAGCAGAATGAAAAAGAATTTCGAGTTGTCTTTGAGAAATGTTGAAACTGCCTTTAGAAGACTCTTGCGGTAGAGCCACATCCAGACCAGCTAAGGACTGGGCAATTCTTTCATCCTGGTTGGCCAAACCTTGCAATGGTGAAACGGCGAGAGCTCCTTTGAGCAATACTTTTAAATCGTCACGCTGCTTATAAGCAGAGCGTGCTTCCATGCCGGTTGGCGTAATTGGCACGAAGTCTTGCGACTTGCGTGGACGCTCTTCTCCTGCATTGTTGTCGTCGCCCGAACGTGCTCGACTTCCTGAACCAAACAAACTGCCAGGACTCTTTTGGGGCGGCACTGCTGCTACTTGCTGCGGGGCTTGCTGCTGATAAGGATTGCCATAAGGATTGGCGTAAGGGTTGGCATACGGGTTAGCGTATGGATCTTGCATCGTGCCATAAGGCATGGTTTGAGCTTGCGTGGAGAGTGATACCGCGGGTGGTGGCGGCACTAAACCGGAGCCGCCGCCTCCTCCGACTGCCTCTGGTGGCGGTGGTGGCACTGAGCCATAACCACCATAGCTGGCCGGTGGTCTTGATTGATTGTTCTGCGCAAATGGCCAAAACGGAAATGGCGATGATGATGAAGTTGGCATCGCCATAGGCATGCCGGTGACAATGCCACCCGGTGCTTGAGCTGTTTGAGCGATTTGATCTGCCGGTGGTGCAATCGGAGCCATGGAAACTTGGGGAAGATCGCGTGCTACTTGTTCCGGCGACTTGGTGCTCTCTGCTTGCTGCTGCTGCTTTACCAGGGCAACTTGTGCCATTTGTTGTTCTTGTTTGATCTTTTCTACAAGCGCCGGATCGGTTTTGGGACGCAAACTTCCCAAAACCGACATTGAACTTCCTGAACCATCGGCCGACGGCACATTGGAATCGTTGGTCATGCTTTGCTGGGCGCAACCAGATAATGTGATTGTTGTCAGAATGGCAAAGGACGTTTTTCGCATGTTACCTGTTACTTGCTTCTTAAGAGTGTGCCCCGAACTATTCCCTCGGTACGTCCACCACCAGAACTTGCGCCGGAGCCTTGTCCATAACCGCCAGAGTAACTTTGTGCTGGTGCTGCTGCACGCGCGCGATTACCGGACATGCCTCTCGGTGCGCCAGCATTCATGCCTTGACCCTTAGTCGGAGTCATTAATTTGCCTAAGACACCTGTGGTCACACCGGGCAATGGACCTTTTGGTCCTAATCCCCGGGCAGGAATATTGCTCTCTCTGCCGAAACCGGATTTGGGCAAGGATTGTAACGCAGACGGTGCATTGCGATAACCGGGATTCGGTCCGCCCAGTTGAATTGGTGCGGTGCCACCACCGGGTCCGCCTTCGCCTGTTGAGCCGGGGCCGTTATAACCACCTGAGCCATCGAAACCTTGCGGTCCAGGAGGTAAATCCATTGATTGTGGCGCAGATGGCGCTTCACGAAAGTCGTGCACTTCCGGTCGCTCGTCAATAATTTGAAACTGACGGCGGCCATGGAACCAATCGACTTTGTCGATTTTCTTGGTATTGACCTTTTGCGCTTGCACCTGCAATGGCGAAAAGAAAGCCAAGGTAAACGCTACTGATAATAATGCTAAGTTTTTCATTGTCTTTGTCCTGTTAGCCAAATCCTTGTTGGGTGCTTTTGTATTAATCCTTCTGTATTAATCCCGGTTTTGTAGTAAATAAAGCAAACTATAAGTTTATATATCTAAACCGTATATTTAAAAGTGCATGCCTCCCATTCCGCCAAACCTGCTAAGCGGACCTTTGAGCATTTTGCCCATGTTCTTAGCAGCACCTTTGCCCATACTTTTCTCTGGTGATTGGCCAGAATATTTGTAAGTTGCCGTGTCGTCCGGCAAAGAAAGATCTTGGGTGGTACTTTGGTTGATTGTGATGGAGTCGGCTGGGTCGATTTGTGGTTTGCCGTCCGGACCAAGTTTTGGCTCTTTGCCCAGTGCTTTCAAATCTTTATCAGATGCTCCACCGTATTGTGGTGCACCACCGCCGGCATTGTTTGTGTTGTAGACATCGCCGCCTTGCGGGCGGGCTTTGTAATAACCAACATTACCAGTACCTTGTTGAGTCATTGGTTGGACGCTGCCGGCTTTGTAGTAACCGACTGAACCGTTATTTTGTTGAATCATGACTGGGGCATTGCCGGCTTTGTAGTAACCAACTGAGCCACCACCGGAATTAGATCCTTGTCGGGTGATCACTGGTGCAGTGCGGGCTTTGTAATAACCAACGCCACCACCAGATCCTCCGCTTGCGCTACTCGACTGAGACTCTTCTCCTTCGCCAGCTTCGGAATCTTCTTGTTGTGCGCCAGGCAAAGTTTTTGGTTTAGCAAATGTCGACATGGGTACATGTCCGTAATGCTGGTGAAAAGTCACGTCACCACCGGTGCCACCACTACCACCTGATGATTTCTTGCTTGACCAGGAGCCGCCCTCTTGCACAGGCAGTTCCAAGCGATCCGGAAGCGGCGGAAAACCAGCAATCGGAATGGGCTCATCGCAAGCAATTGGTTCGATGGAAACATCTACTTGTGGTGTCGCCGGAGCAGCCGGCATCAGCATCATGCGTGCTCCTTGGCGAAACTGCGGTGGCGGAGCGACAGGATGGCGCTCGCGTTGTGTCGCATCGCTATATTGATTATCACCTGGTTGATGGACAAACTTGCCCATGTTTGTGGGTGGCAGTTGAGCTAAGCCAGGCAAAGCAAAATTTATCAGCGCCGCAACGCCAAAAACCAAGCCAAAGGAAAGTCGAGCTTTGGTGGCAAATCCAAATCTAACTGAGGCGCAAGCGCTCGTGACAAACTTATTTTCCAACATCGTTCCCTCCAAAGGAGAACCCTTTAAGAGCGGAAAGCGCGCGGTTTGGTCGTCTAGTAAGCGGTTTAAAAAGCAGCGCTACCCGCCCAGTACCCTATTCCCAGTCTATCAGAATGAAATAGATCTTAGTTATGGATTTGCCGCACCGTGACTGGCATCGGGCACTGAAGTGACTAATTTTTAATGCTTTTATCGGCGCTTGTCAATAGCTTTATGAGAGCGAGCCGCAATTATGTATTGTGGATAACACTTTTCCTCATTTGGTGGTTTGGTATTGCCGGAAATTTGGAAGGAAGATCAGGTAAGCAAAAAGCTATATGTAGATAAAGAGGAATATATAGGATCGGATAGAAACTACTGAGTAAAAAGAAATGGGCATAGCTAGAATGAAGACTACGAGGGCATAGTAAATTTGTCTTCGCGCTTTTTCTTACTAGGTTCAAGCCGCATAAAATGTCAATCTCACCACCCAAAAAAAATAAAACGTTATTGTTGCTGATTGCAACAAGTCTTTTTATTGGCACGATATTTTGTGTCCCGGATAGTCATGCCGCCAGACGCAGACATTCTGGACCAAGCGGTGGTGTTTATTTGCAAACGCCGGAGCCGCAAACGCCAGATGAGCACAATAACCGCGGCGTTGAGTTGGGCAACAAAGGTTTATGGCAGGATGCCATTCGTGAGCACGAAACTGCCTTGAAAGCAGATCCGACCAACGCTACCTATCGGACAAATTTGTCTGCAGCACAATTGCGCTATGGTGACTATTTAGCCAATCAGAAAAAGTATTACGAAGCAAGCAAGCAATATCGTGGCGCATTGTATGTCGATCCTAACAATGGTCCGGCAGATGAGCATCTCGATGCTTGCCTCAAACGCATGGGCAAAAATCCTGACGATCCAAATGTGCGGCGCGGCATGGGCGATGATGCTGACACCAAAGGTGATTGGGAAACAGCAATTGTCGAATTCAACAAATTGGTGAAGATGGTAGATAACGGCCCAAGTCATAAGTCGTTGGGAACGGTGTATCACAAGGCTGGCAAAGACGTCGAGGCCTTCAAAGAATTGAAAAAGGCACTGGTATCAAATTGGGATACCAAAGACCCGGATTACATTCGTGGACTGGGTGATTGCCATCGAGAGTTGGGAGATATCTTGCTCAATTACGCCTACACGGCACGCGATCAAGGTCGCATGGAAATTGGCATGAAGCGTTTGCTCAACGCTGGTACGGAATTTCGCCGGGCAGTAACCATCAATCCGAACGATTCAAATGCAATTAGAGGTTTGATTGAAACAGCGCGCGAGGCAGTTTCAATCAAACCAAAGAGTTTTGACAATCACTTGATGTTAGGTGGAGCCTATCAGTTGGGTGGAGATTTCGACCGCGCCAAAGACGAATATGAAAAGGCCTGGAAAATCAATCCGGAAGATTATCGTTTGGCAAAAGCCCAGAGAAGTTTCTGGACTTCTGTGGTTAAGTCGCCCACGGTTTCGCCGCAATTATTGAATGCTACGGTGCAAAAGGTAGAACGCGCTGTGCACGAAAATCAAAGTGATGCTGAGCTTCTATATATATATGGACGGGGCAAGGAAGCGCAAGGCGATCGTGATATGGCCATGGCTGCCTACAACCGGGCTCGTTCAATCGATCCTTATGTAAATACTGATTTGGCTCAGAGAATAGCCGTGCTCAGTGGAGTGCCCGTGGGCCAGCAAGAAAAGCAAATGAAGCCACCATCGGAAGAAGAACTGGCTAAGCAGGAAAAAGCCAGGAAAGCTAAGGAAGAAGCTTTAGCCAAAGAAGAAGCAGCTAAGAAAGAGGCAATCAAGGCTCAACAAGCATTTGCCGAAATTGAACGCAAAATGTCCTCCGGTGATTTGAATGGCGCACAAACCGATCTTTTGGCGGCAGTGGATAAAAATCATAACGATGCGCATGCTTGGCTCTTGCTTGGTAACACGCAAGAGAAAATGGGCAGGTTAGACGAGGCTGCGGTTTCTTACCGCCAAGCAAGTTTCTTAAAAGATCCGGCAGCCGATGGTGCGCTGCGCCAAATAAACACATCGCGTGTTCAACCGATGTTGCAGGCGGCAGATAAATCTATGAAGGAAGGAAATACTGTGGCTGCTGCTGCTTCATTGCGTGAAGCAGCCAGCATTGCACCCAACTTGCCTTTGGTGCACCGCAAGCTAGCTGAAGTCTTACGTCTTCTTGGTGATACCAAAGAAGCAGATCGAGAAATGAAGAAAGCCCAAGAACTGGAAAAGACCTAGGCAATGGATATGAACAAAAGAAGAGCACGACAAACAGGAAGACAGATATCGCTTGCGGGCGTGAAGTTGTTTTCGTGTTTGGTGGTGGCATCGTGTCTTGCCAGTGTTGGTAATTTCAATTCAGTGGTTTGGGCTGCAGTTGCGGCACAAACGGTTGAAGATGCTGATCGTTTGCTGACGGAAAACAAATACAAAGAAGCGGAAGAAGCTTATCGCTCGCTTCTTGATCAAGATGCAAATGGTGATTCTTATGCTGGTTTGGCCGTTGCCTTGGCTAAGCAAGCCTGGCCAAGCAAAGTGCTTGAGGCAGAAAAGATTTTACGTCAAGCCAAATCAAAATATGATGAGAATACCAATGTCTTAGCGGCAGCTGGCTATGTGTCTTACGTGCATTCCAAAAACGTGGCATCGCCGGCCAAGCGCGATCTTTATTTAGAAGCGGCGGATACATTGTGCACGCGGGCAATAAAATCAAATCCTGATATTTTGATTGCGCAGCAGACGCTGGGACTGGTGAAGCTTGCCCAAGACGAACCAGAACAGGCAGAAGCACCGTTGAGAAAGGCGGCTGAACTGAGTGAAAACCCAGTGAATTTGACGTTGTTAGCCCAATGCTTGCTCAGGATTGATCCGAAAAGCAAAGAAGGCCAAGCCTACGTTGAAAAGGCACTGGAGCTGAACAAGAATTATCAGCCGGCCCATTTACAAAAATCAATAGTTCTCAATCATAACGGTAAGCCGGAAGATGCTTTCATGGAACTGCACAATATTCCGCAGCAGTATCGTACTTACGATTGGTTTCAAGTTGAGGGTGACATTTATCGCCGGCAAGGCGACGGACCGGCAGCAATTGCTTCCTGGAGAGAGTCCATAAGGCTTGAACCGCACAACCCTCAGCCTTATCGGCATATGGCTGAATATTATGCTGTACGTGGCGATGGCGAATTGGCAATTTCGCAGCTGCACGATTCGCTTGAGCTTTTGCCGAACGATATGCTTTTGCGGGCGCAGCTGGCTGAGCTTGCTTTGCGTCAAGATAAATTGGAAGTAGCGGAAGCCGAATACAGAACTATTCTTGCCGCCAAGCCAGATGATGCTTCGGCATTACTTGGTTTGTCGCGGGTCTACTTCCGCAAGGCGCGCAAAGAGGGTCAATATCCGCCCGGCTGGCAGCAAATTATGGATCAATTGCAAAACGTAATTTCTGAACAAACGGTAAAAGGTAAGGTGATCACTTCTGGTTCCGGTGCCAAGGATCTGCAAGAAAATATTCAGTTGACGGAAGCCGAAAAGGCTTTGTCTCAAAATAAATTCCGCGAAGCCAGGCAATTGCTTTCGCAGGTGATTAATAATCACAAGGATGATCCTTATGAATTATTGACTTTGGGTGAGCAAGCTTTCAATGACGGCGATCTTAGTGCTGCTCAACAAGCCTATACTTATGCCAAGGAGATTTCGGAAGTAGCACCAAGAGCTGAGCAAGGACTGGATAAAATTATCAGCCAGCGCAATGAAGCCGCCAGACAAACTAAGCTCGGTGATGCAACACGTACGATGCCCGAGGTTGCGCTTGATCATTATAAGCAAGCCTTGATTGCCGATCCGCAATTTGCCGATGCTTACTACGGGCTTTTCTCTTTGTATGGCAAAGTTAAGAAACCAGATTTTGATAAGGCATTGAACTATGCGCAGTGTTTTTTGGAGGCAGCCGATGATTCTAATCCCCAGCGCAAGGATGTAGAAATGACCACGGCCAAATTGAAACAATTGAAACAGCGCATGGAAAAGTATAAGAAGAAGTAAAATCTATATAGGTCAGTTTAACCTGAGGATAATTCTATGAACTACGGCAAAAGGGCCAAACCAGACGCAAAGAGCGGTCGAGATGATCTCGGGGGCACGATTGATGCTAGTCCGGAATCACAAGGACAAGAATTAAATCAGGCCTTGCGCTCTGTGCAAGATACGAAAGTCTGGAAGGATTCTACTTCTGGCATTAAGACCCTCTGGGGCAATTATTTGCAAACGCTCTCAAATAGCTTTAAGCGCATGAGTCGAGAACAGCAAGAATCTCTAATCAGCCGAATTTGTATCATTATGACTATGGGTGTTTCGATCATCTTGATCAATCTCTTCTATTCCTTTTTTCCGCCTCTGGTGCGCGCCTTGGTACCACCGCTTGTGCTGGCGTTGGCCTATTTTGCCGGCGCGCGTGTCGTTGCACCGGTAATGATTGGGCGTTTCGAAGAGCATCTTAATCGTGAGTTTTAGACTTGAAAGCAAACGACTTAATTGAAAAATTGAAATGTATCGGCAGTATCTTGGTTGTCGTTGCTGCTGCTTGCATCATGGTTTCCGGGGCAATGCAATATTTAGTTGGTGTGGGTCGGCTTGTCCTGTGGATTGGCATTGTGCTTGCGTTTGCCTTGGCACTGGCTTTGTTTACACTTTGGCTGAGGTCGAGAGGCAAAGCACAGACTGACTCATCAAATACCGTGACTGCAAATCCGGAAGGCAATGGTAGTGCGGATAAAGGTCACTTAGCTGCCTTCATTGTGGCAGGCGGTGTTATTGCATTATTAAGCAATCAGATTTTGCCTGGCCATGCTCAAGGTGTTTACCTTAAGGGAGAAGCAACCAAGTATGCTTTGATACCAAAAGGCTCGACATTTGAAGGACGGATCGACAAAACAATTGGCTCAAGTGCGAGCCAGCAAGGTGAGATCTTCAAAATTACGCTTTCGAGCCCTGTATTATCTAATGGACAAGATGTAGTGATTCCAGCCGGCACGGAAATAATTGGTGAAGTGGTTGAAGCTATTCCCTCGAAAACCATTCCGCATCCAAAGAATACACCGCCTGTAACGGGAAAACTTAGAACACAGCTTACTTCGATACGCACTCCAGAGGGCACAACGTTTCCTTTGGTAGCTTCGCTGGCTGGTGAATTGGTCAATACAAAATCAGGCAAAGCACAAATCACTGGGCTTGGCACGAGCAAAGGATATGTAGGTACTGCCGAGGAGCTCAATCAAGTTGGGAAGAAGAAAAAGAAACGTAGTCCTAATGATCGCCGCTCAGGTGAAGCTACCGGCGAAGAAGATGAGACGGTAGACACCTGGTCTCATAGATCAGACAGGACCAGAGCCGGCGCCTATAGCCGTGGTGTACTTGATCAGGAAGGTGAAGAGGGCACTGACAAGGAAAATGCTAATTCGGTTATCCGCTCGCTGGTAAAACGAAATGGCGACTTGTTCATCTTTGCCGGATCTCCTTTGACTATAAGATTGAATGCACCATTTAAGATTGCTATCAATCGACCAATGGAAGAGATTCCGGACGTGAGTAGTGACGCGAACAATGATGCGGCGCCAATCATACCGAGCGATGGTATGCCCAGTATTCAAGAAAGTCCTGCTTCCACGAGTGTTGTTCCAGCCAATGCTGCTCCAGCAAATGTTTCTCCAGCAAATCTGGTTCCAGAAAGTATGGCTCCATCAAATGCTGCTACGCCCAAATTGCCGACAGAGGCGCCCAAGATGACCAATTCTTCAGGAAACTTGGGGGATTCGGCAGGATCGCAGTTGCCATCTGCAAGCCCAGGTGAGATAATTCCTGCTCCTGGCATAATTGACGACAAAGCCAAGTTGGATTCACAGATGAAAAATTCATCAAGTGAAACTTTCAAGCAAACTACTATCGAGCAAGTCCATCAACTGGAAGACAAGTCCTTTTAAATCATTCTCTTAAAATGAGCAACGCAACACCAGAATCCAACACTGAAAATAAATTGCCGTTTGTTCTGGCAATTACTGGTGCGTCTGGTTCAATTTATGGCTTGAGACTTTTGCAATATCTATTGGAGATTGAGCAGCCAGTCGAGCTGCTTATTTCCAAAGGTGCGCTTTGTGTGATGAAGGAAGAGTTGGATCTGGACTTTGGTTCTATCGATCAACCAGAGGCATTTATTTCGCGTGTGCTTTCATATCTGAGCTTGCCGGTTGATCTGCCTGATCATGTGGCATTGCGATTGCATCGTTTGGATAATTATGGCGCATCGGTGGCCAGTGGTTCCTATCGCACAATGGGAATGGCCGTGGTGCCGTGCAGTTTAGGAACGCTTGGCGCAATCGCCTCTGGTCTAACTGAAAGTTTGATCTATCGTGCTAGCCAGGTGGCGCTAAAAGAAAGACGGCCATTTTTAGTGCTCTTGCGGGAAATGCCTTTTGGCCACATTCAGCTGAAGAATATGTTGACGCTTTCCGAAGCCGGTGCAATTGTTGCTTCTGCTTCGCCTGGTTTCTATCACAAACCAAAGACAATCGCCGATCAAATTGATTTTGTGGTTGGGCGTGTGCTCGATCAATTTGGTTTTGATCACAGCTTATTCAAGCGTTGGAAAGAAGATGCGCAGCCATTGCCTTACTTTTCTGCCTGCAATCAAATTGAAACGCAAGAATCAAAATGATTAAGAGCGGTCATCTTCTAATTGGTGAAATTGTTGGCTTTCACGGTTTGCGTGGCGAAGTCAAATTGCGTACTGGTGGCGTAGACTCCAAGGCAGTTGAGTTGCTTTCCGAATCCGATTCTGATGAAAGTAATTGTTTGATTTGTCTGAAAACCGGAAAGGAAATTCCGGCAGCCATAAAGAGTGTGCGCGATCACAAAGGCAATCTTTTGCTTTCCTTTGCGGAATATCCCGATCGAACTGCGGTAGAAAAACTGTTGGGCGGGCAAGTGTTCATCGAACACACGGCCAACATCGAACTGGCAAAAGATGAATGGTGGGAATCAGATTTGGTCGGCATGCAAGTCTTCACCGAAGAGGGACTACTGGTTGGTGTCATAGGCAGCGTGATTCCCGGACCAAGCACTACTCTGGAAGTGATACCAGATCCTAAGTTCGTCGACATGTCGCGATCGGAAGGAAAGACAATCCTGATTCCCTTTGTGGAGTCATTGGTTCCGACTGTAGATATCAAGGCAAAAAAAGTCCAGGTCGTAGATTTGCCTGGACTTTTAGAACCGCAGTAATTTAACTAGCTGGCCGTTTTGGGCGTTTTTTCAAATGCTTGCTGGTGTTTTGGTTTTTTCAAAGTCTTGCAGTACTTGTAGAGTGCTTCCAGAGTGCCTTTGTCGTCAACAACATTCTTGTAATAAGGCATGTGGCCCGGCGGTTTGCTCAAATAGTTTTTGAAAGTAGCTAACGTTCCCAACTCTTTGGCTTCGGCGACGGGATGATTGGGCTTGATGCTATTGCCGCCGTCTGCGTGACAACTTGCGCAATGCTGTTTGAAAACCACTTCGCCGTCTATTTTCTTCGCTTCACTTTTCTTGCTTATTGCCGGTGTCAGCATGACTAGACCAGCTATTGAAACTAAGCAAATTCCTGAAAGTATCTTTCTCATTTGATCCTTCTTTGAGCACTAAGGAGATAGCGTTAACAGTTTAGCGTACATTTTTGCTGCGTGCCATTCGCGCATCTCAATTATGCGAGAGTGCGCTTTCTATTCTTTGGCGAATTGATGGGTGATTGAAAAACCAAAATTGAATTAGGGCTGGTGGATCGGGTTCAATAAGATCTGCTTCCGACAAGGTGACAAAGCTGCGTGCCATTGCCGGGCCATTTTTGGTTAGCGTCAGCCCGTAGGCGTCTGCTTGTCTTTCCATTCCTCTGCCGATGGAACTGAAGATTGGATCAGTCGAAAACGAAATGATGGCCATGGCCGCCATAATCACAGGAATGACTGAAAGTTCAGTGAGCGATTCTATTTGCCATCGCTTAGGCAAATAGGAAAGCAGAGCCTTGTGATACATGGCAATTGTGCCGAGCAGAATAAAGAGGCAAGCACTGGCTAGAGCAAATCCCCAATAAACATGACGGTAGACATAATGGCCGATCTCGTGACCGACAACAGCAAGAACTTGATCGGTGGGCATTTTGTTGAGTGTGTTGTCCCAAATAACAATGCGCGTCGATGATCCTAAGCCGGTTACATAAGCATTGAGAGATTTTGTTTGTTTACTTTTGTCGACCACAAAAATTGCTGCATTGGCAATATTTGCTTTGCCGGCGAGACTTTCTATTTGCGTGCGCAGCTCACCTGCTGGCATCGATGTAAATCGATTGAACATGGGATCGAACACAAGCGGCATAGCGAAAATCATGATTGCTAAAAATGTCGATAGAGCAGCCCAGGCAATGATTGGCCAAAATTTCGCTGCGCGATTGATAGTGAAAAATAGGATCCAGAATGCCAGCGAGCCGAGGACGATGCTGACTGATTTGGCTTTTAGGAGATCGACAAACCAGGCTGTAAATGATTCGTTGGAAAGACCAAAGGTATGTTCCAGGCTGAACCCGGAGTAAACCAAAAGCGGAAACATCATCGATGTCAAAATAATTGTCAGGCAAGCATAAAAGCAGAATATTGAAGGGAAAGAAGGCTTGTGGTGCTGAGTGGATTTAGTTACACGCCGGCAGTAGTCTGCAAGTTTGGTAATCATTCCTGATTGTAAAAGCGCCCAAAGAACAAGAACGAGATAAATGAATCCCACGAATATCAAGGCATAACGAATGTGGCAATAAGCGAGCATCTGTTCCGAAATGACAGGCGGTGTGACGCCAGCTGCCTGCATGGCTGAAAGTTCTTCGGGGCTAAATGGATTAGTTGCGGGCATGATCTGTAATTGCCTTATCTGACAATGGTACTAAATGTGGTATCACAAGAAAAATTCAAAATGGGGCTTTGGGAAATTTCTGCGTATAGCCAAAGGATATATCTTTTGCTCTTGGTGATCTGTTTACATCCGAGGCTGAATTGCTGCTCATAATAATCCTAACGTCGCATATAAAACCAAAACAAAAGCCAACCTAAAACCAAATCAAAAAAAGATCTAAAAAAGGATCAAAAATAATTTGATTACTGGCGCCTCATAGAATAAGTTAATAGGGCAAGTATTTCTATAGCTCTTGAATATCCGTTCGGGAGCATTTCTACCCTAATTCTCTGGGGGAGCTAGCTGCTCTATATGTTGACCTCAATTGTCAGCCCGCCGCTCTTAACTCACGTCAATGCAAGTGAGCTCAGCCAGAGTTTGCCCCAGGTTACCGTCATTTCCTTTCGCGGACCGCAAGACACAGGCGGCGTATCGAAGGGATTGAAGCCGCTAATTAAGCAGCTCAATTCCAAAGTCAATTGGCTGGCGCCGGCTCTGGCAGAAAGCGTGAAAGCCGATGCCAGCCAGAAAAGGACAGATGACTTTGCGGTTCGCTACGGACAATTTCCTCTACCTGTAATTGAAGGGCACGAAAGCTTTTGTCGCGATTATTTGTGGCCGCTTTTTCACGGAATGCCCGAGCTTGCTGTTTTTGAGGCCAGCGATTGGAAGGCATACAAGCAACTGAACAAGGCAATGGGTAATGATGCGATTGCTTTGTCTAAAGGATCGTTTCCGACCATTGCCTGGATACACGATTACCATTTTGCTTTTTTGGCGCCTTCAATTGCCTCAGAAGCCGGAATGGTGCCCTGTCAGTTCTGGCATGTGAGCTGGCCCGCGCCAGATAAACTGATTGGTTCGCCAATTATTGCCGATCTCATCTTGGCATTGCTGAGCAACAAGCTTCTCGGTTTTCATACAACAGAATATGCGCTGAATTTTCTCAACTCGGTGCAAGAGTTCTTGCCAAGTGCTCAAGTCGATTTGATGAAAATGGAAGTGCGCATAAATGGACAGACAACCAGTGTAGTTGTCATGCCGCTTGGTTTGGATTTCGCCCATTGGCAACACATGGCTAATGCTAGTCGTCCGAAGGCAGCCGTGATTCCCAAAAAATACAGCCTGGCAAGTCAAGTGATCTTGGGTATCGATCGTTTGGATTATGCCAAAGGAGTTTTTGAAAAGCTCTACGGCATTGAAGCATTTTTGCAAACGCAGCCACATTGGCATAGGCGCTTTCACTTTGTGCAAATTGCTCAGAGTGTACAAAATGAATCGAAAGCCAATCGCGAATATGCGGAAATGGTGAAAGCCAAAGTCGACCAGGTAAACAATTCTTTCCGCGCCGATGATTGGGAACCAATTTTACTTTTGGATGAAAGTCTTGGTCACGAAGAACTTGCAGCCTGGTACATGGCAGCAGACGTTTTGTTAGTTACACCAGTTCGTGATGGCTTGAATCTGATTGCCAAAGAATACGTTGCTTGCCGTATAGATGAGCAAGGTGTTCTGATTGTCTCCAAGCAAGCCGGCTCATCGGCAGAACTTGCCTCTGGTGCCTTAGTTGTCGACGCACACGACGCCAACCAAATCGGCCGCTCAATTGCTCACGCTCTGACAATGAACGTAGAAGAAAAACGCAGAAGAATGCTCTCCATGCGTCACGTGGTTGGCTGGAATCAACTGCACGATTGGGCAATGGCATTTCTCAAACAAGCTGTTTCTTGCAAGTAATTGTAACCAAGGATCAGCGAAGCATAGAATTGCGAGGAGCAGTTCAGAGTACTGATATCTAGTTAGACTGACTTTGGTTAACATAGGGCAAGACTTTAGTGACGTTTCTGGCGTCTTGCACTCTTAAGAGTTCGAGTTTTTGATTGATGCGGGCCAATTTATCTAGGTCTTCTGTTTGATTGTAGAGAGCAGCCAAGGCATTGAGGACTACTTCTTTTTGTCTTTGATAATTGCCGACGGATGGCTCGAGAATTGCGTAGGCGGCTTGGTATTCTTCTTCGGCTTTGCGATAGCGTGATTGTCTGGCGTGCAAATTGCCTAAGTCGGTATAAAGATTGGCCATGTCCGGAGAGTCCTGAGCAAGACACTTTTCCAGAATCGGCTGAGCTTCCTTGAGGGCATTCTCTGCATCTGAGAGTTTGCCAGCTTCCAAATAAACATGCCCGAGTCTTTGCAAGACTTGCCCGCTATCGGCATTTTCTGGATCAGAAAGATTCGTATCAATCTCGAGAGCCTTTTGGTAAAGCAACTCCGCTTGGTCAAGATGCCCCAGTCCAACGCAGGCATCACCATTGCCAATCAAAGCGTCTTCCAGGCGAGGATCTTTTCCGCCAAATTTTTCTGCTAGCTTGGTGGCTGATTTAAATGATGTTTCTGCCTGGGTGAATTCACCAGCTGTTAGTGCTTGATTGCCAGCCTTCATCTCTTGTTCATAGGAAGGCCCGGAACAAGCAGTGAGTAATGTCGAGAGCAAAGCAAAGGCCGACAGCAAAACCGAAGCGGACCTAAAACTAATGCTTGAGTTTTTCAAAGACCTACCACTTAAGCGTGTTGAACTTTTCCATGTCAATGCTGGCGTTGTTGCGATAAATAGCAAGCACGATAGCCAAGCCGACTGCAGCCTCAGCCGCTGCCACTGTCAAAATGAAGATGGCGAAAAGTTGTCCACGCACGGCAATTGGATCAATGTATCTGGCCAGTGCCACCATGTTGATGTTGACGGCGTTGAGCATCAATTCAATCGACATGAGCATACGAACGGCATTGCGTGAAACAACCATACCGTACATACCAATTGAGAATAATAGGGCAGACAAAGTCATGTATCGCACGAGTGGTTGCTCGTGTGCCACTAGTACACAAAATGCCAAGGCTATTCCGGCAACGGCAATTGTCTTACCGTGACCACCGCAAATCGCGGCAAGAGCACCAAGAGCAAATAGAGCAGAAGCTGTAAACAGCCCTGCCATTTCCGGATTGAATCCAGCCTGCATGATTGTGTCGCCGACAACGCCGATTGCATAAAGCGTCGTCACAATTATTGCGCAAATTATGTAAGCAAATGAAAAGGCAAGCGGTTTGGAAAGCATGATTTTTACCTGTGTTCAGTCTGAGAATTTAGCGAGTGGATTTTGCCAGGGCTTTGGCATTTCCCTTTTCGGTTTTCATTGGTGCTCTGTCTGATTTAGCCAGCATCACCGAGCCAATTAAAGCAGCCAAAAGCAAAATTGAAGAAAATTCAAATGGCAAGGAATAGAAGGTGAGCAGGAAGTAGCCGATTGCTTTTGTCGGATCGCTTTGAATAAGTTCCGGAGCCATTGGCCATAGCTCAGATCTAATGGCTAGAAATATGGTGGCAAATACGAGAAGAGCAATGAGAAATCCGGGAAGCCGATTGGCGGCTTGTGTCGGTGCCCTGTCCTCGTCAAGTGTTGGATTGGTTAACATCAAGGCAATTACGACAACCAGAGTTATGCCGACTGCATAAATCATGATTTGCGCCATGGCAAGAAATTGTGCTTGCAGCAAAAGGAAGATGCCTGATATGGTGCCGAAGACTCCGATCAGGATGAAACCGGCTCGGATAATTGATCTGTCAAAGATCACACCAAAGGCAAGCGGTACCATCAAGAGTACCAATGCATAAAACATGATTGGCTCTACAGTTGCTTGCGAAAAGCTAATGATATTTTCCATTGGTTAGCTATCCTTCTTGTCTTGACCATTTGGGGATTTTTCTGGTGCATCAGCGGCTGGCTTTTCTTCCGCCTTGGCTGGTGCTGCCTTTGCTTCGGGAGCAGGTGCTGCTTCGGCTGCCGGTGCTTTTGGTGCAGCAGCTGCTTGTGGCTTGGCATCACCGGCTGGGGCCGCGGGCTTTGCTGCGGCTGCCGCTGGTGCCGGAGCCTTGACCGGTTTTGGTTTTGGCAACGGCAATTCTTTTTTGGAGAAGTAGTAGTCTGATTCGTCTTGTGTCAAAGTCAGACGTTTCAGATCATATATAAGGGATGCGCGGGTGTAATCTGCCATCTCAAAATCATTTGTATTGATGATGCAGCTTGTCGGGCAAACTTCCGTGCAAAGTCCGCAGAACATGCAAAGCCCGTGATCGATTTTGAAATCAATCAGTTCAAGCTTATTAGTCTCCGGTGATTTGTGTGCCGTAATCTCAATACATTTGTCTGGGCAGACACGCTCGCATTGACGGCAAGAAATACACAGATGCTCGCCCGTTTCCGGATTGACTGTCAGGGCCAATCTGCCACGGAAGTGTGCTGGTAGATCCGACACAAGGTCCGGGTATTCTTTTGTAATTGGCTCCCGCACTGTGTGTTTTCCCACAGTGGTTAGTCCACGCATTACCTGATAAAGGCCTTCAACGGCACGACCGACGATACCCATCATTGCTTATACAAGCTCCTTGAGAAAAGTAATTGCAATCAATAAGATCAGCGACAATGGAATTAGTCGCTTCCAGCCAAAATCCATCAATTGATCAATGCGGAATCTTGGCAGAGTGCCGCGAACTAAGATGGCAAAAACAACCAACGAATAAACTTTGAGAATCACCCAGAGGGCTGCAACAAAAGTGGTCGGATTAATCAGCGAATTGATCAACCAACCCAATTGACCGAAGTTGGCACCAAGATTGTTTTGCGCCCAAGCCAGGAGGCTTGTGACTGTACCAACCATGACTTCATCCAATATTGGTAGTGGTGCTGCACCGCAACCTAAGAACATGACGGTGGCAACTGTTGAGACAATAAATAGGTTTGTAAATTCAGCCAAGAAGAAAATGGCAAACTTGATGCCACTGTATTCCGTGTTGTAACCGGAGACCAGTTCGCTTTCTGCTTCCGGCAAGTCAAACGGGATGCGATTAACTTCTGCGCAAGCAGCTATCAAGTACATGCAAAATAGTATGACGCAGGAAAGCGACATGATCAGAGCTGCAACAATTGAAGTGATGGAGCCGAGGTTAGCATGCGTGAGAGCACCACCACCAAAGACGTTCCAGTTTAAAAGTCCGCCGGCTTGTTGACGGGCAATTTGCACGACATCAAGTGAACCGGCCATAAAGCAAACGGTGATGATGGAAAGCACAAGGGGAATTTCATAGGAAACTGCTTGTGCAGCAGAGCGTAGTCCACCGACCAGCGAGTACTTATTATTAGATGCCCATGAACCCATGACCAATCCGACTACTGGAATGGAAGACATGGCTAATACATAGAAGATACCGGTAGGCAAATTCACAAATGAATAAAGCGGATGATCGGCAGTGACTGCTGCTAAAAGTGGCAGCGCACCAAATATAGATGGGGCAAAGAAGATAATTGGTGCAAGCGTAAACATAATCGCATCGGCGCCGTGAGGCGTAATGTCTTCTTTAAAGAGGAGTTTGACGGCGTCAGCGGCCGTTTGCAGATAGCCATCCGGACCGACGCGGTTTGGTCCTTTACGTACTGTGAAAAGCGCAAGAGCACGGCGCTCGCAGAGCACCATGAACATGGCATTAATGGGAATAAAGACCATGACGGAAACAATTGGTGTGAGGGCGCGTAAGACATTGCCAATAAAGTGGGCGTTGTCACCTTGCATGAATTGCTCAATTGCTGCTGGTAACAAAACACCAACCAACCAGGAAGCAATCCATACGGCACCAAATATGATGGTCAACCAAGTCAAACTGAGGCGAATAAATTTGCCAAGCTCGTAAAGCTGGAAATTGATTCCCGGTTTTGGAATCTCACGGGTAATGGTGCTTGAAGTCATTGTCGTTGTACTCACTTTATTCGTCTAACTCGTTTTATCTGTCCACGTCCGGCAAAATCACATCTATTGATCCAAATATTGCCATGATGTCGGCAATTGGATGACCGACCAACAATTCATGCAAAACTGAAAGGTTGCAGAATGATGGGTTGCGCCATTTGAAACGGAAAGCCTTGTCAGATCCGTTGGAAATGACATAGCAACCAAGAGTTCCGCGCGGTGATTCCACAGCTGCAAAGGCTTCGCCAGCTTTTACACGCAAGCCGGCGTTTTGTTTCTTAGCCATGATCTTTAGATCGCCGCCACAATTGGCGCAATCTTCTTTACCGCAGGAATTACAAGATTTGCGGCGCTCAGCCAATTCTTCCGGCCAACCGCCAGTAATTTGATCGAGACACTGCTTGATGATTTCGTTCGATTGGCGCATTTCCTGAATGCGGCACATGTAACGTGCCCAGGTGTCGCCATCGCCTTCAATTACTGGTACTTCAAATTTTAGTTTGGGATAAACAGAATATGGTTTGAAGCGGCGCAAATCCATATTGATACCAGAGGCGCGAATGCATGGACCAGTAACGCCATAGTCCATGGCCACTGATTTCTTCAAAATACCAACGCCTTTGGTGCGCTTTAAGAAGATGGGGTTTTGCGTGACAATTGCTTCGTATTCATCAATGCGATCGGGAAATTCTTCCGTAAATGCTTTCAACTTGGCGAACCAACCAAACGGTGCTTCGCGCTGTACACCACCAATGCGGATGTAATTGAACATCATGCGTTGGCCAGCAATTGCTTCGAATAAATCCAACAGCTTTTCGCGTTCGCGGAATGGATAGAATGGGAAACCAAACATCGCGCCCAAGTCGATCAGGTATGTGCCCAACCAGAGCAAGTGCGAAGTAATACGATTCATCTCAGCGACTATCACGCGCATGTATTCTGCACGTTCAGGAACGTGACACTCGTCGATTGTTTCTGCTGCACGAGACAATGCCCACGATGTGAACATGCCGGACAAGTAATCAACTCGGTCGATCAATGCTTGGTATTGAAACCAAGTGCGATTTTGTCCTTGCCATTCTTGGGCTCGGTGCAAGTGACCAATCACTGGTTCAACGTGAGTGACATATTCACCATCAAGAGTCAAAAGCAAACGCAGCACACCGTGGGTGGCTGGGTGCTGTGGACCCATGTTGATTACCATCTCTTCTGTTTTTAGGTCGTCTGATGTGAGACCGGCTGTATCGATTGCCATCTGAAATTTCCTGTATTAGCGCATGCTGTGTGGGTTCTTGTCGTTGAGAGCGTCAACTGGCTGTTTGTAATCACGCCTGAGTGGATGACCTTCCCAATCCCAAGGGTTGAGTATTCTTCTCATGTATGGATGGCCAACATAGTTGATACCAACCAAATCGTAAGACTCGCGCTCGTGCCAATTGGCTGCATTCCAAATTGGTACCAAGCTTGGTACATCCGGCAATTTGCCTTCAGCAACTTGCGTTTTCGGTATTGATACCTTCATGACAAATTCATTGGTATTTTCGTAAGACCAAAGGTGATAGACAGAATCAAAAGTCTCGAGGTTATCTACACCGGCCAAGCAATTGAGCAAATTCAATTTTACTTCTTGATTGTCGCGCAAGGTCTTGGCGGCCTTTTGCAAATCCTTTGCATCAATTTCTACAGTTTCGACACCGCAAGAATCAGGTAAGCGCTTTGAGGCGATGCCATTGGCTTGCAAGATTTTGCCGTAGCGTCCGATTTCCAGAGGTGTTGGCTCTGCTTTTGCTGGTGCGGGACTTGGTGTTGGTTGTGGTTTTGCTTCGTCTGTCATGATTTTTTTGACTTCCTTCGGACAATTCACTTATTAGACTGATTGATTCATTCTGCAACTTCTAGACCGTCTTTTCGCCGGCTTCATCAATTGCTTGTGGATCGTTTTTCATTTTCGCCAACTCTAGACTTGTCGCTTCACTGGCTTCGTCGACCAGATCTTCCACCGGGCGTCCTGTGTCGTAATCGACATAACGCACAGCGCGCTGATTATACGTACGCTTGCGGCGCTCGACGTAAGACTCGGTGCGGATCTTTTGTTGCAGTTTGATCAACGCGTCAAGAATCGCTTCCGGTCTTGGTGGGCAACCAGGCAAATAAACATCGACTGGAATAATCCGGTCGACACCTTGCACGACAGAATAAGAATCGTTGAACATGCCACCGGTCACAGTGCAGGCACCCATAGCAATCACGTACTTGGGCTCTGGCATTTGTTCGTAAAGTGTGATCAGCGCCGGTGCCATTTTGCGCGTGATGGTGCCGGCGGTAATGATCAGGTCAGCCTGACGTGGTGTGCCACGAAATACTTCCGAACCAAAACGCGATATGTCGAAGGCCGACATACCAACGCACATCATTTCAATTGCACAGCACGATGTGCCGAAGGTGAGCGGCCAAACTGAATTGGAACGCGCCCAGTTTGCCACCGGATCAACAATTGTGCTCAAAAGTTCGACAGCCCTGTCGACAGTCGTCAACGTGATGGTGTCTTTTAGTTCTTGGGGAACTGCATTGCTCATAGTTTCGTTGCTCATATTTACTCCCACTTCAAGGCTCCCTTCTTCCAGGCATAAGCCAAGCCGACCGCCAGAATGGCAATGAAAATGCTAATTTCAATTGGACTCAACCACGGAGTTTGGAATTGTTGTTTTATGTAATTGGTGGTAAGAGCCCAGGGAACCAAGAAAACAATTTCTATATCAAAGACGATGAAGAGAAGCGCGTAAAGGTAGTAACGTATGTCAAATTGTACGTGCGCTTCTTGCAGCGGTTTCATGCCGCACTCGTAAGGCATATTCTTAATTGGATTTGGTCTGTGAAAACCAAAGAGGCTTTGCAAAACCCAGGCAAGGAGAATCATGCCGAGTGCAGGTAAAGCAAACCCCATCAGTACGAACAATACGATTTGGGCGACTTGAAATTGATACATGGCTACTCTGTAGTTTTATTTTGCTAGTTTTGTTTTGGTCAGATTTTTTGCAAAATCTTGAACCGCCAGATGACAAGTCCTTGGCAAATTGATTTCTTACGATATCAATTGCAGGACATCAATTAAGGATATCAGGGCGGAGGCAAACGCGCAGCCCCGCTTGATTATAGCCAGATAATCTCGGGCATGCCATGATTTGGCTGCTGGATATCGAGTGGTTACTATGGTTAACATAGTAAGCAATTATGGAATCAGATCAGTTATCGCCAAATCGCCGCTCAGAGCTCAATGAGCTTTGTCAGAAGCTCGGCATTCCCTTTACAAGGCTGGAATATCTCAACCAGGCTTTGACGCACTCCTCTTATAAGGGAGATGTGATTGATGCGCACAATGCCAGAGGTGATGGTGGAACTGTCCCCCAGTCGCTCTTGGCTGACTATGAGCGTATGGAATTTTTTGGTGATGCGGTTCTCAAGTTTGTTGCAAGTGAGTATTTGTTTAGGCGATTTGAAACTTATCCGGAAGGACGCCTGACAGAAATTCGAGCTGTTCTTGTTTCGGCTGGCATGTTGGAAGAAATGGCCGAGGCTTTGGATCTGGGGAAATATATCCTCATGGGCCGGCGCGTCAACTTACGCGCCTCGATTCTGGCGCGATCAATGGAAGCGATTTTCGGTGCCATCTATTTAGATTCTGGTTTCGAGCACGTGACACCTTTGATCATTCGCCTGTTTGAAGAAAAGGCTGATCAGATTCACCAAGATGCCTCGCTTGAAAACTTCAAGGCTCGCTTGCAGATTTACACGCAGTCAAAAAAATTAGGCATACCGGCTTATGAAATTGTTGAAAAGCGCGGACCGGATCATGATCCATTTTTTATAGTTCAAGTTTCGGTTAGCGGTAATGTTTGTGGACAAGGCTCGGGGCATTCCAGAAAATTGGCCGAGCAGCAAGCAGCGAAAGAAGCTTTGAGCAAATTCTCTTAAAAGAGAGGGCAGGATATCCCGCCCTCTCTTGTTACTTATTCAATGATCGTTATATTACGATCTGATCTAGGTTGCGCCAACTGACCAATTACGGCATCAAGGGACTTTGATCGTCTTGTGCTTGTGGTTCGGCATTGAAATCCAAACGCTGAGCACGGTTTTGAGCCGGTGCTTGCCTTAGATCTTGCACTTTGGTTTTTGGTGTTTCAGCGCGAGTCACAGGCTCCTTGTAAGCAACAGGTACCGGTGGCTCGAGCATGGCTTTATCTTGCTCAACTTGAGCAGCATTGCGCATGGCAACAGCATCTCTTTGAGCGCGAGCCGCTTTGAACTCGGATTCACAAGCACGTACGTTGGCGCGAGCTGCATTCAGTTGTTTGCGGGCCAGGGCGAGCTGAGCTTTGACCTTGGACAGTTGCGATTCTGCCAACATAAGCTCCGGTGTTTGTGGCAAACCGGTAGATGCTGGCTCACCAGTCTGGGTGGCAGCACCGCAGCTGATACCACTTGAAAGAGTAAGTGCTAGAGCAAATGCAGATATGTATAGTCCGTATTGTAGTTTCATCAATTCAACGTGCCTCGTAGAAGGTTGTGGGTTGGATTTTTGGTAATTGCCGACTGTTAGAAGAAGAAATTCAAGAGGGCATTTGGGGCGAAGGTCTAACCAAGCCCTTTGATTAACGTAATTATATACAGGCAACTGATAATTATCAAAAATTTTAACCGCGGGCAAAATCAAGCTATGGAGCGCATTTCGAGAGAAGATCCAATGTCTATCCTTTGTATATATCGCTCAAAGTGATCAGGTTCGGCCGAGCGTGATTTCGTCACTTTTGCTCTTGTTCAAAAGTCGAATGCGATGAAACCCATTGGTTATGCCGATTTTGAGAAGCAGACGTTTGATGTTTGTCATTTTGTCCTTCGTGGCCGCGCAAACTATAAAAGAACTCTAAATATTGTGTCTGAGCCACTTCTAATTGAGAAAGATATATATATAAGCTGTTGTATACTGTTTAATTCCCATGGTACGGGTAAACTAAGTGGGGATTTTGGGTCGGTCAGATATTTGCGACCGTGGTCTAGATATTTTGCCCGAAATTTGCCCGGGTCCAATGGAGAGTCAATTTGATGATTAACACACTAGAACGAAAGGGAGAATCCATTTCAGTGGTAGACAATAAAGTAGAGGAAAATTCCAGGTCCGAATTTGAGCGTCTCCTCGGGGAGACCTTTAACTACAAATTCGAACAGGGTGACATTATCACCGGCAATGTTGTTCGTATAGAAAAGGACGGCTTGCTCGTTGACGTTGGCAGTAAATCAGAAGGCTTTGTACCCTTTAAAGAGATATCGAATATCCCAATCGGTTCTATCGGTGATGTAGTCAAAGTTGGTGACCGTTACGAGTTTTACATCCTCAGAGAAGAAAATGAGAACGGTCAATTGACATTGTCACTCAAGCGCGTTGCACAAGCACGTGGCTGGGTGCAGTTGGAAGAGCAAAAGAAGAACGACGAAACCATTCGTGCCCGCATTTCAGCAGTGGTCAAAGGTGGCGTAGTTGTAGATGTTTATGGATTGCGTGGTTTCGTACCAGCAAGCCAATTGCGCGTGAAGGGCACAACTCCAGAAGAATTGATTGGCATGGAAATTCCAATGAAGATTCTGGAAACCGATATCAAACGCAATAAGTTGATTTTGAGCCAACGTATGGCTGTCCAAGAAGAAAAAGCTGCTCAGCGCGAGAAGATCCTCGCAACTTTGGAGTCTGGTCAGGTTGTTTCCGGCGAAGTTGTGCGTATTGCCGACTTCGGCGCCTTCATCGACCTTGGTGGCATTGATGGCTTGTTGCCAATTTCCGAAATCTCCTGGGAGCGTGTTTCGCACCCATCTGATGTTCTTAAGGTTGGACAGAATGTTACGACCAAGGTGCTCAAGGTGGATCAAGAGAAAGGTCATATCAGCCTTTCGCTCAAGCAAATGCAACCAGATCCTTGGAAAGAAATCGAAGACAAGTTCCAAGATGGTCAAGTTGTCACCGGTAAAGTGCGCAAGATCCAAAGCTTCGGTGCTTTCGTGCAAATCTATCCAGGTGTTGATGCCTTGTTGCCAACTACAGAAATGTCCGAGCAACCAAACATCAAGCCGGAAGAAATTGTCCAAGTTGGTCAAGAAGTTAAGGCCATCATCAAGAAGTTCTCGCCCAAAGATCACAAGATCAGCTTGAGCTTGAGAGGCATGGATGTTTCTGACTTAATCGGCGCCTAACCAGTCGCCTCAAGAAAGTAACTTACAAGGTCGCAATGTAAATTGCGACCTTGTTTTTTCTTGAGCGCAAAAATCACTATTCATCAATTGCCAGGGTTGCACCGGTCAACCCGAGGTGAAAGTCAGTTGACCAACAGCGTTTGAGTTTGCGCAGGCGCATGATATGTAAGCCTAGTGCATCAGCCATTGTCAGATTTTGGTCTGAGAATTTGCGAACCAATTCAATCGCGCCTGCTTGCTCGACCTTGCCAATTTGTATAACTTCAAGGGGCTTCATGTCTTCAATCATAGCTAAAAACTGCATGGCTCTTATGCGATCATAGCGGCGCAAGAACCAGGCATGTCCCTCGGCAATAACCAACGGCGTGGTAATCAGGTGAGGAGGTTCTGCAAACAAGCGACGGAAGAGCGGGTGATATGTATCTGACCGATCGACAAAGGCGATAAAAGCCGAGGTATCTAGATAAGCGTCAGTCTTTTTGTCCATAAATGATTTCGTCAATTTGTTGGCTTGAATTGCTGTTTCCAGACTCTACCATGCCAGCGTATCTCATCCATGGTTTAGACTCGTCAGCCGGTAATACGCTGCGCAGAGAGCGACGCAATAACTCAGCCAACGAAACTCCTAAGCGTTTCGCCTCCCGTTTGGCGGCGGCATATTCCTTCTTATTTAAACTGATTTGCGTACGAATCATGATAACACTCCATTTAATTATGTTATCACGGGAGTACTCAATGTCAAGTCCATACTGCGTCCTGAAAGAGACCACGGCTCCGAAATGCGACCGGAATATTTTGACATACTCCGGTCGCAGTCTTTTGGAATGGCAAGCGCAGCTGCAACTTAAAAGTTGATTGAAGCTAGACGACTTTTTGCATTAAGCAAAGAATCAAGGCTTCGACTAAGCGGGCTTCCCATTGGGAGCCGGCGCCTTTGGTTAGTTCGACTTGTGCGTCTTGGGCCTTCATCGCTTTGCGATATGTAAGATCGGTGGTCATTTGATGGTAGCTATCAGCTAAGTGAATAATGCGGGCGGCAAGTGGAATATCTTCGCCTGCCAGACCCGCCGGATAACCATTGCCGTTATATTCTTCGTGATGGGCAAGCACAACTGGGGCAAGATGGGCAAGCTCAGGAATTGATTCGATAAGCTCGGAGCCATCGAGTGGATGTTTCATGATCCAAACTAATTCTTCGTCTGAAAGTTCTTCTTCTGATTTTTGCAAAACTTCTTTTGGTAGTCCTAATTTGCCAACATCATGCAGCAGGGCTGCCAAACGAATTTCGGCAATTTCTGTTTCTGCCATGCCAATTTGTTTGGCAATGGCTTGCGAATATTCAGCAACAGCTTTTGCATGTCCGGATTTGTATTTGTCCTTGGCCTCAATTTCTGTTACCCAACCATCAATGCGACCGAGAATTCTCATATCAACATTTGGTGTGGCAAATATATAGTCTGATGTCGGATCAGACTCAGACATGAGTGCCTTCAATTTTGCCTCAGCCGTTTTCTCGTCGATCTCTAGAGGTGGACCTTCGACAAATTCAACATGATTGGCTGGTTGTTCAAACATGCTTTTGTCTTTGTGTAAAGAGGCAAGCAGAGAGCTTGATTGCGCTTGAGCCGTTGGTCCTTTGGGTTTGCCAAACATTGATGCGGCCAGTCCATGCGAAGCCGGTCCAGCAGCTGGTGTTGGAATGGACTCAAGCTCTGACCAAGCACTTTCACTTGCCGGAGCACTTGCACCCGGTGTAGGAATTTTGTCCAGATCACCCCAACCGGCGGCGGGCGGTGCTTCAGGCTCGAATTGTACTTCGGCTTGCGGAATTTCTGCCTGAACTTCGGGAGCCTCACTTGCTTCTGGTTCGGGAGGAGCTTGCGGTTCGACCTGTGGGGACTCTGTCTTAGCTTGGGCCTCGGGAGTTTCCCAAAACTGATCGTAAGCTGGAGCAGCCTGTGCTTCTGGTTTTGCTTGTGGTGCTGCTTCGCCTTCCATAGTGACACCAAAATCAAGCGATGGCATTGAGGTTGATTTGCCACCACCTAAAATCGAGCCAAGTGATTTGCCTTTAGTTGGAGGAGGCGGTGCTGCATCTGGTTGTGGGGCAAATTCTTCTGCCTGACTAAAACCCAATTGCGGTGCATTAGTTGTAGGTGCTTGAGCGGGAGCCTCTGGCACCACAGGTGGTGGCGCAAATGTCTGAGCCGGTTCTTGTGCGGCAGCCGGCTCTGGCGGTGGAGCTTGTTGTGCCGCCGGCATCTGAGTTTGGGCCGGTGGTGGCATGGAAGTCTTTTGGGCAGTCGGAATTGACTTCTGTCCCAAGGCTTCCTTGAGAGCGCGACGTACTGCTTGAATGCTTTCTTTGTCCGGTGGTGCTTCACCAGCGGTGACAATTCGTTGGTGCAATTGCATAATTGGTTCGCGGGCAAGCTTTTCGGCTGGCAATTTGGCCAACGCTTCGGCAACTTTATCAGCTACGTTTTGCACCATATCAATTTCTTGACGCGTCCAAGCCCGGCGCCAATCGCATTGTTGCAATATCACACAACCATGAGTGGTCGAATCCGTGCGTAAAGCCAGACCTAAAAGCGAGCGGGCATCAATTAATTGCAATTCTTCTTGCGCCGGCGTTAAGTAAGAGTTTTCTTGACCTTCGTAAACAATTACAGGCTGCGTGGATAGAAGAGTCTGAGCCACAATTGGCGAATCTGTAGTTGGCCAACGGTAGTCCTGGCAGCTTGCCACTTCACCTTGTTGCCAGTATTCGTAACAGCGCCAACCCTTTTGAGTGTCATCTGTACAAACGAAAATGCAACGGCTGGAATGCAGCACTTTGCCCAGAATATTCACCACCATAAAAAGCGCATCGCCTATGCCAAGCGAATAGGCCATGACATTGCTGATTTCAACTAAGAAGGTTTCCCTAAATGTATTGCGTTGAACAATGTCGTTAATTTGGGCAAGGCGAATGATTTCAGCCAGTTCGGTAAGGATTGTGCGGATTGCATTGACTTGCTCTTTATCAATCGGTTGGTTCCAAGCAAGTGATACCATTCCTGTCGCATTGCCTTGCAGGACAATCGGTAATTTGAGGGATGGTAAATCGGCTAAGTCGGTTTTTGAGGCGCGATATTCGCAAATGGAAGTAACGTTTGCATCCAAAGGATTGCCGAGCATTATCTGACAGGCCTCAGCCCCAAACTGCTCTCCTAATTCCTGGACGGTTGTTTCTAGGATTTTCTTCAAATCCCTAACGCCTGTTAGTTTTTCGATAAGGGCTTGGGCCATTTGTTTTTTCCTTTCATTTGGCTTATTCCCAAAATTAGCTCCTAACCAAAACTCAATTAACAAGTATCTCTTATTTTTATTGCGTTGGTTGAAATTTGCATTGAGATTTATTGCAAAGCGTCAGATAAAATCTGCAGGTCTTGGTGGTGACTATGCCGTGCGGCCTGGCCAAGATTTTAAATTGTCTTTGATTTTTGAAGGGGCGGACTGGGGATATAAAAATTGACCTTACCACCACTTTTGAGACTTTTATCTTGGCACTTGTTCCCAGCAATTCCTACTATTTGTACGGCAATCCTACCGGTGCCGACATTATCGGTCGTTCCTTCCGCTATTTTAGGCAGAACTTTCGTCAGATTATCCAACTTTTAATTGCACCAGCCGTTTGGGCTTGCCTTGCCTCGCTGGCTTTGCAGTTAGTCGTGTCCGGCGGCATTGACTACAAGTCTGTGTTTGAGTGGTGGAAGGTTGGCGTTGTGGCTTTTGCCTTGCTGGTTGCTCTTTTGGCTAAATGGATTTTGATTACGAGGCAACTTGTGGTTGTTCGCCTAAGTCTGGGATTTGCTGATGACCAAAACGATGCACTGCATTACATGATGACCTATAAGTGGCACATTTTAGCTCTTTTGGTTTTTGGCATTTTATTTGTTAGCATTTTGGTCACAGGCTTGATAGTGCTTACTGCTTTATTGGCTTATGTGGGCACACCAGTTTTTGTCTTACCAATATTGTTGAGTGGTGCTTGCATCAGTTTTGGCTTGTTGAGTTTTGCCACGATCAGTGGATTCATCATTTTTTCTGTGATTGCTTGTGAGGGTGGCACACTGTCGGCGGTGATCAATCGTGGCATAAGCTTGTGCTTTAACCAATCAATTGAATCACTGCGCTTTGGCTCGTTGATTTTTCTGGTTATGACTGCTACTTCCTATGCCTTTTCTTTGCCCATGGTGGCGCTTTCAATTTTTGACGTGATGCGTCAAGGAATTACTAGTGATACTTATCAAATGCCGCTTTATGTCATGTTGGTTGGACAAGTTTGGGAGTCGTTTATTAACATGCTGACTTGGACAGTCATGGTTGTGGCATTTGGCTTCTTTTATTTTGAGCTTTGCCGGCAAACTGAGGGGCTGGACATAATGCATAAATTGCATTTATTGCAATCAGCAAAGGCAGGCACTGCCGGGCTGACAAAATCGGCATCGGAAAGCCTCTTTGCTCAGCAGTTTGGCAAAGACTTTGACAAAAACATTGGCGGTCACAGCTCTAGTGAATTGGCCAAGGAACTTGGTCAAGATACTGGGGGAGGCGACTCTAGTGGAATATAGAGATATTACGCCAGAGCTTTCGCAAATTGCCGAATCATATATGTTGGGAAAGACACCGGATTGGCTTGTCTTTTTTCAGAATCTTCTGTCGGAAGCGATTGGTTTTTTGCGTGAATTGATATCGAGAATTCAATTCAGCGTGCCTGATTTCCAGGACAAGGCGAGCATTCAATTGCAAGCTGTTTTGGCACTGCTGGTGATCGCCTTTTTGCTTGCCTTAGTTGCTGCCTATTTCTTGCGTTTGAAAGATCAATTGAGCGCCCAGAATTTGGAAGAAGCTGGTGCAGATAAGATACAACCGGTTGTGTCCGCTCGCAATTGGAAAAAGAAAGGTGCTGCACTAGTACAGTCAGGGCAATTTGAGCAGGCTGTGCGAGCCTTTTACTTTAGCGCCTTGCATCATTTTGATGAACAAAAAATGGTGGCAATTTCTCTGGAGAAAACAAATTTTGAATATTATGCCAGCTTGCGCAATTATCCTGTCATACAAGAAATTTTTAGCAAACTAGCATTCCTGCAAGAAGGAGTTACGTATGGTGGCAAACCAGCTGATGAAAAGGCAGCTAGTGCTTGCCTAGATCATTTGAATCGCATTGAAGAAGAATTATCGAAGCTAACTGCCAAAGACAGGCTGGGAGCATAGTATGAAATCCAGTCTACAAGCGCCAAACGGAAGCACAGGATTTTCCATGCGTTTGCGCATTGGAGTTGGTGTATTTCTTGTTTTGCTTGTGGTTTCCTTCTTCTATAGTGTTAATGGTCAGTGGTCGGACTATATGCCTGAGGCGAGGCAGTTCCCTTCCGTGCGCAATCGAAAAGCAAGCGGAGGTTCCGGATTTTATGATCTGGTAAAGAAGATTGGCAAAGCAAGAAGTTCTTGGGAATTGCCCTATCGTGATTTGTCTAAAGTGAGTAATGGCATTTTGGTAATAGTGGGACCGAGCGAAGTGCCCGGAAATTATGATGTTGACGAAATTCTCGCTTGGGTGGCGAAGGGCAATGACTTGATTTATCTCGATGGTTTTACGTACCGATTCGAGCGACGTGTCTTGGATAAACTGGCTCTGGAGTGGCGAGCCACGAGAAAACGATCTTACGATCAGATAATCGCAGCAAATTACGGCTCGCCGTTATTTCAGCACGTTGATCATTTGGTGGTGTCAACATCAGGCAGGTTAATTGACGATGGTAATATCCGGGCCCTTTGTAAGGACAAAGATGGGATTGTCTTTGGCCAGGTAAGGCATGGGCAAGGCAGAATTCTTCTTGGTTGTGATGCGCAATTCCTTGCCAATCGGCACTTGGCAGATAAGGACGATTGGAGCAATTTTCAGTTTCTGGCAAACTGGATTTCTCAACAGTCTGGTAATACAGAAAAGACAATTCTCTTTGATGAGCGCTGCCACGGTTTTTCCACGGGCGGAAATATCTTTGCTTATGCTCTTAAAGGTCCTGTAGGCTTTGTGGTTGGTCAGTTGTTTATCATATTATTCATTGCCTTAATTGGCTCTTTCCAACGTTTTGGCACGCCGGAAACTATTAGCCGCCGGAGAAAACCCTCAAACCTGGAATTTCTGGAAGGGCTGAAAAATACTTATCGCCGGGCGGAAGCCAATAAACTTGTGGCAGATGTGATTGGTCGCAATTTTAGATTGAAGTTAGCTAAGGCAGTTGGCGTTGCTGCATCTGAATCCTCAGCCAGAATTGCCCAGGTCGGTGCCGAGAATTATGGTTTAGATCGTAACCAAGTGCTTAAGCTTTTAGCTCAAGTGGAATATTTTGAAAAGTCCGAAGGGAAACTACTTGACCAGGGTGTTTTAGCTTTTGCTAAAGGCTGTGAAACGGTTAGCAAGGAAGTCGAACTGGCCAAGAAAGAGCGAGGATAGTTGCAAATAATTATGCAGGAAGTTTCCACTACGATTATCGGCAGTCTTAGACAAGGGCTTAATTCCATTGTTGTTGGTCAGTCTCAGGTTATCGATCAACTTTTGGTGGCACTCTTGGCCGGCGGACACGTTCTCTTGGAAGGTGTGCCAGGTACAGCAAAAACGCTTTTAGTTAAGAGTCTGGCCAGTTTAATCTCTTCACCATTTTCTCGTATTCAGTTGACACCGGATATGCTGCCTGCCGATATTCTTGGTACCAGTATTTATGATTTGAATACGAAAACTTTTCATCTCAAAAAAGGACCGCTCTTTACCAGTTTGCTTTTGGCCGACGAAATAAACCGTACGCCACCGAAGACACAATCGGCTTTGCTTGAGGCCATGGAAGAAGGTCAGGTAACTTTGGATGGACATATCGAATACTTGCCAGATTTGTTCATGGTAGTAGCAACTCAAAACCCAATTGAGTTTGAGGGTACATATCCGCTGCCGGAAGCGCAACTTGATCGCTTCATGCTCAAGGTTTTGGTTGACTATCCGTCCACTGCCGCCGAAGTAAGTATGCTGTCAAATTGGCAAGATGGTTTGTACGGCAAGCCGGGACACTCCCAGTTGCAGAAAAAAAATGAAGGTACATGCTTAAGTGCCGGCGATATTCTTGAATGCCGCAAACAACTGGCTGGCATTTTTGTTGAGGAAAGTCTTTTAACTTATGTGGCTGAGCTTGTCGGACGCTCTCGCAAGCTTTCTGATCTGCAGCTCGGTGCCAGCCCGCGTGCTGCTATCCATTGGTTGGCTTGTGCTAAGGCACATGCTTATTTGAATGGGCGCGATTATTTGAGTCCGGATGATATCAAAGCCATGGCTGAGCCTGTGCTGCGACACCGCCTTTTGTTGAAAGCAGAATCCGAATTAGAGGGAATTGGCGTGTCGCAAGTGATTATCAACTTGCTCAATCAAGTCCCCGTACCTCGGTAACAAAATGACAGCAAGCAAGCTTACTTATGCGGCAGTGATACTAGCAGTGGTGCCATTTCTGCTTGCCTGCATTTTTTCTGGTCAACAAGCCTTGTTCATTAATCTCGGCTTGGCAATTGATTTTGTTCTCTTGGCACTTGTTTGTCTGGATTGGTTTATGACCCAAAGCAAGGACAAGCTTGCTTGTGCAAGAGAAGTTTCTGATCGTCTTTCAATTGGCCGGTCTAATAAAGTCTCGCTGACAGTATTTAATTCTGGTTTGCAGGATTTACACTGCCGGCTGAGAGATGATTATCCAAGAACAATGGAGGCCAGTGTTCAGCGCTTTAGCTTTGCTTGCCCGGCCGGCTCGCAAGTTGATTTGCACTATATGCTCAGACCTAATGTGCGCGGTGAATACAAGTTTGGCAAAGTCAATATTGCCTATTTGAGTGCGCTGGGTTTTTTTTGGCGGCAACTGTCTTTGGGAATTGCCAAGGAAGTGCGCGTCTTTAGTGACTTGCAAGCCCTACATGAACTTTCAATCAAGCTCAAATGTGCCAATGAAATATCGGAATTTTCCGGACGCCGCCGCGGTCAAGGAACCGATTTCGCTTCCTTGCGTGAATATGCCGTTGGCGATGACTGTCGATTAATAGATTGGAAAGCAACGGCTCGGCGTGGACGACCAATCGTGCGTAATTTCGAAGTTGAACAAGAGCAGACTTTGCTATGTTTGGTTGATGCTGGCAGAAGCATGGCTTGTGACTTAGATGGACTACCTCGATTTGAACATGCTTTGAACGCAGCACTTTGCTTGGCGATGACAGGCCTTGCTCGCAACGATCAAGTCGGTCTTGCCGTGTTTGCTGACAAACCATTACTTTATTTGCCACCACGTCGTGGACGCGCGCATTTCAAAAACATTTTGGAATCAGTAGCAACAGTTGAAACACGATCGTGTGAACCAGATTACGGTCGCTTGCTGGCACATTTTTCTGCGCAACAAAAAGGACGTGCCTTAATTGTTGTCTTAACTGACCTAGCTGATGCCGAAGGATCAAATTCACTTTTGGCCGGTTTGATGAATCTTACGCCTCAGCATTTGCCTTTCTGTGTCGCTTTGGCCGATAGACAAATAGGTGAAATTGCTAAAGCCAAATCTGGAAATATTGACGATGTTTATCGTAAAGCCGTGGCAACAGAATTAATTTGGGCACGCGAAAGAGTGCATGCCAACCTGACGCGCAAAGGCTGTTTGGTCCTTGATTGCCCAGCTTCAGAATTATCCACACAATTAGTCAATCGTTATTTAGAAATTAAAGCACGCGGACTTTTGTAATTCCAAATAAGGGCAAGAAGGCAGCAAACAAGAGCGTTGCCGCTGGTTTATACACGTTTGTGTGTAGTCGTTCTTGCGAATTTACAAGCTGAAAATCTGATGCAATACTCATCATCCGATCGTTTGCCGGATCGATGATTGATCATCAATCGCTGACCTGGCTGGATAAACATTACTATGTCTCAGTTGTATTGCATTTGAATTGGAGGAATTAGAATATGACTCTTAAAGCAGAAGATGAAATAGCCGGAGAGAAGATGGCAAAGAGAATTAATGAAGACGTTGCCAGCGATTCCAAGAACTTACATGAGGATCTTAAGGAGATTAATGGACCAAATCATGACGATCGAGATCGTCTTTGGATTCCAAAGCACCTAAGCTCTGAGGCAAAAGAACAGGTGCAGCTTCAAAAGAATCAAAACACTGGTGGTGTTGAAATAGTTTGCACCGATATCTATAAAAAATAAGTGTGTGCAGATTTGGTTTTTACTTGCTTAGACAGTAAGCATTCGCAACCGGAGCGAGGATTGGTTGCCGCTAAGTAACCATGTCGTTTAAGCATTGCTATTTCCCATTAACATTCAAATTGGAGGGCTAATTAGCTGCGCCCATATAGATAATTTCTTGAGCCTTACGAAAAAAAATCAAACATGATTCCTCTGACTTGCTTTGGTCGCCATTTAGCGTGTCGGGAAGATTCAAATGTTCAAATAACAATATTAGGAGAAAAGTGTAATGAGCAAATTAGAACATGTGGAGATGAGCGCCCTAGGACAGAATACGCCTCACTTTGGTGAAGCCTTTGAAAAATTGAAGCCAAAAGATACTTCTGCTTCGACAAAGGGTCAATCAGAAGGGTTCCCGTCAGCGTATACGGTTGGAGCGGCCTTTAAGGCAGCCGAAAAATATCTACCAGAGGCAGCTAATCCTGATAAATGGAAAGCAACAAATCCTGAGCAACAGCGTTTGCTCCAGCAATTAAAGAGCGCACGAGAAGAATCTCCTCCCTTGGGATTCATCGATGGCGTTGTCGCAAAAGGTACTATCAAACCAATAAATGAGTTTTACGAACAAAAAGGTCTAGGCGATCCTGGATTGAAAGAAATTGGACCAAATGATGTTGCCTTTGCTGGCTCTTTTGCGATTTCCGGACCCTGGAGAGCTAGCAAAACCACACTAGCAGGCTGTTGAAAAACTTAGCAACACAAGTTCCAGCTGTTAATTTGCGCGATAATAGCGTGGTTAGCGGCTGGAGGGCGTGTTGTGAGAAGCAAGGATATGAAGCAGCAGGTATTTTTTAGCTTCAAGTCGATCGAAGATCGAATTCCTCAGGACCACCCGATACGGCCGCTCAAGAAATTAGTTGACCAAGCTCTTGAAAGTCTTTCAAGGGATTTTGACCGGCTGTACTCAAAAACAGGGCGTCCATCGATTCCGCCGGAGCAGTTATTGAGAGCCTTGCTGCTACAAATATTTTTCTCGGTTAGAAGCGAGCGACAGCTGGTAGAGCAACTTGAATACAATATGATGTTCAAGTGGTTTGTTGGGCTGAACTTAGATGATGATATATGGAATCACTCTACTTTTACAAAGAACCGGGACCGGCTGTTGGAAGGGGAGATTGCTCAGCGCTTCTTTGAAGAGGTTTTGAAATTAGCGAAGGAACAAGGACTGGTTTCACAGGAGCATTTCACCGTTGACGGCACAATAATTGAAGCATGGGCAAGTCACAAGAGCTTTCAGCTGAAGGACAACGGCAATAGCGGTGATGATCCTCCGAACAGTACCGGCGGTGGCAGAAATCCGGACATTGATTACAAAGGTCAGAAGAGAAAAAATGACACCCACGAATCAAAGACTGATCCGGACGCTCGACTCTATCGTAAATCCAAACGCACTGGAGCCCAGATGTCTTACTTGGGGCATGCGTTGATGGAAAACCGCAACGGGCTTGTAGTGGATATTCGAGTGACACATGCCGAAGGCAAGGCGGAAGAGAAGGCTGCGGCAAGTATGGCCACGGCGATCAAAGGCAAGCGTCGGGTTACGCTTGGCGGTGACAAAGGCTACGATTCAAACGAGTTACTTCGAAGCTTACGAGCAATGGGAGTCACACCGCATATTGCCAAAAATGATCATGTAAACAGAACCAGCTCGATTGACCAAAGAACATTGCGGCATGTGGGCTACCATGTCAGCCAGAGGAAGAGAAAACTGGTTGAGCAGATTTTTGGATGGGGTAAAACAGTCGGCTGCCTGCGCAAAGTAAAACACCGAGGATTGGAACTCGTGCATTCAATAACGACAATGAATATGGCCGCCTACAACCTGATTAGAATCCGAAATCTGGCAATGGCTTGGTGAAGTGGCTTAACAGAAGCAAGCGCTTTCCAAGCTGGACCACTCTAAAACCAGAAGCCAAGCCTCTCTTCCTGTAGACGAAGGAGAAATCTGCCACCACTGGGAGTGATTTTCAACAGCCTGCTAG